>JAZRZL010000057.1:0-4276 GCA_045601345.1 Faecousia sp. | reverse complement strand
TCCATGCCAATATAGATTATACTTGTCATTAGTGACTCCCCCTTGTATGTGGTAATTCCGGTCATTGATGGCCTTGGAACTATAGTATGACAGGTAAATCCACGTTTTGCAAGTCGGGAGTCACTTCATATTATCCCCTGTGTTATTAGAGATTTTCAATTTTTAAATACATATTACTCAGAAGTAAAGCCATCAATCCAAGAAACATTATCAAGCAAGCATTTACTAACAATTAGTTCCATTTCAAGATCTCGTGGCTTATTTGTATTAATTTTTTTATAAATGGAAGCAGCTGCCTTTGCATCTGTTTCGTTTGTAAAAAAGCCAATTCTCTCATTGAATTCAAAAGAATAATCCTTTGAGTGATAATATACGGAAAACTCGTTTATATCATCAGTATTACTTGCAACAATAAAAAAGGGGATTATAATAAATCCATTTTTATCTTCACAGAATCCTGGCTTACCGCTGAGCATATTAATTGCAGAATTGGCTGTTAGAATTGAAGAAAAAAAGCCTATGCTTTTGGGATCATGTTCATTTAGAAGATGAACAACTTCATATATTTGCATGAAAACACCTCCATAGGACAGGGGACGGTTCTCTGTCTTTGAACTTTTTTGCCGAATTACTGAAAATTATCGTAAAATTCTATTAAAAAACCGAACAATTTCCCTCAGGACACAGAACCGTCCCCTGTCTTACATTATGATTGCTCCTTATATTCGACCATGGATTGATATAAGCAAACAAGTAGTCCCTGTCTTACAGATAAAGTACAGATAAACCACAGTCTATCGCTTTTCCTTTTTGTAAAATGCCCCGCCAATTCCATTTCCCACAAGGGTAATAACTGCATAGATCACAATATATATCCAAGCCGATTCATTATAGAATATAAAAATCGTAGGTGCAAACAGTATGGCGGTGACAAGGGCAAGCAAAGGTTGGAAGCCTTGCCGGATTCCATAAATGACGGAACAAAGAAACGTCAGGAATGGAATGACCAGCAGCATAATGAGCATCCCTGAACCTGTATCACGGATACACAAAGGCAGAATATAAAAGAGGATTGCCAATGCAAGGATATAAGGCAGGAAAGCAGATAACTTTTTACGCATATTCATTTGACCTTTACTTTGACTGCACCTGCTGCCCATAGCTTCTCCAGTCGGCGAGCATATATTTGAGCAGTGCCGGGATGTCCAGTCCATAGGGGCAGCGGGAGGCACACTGGCCACATTCAAGACAATTTTCGATCTTTTCCATTTTTTCTGTCCACTGGGGGGTATAATACTGCTGCCATGGGCTTCTTCTCAGGAGCATATCCATGCGGGCGCAGTTGCGGATTTCAATTCCGGCGGGGCAGGGCATACAGTAGCCGCAGCTCCGGCAGAAGGAACCGGAAAGCACCGTCCGATCCTTCTCTATGATAGTGCGCAGTGCCTCATCCATGGGAGGATTTTCTTCTGCAAGCGTCAGCCACTGGTCAAGCTCCTTCAGCCTTTGCACGCCCCAGATGGGAACAACATTGTCATACTGCTCCATAAAGGCATGGCAGGCCGCAGCAGACTGGAGAAGTCCTCCTGCTAAGCCCTTCATGGCAATGAAGCCCATATCTGCCGCCTTGCACTGCTGGGCAAGTGCGAGGTCGCCGTCATCGGAAATATAGCTGAAGGGGAATTGCAGCGTCTCAAAATAGCCCGATGCAATGGCCTCCTGCGCAACGGTTCTGCGGTGGGCAGTGATGCCGATGTGGCCGATCCAGCCACGGCGTTTGGCCTCCATGGCGGCGGCATAAGCGCCTCCGGCATCATTGGGGTCAGGAAGTGTATCGGGATTGTGGAGCTGAAGCAGATCAATATAGTCTGTTTTCATCATGCGCAGGCTCTGCTCCACGCTTTTCAGAACGCCATCATAATCTCTTGCCATGCTCTTTGTGGCAATGATAATTTTATCGCGGACATCGTGCAAGGCCAGACCGATTTTCATTTCGCTGTCGGTATAAGCGTTGGCCGTATCGTAAAAATTGATGCCTCCATCGTAGGCGGCACGAAGCAGCTTCACCGCATCCTCCACACTGCACCGCTGGAGAGGCAGACAGCCAAGAGCCGGCTTGGTTACCATAAGCTCTGTTTTGCCTAATCTTACATATTTCATAAAAAACCGCCTTTCCCAAATACTAAGAAAAGTATAGCACAATTCCCCCACGATCCGCAAGGCGTTGCAGGAATAATCCGCAAAATTCGTGGAAAACTGAGGAAAACAACTTCAACGGAGGAAGCTGCCATGAAAATGTCGAAAGCGCAATATAAAGAATACGTGGATTCCATCAGCCCGAAATCGCCCATAGGGAAAAACCTGCTCCTTGCCTTCGTAATTGGCGGTCTCATCTGCGTTGTGGGGCAGCTCATTATGAACGGGTTTCAGGCGCTGGGGCTGGACAAAACCGATGCGGGGATGCTGACCTCATGCAGCCTGATTCTTCTGAGCGTACTTGCCACCGGCCTGAGCCTGTATGATGATCTGGCCAAGCACGCAGGCGCAGGCACGCTGGTACCCATCACCGGTTTTGCAAACTCCATCGCCTCCCCCGCCATTGAATTCAAAGCCGAAGGTCTGGTCACCGGCACCGCAGTCAAAATGTTCTCCATCGCAGGCCCGGTGCTGGTTTACGGCATCAGCGCCAGTGTGATTTACGGGCTTGTGCTTTCGCTATTTCGTTTAGGCTGATTTGATTATTACCCATATCCGCAAAAAGTCAACATCTATTTGAGAATTTTTCTCAATTAGGTGTTGACTTTTCCCGTTTTTGGCGTATACTAGGAGTGGCAGAGTATAAAGGAGGGTTGCTTATGCTGTTACAATTTAATTTCAAAAATTTCAGATCTTTTCGTGAAGAGGTAAGCTTAGACTTGACGGCAACAAAAATTTCAGAATATAATCATCATGTGATTTCTATTGGAAATGAAAAAGTTCTTCCTGTTGCCGCAATTTTCGGCGCAAATGCCAGCGGAAAATCTAATGTGTATGAAGCCTTTCAGTTTATGGCACAGTATGTCATCTTTTCCTTTGGATATGGCGGCGAAGACAGCAGCAAGCGCACTGTCTCAAACAGATTGAAAACAACGCCCTTCCTCTTTGATAAATCCAGCCAGAACGCCGCATCCACTTTTGAGGTTTTCTTTGTGGGTGGATCGGATGCCGCAGAAAGGACATATAACTATGGTTTTTCCTTAGACAGCGACGGTATTACGGAGGAGTGGCTCAACTATAAGTCAAAAAGCACCCGCCATGGCTTTAAAAGGATTTTCTATCGCAGCAAAAATGGATGCGATTATAGCGGAATCCCCGCAAAAAACCGGGAAAACCTACAGGTTGCGCTGGAAAAAGAAACACTGGCTGTCTCCCTTGGCGCGAAGCTAAAAATTGCAAGGCTGAAATATATACGCGATTGGTTTTCAAATCTTGATTTTACAAACTTTGGAAATCCGATGGAAAATCTGTTCCTATCCAGAGCGCTTCCGGACGGATTTGTTACCGATCACGAGATACAAAGCAACGTAGTAAAATATTTTTCGTCATTTGATCCCTCTATCATTGGCTTTCATATTGAAAAAGTAAAGGCAGAAAAGGAGCAGGAGGAGCAGTATGATATTCGGGCAATTCATCAAATCGTGGACTCTGACGAAACTGTAATGCTTCCTCTTGAAGAAGAATCCGCAGGTACTTTAAAAATGTTTTCGTTATATCCAATCCTTCAGGATGTTCTTAAAAACGGAAGCTTAATGTTCGTTGATGAACTAAATGCCCGTCTGCATCCGCTGCTCGTCAGGACTGTATTGATTGCATTTTTAGATCAAGAAATCAACAAGAACCATGCGCAGTTGATTTTTACAACGCATGATGCTTGGCAGTTGTCCAACAATCTTCTCCGGCGTGATGAAATATGGTTTGTCGAAAAAGATCATTATGGCATATCTACGCTTTATTCTCTTGCAGACTTTGTCGATGATGCGGGGGCAAAAATCAGGAAGGATGAGAGCTATGAAAAGAATTATCTCCTAGGAAAATACGGAGCGATTCCTTCTTTAAAATACCTCAATATGTTAATGGAGGTATAGGCGTGAGTAGTCAAGTCCTAAATTGTGTGTAAATTCCCTCAGATAAAATTCTATATTAGTAGCATATTTATTAATCATGCATCAGATGATTCAATCATGCCGAATGTGATATTGCTGTATTCTTGGGAAAAACTGTAGGCCATGAATTTTTT
>JAZRZL010000056.1:0-31575 GCA_045601345.1 Faecousia sp. | reverse complement strand
CAACAAGGAACAAAAGAACTTGACCCTGCTGTCCTACAGCTATTGTATCACGGGTAACTCAAAACCTGCTGATATTTGATTCAGTGTACTATGCAGATACACTCAAATCTTTCTGCAAATCTTATTATACGAGGAATATGTGTTATGAAAAAACTACTTAGCATTCTTCTCACTCTGAGCCTGGTCTTTGCGCTATTCGCAGGCATGACTGGCACCGCATCTGCCGAAGATTATTATGGCGACAAATACTACGCCTGGGATAACGGCGATGGCACCTGTACGATCTCCTATTATTATGAGTATTCAGACGCAACAGAAATCTATGTCCCCAAATATGTCAACGGTATGCGCGTTGCCGCATTGGCTGCCTGGTGTTTTGACGGATTTTACCAACTGGAAACGCTGATTCTTCCTGAACATCTCAGCTATATTGGTTCTTATGCATTTGCCGGCTGTGAAAACCTGAAAAGTATCCGTATTCCTGCCAGCGTCACAGCGCTGGATCCCGAAGCCTTTTCCGGTTCCTCTCTGAACGATATCCACGTATCCTCCAGCAACAGAACCTTCTGCTCTGTAGATGGCGTGGTATTTTCAAAGGATAAACGTACTCTTTTCAACTATCCGCCTGCCAAGGAGGCTGAGAACTACACCGTTCCCAGTGGCGTGAAAAGAATCGGCGATTTTGCATTCAGAAACGCTTGGTATCTTACATCCGTCAAAATTCCTGATGGTGTCGTTTCTATTGGAGATAGCGCATTTTGCTATTGCTACGGCCTTGCATCCGTTAACCTTCCTGACAGCCTGACCGAGTGCGGATCGTGGATCTTTGAGGAGTGCGTGAGCCTGCAAAATGTGACGATTCCAAAGGGCATGACGGCAATTCCTCCGTATATGTTCTATTCCTGCGGTCTGTCCTCAATTTCCATTCCCAACAATATCGTCTCAATCGGAGAGGGCGCATTCGAAGGCTGCTGGAATCTTACCTCCGTCAACATCCCGGATTCTGTTGTATCCATCGGGGATTATGCATTTTTGGGCTACTACGGTGAAAACGGCATCCGATTTGTACTCTCCCCAAATGTATCCAATATAGGAATTCAGGCGCTTTCATCGGCTTCCTCAATTACAGTAAGCAGTGAGAACCCCTACTTTGCCAGCGAAAACGGCGTACTGTTCTCTAAGGACATGACGAAGCTGATCCAGTATCCTCCACGCGCTACCACAAGGAGCTATGCAATTCCGTCCACGGTCACGGAAATTGCGGAGGTCGCTTTCATGGGGGCTTTCAATTTACAATCTGTAAGTATGCCGGATTCTGTTGTTTCCATCGGCGAAGCGGCATTTTACAATTCCGCGATAACCTCCATTGTCATTCCGCAGGGCGTTCAGAAAATTCCTGCCTCCGCTTTTACTGAATGCTACAATCTAGCCCGTGTGCTTCTTCCTGACAATCTGACTGCGATTGGCACAGATGCCTTTGCCTCATGCTATGGGCTGCAAAATATTTCGCTTCCCGATTCTGTGCAAACATTGGGAGAGGGAGCCTTCTGTTGGTGCGAAAGCCTGACAAAGATGGAGATTCCCTTTGGCGTTACGCAGATCAACGGCAGTCTGTTCTACGGATGCACCAGCTTGACTTCACTTGTCCTTCCCTCCAGCATAAAAGAAATCTACCCTTGGGCATTTGGCGGATGTAATGCGCTATCCAGCATAGAATTTACCGGCACCAAAAAGCAATGGGATGCAATGTTTATCTACAATGACTGGGATGAGCCGTCTATCCTTGAGACAATTCCTGTCACGTTTACTGGCACCAACTATTATGATGATCTGTTCAACTACGTCAAAGATGGCAAATGCGGCAAGATAATGATCAATTCGCTTACGGACACTGGAAGTAGACGTTCCTTACTGGAAATTCCGGCAGAACTGAACGGAAAACCCATTGAACTGATCGGCTCCTACGCATTTTCGGAATCCAGTGTGCGGGAGGCTGTGATTCCCGAAGGCATTAAAGTACTTGGCTCCGATGTTTTTAACTATTGCTATGTTTTAAAGAAGGTCACGCTGCCCTCCACCCTAACCTCCATCGGTGAAGGTGCCTTCTACCATTGTGAAGCTCTCCAAAGTATTACCATCCCGGAGGGAATCACAGAGCTTCCACAGGCTTTATTCTGCGAATGCTATAATCTGGAGGACGTAACGCTTCCGGAGAGCCTTACCTCCATGCGTTATAGTGTATTTTATAACTGCTACAATCTGGAATCAATCAACCTTCCGGATCAACTTACCAATATTGAAGAATATACATTTGCCTTCTGTGAACGTCTCACTTCTGTGGACTTTCCCGAAAATCTTGAAACCATTGGGTATGAAGCGTTTTGGGGCTGCACTGCCCTGGAAAGTGTTACCCTCCCGGATGGGATTAACATAATTTCTGACTGGGCATTTGATGAATGCAGAAACCTGAACTGGATTTACATCCCCGAAAGTCTCTCCTATCTTGGCTATAACGTATTTTGGGGCTGTGAAAATTTAAAATCTATTTTCTATGAAGGCAGCCACACCCAGTGGAAGGCAATTGAAAACAGAGAAAATGCACTCTATGACTGTAATGCCACAGTCTATTATGACTGCAATCCTGTAGTCGGCAGCTTCATGGATGTCAAGGCCAGCGACTGGTTCAAGGATGCTGTGGCCTATGCCTATGAAAACGAATTGATGAATGGCACCTCCGATATGCTCTTTAACCCCTCCGGCAGCCTGACGAGAGGACAGCTTGTGACCATCCTCTACCGCGTGGCGGGTGAACCTGCTATAGAAGCCCCTGCTGATTTCTCGGATGTTCCCACTGGCAAATACTTCTCTAACGCTGTTGCCTGGGCAGCAGAAAACGGCATTGTCAATGGCTACAATGACGGCACCTTCAAGCCCGACAATAAGATTACCAGAGAGCAGATCGCCACCATTCTCTACCGCTATAAGAATCCCCCTGAAGTCGCCGGCACGCTGGACTTCCCGGATGCAGAAAAGGTCGGCACCTATGCCAGGGATGCCATGACCTGGGCTGTCTCCGAGGGACTTATCACCGGCATCAAGTCCAACGGTGTGACCACGCTTGCCCCCAAGAATACAGCCACCCGTGCACAGATCGCCACCATCATCATGCGCTATCTGGAAGCTTAATAAGTAACAAAAGCTCGTACAGTGGACAGTTTTCCTGTTCCTGTACGAGCTTTTTCATGGCATGGGTTATTCCTGTTTTTCCGGGAAGCGGATGTCGATGCCGTTGACCTCCACCCCTTCATCGGCGCAGATGAGGATGTAATTGACACCGCCGATGGTACGGGTCTGGAGGAGGTCACTGCGTCCGGCGCTGACGTTGATGACCACATCGGGGGTGCGAAGCTGCATCCGGCTCTCCACCAGATTGCGGGGGGACAGCACCGCCCCTTCACCGAAGGCATCGTCACATTCCTTTGCAAATTTCTCTGAATGCGATTCTGATACACCGCAGGACTTGAGAAGGCTTTCGACCTGTCGGGCAGACATGGTCAGCGGTTCCGGCTCTTTACTCTGGCGGTGCGCCTCCATCAGGTCTCCCAACTGCTCCTGCACGGTCTGCACCAGAGACAGGCTGCATTCCTCCTCCAGCGTATGGCTCAGGAGGGAGGCAAAGGTCTGCCGCTGCTCCAAAACGGGCATGGGCGCGGTCGTATGGAAAAGCTGCTCCACAAGCTCGGCATAGCAATCCTTCTGGTCGCGGCAATAATAGAGCGCACTGTAGATATTACTCCGTCTGCCGTCAAAGGCCGGGAACACAAAGCCCAGTTGCGGTGCTGCCGCGCTCCAAAGTCCCGGCTGGAAGCGGAAGCCGCCAAGCTCGGGGTCGTGGTTCAGGCGGGTCTTTCCCTGCTTCACCGGGCAGATGCAGCACAGATAATATGTAAAGACCTCTTCGCTGTCCTCCAGCGTAAAATCATCCTTCGCTCTGCGGGGAACATCATAGCGGTCACAGGCGCAGAGAATCAGGTAATTGTCCTCCATGCGGACAGTTGCCGAAATTTTATCGAACAGCTCTCCTCTTGCCGCCTCATCCTTCAGCTCAGAATCCCGCAGACGCATCAAAAGCCGATGCTCGTCAGAATCCGCCACCTGCTTTGTAGAAAACACTACATCGGTAAGACTGCGGTTCATGGAGCCGGACAGGGTCTTTTTCAGGAGATTCAGATAATTCTCCTGTTCATCCTGACTCAGCTCCCCCATAGAGAATTGAAAACGTTCTCTCTGCTCGCCGCTTCCTGTGACATAGCAGCCGTAAACAGCGGAAATACTGTGCCGCTCCGGGCGCAGATGCCGCCGAAGCTCAGAAACCTCTCGATCGTTCATAGAAATCCTTTCTTATCCATTGTATGCAAACGCACCGGCACATCACAGGCCGAGGCTTTGCGGACACAACGGATTGCAGCCATAAAAAATACAATCAAAAACCCGTAGAATAGCAAAACAAACAGGAGATTGCCACTCATAAAGCAACAAAAATCGTAAAAACCGTGAAGAATCACCGGCACAAGAAGTGCCAAAAGCCGCTGCCATCTGAGGCTTCCAAGGCTATAAAACTCGGCATATTTTGCGTTTCCGAACCAGTAGCCCATATATACGCCAAAGAAGCAATGCCCCGGTACCGAGGTGAAGGCACGGAAAATGCCGGTGGCAAAGCCGTAGCGCGTCACATAAAGCACATTTTCCAGTGCGCCAAAGCCCAGCGACACGCACACAGCATAGACAATCGCATCGTACCGATAATCAAAGGAAGGATTCTTCCATGTTGTTGAGAGTGCCACATATTTGCAGCCCTCTTCAGCAACTGCAACGATCGCAAAGGCATTCAGCATGAGATAGTTTAACGGATCGCGCACCCGCGCAATCATTCGCGCCCCCGCCCATTCCAGCACAGAGGCCGGCAGTGCGCACAGGCAGCCTAAGAAAAATAACCTAAGCAAAAGCTGCCACGGCTCTTTTTCAATTGTGTCCAGACGGTAGATATAAGAGAGCAGCACCAGCGCAGGCAGCAACGCCACAGAAAGAAGCCTCGACATATGCACCATTCCTTTCTCAGCTATTATATATCATTCCGACAAAAAAAGCAAAGCCTCCAAAAAAAATCATTCGCCCCGGTTCGACCTTCTCCTGTGGATGCAAAATTATACTCCACACAAAATGTGGTAACGCATCCGCATTTTCCCTAAAAATCGACAAATTCAATGTCGAATTATGCGATATTTTCCTCTTTCTTTTCTATCCGTGCTGTGCTCTAATGGGCATACGACATGGTTTAGAGAAAGGAGGTGATGGCATGAGTCGAAGAATGCTCTATAGCTGTGTCCCGGTGGAAACGACATCCGGCGATCAGCTGCGGTTGGAATATTATCTGCTTACCGATGATGTTCTTTTTGACGGCGGTTCTCTGGAAATCTACGGTGTGGAGATTCTGCTCTATACCCCGCATAACCGCAAGCCTGACATCGGAAGAATTCGGGGTGTGACCCCAATGGGCAGCCGTATTTTGACCATTCTCCGCCATCTGTCCGATGGCGCGGTTACACCTGCCTGTCTGCATGAAGTCATGGATTGTCTGCTGGCACAAGCATAATTGTACTGGACATATTTTCAAATTCTTGGTATAATAGAATAAATATAACAAAAGGGAGGTATGTTCCCCATGAAATGCCCTTATTGCGGCTATCAGGAAAGCAAGGTTATCGACTCCCGCCACTCGGAGGATAGCACCAGCATTCGCCGAAGGAGAGAATGCCTGTCCTGCCAAAAGCGCTTTACCACCTATGAGACAGTGGAAAGTCTCCCCATTGTGGTGATAAAAAAAGATGGCAGCCGCCAGAGCTTCGATCGAAATAAGGTTCTCAACGGCATGGTGCGCGCCTGCGAAAAGCGCCCGGTCAGTCTGCCCGCAATGGAAGCTGCCGTTTCTGATATCGAACAAATCATTCAAAACTCTTTGGAGCGGGAAGTGAAAACCTCCTACATCGGCGAACTGGTTATGGAGCGCCTCAAGCCTCTGGACGAGGTCGCCTACGTCCGCTTCGCCTCTGTCTACCGCCAGTTTAAGGACATCAACAGTTTCATGGCCGAGCTGAATAAGCTGCTGGAGGAAAAGTAAATTAAAATTTTTGCTCTGTAAACCATTTCAGCCGCAGTCTGGCAATACACCTGACTGCGGCTGATTCTATATTTCCCTTCGGTAGTTAACACGCAAAGAATTAATAATTCGCTGCGTGAATCTCAAAATAGGACTGCGGATGTGCGCAGACCGGGCAGATCTCAGGGGCGTTGGTGCCGACAACGATGTGGCCGCAGTTACGGCATTCCCAAACCTTGACTTCGCTCTTTGCAAAGACTTGGGCAGCCTCTACATTGTGCAGCAGGGCGCGATAGCGCTCCTCATGTGCCTTCTCAATGGCGGCAACCAGACGGAACTTCTTAGCCAGATCGGCAAACCCTTCCTCTTCAGCGGTCTTGGCAAAGCCTTCGTACATATCGGTCCACTCAAAGTTTTCACCTTCGGCGGCAGCAAGCAGATTTTCGGCAGTAGAGCCGATGCCATTCAGTTCCTTGAACCACATCTTGGCGTGCTCTTTTTCGTTGTCAGCAGTCTTCAGGAAGATGGCAGAAATCTGCTCAAAGCCTTCCTTTTTGGCAGTGGATGCGAAATAGGTATACTTATTTCTGGCCTGACTCTCACCTGCGAAAGCAGCGGCGAGGTTCTGCTCGGTTTTTGTGCCGGCATACTTGTTCTGGAGAACCTCCAGCTTGTCACCGGACTGGCAGCACTTGGGGCATACAGCTTCTTCGTTGTCGTTGACGGTAAAGACTTCACCGCAAACCTTGCACTTATAAGTTTTCATTAAAATATCTCCTTCATTTAAATTTTTGAGGAATAATAAGAATCGTTCTCATAGTTTTATCTTATATATTTTTTCTCTCATTGTCAAGTGCTTTTTCATGAAAGATAGCATTCAGATTGCGCCATCAAAGTTTTCCTTAGTTCCGCAGGCTGTGCAGCGGTGCGGGGATTCTGCCGCCGCGGGCGATGAAGTCAGCAGCGGAGGCCGACTGCACCGGCATAACGGGGGCAGCACCCAGCAGACCGCCGAAGGCGACCTCATCGCCTACTGTCTTGCCGGGGGCGGGGATCACGCGGACAGCCGTGGTTTTGTTATTGACCATGCCGATGGCAGCTTCATCGGCAATGATGGCAGAGATGGTTTCGGCGGGGGTATCGCCGGGGATAGCAATCATGTCCAGACCCACGGAGCAAACGCAGGTCATCGCTTCGAGCTTTTCCAGACTCAGCTTTCCCGCTCTTGCCGCTTCGATCATGCCCTCGTCCTCCGATACGGGGATGAATGCACCGGAAAGGCCGCCAACATGACCCGAGGCCATTACGCCGCCCTTTTTGACGGCATCATTGAGCAGCGCCAGTGCTGCCGTGGTGCCATGGGTGCCGCAGGTTTCCAGACCCATTTCCTCCAGAATTCTTGCCACACTGTCGCCCACTGCGGGGGTGGGAGCAAGAGAGAGGTCTACAATGCCATAGGGAACACCCAGACGCTTGGCAGCCTCCTGTGCGACCAACTGACCGATGCGGGTGATACGGAAGGCGGTGCGCTTGATGGTTTCGGCCACCTCATCAAAGGGCTTGCCCCGAACCGCCTGTAGCGCATGATGCACCACGCCGGGGCCGGAAACGCCGACGTTGATCTCGCATTCCGGCTCTCCAACACCGTGGAAGGCACCGGCCATAAAGGGGTTATCCTCCACCGCATTGGCAAACACAACCAGCTTGGCACAGCCGATGCCATCGCGGTCAGCGGTCAGGCGGGCAGTTTCACGGATAATTTGCCCCATGCGCTGTACGGCATCCATATTGATGCCCGCACGGGTGGTAGCAACGTTGACACTGGAGCAGACCGCATTGGTGACAGCCAGTGCTTCCGGGATGGAAGCAAGAAGCCGCTCATCCCCGATGGTCATGCCTTTGTGTACCAGTGCGGAGAAGCCGCCGATGAAGTTCACGCCGCAGTTGGCAGCGGCACGATCCATTGCCTGCGCAAAGGGAACATAGCTTTCACACTGGCAGCTCTCGGCGACCAGCGCTATGGGGGTAACGGAAATTCGTTTATTGACTATGGGGATACCCAGTTCCGCTTCGATGGCACAGCCGGTAGGTACCAGCTTTTCCGCGCAGCGGCAGATTTTTTCATAAATATTTTCTTCACAGCGTTTGGGATCGGGGTCTGCACAGTCGCGCAGGGAGATGCCCATGGTGATGGTGCGGATATCCAGCTTCTGGTGATCCAGCATATCCACAGTCTGCATGATTTCGGCATTGGTTAGCATGGCGGCCTCCTCAGACAGTGTGCATGGCAGTGAAGAGATCCTCACTCTGGATGCGGATGTGAACGCCCAGCTCCTCGCCAAGCTCGTTTAATTGAGCGCGGATGGCGGTCAGCTCCTGCGTAGCAGCGGACATATCGGCCAGCATGGTCATGGTGAAAAACTCCTGCATGACGGTCTGGCTGATGTCCAGAATATTGATATTCGCCTGTGCCAGAAGGCGGCATACTCCATAGATGATGCCAACCCGGTCAAGGCCGTAAACAGTAACGATAACGCGCATGATGCATTGCCTCCTATAGTTTTTATAATGATAGCATATTCCGACACGAAATGCAACGTGCGGAAAAATGTTTGACATTTGGGAGGATTTGTGGCAAAGTAAGGGTAGAAAGGAAGTGAGCCTGATGTGGTGTCCGAAATGTAAAAGTGAATACCGTCCGGGCTTTACCGTCTGCACGGATTGCGGCACGCCGCTGGTAGAAACGCTCCCCTCCAAGCCTGCGCTTGACCCGGTTTTTTTGGAGGAGACGGTCGGTGACAGCGCATGGGAGCTGCCCGAGCTGCTTTATCGAATGGAGATTGTCTGCTACACCTATGCGGGCAACGGCATTTTTGTCCGCGTACTGCCGGGGCATGAGGAACCGGGCAAGCTCTATGTGGACAGGCCGGATTTGGAACGCGCACGCCAGTGCCGAAATCTTCTCTCCCGCCCACCCCAGCCGGTGGATGAGGAGGAGCTGATGGAGGCTTATGAGGATTATATGGAGGATGCCCCTGTAGAGGAAGACTCCGGGGAGGAAGCAGCCTCCGGCAATGCGGCATGGATCGTATTTGTCGTGCTGGGTGCAATTTTGGTCATTGGCGGCCTTTGTGTTATATTTTCTCGATTAAGGTAAGGTAATGGTAATGGTAATGACAAAGCATGAGGTATTGTCCCTTCTGCGCTCTGGTGATGCCCCAATCTCCGGGCAAAAAATTGCAGAGCGCCTGCATATTTCTCGTACCGCCGTATGGAAGGCAGTGGATGCCCTGCGAAAAGAGGGCTATGAAATTGCCTCCCGTCAAAAAGAGGGCTATCGCCTGATTTCTGCGACCTCCCACCTGTCAGAGGAGGAAATTCGGCACCATCTGTCCGGCCATCCGTGGCAGGATAGTGTTGCGGTCATTGCGCAGGTGGAATCCACCAACGATCTGGTAAAGCAGCTTGCCTCTGCCGGAGCGCCGGAGGGTACCTGTATCGTCACAGAGGCACAGAGCAAGGGACGTGGCCGACTGGGGAGAAGCTTCCATTCCCCGGAGGGTATGGGCATTTATTTCAGTGTCCTTTTGCGCCCGGATGTGCTGCCCGCACAGGTGATGCACCTCACGGCTGCTGCCGCGCTGGCCATCGCCGATGCCATTGAAGAGGAAACCGGCCTGTGCGCCGATATCAAATGGGTCAATGACCTGATGGCCAACGGGAAAAAGCTCTGCGGCATTCTGACCGAGCTTTTCGTAGAGATGGAAAGCGGCAGGGCAGAATATATTGTCGTAGGCGTTGGCCTGAACTGCTGCCAGCTCCCCTCGGATTTTCCCCCGGAAATCTCGGAAATTGCCACCTCTCTTGCCATGCAGACAGGCAAAGCCCCTGATCGCAACGCCCTGACCGCCGCCATTGTCCGCGCCATGTACCGCCTGAAGGAAACGATGCTCACAGAGCAGGACACCATCATGGAGCGCTATCGCAGCCGCTGCATCACCCTTGGAAAGCCCGTGCAGATACTCCGCCCCACAGGAGCAAAACCGGCCTTCGCCCTGGATTGCGACCGCGAAGCCGCCCTCCTAGTCGAATACCCCGATGGTGCCCGCGCCAAAATATCCTCCGGCGAAGTCACCATCCGCCCGCTCTAACCATATAAAACTGCCTTCAATCCCTCTTTTGGGGCAGAAAGTGCCTTATTTTTCCCTTGCAATTACCATATATATCCGCTATAATAGGAGTACGCCGCGAGAGGATTATCCCGCAGCTCTAACACAATATCCGGGTTTAGCGAAGTTTGGTATCGCGCTTGGTTTGGGACCAAGAGACCGTGGGTTCAAGTCCCGCAACCCGGACCATTTTTTCAGGGCAAAACTCTATGTTTTGCCCTGTTTTTATTTGTTTTTTGCAACTTTTGATTGTTATCACTTTTTGTCAACAAATACTGCTTTGACTATTCAAAATGATTTTGGGTCAGTCCGGCAAGTTGCTATGCTCATCCTCTGGGAGCAGTTTTAATGCAGGGGCATATATCACCTAAATTCTCTAGGAATTATCCAACGAAAAAATTTAACGCGAAAAACCAAGCATTTTTCGCAACAACAGCAAAAATGGATCACTTATGTATTATAGTTAGTGAAAATTTGCGTTTTAAATTGTTTATAAATTTCCAGAAATTTCCTGGACTAAGGATATTTGATATAATATACTGTATTTAATGGTAATGTTCAAAACAACGCTGATTTATCGTTTGGGCTTACCAAATTCAAGCTTGAACTCTTCGTGGCAGCCGAGCTGCTGCGCTGTTGTTTCAGAAAGGAGGAAAATTTTTAAAAAAGCAATGTCGTTAGCCAAAAATATATAGAGAAAGGACAAATTTTATGAAAACACTAAAAAAATGGATATCCCTATTTCTAACGGTTTCCATGTTGGTCAGTATGTTGGCTGGCTTGCAGGGAAATGTATCTGCGGCAGAAGATATGCGCCCGGAAGTGACATCGGAAGAAATAGAAATATCCGAAGATTCCAGCGAATTCAATGATACCGTTGAAAATTGCCACACACTAACCGAAGAATGGTTTGGTTCAGCGAATCAAGCCGAAAACAACACAAGTGTTTCTCCAACCCGTCCCGCGACGAAGTCCGCACCCTCCAATACGAGTATTGACGACATCATTGATGCGTATTTTACTGAAAGAGAAACCGAATTGATTACCAGTTCCCAAGAGCAGATTCCCCAGCCAAAGAAAAAAAGTGCAGCTGCACCGTTGGTCAGCAGTGAATCCGTAAATGAAGAAGCGATTGAGCGCGCAGAAGGTATGAAAGAATTTCAGTCGCGTACTGAAATACAAATTACAGATGCAGAAATCACTGCAACACTTGATAAAGACCATGTAATTCAAAATGAAGACGGAACCATTACGGTATACGTTTATGAATGGACATTCTTCGATTATGATGATGTCAATGATGATATCGTAACAACAGATGTTTCCGGTTTTGGTGTTTATCATAAAATCACGCTTCAAAAAAACAACAATTCCTATATTGTAATTTTGGATGAATATGATGAATCTGATTTGTCCGGTATGTGTACCATTACGGAATCAACAATCCAAGAAATAGAGGAAATTCATTCTCAACTGGAGGAATCAGAGGAAATAAATCCTGTTGATAGTACAACCATAGACAATATATCGCCGCCAAAACGAAAGAGTACAACAAATTTTTATGCGAACTATAGCCCTGATAAAGCTGCTGCTTATGCAGATGAATATGTAAACAAAGAAGCTGATGGTAAAAAAATCTATGCTGAATTCTACAATAACTATAATTACTATAACTTTAATCCTGATGGTGGAGACTGTGCAAATTATGCTTCTCAATGTATTGCCGCAGGTGGAATGCCTCAGGATATTAGTGCAAACGGCTGGTATTATAATATTTCAAATGGCGAGCATAGTGTATCATGGACATTCACCCCTACTCTGAGAAGATATTTTGGAGATACAGCCAAAAGAGGTGTCGACGTTGAAGCGTCAAATGATACCGTCTATAAAGGCAGCCCCGTATTTTATGATAGTAACAATCATACCGAGATTTGTGTCGGCTACGACTCAGCCAATATTCCAATTATTAACTCACATAATATGGATAGATATCATGTCAGATGGGATCACTGGGAAAATGTTGATATTTACACCGTACAGTTAACCGCCAAAAATCCGCGAGACAGCATTCAGTTTACGAAACCAAGTGGCTCAGCTATTCCATACGGAACTACAACCATTTCGTGGACACCGGTAAAAAATGCTACTAAGTACCAAGTCATAATTTTGCTAATGGACAGAGAGCCGGATATGTCGAACACTAGCGAAAGTGACGATGCAAACACAATAATACTTTGTAACTCATCATCAATAACGCAGCCACAGTATCAAATTCAACAATCAGATTTATTCTCACTAAAATCCACCCAATCAGAACGATGGCTAAAAATATATGTTGCTGCGTATAATAGTAATGGGTCAATCATCCGGACAGGTTCATCTTATCTGGAAGTTATTAATTCTGAATTAAAGATAAATGTTGATGAAATCGGTGCTATTGTCTATCAAGGTCGCCATGATATAACCGGCTCCATTACTTCAAATAATAATATTAAGCGTGTCATTGGTCGGTTCCTTCAAAATGGAAAAGAGCTTAAATCTGTGGAAATAAAACCGAATTGTAAAAGCGTTTCACTAAAAGAATCCGATATCAACAATAAGCTCATCTTTGCAGAATTGGGTGTAGGCAGCTATACACTGCAAATAACCGCAGAGGATTCTACTGGAAAATCTGTGACACGAAACGTCAATTTTTCAATTGAAACTTCATTATTAAAAAAAATTCAGTTTGAAAAGGAAGATAGAACCACTGTTCAATACGGAGGCGTATATATTCGTTGGAATGCGGTGGAAAACGCGAAAAAGTACCAAGTACGCGCAAAGGTACTGTACGGAGAACCCGATCCGACAAACAATGATGAAAATGGAGATTTGATTTATAATCATACTGAAACAGATAGGCATATCTGGCTTCAGCAAGCAGATCTGACAGGAGCGCTGAAACAGAATCAGTGGGTGAAGATTTATGTTGCAGCATATACCGGCAGCGGAACATGGATTTGCGGCGGTCAGATATATCTAAAGGTTGCCAATATTGATGACAGAAGCTCTACAACGCTGCCATCGGATTCAGATAACGAAAATGTTGTTTATCACTATATGACAAGCAATCTGGGTCTCAATACAGCAGCAGCCTGCGGTGTTCTCGGGAATATGCATAAGCAGACCGGTGGTTCCTTCTCGCCTACGCTTTATAATGAAAGTACTGCTAACAACTCACACGATTCCAGTACGCCTCGGAAGAAAGGTGATACAACTGCATTGGGGCGTTATGCTCAGCTCCTTGCATGGTGTGCTACCAACAGTCTTGACAGCGCAACCTGGGTGGGACTGCTCTACTTCATAAAGTATTTGCTGGAAACCAATTTGAATCCTGTTTATGAAGAACTAAAGTCTGTTGAAAATTCAGCCCAGGGTGCCTATGAAGCCGCAATTATTTGGGCAAAAAATTTTGAGGAATGCGATGAATCAACGTATGAAGAACGTGGGAATCTTGCCCGGGATACTTATTGGGCCAAATACAGCACCCAAACGCAGGAAGAACGTCTTCTCCCGCCGGAAATTGTGATAAATCAGGTAAATGTTGGTTCCTTCTGCAAAAATGTTGAAAAAAAATACAAAGATAATCTGCTTCTTCATGCCTCCGATTCTCTCAGTCTGAGCTGGACGGCAGTGGACGGTGCGGCAAAATATCGCTATACATTGAAAGCACTGGATGATCCGGGAACCAGAGATCCTGACAACCCGGATGAACCGGGCACAGCAATCTATGATAGAGCGGAAACTACAAACCCCTCCTTGCCCGCCTTTACTACAGAAGGAGAGCTTTATAAATTAGGCGTTTGTGCAGTATCCGAATCTGGACGCGAGGGCAGCTGGGCACTAGCTTATATCATGGTGTACAATGCGCCAATACTTCTGCTCAATGGCGTTGCGGTTGGACAAAATGATAAGCTTGATGATAATAAAATTACCGCCAAAGCAGGTGATAAAATTAAGCTGAGCTGGGAGGATGTCCCGGAAGCCACAAGCTATGACTATCATATTATTGAGCTGGCCGGGACGGATCCTGACCCATATTCGGGCAACGAAGAAGCCAAGAAAGACTTTGGTATCGTGAAGAACGTTCCTGCCGGTACAGTTGCTTCCATTATACCAGAGGAGGAAGGAATTTATAAATTTAGTGTACGCGCCAATGGCACAGAAACCGATAACTGGTCGGTAACCTATCTGAGCGTTGGAGAGAATCCGAACGGTGCAGGAGCCGTGGATACCAATGGGCAAACTTTACAGAGCATAATTGATGCCTCCACGGGAAGCAAGGCAGCGCCCACGCTAATCCGGCTGACAGAAGATATTACAGAATGTGTGACGGTTAACAGCGGCCAATACATCATTCTCGACCTGAATGGACATACCTTGAACGGTGGAAATCAGGGCAGTGTTATCACCAACTATGGCACACTGACGCTCCGGGATTCCAGTGAGGACGCACTCGGCAAAATCACCGGCGGCAATGGCGGCAACTATGGTGGCGGTGTCTATAATTACATTGAGGCCAGCTTTACTATGGAGAGCGGTACCATTACCGGCTGCACAGCACAACGCGGTGGCGCTGTATATAATGCCAGAGAAGCCAACTTCACTATGAACGGCGGTGTCATTTCAGAATGTAACTATTGCGGCATCTATAATGACGGTGGCCATGTCACTATGACCAATGGAATAATAAAGAAGTTCTATAATTATAGTAGCGCTGGTTACGGAGGCATCTATAATGCTAGTGGCACCATTGCCATAGAGGGTGGTACCATTACAGATTGTAGTTATGGAGGCATTTATAACTATAGTAGCGGCACAGTCACAATGGTTGATGGAACAATCGCTCGTTGCGGTTCTAGCTCAATCTCAGCCGGTGGCGGTATCTATAATTTTAATGGCACCATTACAATAAATGGTGGTGCAATAAAAGACTGTATATCAGTACATTATGGTGGCGGTGTCTACAATGACAGCGGAACACTTACAATGACAGGCGGTACAATTTCCTACTGCACATCGTCAATCGGCGGCGGTATCTACAATGGAGCCAGAACACTTACAATGACCGGAGGTACAATTTCCTACTGCACAGTAAACAATAACGGCGGTGGTATTTATAATGCTGGCAATGTCACTATAACAGGCGGTGCCATAAAATCCTGCACATCGTCAACCGGCGGCGGTATCTACAATAACACCGGAACGGTCACAATGACAGAAGGCACAATTTCCGCTTGCGAGGCAAACAGTTACGGTGGCGGTATTTATAACGTGAGCGGTTCCATCACCATAAACGGCGGTACCATCACTGGCTGTGGTGCAAAAACGGAAGGTAACGGACTTTACAGTGCAGACGGAACCGTTACTATCACTGATGGCCTCATTCGTGGAGAGATTCTAAAGGACTATGGTAGAATCTTTGTTTCCGGCGGACAATTCTCGCAGGAAGTGAATCGGTATTATCTTGCAGTCGGCTATGTCTGCGTACCGAATGCACAGGGTAATGCCGATTACAAGGTGCAGAAAAAGAATGTAGAATATGTTGCACAAATTGGTTCCACAAAGTATCCGACCCTTCAGAAAGCCATCAACGTTGCATCATCCGCAGCGGAGATTAAACTGATAGAGGATACCAAGGAATGTGTGGTAGTTGCATCGGGAAAGAATGTCACCATTGACCTGAACGGCTATATCATTGATGCGGTTGGTGCGGGAAGTGTTATCACGAACCACGGCACGTTAACCCTGAAAGACAGTGGCACAGAAGAACCCGGCAGATTGACCGGCGGTAGCGCAGGCAGTGGCGGCGGTGTAAATAATGATGGAACCTTCACTATGGAGGGTGGACTGATCATCGACTGCGGTAGCAGCGTTTCCGGCAATGGTGTATATAATACTGGAATCTTTGTTATGACCGGCGGCACAATATCACGTTGCAGAGCAACCAGCGGTAGCGGCATATATAACTATAGCTATGCTGAACTGACACTGGATGGCGGCGTAATTGAGGACTGTAGTGCAACCCACGGCGGCGGCGGCATATACAATCACTATGCTTCTATTATTAGTTTTACAGGCGGCACAATTGCAAACTGCACTACCTCCCGTAACGGCGGCGGCGGCGGCATATATAACCTTGGCGAACTGACACTGGATGGAGGCAACATTACAAATTGTAATGCATCAAATAGTAACGGTGGCGGTGTATATAATACTGACATCTTCACCATGAAGCGCGGAACAATCTCGTCTTGCCACGCATCTAATGGTGGGGGCATCTACAACAATGATGTTAGCCTCTTCACATTGGAAGGCGGTACGATTACAGAATGCAGCGCATCCAATGGCGGTGGTGTCTTTGTGACAGGAACTGGAGAATTTGATATGGTAGGAGGTACCATCTCCACCTGCAGTGCAAATGGCTACGGGGGCGGTGTTTATAACGATAGAAAACTGTTTCTGATGGATGGCGGCACAATTATCGACTGCCACGCACAAAATGATGGTGGGGGTGTATACAACACTCAGGGCAATTACAACATGACCGCCGGTCAGATTATAGAATGCCGCGCAATAAGTGCTGGTGGCGGTATATATAATTCATCCGGTACCTTTACCATGGAGGACGGCACAATTTCCAATTGTCAGGCAAGCAATGGCAGCGGTGTATACAACAATCGTGGCAATTATAACATGACCGCTGGACAAATTAAAGGTTGCCGCGCATCCAGTAATGGTGGCGGTATATATAATTCATGCGGTACCTTTACCATGGAGGACGGCACAATTTTTAGTTGTCAGGCAAACTACGGCGGCGGTGTGTATAGTTGTTCTAACTCTAACTCTAGTTCTATAGCAAAGACTATCATCAAGAATGGCGCCATTACCGATTGTCGTGCTTTAGCCTATGGCGGCGGCATATACAATGGTGGTACTTATGAAAGTACCCTCACCATGTCAGGCGGCATCATCTCTGCTTGCCGTGCGGATGCAGGTGCCGGTATATATAACACCCAAGCCTTCACCATGCAGGGTGGCACAATCAGCGGTGGACGTTCAACAGGCGGTGGCGGCAGCGGCGTTTATCAGAAAGGGAACACCTTCACCATGTCAAACGGCAACATCAGCGGAGAAATCCGTCTTGATGGAGGAAGCATTGCCATCTCCGGCGGTCGTTTCTCGCAGGATGTCAGTGACTGGGTCACAGAGGGTCTCCAATGCACTGCCTCCGGCGATTCTGACTATCCCTATGTCGTTCAGTCAGCGCATACGCACACGGCCTCCGATCCTGTGCAGGAAAATGTCGTGGCGGCGACCTGCACCAAGGGTGGCAGCTATGATGAAGTCGTCTACTGCTCCGACTGCGGTGAAGAGCTGAGCCGCACGAAGAAGACCGTGGAAAAGCTTGGGCACAATTATGTGGATGGCACCTGCACCCGCTGTGGGGACAGTGCGTCGCATGAGCACGACTACACAGCCGTTGTAACCGCGCCGACCTGTACCGCGAAGGGCTACACCACCTACACCTGTTCCACTTGCGGCGACACCTATCAGGCCGACTATACCAGCCCCCTTGGCCACTATCTGGTCACGGATGCGGCAATTCCTGCCACCTGCATTGAAAGCGGCCTGACAGAGGGCAGTCACTGCACAAGAAGCGGCTGCGACTACCGTGTGAAGCAGAAGGAAATTCCTGCGCTGGGACACAATTATGTCGATGGCAAATGCACCCGCTGCAACGAAATTGATCCCAATTACCATTCCCCGGATACGCCGCCCGAAGACGATGCCCCGCAGTTCGTGATCGGCAAGGTCAGCGGCATCATCGGCAGCACCGTCTCTGTTCCCGTTTCCATCAAGAATAACCCCGGTATCATTTCCGCCTATCTCAACCTTTCCTATGATACCGAAAAGTTAGAACTGTTAGAGGTTGAGGATAAAGCCCTGCTGGTTGATTTCATGATTGCTGATGATCTGAACGTCTCCCCCTTCCGCTTTAGCTGGGATGGCGCACAACTGAAAGATAATATTACATCCGACGGCGAGCTGGCCGTATTCACCTTCCGCATCAAAGAGGACTGCGAACCCGGTAAACTCCCCCTTTCTCTGCAATTTAACTCCCTTGATGTGCTCAACCATGAATCGCAGCCGGTTTCCTTCGGCGTAAATGCGGGCGAAATCGAAGTCATTTCCTATATGCCCGGTGATGTGGACGGAAACCTGCTCATCAACGCAAAAGACGTTCTCTTCCTCCGCCGCTACTATATTAACCAGCGTATGGCTGAGGGGCAGGAAATCAATCTTCTTGCCGGTGATGTGGATGGCGTGCCCGGTATTTCGGCCAGAGATATCCTCTATGTCCGCAGAACCGTGCTTGGAAATCCCAATGTGATCCTTCTGCCCGCTGTGCAAGAGCCGAAAACTGTTCCGCGCAAATCTGCCCCGAGCCGGACGAAAGCTGCCCCAGATGAAAACGCTCCCACCTTTATAATGGGCAGCGGCATCGGAAACCCCGGCGATGAGATCACGCTGGATCTTTCCATCCAAAATAACCCCGGCATCATCTCTGCTTATCTTGAGCTTAACTATGACAGCGAAAAGCTGGAGCTTCTTGATATCGAAAGCACCAACCTCCTAAAGGATTATATGGGCGCGGATGACTTCTCCGCTGTTCCCTACCGCTTCAGCTGGGACGGTGCTGCCCTCAAGGCCGATATTACAGAAAACGGCATCATCGCTAAATTGACCTTTAAAGTATTGCAGAATCTGGACGGAAATGAAGCACTGGTATCCGTATCTTATGTCCCCGGCAACATCCTTAACTACGCTGCCGATGATATTGATTTCCAGACCCAAAGCGGTACGGTAGGCGCATCCTCTCACACCCATTCCTATCAATCCGTGTTGACTGCACCCACCTGCACAGAGCAAGGATATACGACCTATATCTGCGATGTCCCCGACTGCAGCGACACCTATATTGCGGACTATGTACCCGCACTCGGCCACGATATTGTGAAGGAAGCTGCCGTAGCACCTACCTGCACCGAGTCCGGCTGGACCGAGGGCGGATACTGCACACGCTGCGACTATCGAATCGCACAAACCGAAATTCCCGCAACCGGTCACAACTATGTGGATGGCCGCTGCACCGTCTGCGGAAAGCTCGCCTCCAGCGGTCAGCTCACCGTTGGCAGCGTCAGCGGCAATGCGGGAATGGAGGTTACTGTTCCCATACGGATTTCGGAGAATCCCGGCATTATTACCGTATTCCTTGATGTATCTTATGATCCTACCTACCTGCAGCTAGTCAAGGCAGAAAACACCGGCCTTCTCCCATTAAGCACCTTTGAAAAGAGTAACGATCTGTCTACGATTCCCTTCGCTATGAACTGGGAGGACTCCAAGCTGAGACAGAATATCACTATGAATGGAGTCATCGCACTTCTGACCTTCCGAATCAAGCAGGATTGCCCGCTCGAAACCTTCCCCATCACAGTGAACCTGCGAAGCGGCAACGTGCTGGATACCGATCTGAATGACGTTGCATTTGATGTAACCAATGGCAGCATCAAGGTGGTCGATTATATGCCCGGTGACCTGGATGACAACGGAGAAGTCAACGCACGCGACCTGATGCTTCTGCGCCGTTATCTCGCACTCTGGCAGGGCATTGAATTTAACGCCCTTGCCGCCGATGTGGACGGTATCGCAGGAATCACCGCGGAAGATGCCGTTGTGTTGCAGCGTTACCTTGCCCACTGGGTTGGCGTTTCTCTGCAACGGGCAAAGGCGATACCGAGCGTTAAATCCGCTCCGAAGCTGGCCAACGCCGATGAGAGTGCCTTGATCAGCATCAGCTCCGCACATGGAGCCGTCGGCGAAGAGGTAAGTCTGGACGTGAAGCTGGAGAATAATCCCGGTCTGATTGCCCTCTTCCTGAATCTGGACTATGACACCAATCTTCTGTCGCTTGTAAAGGCAGAAAAAACGGATCTACTCAATGTGAACTGCTTCATGCAGACGGATGATATTTCCGCAGTCCCGTATGCGCTCAACTGGGAAGGCTCAACCCTCACCGAAAACCTGACACAAACCGGTGTCATTGCCCGTCTGACCTTCAAAATTCTGGAGGACTGCGGCGAGCAGGGCGCAGAAATCAGCGTATCCTGCACTCCCGGCAATATTCTGAACTACGATATGAAGCGCCTTAATGTTCAGACAAAGAGCGGTATCATCACCGGCACTTCGGCCAACAATCCGATCTGCCGTGGCGATGAGACGTGCGCCAGCCATAGCTTCACTGATATCCCCGCTCCGTCAAATTGGGCACATGAGGGCATTGATTACTGCATCGCCAACAACCTGATGAACGGCACCTCCGACACAAAATTTAACCCGAATGGCAATTTAACCCGTGCACAACTCGTTACCATTCTCTACCGCATGGCGGATTCTCCTTCGGTAAAATTTGAGTCGAAGTTTAGCGATGTCAAAGAAAGTGCCTATTATTACGATGCAGTGATTTGGGCTTCTGAAATAGGTATCATTACCGGCTATCCGGAAGGCATTTTCAAGCCTGATGCAATGATTACCCGAGAGCAAATTGCTACCATCCTCTATCGGTATGCAGGCAATCCCGAAGTATCCGATGATCTGGACGCATTCCCGGACAGCAAGGATGTCAGTAACTTTGCAAAGGATGCTCTGGTTTGGGCAACCTCCGAGAAATTGATCAATGGTGTGAATTCCAACAGCATCATTAAGCTCAACCCCAAGGCCAATGCAACCCGCGCACAGACTGCATCCATCATTATGCGCTATCATAAAGCAAAGTAACTAAATAACACTGGGGAAGCTCACTCGGATGAATGGGCTTCCCCTCTCTTTATATCTTAACTTTTGCAAGTCACGTAATATGTAAGTTTAATCCCCTGTCCTATCTAAAAAAGAAACGCCGCCGCGAACGATACAAAGTCCGCGACGACGTGGAGCTGATGGCCGGACTTGAACCGGCGACCTGCTGATTACGAATCAGCTGCTCTACCGACTGAGCCACATCAGCAATTATTTTTCAGCGTGGTATAGTCTATCACATTTCCTTCATTTCGTCAATCCCTGAAATGAAAGAAATTCTATATTCATTTCGATTCTGGGGAGTTTCCATAATCAGAGAAGGAAATTATCCTATACAAAATGGTTATTCACATTATCCACATACTTTTCCACAACCCCATCGAAATAAATGCAGTATATTGGGCAATTTTTCTGTGCCCGTGTGGAAAGAAACGTCTGGGTGTTGATAACTCTCGCCGCAATTGGTTTACATAAAGCCAATACGTTGGGATTTTGACAAAAAATTACCTGTACTCACTTACGCCCAGCAGAACCCGCTTCACGCGCTTATAAAGGGCAAAGGTAAGACAGGATACCACCACACCCTTGAGAAGGTTCATCGGTACGACCGCGAACAGCACCAGCGTTTGGACGCTGTGTACTGCCGGATTCACCGCGCTGCCCATCTCCACAATGGCATCAAGCGGCAGACCAAACATCTGTGAGAATTTAGGGAGCAGATAAAAGGCATTGAACACACTGCCGAAGGCTGTCATGCAAAGCGTCCCCGTTACCAGTGCAGCTACAGCGCCCCCTTTGGTCTTATGCCGGTGATATACAATCGCAGCAGGCAGCACCAGTGTGGAGCCAACAGCAAAATTTGCAAAATCGCCAACAAAGGCAGTTATGGTGCCCTTGAGCAGCAATTTCACGATTACCTTCAGCGCTTCACATATAACACCTGCTACAGGACCGAGAGAAAATGCGCAGAACAGCACGGGAAGCTCACTCAAATCCACCTTATAAAAATCGGGGGCAAAAAACACCGGGATCTCCAGCAGCATCAAAAGCCCGGAAATGGCCGTGCATACCGCACAAACTGCGATCCGCCGCGCTCCCTTAGGAAACTGTGCATTCCGGCAAAGGGTTTTCTCTGCCAGCTTCGCCAACAGCACCAGACCGACCATAATGGCCACCACCGTCAAAACAAAGCTTAAATGATCAAGAAGGGTCTGAAAAAGCACCTGCATCGTATTCACCTCAAAAAAATATACGCCTGAGGGTATTCAGGCGCACAAAGAAAATATGTCTTCTTCCATCCAGACTATACTGTCGGTACCGGAATCACACCGGTTCAGCTATCGCTCGCGGACTTTACCGCCGGCCGGGAATCGCACCCTGCCCTGAAGACCCTATGAAATTAGCAATAGTATAGCTTCGGTTTTTTTCGGTGTCAACCCTTTTCTTTTGCCAAAAATCACGTTATAATAGGATTATGCTGCCGGACGTTGGAAGCCATGCATTTTTCCTCCCTGCTGGGAGATATCTCCGCCTACCACTTCCCCCTCATGCTCCAGCACAGTTGCATACCAGATTTCCCCGGAATCATCATAATTCTCCAGCTCGTAAACATATCGCGTGACCTCCTGCCCTGCCAGCGCACTCAGGTCATAGCCCTGCGATTTTTGCAGGGCATTGTAGCGCTCAAAAACCTCGGAGGGTGTATTGGGAATACGCAAGCTCTGCTGCTCCATTGGCTTGTCCTTGACTTCATAGCCGAAGGAGGAAAGAAATTCCTGTCGTGCCGCCTCATGGTCTGTCTGCGGCTCCGTGCCCTTTCCCTTTAGGCAGCAGGCAATAAGCATAACCAGAATAACCAGTGCAAAAAGGGATGCCAAAAGCTTCTTTTTTGAAAATTTTGCCGTCATTACCACCATAAATGTAACCCCCAATGGATGTTTCTCAGGTACTTCAGCCTATGTATCTCCGGAGGAAAATAGAACAGTGCGTGACAAGGGGAGGTTTCCATGATTAGACTGGACAAATTCTTATCCGAGGCCGGTGTTGCCAGTCGCCGTCAGCTTCGGGATATCATCCGTTCCGGCCATGTGCGGGTGGATGGGGCTTGTATCACTGACTATGCCTATAAATTCGATGAAATCACCGCCTCTGTAACCCTTGACGGTGAGCCAATCAACGCCGGAAAACAAATCGTCATCATGATGAACAAGCCCGCAGGCTATATCACCGCAACCGAAGATCCCAGAAAGGCCACCGTGATGGAGCTGCTGCCGGAATGCTACCGCAAGATGCAGCTCAAGCCCATTGGTCGGCTGGATAAGGAAACCGAAGGTCTTCTCCTGTTCACCAACGATGGTGACCTCCTGCACCGCATCGTCTCCCCCCGCCATCAGGTTGAAAAGGTCTACTATGCCGAGCATGAGGGCATCGTCACTGCCGATGATATTGCCCAGTTTGCCGAAGGCCTACACCTACGGGACGGCACGGTGTGCCTGAGCGCGAAGCTCGAAAGCATTGACCTCGGCAAGAGCCTCATCACCGTGCAGGAGGGCAAGTACCATCAGGTGCGCCGGATGATGTCTGCCAGAGGAATGTACGTGACCTATCTGCGAAGAATTCGGGAGGGAAACCTAACGTTAGGAGAGCTTCCTCGTGGAGAAGTTCGCCTTTTGACCCGGGAAGAAATTGACGGAATTTTTGACCGTCAAAATAACGAAAAAAAAATTGAGGAATAATTTTGCAATTTGCTTTCTTTTTCCAGTCACTTTTCATTCATTATGACGATTCTATGTCAATTTTCTACAAAAAATACTATGCTGTTTCAAATAAAATGTCAAATAGGGGCTTGAAAAAAAAGAAAAAAGGTTGTATAGTATAGGCAGACTTTTGTTAAAAATGCAATAAGGTCATGTGATGAGGAGGAAATGCCCATGTCCAGCCGGATGTTCCAGAATGTGATTCTTCAAATGAAAGAAGCTACCGACCGTAAAATTGGCATCATTGACAGTGATGGCAGCGTGATTTCCTGCACCGATCCGAGTATTACCGGTGAGAAATGGACCGACTGTATCATTCGTCTCAACGGAGCCGATGAGCTTACCGCACACTGCAACGGCATGACCCTTCGTCCACTTAGCGGCGATAATTCCCACTTTGAATTTGCTGTATTTGTAGACGGTGAGGATGCACAGGCGTATACCCTGAGCGCTATGGCCGCTGTTGCCCTGAATTCCGCCCGCACCTACTATGAAGAAAAGCACGATAAGGGTACCTTTGTCAAGAATATTATCATGGATAACATTCTGCCCGGTGACATCTATATCCGCGCCAAGGAGCTGCACTTCCCCAGTGAAGTCCAGCGTGCTGTCTTTCTGGTTCGTCAGGTAGGCCGTGCTGATATGGCTGCCGTGGACATCATTCAGACGATGTTCCCCGACCGTCAGCAGGATTTTGTCCTCTCTATTAATGAGAGCGATATCGCCGTAGTCAAGCAGGTGTCCTCGGAATGTGACAGCGCAGAACTTATCCATATTGCCCAGAGCATTGAGGATACCATGCGTACAGAGCTGTTCACCAAGACCACCATTGGCATTGGCACGATAACAAGCCATCTGCGTGAGCTGGCCGACTCCTATAAGGAGGCACAGGTTGCCATTGAGGTCGGCAAGGTTTTCGATACCGAGAAAAACATCATTAACTACGAAAATCTCGGCATTGGCCGCCTGATTTATCAGCTCCCCACCACCCTTTGTGAAATTTTCCTGTCCGAGGTCTTCAAGAAGAACTCCATTGACACCCTTGACCAGGAAACTCTGTTCACCATCAACAAGTTCTTTGAAAACAACCTTAACGTATCCGAGACGTCCAGAAAGCTGTTCGTACATAGGAACACGCTGGTCTACCGTCTGGAAAAGATCAAGAAGCTCACCGGCCTTGATCTGCGGGAGTTTGACCACGCCATCATCTTTAAGGTGGCACTGATGGTCAAAAAATATCTCAATTCCCGGGAAAATCGGATGCTGTAATCCTCACAGGAGCCTCCTATGATTGAATTTAACAAAGTTACGATGATCTATGAAATCGGAACAAAGGCGCTCTCAAACGTCAGCCTGAAAATCGAAGACGGCGAATTCGTGTTCCTTGTCGGCCCCTCCGGTTCCGGAAAGTCCACCATCGTTAAGCTGCTCACAGCGGAGCTGCACCCCACCAAGGGTGAAGTCCATGTGAACGATTACAGTTTGGACACCATTAAAAAGAAGCAGATTCCCTATATGCGTCGCACTGTAGGAGTCATCTTTCAGGATTTCCGCCTGATCCGCAAGAAAACCGTTTACGAAAATGTTGCCTTTGCCATGCGCGTGGTCGGTGCTCCTGAACGCGAGATCCGCAGCCGTGTACCCTATGTGCTCCAGCTGGTCGGCCTTGACAAAAAGAGCAAGCGCTTGCCTGATGAGCTATCCGGCGGAGAGCAGCAGCGTGTTGCCATTGCCCGTGCGCTGGTCAACAATCCCTCAATGATCGTTGCCGATGAGCCTACCGGCAATCTGGATCCCGCACGTTCCTTGGAGATTATGCTCCTTCTTGAACAGATCAACGCTTTGGGCACCACAGTCATGATCGTAACCCATGAGGCCGAAATGGTAAACAACTTCCACCGCCGCGTGATTGCCATCAATGAAGGCCGGGTTGTCAGTGACGGAATGGATGGGTACTATATCAATGAAGAAGAATAAACGAATTGGCTATCTCCTTCGTGAGGGCATCCTCAGTATTTTCCGCCACGGCTTTATGTCCTTCGCTGCCATCTGTGTCACCGTGGCCTGCCTCATTATTATGGGCAGCTTCTCTCTGATTCTCTATAACCTCAATGTCATGGTCAAGGATCTGGAGCAGGAAAATGAGATTCTCGTCTATGTGGACGAAAGCCTCACCGAGGCCGAGGCTAAGAGCGTCGGCTCCAAAATTAATCTGATTGAAAATGTTAATACGTCCACCTTTGTTTCCAGAGAAGAGGCTCTGGACAATTTTATTGAAAAGCAGGGCGATGACAATGTTTTTATTGGCATTGATGCCACCACCCTGCGCCACCGCTTTGTTGTCGCCCTGATTGATAACAGCCAGATGGTACAAACCGTCTCTTCCATCCGCGACATTGAGGGCGTAGCTGAGATTAACGCCCCCTATGAGCTGGAGGAGGGCTTCCGTACCATTGAGCGGGCACTGCAAATTGCCTCCATGGCCATCATCGGTGTTCTGCTGGTGGTTACCCTCTTCATCATCTCCAACACCATCAAGCTGGCTATGCTTGACCGCAAGGATGAAATCGCTATCATGAAAATGGTCGGCGCAACCGATGGCTTTATCCGCCTGCCCTTCTTTGTCGAGGGCTTTGTCATCGGCCTTTTAGGTGCCGGTATCGCCTTTGGTCTGCAATGGCTGCTTTATGACCTGCTGGTACACAACATCGCTTCTGTTGACTCCTTACAGCTGTTCCACTTCGTCCCCTTCCGGGATGTGCTGTGGATCATGGCACCGGCCTTTGCTGTGGCAGGTCTGTTCGTTGGTGTGTTCGGCAGCCTGATGTCTATCCGCAAATTCCTGGACGTATAAGGATAAGAGGAACATAGTATGTATAAGTACAGACGCTGGATTGTCGGTGCCATTGCCGTATTGCTCATTGGTGCCATGCTGGTCTCTCTGGTGGCCTCCCTTGCCATGACGGTAAGTGCCGCCAGCTCCAGCCAGATCCGTCAACAAATTAACGATTTGGAATCTCAGGCCGATGCGATCTCCGAAAAGCGTAAGGCTCTGGAGGCCGAAATTGAAGCGAATAAAAAAGAAACCTTAGGTGTCGTAGATCAGAAGCTGGCATTGGATCAGCAAATTGAGTTGACACAGGAGGAAATTGCCAACCAGACTGCCCAGATTCAGGAATATAACAACCTCATCTCCGCAAAGCAGTCCGAGCTGGACGATGCGCTGGAGCAGCAGGATGCGCTTTACGACCAATATAAGCTCCGTGTCCGCTCCATGGAGGAAAATGGCACTCTGTCCTACTGGGCGATTCTGTTTAAGTCCAGCAGCTTTGCCGATCTTCTTGACAACATCAACATGATCTCCGAAATTGCCGCCTCCGATCAGCTCATGATGAAAAAGCTGGAGCGCATTGCCGAAGAAATCTCTGCTGCCCGCGTGGAGCTGGAGGACGAAAAGGCCGTTTTGGTCTCTACACAGGCAGAGCTGGAGGAAACCGAGAAAACCCTCACCGACCAGCGCGCCGAATCCGATGCCCTTATTCAGAAGCTTTTAGCTGACAAGGCAGAAAAAGATAAAGCTGAAGCCCATTATGCCGAGCTTGAGGATGAACTGGTTGCCGAAATTGCCAAGCGTGAGCAGGAATACGATGATGCCGTGGCAGCCGAAGAGGCTGCAGCCCGTGCTGCTGCCCATGCGGCTAGCAACAGCAGTGGCGGCGGAGGCGGCGGTGGAGCCGCCGGCTGGTGCAATCCGCTGTCCTCCATCTACGTAACCTCCGCTTATGGCTATCGCTGGCATCCCACGCAAGGCTATTATAATTTCCATTCCGGTGTTGACCTTGCCGCCAGCTACGGCCAGAGCATTTACGCCGCCAAATCTGGTACTGTAACCACAGCCACCTATTCCGATGTCTATGGCTACTATGTCGTCATCAACCATGGAGATGGCTACTCCACCCTTTACGGACATATGAGTACCTTGGGTGTCAGCAGCGGCCAGAGTGTCAGCGCTGGCCAGACCATTGGCTATGCCGGTTCCACCGGCTGGTCCACCGGCACCCATCTGCACTACACCGTCTACTACAATGGCAGCACGGTAAACCCCATGAGCTACATTGGTTAAACTATATTCTCTCCCGCAGTCGCACACTCCGGCTGCGGGACACATTCTTTGGAGGAATCCCCTTGAGAAAATCTACTGCCATTATTTTGCTGATTTTTTCCTTTCTGGCAGGCAGCGCGCTGACGCTCTGCATCATGTTCTCTGCCATTTCGCCGGATATTCCCGTCATACGCAAAGCAAAGGAAATCTACACCGTACTTGACCGCTACTATATCGGAGAATTGGATGAGAGCCTCATGGGCGATGCCATCGGAGAAGCCATGGTTTATGCCACACAGGATCGCTGGAGCTACTATATCCCCGCAGAGGAATATGCCACCTACCTTGAGCAAATGCAAAACGCCTATGTCGGTGTCGGCATTTCTGTGCTTCAGGACGAGAACGGCAAATTTACCGTCACTGAGGTCGAGGGAAACGGCAGCGCCATGGAGGCCGGAATGCTTTCGGGGGACGAGATCATTGCCGTGGACGGCACAGACTGCACACAAATATCCCTTGCGGAGCTTCGCAATCTGGTGCGCGGTGAGGAGGGCAGCAATGTCACGATTACCGTGCGCCGAGGCGATCAGGAGCTTTCCCTGACGATGGAACGCAGAAGCATGGAAAGTCAGGTTGTCCGCACAATGCTTTTGGGTGACATTGGGTATATTAATATTGAAAATTTCGACCAGACCTGTGCGGATAAGACCATTGCCGCCATTGAAGCGCTCAAGGCACAGGGAGCAAATGCCTTAATTTTTGATGTGCGAAACAATCCCGGCGGTCTAAAAACGGAGTTAGTTAAACTTCTAGACTATCTTCTCCCCGAGGGCGTACTTTTTCGCGCCGAAGATTTCGCAGGGCATAAAGAGGTTGACAACTCGGATGCCGCCTGTGTTGATCTGCCCATGGCGGTGCTCATGAATCAGGATTCCTATTCCGCGGCGGAATTTTTTGCCGCTGCCCTTAGCGAATACGGCGCTGCCGTCACCGTTGGCACCAAGACCTGCGGCAAGGGCTACTTCCAGTCTGCCCTGCTGCTGTCCGACGGCTCCGCTTTGAATATCTCCATTGGAAAATACTTTACCCCCAACGGGGTCAGCCTTGCCGATGCCGGCGGCCTGACCCCGGATGCCATCGAAGAACTGCCCGAAGAGGACATTATTCCTCTGGCCACACATCAGCTTGCTCCCGAGGACGATGAGCAGCTACAGAAGGCACTGGAGCTACTCGGCAAATAATGCATCCCGTAGTGGCAAAACCCTTGACATCACCGGTCAAAGCATCTATAATCACAACATCAATGAACGATTCAAACAGAAGGGATGATCCTGTTATGGCAAAGGAATACAAGCTCAGCAGTAAGCGCCTTGACGAACTGAAGGAAGAACTCAACTACCTCAAAACCGTCCGTGAAAAAGAAGTCACCGAAATGATCAAGGAGGCACGCTCCTTTGGTGACCTTTCGGAAAATAGCGAATATGACGAAGCCAAAAATGAGCAGGCAAAGCTCTATGGCCGCATTGCTGAGGTTGAGAACATTTTAAATCACGCCGTTATCATTGACGAAACCGAAGACGATGCTACTCTTGAAGGCTACATCGGCTTGGGCTGCAAGGTGATCGTCCGCGATCTGGAATTTGACGAAGAGGAAACCTATCAGATTGTTGGCTCTCAGGAAGCCGACCCCATGAATGGGAAAATATCCGATGATTCTCCCTTTGGTCGCGCCATTGTCGGCAAAAAAGTTGGTGACATCGTAGAAGTCAACGCTCCCACCGGCCTGCTGAAATTTGAGGTCGTTTCCGTAGATAAGTAACTTAGGAGGAAAGAACATTGGCAAAGTTTGTACCCCAGGAGGAGCTTTCCCTGACCGATCAGGTCAAGGTTCGCAGACAAAAGCTCTCCGAGCTGCAAGCACAGGGCTGTGACCCCTTTGTGCAGACCAAATTCGATACGACTGCCACGACCGTGCGGATCATTGAGAACTTTGATGCCATGGAAGGCAGCACCGTCCGTCTGGCTGGCCGCCTAATGAGCAAGCGCGGTATGGGCAAGGTCGTCTTCTGTGACCTTCAGGATTTGCAGGGTCGTATCCAGCTCTACGTCAAGATTGATGAGATGGAGGAAAATGCATTTCTGGCTTTCCGTAAAAATGACATCGGTGATATTGTTGGTGTCAGCGGCGATGTATTCCGCACCCAGCGCGGCGAAATTTCCGTCCGTGTCCATGAGGCCACCCTGCTTTCCAAGAGTCTTCTCCCGCTGCCTGAAAAATACCACGGCCTGACCGATCTGGAAACCCGTTACCGTCAGCGCTATGTGGATTTGATTGTCAACCCTGAAGTGCGCCGTACCTTTGAGATTCGCTCCAAGTTCGTCAGCTTCGTGAGAAAATATCTCGACTCCCATGGCTTCATGGAAGTCGAGACCCCTGTGCTCAATACCATTTCCGGCGGTGCCAACGCCCGCCCCTTCATTACCCATCACAATACGCTCGATATTGATATGTATATGCGCATCGCAACCGAGCTTCACCTCAAGCGCCTGATTGTCGGCGGTTTGGAGCGCGTATATGAAATTGGCCGTATCTTCCGCAATGAAGGCATGGATCCTAAGCACAACCCCGAATTTACCACCGTAGAGCTGTATCAGGCCTACACCGACTATGTGGGTATGATGGATCTGTTTGAAGAGCTGCTGTCCTCTGCTGCCAAGGAGCTGTTGGGCACCTATCAGCTCAAGTGGCAGGGCTTTGATGTTGACCTGACCCCCGGCTGGCCGCGTATGACCATGGCAGAGGCTGTCAAGGAATATCTGGGCGTGGACTTCATGGCCATCACCTCCGATGAGGATGCCGAAAAGCTCGCTGCCTCCGTTGGCGTAGAGCTTGGGCCGGAAAAGGATCACACTTGGGGCAACTTCCTCTATGAGTGCTTCGACCAGAAGGTGGAGGAGCAGCTAATTCAGCCCACCTTCATCACCATGCATCCCGTGGATGTCTCTCCCCTTGCCAAGCGCTCTCCCGCCGATCCCCGTCTCACCGAGCGCTTCGAGCTGTTCATCTGCCACAGCGAAATGGGCAACGCCTTCTCCGAGCTGAACGACCCCATCGACCAGAAGCAGCGCTTCCAGAAGCAGATGGAGCTTCGCGCCCGCGGTGATGAGGAAGCCGGCATGATGGATGAAGACTTTGTCACCGCTCTGGAATACGGTATGCCCCCCACCGGCGGCCTCGGTATCGGCATCGACCGCTGCGTCATGCTCCTAACAAATTCCGATTCCATCCGAGAGGTTATTTTGTTCCCTACAATGAAACCGCTGGACATGGATAAGAAGGCGGAAAAGAAGGAAGAAATTCCACAGGCTGTGGAGGAAAACCACTTCGAAATCGATGAAAACGACCCTCTTGACAAGTTCTTAAATTCCTTCAAGGTCAATTGAGAATACGCCGATCATATCAGCTGACAAAATCCATTTCAGCAATGTTCA
>JAZRZL010000055.1:0-46420 GCA_045601345.1 Faecousia sp. | reverse complement strand
AGGAAGCAAACCTCATCCGCCGCCTGCGGGCGGCACCTTCCCCAGAGGGGAAGGCAGGAGCTGTTAACTTACTGCCATTGGGCTTTTTGCCCCCTTCTCAGCGTGTCAAAAAAGTCTTTTTGACACGCTGAGGCCAGTTTTTAGGACTTTTTAAAGTTCTGGAAACTGGTTTGGTTGAACGCGAAGGGGGCTTTTTGCCCCCTTCACTCTTCCCCCGCTACTCTATTTCGGAAGTATATACCATAGTTTTTTGGCAATTTTTAAGGAGAACGACACCATGGAAGAACTGATTCGGGAAGAGATGCTGCTGGGTGCAGCGGCAATGGAGCGCCTTGCCGGCTGCCATGTGGCGATATTCGGCATTGGCGGTGTGGGCAGCTACAGCGCAGAGGCACTGGCCAGAGCCGGTATCGGCAGTCTCACCCTCATTGACCATGACACCGTAGGCCTGAGCAATATCAACCGCCAGCTCTGTGCGCTGCATTCGACGCTCGGGCAGAATAAGGCTTCGGTCATGGCGCGGCGCATTGCCGATATTTTCCCCCAATGCCGGGTGCGGGTCATTGCGCAGATGTACACCGAGCAGGATAAGGAAACATTTTTTACAGAGCCTTTGGATTATATCATTGATGCCATTGATACGGTCTCCTGTAAGCTGAGCCTCATCTGCACTGCTCTGGAACGGGGCATTCCCATCATCAGTGCCATGGGCACCGGCAACAAGCTCGATCCCACGAAATTTGTGATTACGGATATCTCCAAAACCATGGGCTGTCCTCTGGCGCGTGTAGTGCGCAAGGAGCTGCGCGAACGCGGCATTATCCATCACACCGTTCTGTATAGTGAGGAGCCGCCCATGACACCCACACAGCCTGAAGCACCCCCTCCGGGGCGCAGAGCCGTTCCCGGTTCTGTATCGTGGGTACCCTCCTGCGCGGGGCTGATGCTGGCAGGCCATGTGGTAAAAGAACTTATAAAAGGGCATCTCTAATGATTCTGCGCGGGCGAATCTGCGGGTCTTATTCCCGTCAGATTCAATAAAAATCTTGAAAATACGTTAAGTATTCCCTGCGATTTTTATTGAATCTGACAGAAAAATCCCTCGCCTCACGCAGAATAAATAGAAATGCCCAAAATGAAAAACTCCTTCCCGAAAACGGGAAGGAGAAATTTTTCATAACAAATCAAGCCATCTTGTTGATCTTGAGGGTCATGCTGCTCTTCTTGTGGGCAGCGTTGTTCTTATGAAGAATCCCCTTCTTAACAGCCTGGTCAACGGTCTTAACAGCTGCCTTATAAGCGCTATCGGCCTGCTCCTTGTTGCCAGCTTCGATGGCGGCATCAAACTTCTTTACAGTCGTCTTGAGGGCAGACTTTGCAGCCTTATTGCGCTCGTTCTCGACCTTGGAAATCTGAACTCTCTTCTTCGCAGATTTAATGTTGGGCACGGATTACACCTCCTCCGGTAGCGTTTATGTTAAAACAAGTATTTTTGCATCACACAGGAAGACATTATACCTTCATTTTTTCAAAAAATCAATAGCTATTTTCAAAAAAAGAAAAAAATTTGCACTAGTGTGATCAGGGGGCGGTTCTCCTTAACCTACCGCCATTGAGAACAGCCCCTCTGTCTTGCGTGGGGATTACATAAGGGAAGAAAGGGCTGTCTCAATGTAGGGCGTAGCAATGATGTAGCAAACGAGGATCAGTGCGCCCCAGACGGTGCTGATGATGCACCAAGTCTTGGCGGAAGAAATCTTTTTCTTCTGCGCTTCTGCGGTAGTGCAGTTGTTGATGCCGCAGGCCTGAATCAGGGCAATGATGCCGCCAATCAGGCAAAGCAAAAGAGACAGGATGGACCATGCAATCAGGCCGCCGTTCTGATAACGCTCGGGTGTCTGTGCGTTGGCTTCTACGGGAATGCCGCAGCTGGGGCAGAACTGCTTGCCCTCCTCAATCTCTTGGCCGCATTTCTTACAAAGCATAATTTGACCTCCTAAAAATTATAAGGCGCTAAAAATGAGAATGCCGGGATATTGCGGAGAATCCAGAACAACACAATCACTGCCAACAGCGTCCATGCCAACCACTGCGGGATACACACATGACGCATACGGAACGGCAGCATATAGGCTAGAAGCTCCCATATCGCCACAAGACCGAAGGGAAAACCCAGGAGAAACAGCAGCGGATGATACCGAAAGGCCTCGGCAAACTGTCCGCGCACAAGCGCTGTAGCCGCCCGCCCGGAGCCGCAACCGGGGCAATACAGCCCGGTCAGCACATAAAATGGACAGACCAGCGGACTTCCGTTCAAATAAAGATACCGGCAACCCAGTACAAATACTGCCACCGCAATAGCAAGAAGTACCAGCCGCAGCACCGTGCTTACCTTTCGCTGCTTCATGAAATTCTCCCCCTGCGATTATTATAGAGACCATCCATAAAATTGTCAATGCAAAATCCCGTCTGTTTTGTCAAAAAAGAGCAGAAACGTCCCCAATGGCATTAAGTTAACAGACCTTGCCTTCCCCGCTGGGGAAGGTGCCGCCCGTAGGCAGCGGATGAGGTTGGCCTCCTAAGACGGAACGCTTTCTATGTTAGGAAGATTTTCTATTTTAACAGTGCATTCCATGACCTCTTCCGTCTCGCTTCGCTCGACAGCTTCCTCAAAGGGGAAGCCTTGGCCTCTGTGGAACAATGTTATCAAAGCGAAAGTTTTCGCGGTCATCAACTTACCGCCATTAAGAACTGAACCCTGTCTTACAGACCCATATCTTTGAAGAGCGGATAAATATAGCTTGCGCCGAAAACGCCTAATTGTTTAGAGCCTGTTATGGTTTCTTCCCGCATTTTGTGGTAGGCCTTATTAATTGTTGCTCGGGTGACAGACTTCTCTTTTCGGGAAAAGAACACCTCATTCCCTTTGATTTCATAGGTGTACGGAAGCCCTTTTGCCGTATGGAAAACCGTCCCTTGCTTTTCCACCAGCCATAACCAGAGCTGGTTTTCAGCATCTGAATACTCCGCTGTATTCGCATATCGTGGCATGAATTCTATCACCTCGGTCAAAATCTATTTTCTGCAAGACCCTGCATTCCTATCTTTTCAGTAAGATCACCGAGGCTTTTATCATACTGTGCCTTGCTTATGGCGTTTTAAGACAGGGAATGACCAATCTATACTCATTCTCAGTTTTAAACTTAACTTATGGTTTAGTCCGTCCTGCTCCATTGGCTCAGAAGGAAAGCTGCTCGTTGCCCGTTGTCTCCATGCCCAGGTGCTCTGCTGCAAGGCGGGTGATGCAGCGGCCTCTGGGGGTGCGGGTCAGGAAGCCGAGCTGCATGAGGTACGGCTCATACACATCCTCCAGCGTGACAGCCTCCTCCCCCACGGTGGCAGCCAGCGTTTCCAATCCGACAGGGCCGCCGCCGTAATTGGTGATGATGGTGCGCAGCATCCGCCGGTCGGTGGCATCCAGACCCAAATGGTCAATTTCGAGCCTTGACAGGGCATGGTCGGCAGCCTCCTTGGTGATGATGCCGTTATAGCACACCTGTGCAAAATCGCGCACTCTTCGCAGCATTCGGTTGGCAATACGCGGCGTACCACGGCTTCGGGAGGCAATTTCCATCGCACCCGCAGGATCAATTTCCATACCCAAGAGCGTTGCCGAGCGTGTGACGATCCGCGAAAGCTCCTCAGGGGTATACAGCTCCAGCCGCAGAGACACACCGAAGCGGTCACGCAGCGGGCTGGAAAGCTGTCCTGCTCTGGTGGTCGCACCGATGAGCGTGAAATGGGGCAAATCAAGCCGGATGGAGTTGGCCGAAGGGCCTTTGCCTACAATAATATCAATGGCATAATCCTCCATCGCCGGGTAGAGAATTTCTTCCACGACCCGGTTCAGGCGGTGAATTTCATCAATGAACAGAATATCGCCGGGGCGAAGGTTGGTGAGCAGCGCCGCAAGGTCACCGGGCTTTTCAATGGCAGGGCCGGAGGTGATGCGAATGCTCACGCCCATCTCATTGGCAATGATCCCGGCCAGCGTGGTCTTGCCCAGACCCGGAGGGCCATAGAGCAGCACATGATCCAAAGATTCATTGCGCCGCTTCGCGGCTTCAATATAAATAGAGAGATTGCTTTTGGCTTTCTCCTGCCCGGTATAATCGGCAAGAGTACGGGGACGTAGGGTAAATTCGCCCTCATCCTGCGGAGTGAGGCTGGTGGTCACAAGGGGTGCATCATAGGTTGGTTCGGTAAAATCGATACTCATGGTTCCTCCTTATCCCATCACCATTGCCCGCAGTGCCTGTCGGACAATCTCTTCTGTGCGCATTCCCTCGGTGGGGATGCCCTTCATGGCCGTGCCGATTTCAGACTGTGAATAGCCCAGCTCTGCCAGTGCCGCCATAGCAAGAGCAGTATTGCCCTCGGGAACGGCGGTTTGCGGCATGGAGAAATCCAGCTCTGTCTGGGTGCCGAGCTTATCCTTCAGCTCCAAAAGCACCCTTTGTGCCATTTTCTTGCCCACACCCGGCGCGGCAGTGAGTGCCTTTTCATCCCCGGTCATAATGGCAAGCGTCAGACGATCTGGAGAGAGCACGCCCAGAATGCTCAGCGCTGCCTTCGGCCCCACGCCGCCGACACCGAGAAGCAGCTCAAAGCAGCGAAGCTCCTCCCTGTCCGCAAAGCCATAAAGCTCAATCGCATCCTCGCGGACATTGGTGTAGGTATATAATCTGGCGACCTGCCCCGGCTGAAGCTGGGAGAGGGTGTGCGCTGTGGTGCGGCAGGCAAAGCCCACCCCGCCGCAGTCTACCACGGCCAGCCCCGCCTCAATGAGGGCAATCTTTCCGTTCAGATAGTAAAACATATCAAATTCCTTCCATATTCGAGCGTCCAAGACTTAATTCAGCTTTTCAAATTCTTTCAAATTCAGTTCCCGCTTCAGTTCTTCCTTTGTCGGCATATAGGGAAGATATTTGGCTGCAAAAATCTGCATATTATCCTCCGGCAGCGTATACTCTACCAAGGTATCACTCTTATCGGCGCACAGTACAATCCCGATGGGCGGACGATCGCCATCGTTCATCATTTGGCGGGTATAATAGTTTACATACATCTGCATTTGCCCGAGATCCTGATGCGTGAGATCACCGATTTTCAAGTCGATCAGCACAAAGCATTTCAAAATATAATTGTAAAAAACAAGGTCAATATAGAAATGACGGCCATCCATATTGAAATGCTTCTGTCTGGCTACGAAGGAATATCCTCGTCCAAGCTCCAGCAGGAACTTTTGCAAATGATCAATCAGCGCCTGTTCAAGCTCTGATTCGTAGAAATGCTCGTTCGCCGGAAGATCAAGGAATTCCAGTACATACGGGTCTTTAATGATCTTTTCATACTCCGGCTTTGGCTCAAGCGTATGGATTTCCGCTGCCACGCCTGCTTTATCCCTGCTGGCAAGAGTTCTTTGATAATAGAATGAATTGATCTGGCGGTCAAGTTGCCGGGAGCTCCAGCCGGATTTTACGGCTTCCTCAAGATAATAATTTCGTGCATCTTCATCTGCAACGCGCATGAGACTGCGATAATGCGTCCAACTCAAATCCGAACGCAGTGCGTTCGGATTTGGAAATATTAGATAAAATTTCCGCATCATCTGAAGATTTCTTTCTGAAAATCCTTTTCCAAATTCAGCTTCCAGCTTCTCAGAAAGATATCGCAAAAGCTGTTTCCCATAACCGGCACGATCATTTTCTCCGCAGGCCTCGTAAATTTGCTTTCCGATATTCCAATACGCCATCACCATTGCAGAGTTTACGGCAGAATATACCTGCTTCTGCGCCGCAATAATATAGCTGCGGACAGAATTCAATGTTTCCTGCCCTGCTAAATCCGATTCACGCTTCACAAGCTGTTTGTTTTCTGCAATATCCTTGTCCATTTTAAACGCCTCCGTAGTTGGCCAATCTTATATAGATGTTATTGGAAAGAGTCGGGACGAGCTGCTGCGTCCATGGCAGAGCGCGATGGCGATGGCATCGGCGGCATCATCCGGGCGGGCGACAGCGGGCATTTTCAGAATGCGGCGGGTCATGTCCATGACCTGCGATTTTTCTGCCTTGCCATAGCCGACCACGGCCTGTTTGACCTGCATAGGGGTATATTCAAACAGGGGCAGTCCCGCCTGCTCAATGGCAAGCAGAATGACCCCCCGGCCATGGCTCACGCCAATACCGGTGGTAATATTGCGACCCCAGAACAGCTCCTCCACTGCCACGGCCTCAGGCGTAAGTGCCTGTAAAAGCTGGACGGTGTCGTCATATAGAATTTTCAGCCGTTGCGGAAAAGTCAAATCGGCAGGTGTGGTGATCACGCCGTAGCGCAGCAGCCGATATTGACCGCCCTCGGCTTCGATGAGACCAAAGCCGGTAGTAGCATAACCGGGGTCGATGCCTAAAATTTTCATAATTACAGTCCCAGCACCATCCCGACGGCCGCGCCGATAGCGACCAGCACCACAGGATGGAGCTTTTTCCACTTGAGATGGATAGCCAGCAGCACCGCGCCCAGCACCAGAGCCTCCCATCGGAAGGAGAAGTCCTCCCCGAAGAGCGTCACCCGGAATACCGACAGGGCAGCGGATGCAATCAGCCCCACAGAGGCCGGACGCAGCACCCGCATGACGCACTGCACGACCCGATTCTCCTGAAAGCGGGTCATCGCACCTGCAATCAGGAGCATGACGATAAAGGAGGGCAGCACCAGCGCAAAGGTCGCAACCAGACCGCCCCATAGTCCTGCGGCATGGATGCCCGTATAGGTAGACATATTGACACCGATGGGGCCGGGGGTGGATTCGGAGACGGCCAGCATATTGGTCAGCTCTTGCGTGGAAAACCAGCCATAGCGTGCCGCCATATCATACAGAAACGGCAGCGTAGCAAGGCCACCACCCACGGAGAGCAGACCCGTCTTAAAAAATTCCCAGAAAAGGCGCAGATAAATCATGCCTTCGCCTCCTTCCAGGCCAAAGCAAGTCCACCAAGGATTGCCAGCGCCACGATCCAGATCGCCTTGACCTGAAACAGCACAGACAGCAGCAGTGCCCCGGCAAAAACAGCCATCGCACCGGCACCCTTCACGCCCTTTTTCCAAAGCCGCACAACCGCCTGTCCCACCAGCACGCACACCGCAACGCGGATGCCCGCAAAGGCATTGCCTACAAGGGTCAGATGAGAAAAGCGGCGAATGACCCCGGCCAAAACAGCAATAATCAGCACAGAGGGAGCAACCACGCCGAGCGTAGCGGCAGCCGCGCCCAAAACACCCTTCTGCCGGCAGCCGACAAAGGTGGCCGTATTGACCGCAATCACACCGGGGGTGCATTGGCCAATAGCATAGCAATCAAGAATTTCCTCCTCCGTGATCCAGCCGCGCCGCTCCACGATCTCCCGCTGGAGCATGGGCAGCATGGCATAGCCCCCGCCAAAGGTCAGCGCGCCGACCTTACAGAAGGAGAGAAACAGTGACCACAGCAGCATAGCTTAATATCCGCGCATGATCTGCGCATAATACAGAATCACGCTGACCACAACAATCACCAGCCCAATCCATGCCAACACAATCTGGTACTTGGGACGGGGAACATACTTCGGGGCTTCCTCTTCCACAGGATGCTCCATGGGCAGTCTATTTTCGTTTTCTTCCATTATATTCACCTCAAAAGATATCATATCATTCTTTGCGAGATTTTTACAGTACTATTTTCTGCTGGAAGGGAAAAACGCAACATAAAATGTAACAAAAATTTTCAAAGCAAAACAAATCTGCTGCACTATCGTCCTGCCCGGTTGTTTTTGACTGTCCACTGTGATATAACCTGAGTTTGCCACTTGCAAAAAGGAAAAGTCAAGCTTACGGGATTTTTGTTCCACAAAAATTTGACTTTTCTTCTTGCTTTATCCCCAATGATATGTTATATTGATCGGGATTTTGTGGTATTACAGAAATGGGGTTATTTCTTTTGGAAATCTTTTGGGATGCACTGTTGGATGCACTGAAGGATGGGCTGCTCAGTATTCCCGTCCTGCTAGTTGCCTACATCCTCATGGAACTACTGGAGCGAAGCGAGCGGCTAAATGAGGCAACCATTCGCAATAGCTCCCGGAAAACCGGCCCTCTGCTCGGCGGTATTCTCGGCATTATCCCCCAGTGCGGTATCTCTGGCGCGGCAGCCAGCCTGTTTTCCACTGGCTCTATCACGGTCGGCACGATGCTGGCGGTGTTTTTTACAACATCCGATGAAATGCTACCTATTCTACTGGCCTCTCTGACGGATTCCTCCACCCTTATCACACTGCATGAAATCATTCTAATTGTCCTATCCAAAGCTGTGTGTGGTATCGCGCTGGGCTATCTTGCAGATTGGATTCTTACCCGCGCCACCGATCGGCAGCGCGATATCCACAGCTTTTGTGAACGCGAAAATTGCGAATGCAAAGGCGAAGAAGGCAGTGCATTTCTCTCCGCTCTGAAGCACACCATGAAAATTGCCGTCATGCTCATCGGTGTTGGCTTTGCGCTGAATCTGTTCTTCACCTTTGTCGGCACAGAAACCATCGCCCACCTGTTCGTCCGTTTGCCCGTTGTGAGCGAGTTGCTCGTCGGCCTGTTTGGGCTGATTCCCAACTGCTCCGTTTCTGTGATTCTCACACAGCTCTATCTTGAGAGCGTTCTCCCCATTGGCTGCCTGTTTTCCGGCCTTTTGGCCAATGCCGGAATTGGCCTTCTTGTTCTTATTCGTAATAACAAGAACTCAAGAGAGAACCTTCTCATTATTGCCACCCTCTATGGCCTGTCTGCCCTTACTGGTATTGCCATCAGCCTCGGACAGTTTCTTTTCTAATCACTAGGTTATGTCATAAATAGCAGCATAGGAAAATGATATCGGTATACCGCATTTCAAGGTATACCGATATCATTTTTTTCATTATCTTATGAGGGGACAAGGGGCAGTTTATCTGAAAATAAAAACAAAAGGCAAAAAAATTGATCTGCCCCCTGTGTTGCTTATGATGATTCCATATTTTGCGCAAAATGCAAGCTCTTTTTGTAAAGCTCCTCGGCTTCGGCAACGGTATCATGCCTGACTGCCGCACGGTTGGAGATGGTATCGGCCAAGACCGTCACGTAATCCAGAATGGCACGGCGGGAAGAAGATGGAAGCTTTGTAAAAATCTCAACAGCGGCGCGTTCATCCTCGTTCAGGCCGTACTCCAGTGCAAGCGAAGTGAAAAAGCTGTCATCATCCTCTAAGAACATTTCCCCTTCGCCGGTTCGGAGCCATGCTTCGTTAACATGAAACTCCCGGCAGACAAGAGATACAACAGAATCAACAGGCTCGTTGCGATTTAGTTCATAATTGCCAATCGTAGAACGCTTTACGCCAATGCGGGCGGCAAACGCTTCCTGCGTCAGGCCGAGATATTTTCTCAATTCCTTTAATCTTTGGTTCATCCTTCATCCCCCTTTGAAAGCAGTATAAAGCAAAGAATAGGCATTGTCAACAAAAGAATGACGCGAATACGCAGGCATCTATTGACAAATACGTATTTGCATAGTATGATTGACACAAATACACAATACGTGTACAAAAAGGAGTTGGGCACAATGGATAAGCAGAATGCAAGAGCATTAGCGGAGAAGCTTCAACAAATTAAGAAAGCTGGAGGAAATGTGGCGGTGTTTATTCACGGCGTAGTGATCGGCGCGAAGCTTGCAAACGATAAGAAGCGGGTCTAAATTTCTTCAGGAATTTAACAATGGAGGCTTAGCTCCTGCGCTACATCAAAGTACAGTTTTGGTTATTTTTCACAAAGTTTGAAACATTTTTCAAATCATCGCTCTAAGATATTGACATTTCTTAATGTGTGGCGTATACTGCGATTATAATAGAAAACGTACTGTTAAAAACAGAATAATTTAGTTTAGAAAATCGCTGCATTCCTGTTATTTCCAATATTTAACATTACAGAAAGGAGAGAAAAATAAAATTTAATAACAGGCAATTTTGCAGCGTATAAGCACCCAACCCGAAGAAAGCACGGACAGCATCAAACTTCCAGCCGTGCAAATCAGCCAAAGGAAAGACGTATCCGAAAAGAATGACAGTGTTTTAAACACAGAAAGGAGTGCCATCATGAAAAAACGTATGATAGCAATGATTCTGGTAATCAGCATGATTTTTGCCCTACTGCCGACCTATGTTGGCGCGGTGGACAGCAACCCTTTTAAGGATGTTAATGAAAGTGACTGGTTCTACAATGAGGTTCTGTATGCCTATGAGCAGGGACTGATGAAGGGCATTGAAAACGATGTTTTTGGCCCGAATGAGACGACCACAAGAGCCATGGTTGTCACCATCCTCTACCGCCTCGAAGGGTCTCCCGCGGTGGACACGGCTTGCACGTTCAGGGATGTGAAGGCCGGAGAGTACTATGAAGCCCCGGTCATCTGGGCAGCCGCGAACAATATTGTCAACGGCTATGACCCGAAAACCTTTGCCCCAAATGACTTCATCACCCGTGAGCAGCTCGCAACCATCCTCTATCGCTATGCCAGCTATAAGGGATACGATGTCTCCGCAGCCGCAGATTTGAGCGCATACGAGGATGCTGACCTGATTGACGATTACGCACAGGCCGCAATGGAGTGGGCAAATGCTGCCGAGCTTATTTCCGGTACAACTTCTACTATACTTAGACCCTTGGGCAATGCAACCCGCGCACAGGTTGCGGTGATATTCAAGCGGCTTTGCAAAGAGATCATGAATACCGGTTATGTTGTCAGCTTTGTAGCATATGGCACCAACAAAATTCCTGACCAAATCGTTCAAGAGGGCGAGCTGGTGACAATGCCGACAGACCTTGTTCCTCCATTAAGCGACTTTTGCCTTGTTGGTTGGTATTCTGATGAGGAGTTTGAGGATAAGTTTGATTTTTCTTCCGGCGTATATTCGGATATCTGTTTGTATGCAAAGTGGGTATATTTCGATTCCGATGCGGATGAGGATGGTATATCCAATTATGACGAAATCAATGTTTATGGTACCGATCCCGACAATTTTGACAGTGACGGTGATGGTGTTCCGGACGGATCAGAATTAAAACTCGGAATTGATCCGTTAAATGGATCAGATGGAGAAACGTTTTTTGTTCAAAACTTATCAGAAGAGGAAATTGACTTTAATACTACCAATGACGATTATGCGATTAGTGTCGAGCTAAATGCCCAAAACAGCATAGAGGACGCTCTTATTATAAAGAACAGTCCTTATTCTGTTATGATAAAAGAAAATCGCGCTGTTATTGGTACTCCTGTAGATATAGAGTACTATGCAGGAGAAATCGAATCCGGAAAAATTACCTTCAATCTTGATGAGAGTTTTGTAAGCAGCAGGCCGGAGTATTTCCCAAATCATAAGAGTAGCTTTGATAGATTTGCAGTGCTTTATTTCGATACAGAAATGCATATCCTCGTTCCAATTGAATGTGAATATGATGAAGCAAACCTTAGTATCAGTGTAAGTAGCGATAATATAGGCAATCTTGTGTTAATTGATTATGAAGCCATGATGTATGATCTGGGAATTGAACCAGAGGAAGAGGATGTGCCAGAGCGTCCTGCAACGAAGGCATCATATTTACCTGCTGTTGATATTCAGGAAGAAGCTGATAATAATTCTAATATTCAGGGGAATGAAAATGTAGCTGACAATAGCTCTGATTGTGAAGTAATGAGCTATGAAGAGTTTATGGGCTTAGTGGAGAATGACGGCGATTTCGAGGAAAAGCTTTCCGAAGAGTTGAATCTCAAGTCTAATACTTCAACAACAAAAAAATTATTGCTTTCAGATACAAAAGCAACTAGCACCATGCGACAGGTTGATCTGGTACTAATGATTGATGTTACCGGTTCCATGGGAAGTGCAATATCTAATGTGAAGAATAATATTCTTAATTTGATTGATAAGCTCAGAGCCGATAACATCTCTCTTTATGTTTCAATTATCAGTTTCGAAGATATCACTTGCGATGGAATTGATTCAACAAGAGTGAATAACGGGAGCGGAAAAGAATTTCTGAATAATCCTACGGAAATGTATAATGTTGTAAATTCGCTAAGCGCTCGGGGCGGTGGTGATACGCCAGAGACAGACATTGATGCGCTTGGTAGAGCTGTCCAGCTCAGTTATCGTTCCTCTGCGCAGAAGGTAGCCTTTTTGATCACGGACACAGGCTATAAAATCAACAATAACTATGGATACACTTCGCTTGAACAAGTCACAGCCGATCTTGCAAAAAAAGGAGTTGTGGTAAGCGCGGTAACTGGAAGTTCCGAATATAGTACACTTTTGTCCATAACTGGAGGAGAACGATTTAATCTTTCAGGGAACTTTTGCAATGAAATATACAATTTTATTAAAAAACTAACTCCTAGAGAATTTGTTCTGATTGGCAATAACCTGTTGGCCGGAAGCTTCAAAGAGCCTCTGACTTATGGCGGACGGTGCGATACAGATGAAGACTCCTTAACAGACAGCGATGAAGTTGACTGGGGTTATATTGATCTAAATAAACGCACAGGAGAATATGAACTTTATACATGGGAAGAGCTTTGTAAAAAATGGCTTGGACTTGGGCGGTATGGTCATTCCGATGATAATCGCTATTATAAAATGATGAAGGATATATTGATTATCCCTGCATTTTCTAATCCGTTCTCAGCAGATACAGACGGCGATTACTATCCGGACAACATAGATGACAAAGCGTTGTCGGCAAAGCCTATGTATGTTTGCGACGGCAATCTGCGCGATGGCTATGGTTTGGGGATTGCACCCAGCTATTCAACACCGACGGAATACACCGACGGCTGTATCAGAGCATCGGAATCAGTCGCTCCCTTTAACACGAGAGAATATACATTCATAAGAAATGCCGGAAGCGCAGAATTTTCATTGACGCCGGAGGTGTTATCGTATTATCGAATATCCGGAGGCTCAGGTGCAACCGTTAAAGTTTATAAAAAGGGCAATCTGTTCAGAAATGACACTCTAATCGCTGCACAGGCAGATGGGTCATATCTCTTAAGTAAGGGAAAGCAATATAAGATCGTGACAAGCAACAGCACCCCCGGTCAGTATACCGTAACAATAAGGCAGGATAACTGGGCAAGCATTCCCGATGGCGGAATATGGGAAAGAAGCTCTGTTACTAGCGCTTTCGCTGATCCTACTACTATGCCATTAAGCGTTTTGTACATTACGGAGCAGAAGCTTATCAAGGCGCTAAATGAATACACTACTACAAACGGGAAGTATAAAGTCGTGCTCATAGAGTCGCCTGAAGATGTAAAGGATAAGCTATCACCAGAAGATTACAATTGGCTCGTAGGAAAATATAAAGAAGCACATGACGATGGCAATGCTCTTACAGCTTTAATCGTGAACAGTTCAATTTCAGGCATTGGTTTGGGATTTTCGATAGCAGGTGCGTTTGTAAAATCGACTGTTGTTACTGCTGGGGGTATCATTGCCGGAGTCATCACATTTATCCCATTAATAGGTGTTGCCCGTACAATTTTAGACCAATATGATTTTGAAGATGCAATAACCAACGGCGAAATGAATGTAAGGTATAACATGTATATACCATCCTTCTACAACAATTACGAACCGTGGAATGAAAATCGCGGTTTTGCACCGAAAATTTACCTCGGAAACCCCGGAACAGTCAGGGAACTCACTGTAGAGGATGTGAGGGCGTACTGTGGATTCAACTAAAAAAGCATTAAAGATCGTCGCAATAATATTGCTTGTAATTGTAATATTATCTCTGGCGGCATACTACCTTTTCACCAGCGAGAAATTTTTCGGATTATTCTGCCGTGAGAATGTTAGGCTCCGGGTAAATTTGGCGGACGAAGCTGTAATAAGAGACGACTGCGAATGGCTGAATGCTCCTCTTGGTATTTGCTTTCTGCAATCGTATCGTGTTACCGATGTCGCATTCATAGATGCTTCCGACGGTGAGGTCGTTGTACCCGGAAAGCTCGGAACATTTTCGTGGGACGCGAGCGAGAAAAAGGACGGGAGTGTGCGCTGCTATTATGTCGTCTCCGGCGATGAACGCATTCTTTATGTCGCTTTCGGAAGCCCCGACGGTGGGCTTCACACCCCGGATTCCTTTGCTTTCGGGGATAAGGAAGACATTGGAGAAAAGCTGATGTCAGTCCGTTCTATAGAAGGTCTAAATCTCCTTGATACCAGCAAAACGAAAAGCTTCAGAGGGATGTTTTACGGATTCTCAAAGCTTGAACATCTGGATTTATCATCTTTTGATACTTCCAATGTGACAGATATGTCTGATATGTTCCATTACTGCTATAGCCTGAAAGAGCTTGATTTGAGCAGCTTTGATACCTCAAATGTGACAGATGTGACTGATATGTTTGCCTGTATGCCGCGCTTTGGTTCGGTTTTCACGAACCTGAAGCTTGGGACATTTGACCTCTCAAATGTATCCGTCGGTCTTGACAGTATGTTCAGAAACAGGCACATTGCAAAGCTGACGATCGGTGACGGAATATATCCTTTTTGGAATTATATCCCGGATATTTATGGACGCTGGATTTCTGAGGAAAACTCCGAAAAAACATACACAACGGCGGAAATGGTTTATGCAGAAGCCGGAACCTACTGCGCCTCTTCCTTTTTCGATGTTGTCGACGGAGAATTTGTAATGAAGGCTTATGTAGATTTGACATCAAATCCAGAATGAATATTTTCCCCTAGAACATAAAAACATCGGGCATGGATTATTCCGGTAGAGTAATCCATGCCCACCCTTTTCGGGATGACTTATACCAATTATCAATAAAACATAGACAGATAGCGGTTACTTACGGGACACGGGGACGGTTCTCCTGTCCCCTTAATCTGTACAAGAATAACAAAAAACGGAAACGGACAAGGGGACAGGAGAACCGTCCCCGTGTCCCCTTACTGCCAAATCGCAAAGCCGCCGGGGGAGATGGAGACGTAGTTTGTATCGACTGCCTCCAAGTGGCTGCCGATGAGGAGGTTATGGATGGGGAGGTACCATGGTTCGGGGGAGGTGTTACAGGAGAGGGTGAGCTGGGTGCCGGCTTTTTGGCGGTGGATGTGGAGTTTGCCCTCTGCTTCAAAAGATGTGTGCACCGTGCCGTGGCGGAGGATGGGGCTGCTTTTTCGCAATTGTCCCAGTGCGCGGGTGTAGTTTTTCAGGGGTTGATCTTCCTGTCCCCAGGGGTAGCAGCGGCGGTTAAAGGGGTCCTCGTAGCCTTCCAGACCGGCTTCGTCGCCGTAATAGATGCAGGGCATTCCGGGCAGGACGAATTGCAGCGCCATGGCCATGCGAAGGCGCGACAGGCCGAGCTTTCTCTGCTCCGGGGAGAGGGTTCGGGCGGCTTTCTGCGCTCTTGTGCCTTGAAACGGATCGACCAGAGTGGTGATGGCTCTGGCGGTATCGTGGGTGGACAGGGAGTTCATGACGCATTGCAGCACCTGCGGGGGATAATTCTCCGCGATGGTCTCCACCTGCTCGCACAGGGCAAAGCCGTTGTCCTTTCCGCTGCAATAGTTCAGGATCGCCGTGCGCCACGGATAATTCATCACGCTGTCCAGCTCTCCGCCGGTAAAATAGGTGCGGCGGACATCATAGGCAATTTTATTGGAGGCATCCTCCCAGACCTCACCAATGAGCAGCGCCTCGGGATTCAGCTCCCGCAGGCGCTTTCGCAGTGCCCGGAGGAAGGGTTCCGGCAGCTCGTCTACCACATCCAAGCGGTAGCCGTCCGCGCCAAGGGCAAGCCAATGGGCAATCACACTGTCCTCATCATAAATGATGTAGTCCATATAGGATGGCTCCAACTTATTGACACACGGCAGGGTATCAATGCCCCACCAGCAGTTATATTTGGTCGGGAAGGGCTTGAAATCGTACCACGAATAGTATTTAGAGGCTGGCCCCTCCAGTGCGCCGCCGCCAAATCGCTTCTGCGCGTCAAAATACAGGCTGTCACTTCCGGTATGGGAGAAAACACCGTCCAAAATGACCTTCATGCCTCTTGCGTGTGCCGCATGGCACAGATTTTGGAAATCCTTCTCCGTTCCCAGCATGGGATCGACCCGCTTATAGTCGCAGGTATCATAGCGGTGGCTGGAATAGGCCATAAAAATGGGGTTGAGGTAGAGAATCTCCACACCCATTTCCTCCAGCATGGGCAGCTTCTCCTGAATGCCCCGGAGATTGCCGCCGAAAAAGTCGTTATTCAGGATTTTTCCCTGTGCATCCGGCAGATACTCCGGCATTTCATTCCAGTTGGCGTGAATGGTATAGGGTGTAAGCTTCCCGGTCAGGTCGCACACCCCACTGCGATGGAAGCGGTCGGGGAAAATCTGGTACATCACCGCGCCCTCGGCATAGGACGGAACGTGAAAATCTGCCGGGATGATACTTAGTTGCCATTTGTCCCCGGCACACATATTGGTATCGCGCCCCTGACGATAAAGGGGGAAATCCGTACCGCGGGTATGCAAGTCGAAATAATAGAAATACAGGCCGCAGTCCGACAGGGAGAAGGTGCATTCATAAATCTCGTAATCTCCGGCCTTCTCCTGTAGGAGCATGGGAACGCGGCAATGCTCGTCTTCCTTCTCCACCACCAGATGGACGGTAATGGTTTCCACAGGAACCGGCACGTGCAAATGCAGCGTGCACCCCTGTTCGGGGTGCAACGTGCCATAAGGATTTTTATATTGCAGTTGTCTGCTGTCAAATAGAATTCGCATATTAGCTCCGGAATAAATCCATATATTTTGCCGCCGGGATACGCCAGCTTACATCCAACTGCATATCCGAGCGAATCAGATTCTGCCATTTATCCTTGCACCAGATATAAAGATCGAGGCAGCGCCCGATGGCGGCAAGGAAATCGCTGGCATTGTAGCTCTGGAAGGTATAGCCGCGTCCCTCATAGGTGTCGGTATTGTAGGCTGGGACGGTATCTTTCAGGCCGCCGGTTTCGTTGACTACGGGGATGGTGCCATAGTGCATGGCAATGATCTGCGACAGGCCACATGGCTCACTGCGCGAGGGCATCAGATAGATATCCGCCGCGGCATAGAGCTGGCTTGCCAGCTTGAGATCAAAGCGCAAATTGACGCTGAGCTTATCGGGATATTTCTCCCGCGCCTGTAGAAGTGCTTCCTCAAATTTCTTTTCTCCCGTTCCCAGAATCACCAACTGGACATCTAGCTTCATCAGCTCGTCCATTGCGTAGCACAATAGGTCAATGCCCTTATGTCCCGCCAGACGGGTAATCATAGCCAGCATGGGTACCTCCGGGCGCTGGGGCAGACCACAGAGCTTTTGCATTTCTGCCTTGTTCACTGCCTTGCCAGTCTGGAAGCTCGTGGCATCGTAATTGGAGAACAGCGCCGGGTCTTTTGCCGGAGAGAACACATCGGTATCAATACCGTTGACAATGCCGGAAAGCTTGTAGCTGTTTTCCCGTAGTATGGCATCCATACCATGGGAATAGTAGGGATAGAGCAGCTCCTCGGCATAGGTTTCCGAAACGGTGGAGACCCGGTCGGCGGTCTGGATGGCAGCCTTCATAAAGTTGAGGGAATCCTCCACAGCCAGACGCTCCAGACACCAATCTGGAAGCTCCAGCACATCATAGAAAAACCACCGATCTGTCCAGCCCTGATATTCTACATTGTGAATCGTAAATACGGTTTTCACACCGCCGAATTGGTCGGCAAACTCACTTTTTGTCAATAGCGGGATCAGTGCCGTCTGCCAGTCGTTACACTGGATGACCTCCGGACGGAAGTCCAGCCAGGCCAGGGCAGCCAATATGGCGCGGCAATAGAAGGCATAGCGTTCCCCGTCATCGGCAAAGCCATAGATGCCGTCTCTGCCGAAGTAATACTCATTGTCGATAAAATAAACCTGTAATTTTTTCCTGCGGCTATTCAGCTTCAGAACGCCCACATACTGCCGCCGCCAGCCCAGATTGACCTCAAAATGGGTCAGCAGCGTCAGTTGATCGCCGTAGGCCTCCTTGACACGCTTATAGCAGGGCAGGAAAAGACAGATTTCATTATGGGGAATTTTGGACAGTGCCTGCGGAAGCGCCTGCATGACATCCCCTAAGCCGCCGGTTTTAACAAATGGTGCACCTTCCGATGCTGCCATAGCAATTCTCATACAACTTCTCCTCGTTTGACAATTACAGGATGCTCCGGTGTACCGATCAGTCGGGCACCTGGACGCACACGAACATCCTTATCCAGAATAACACAGCGAAGCTGTGCGTCCTTGCCCACGTCCACATCCTGCAAAAGGACGCTGTCTTCAATCACCGCGCCCTGTGCCACATGAACGCCCCGGAACAGCACCGAATGATCCACATAGCCTGCAATCACGCTGCCGTCACCGGCAATGGCATCATAAAACTTTGCCTCCGGGCCAATGTAGGCCGGAACCTCGTTGCGGGGGCGGGTGTAGATGGTCAGGTCACTGCGGAACAGGCCGTGGCGCACATCGGCATCCAGCACAGCCAAAGAGTTGCGGTAGTATTCCTCCGTGCTCTCATTAAACAGCGCTACATTCTGGAACTGGAATACATTGGCGGTCAGTTCCCCTCTGGTAAAGCCACGCAGCAGAAAATCTCGCTCAAAGTGATAGCGGCTGCGTGCCACCGCCTCCGCACAGGCCTGAATCAGATATTCCCTCCGCATGACGAAAATGCCCATAGAGGCAAGATAGGAGCTATCTGCGCAGTAATCCACGGCCATATCGGTGATGATATTATTTTCATCCACATGGACAGCCAAATCCAGCTGCTTGCAGCCGTTGGCAATTCCGGCCTTCGTTACCACAGTAACGGCGCAGCCGGAGGCAATATGGCAGGCCAGAACCTTGCTCAGGTCAATGGTACACAGAACACCGCTGTCGGCCAGAATAACATATTCCTCCTTGGCCAGCTCCAAAAAGATACGGGCAGCATTCAGCGCATCCAGCTTGCCACGGTAGGAGGCATTTACCCCCATGGCATAGGGTGTCAGGAATTCCAACTGCTCACCCAGCTCCATATCCCAGCTCTGGCCGGAGCCGATATGGCTCATTAAAGACTGGTAGTTGTGCTTGGTAATAATCCCCACATGATGGATACCAGAATTGCACATATTGGACAATGTAAAATCAATCTGACGGTAGCGCCCGCCAAAGGGCAGGGATGCAATGGTGCGCTTGTTGGTCAGGTCGCCCAAAGAGCTGTCATAAATGCTGGCAAAAATAATTCCCAATGCTTTCATGATACACCATTCCTTTCTTATCAATAAATCACACCAGGAGCAACAATCTCGTTCTCCACGATGCAGTTGCCCTTACCGATAACGGCAATTTTTCGCTTTGCGCTAGGTGTACAGGTGTCACCCACACGGGCATTGCGGCAGATACGCGCATCCTCACCCACGATGGCATTGCGGATCACAGCACCCGCTTCAATGTGTACATTGGGCATAATGACGCTGTTCTCCACAACTGCACCTGCCTCCACCGTGCAGCCGGTAGAAATAACGCTGTGGCAAATGGTGCCGAAGATTTCACAGCCCTCGGCAATCAGCACATCCTCCGTTTGTGCTTCACGGGCAATGAAGCTGGAGGGCATGGCATAGTTTCTGGCATAAATTTTGTCCTTGCCGTGCAGATCGAAGGCAGGATTGTGGCCGAGAAGCTCCATATTGGCCTCCCATAGGGAATCAATGGTTCCCACATCCTTCCAATAGCCGTTGAAGGCATAGGCAAAGAGCTTGTGCCCGCCATCAAGCATTTTCGGGATAATATTTTTGCCGAAGTCATTTTCGGAGTTGGGATCTTCATCATCTTCAAGGAGATATTTTCGCAGTACGCTCCACTTGAAGATATAGATACCCATAGAGGCGTTGGTGCTCTTAGGCTGGGCGGGTTTTTCTTCAAACTCATAGATGCTGCCATCGGCACGGGTATTCATAATGCCGAAACGGGAGGCCTCCTCCAGCGGCACATCGCGCACGGCAATGGTGCAGTCGGCCTCCGAACTCTCATGGAAGCGCAGCATTTGAAAGTAATCCATCTTATAGATATGATCGCCGGAGAGAATCAGCACATTTTCCGGGCGATAGCGGTCGATAAAGGGAATATTCTGACAAATGGCGTTGGCTGTACCCTTGTACCACTCGGATTTTTTGCTCCGGGCGTAAGGGGGAAGCACCTGCACACCGCCGTGGGATTTGTTCAGACCCCAGGGCTGGCCGTTGCCAATATACTCATTCAACTCCAGTGGCTGATACTGTGTCAAAATACCAACGGTATTGATGCCGGAATTCACACAGTTGGACAGGGGGAAATCAATGATGCGGTATTTCCCGCCGAAGGGGACGGCCGGTTTTGCGGTATTCTCCGTAAGAACCTTCAGGCGGCTACCCTGACCACCTGCCAGCAGCATGGCAACGCAGTGTTTTTTCTCAAAATTCATAGCGTATGTCCTAATCCTTTCCTTTTGTTTTTTGATCCCGACTTACGGATCTGCGGGGGAGCTTATACAGTCGATAAAAGCTTACCGACATGGGCGGCGACAGGATCACCGCACTGTAATCAAATCCATTTTCTGCGATGGGGCGGGTACGGCATGGCTTCAGTCTGGTGCCAGAACCGCCAAATGCCGCATCATCGGTATTGAGCAGTGGTTCCAGACGGCATGGCATCGGCAAACCCACTGTGACATTTTCCCTCTGTACCGGGCAAAAATTGCATACAACCAGCACAGCTCTTCCCTTTCGATCCCAGCGCAGGAAGGTCAGCATACTGCGGTCGGCATCATCAGGCTGAATCCAAGTGAAGCCACTCCAGCTCAGATCATCCTCCCACAGGGCGGGCGTATCAAGATACAGATGGTTCAGTGTGCGTACAAAGCTCTGCATCTGGGCATGGCGCTCATAGGCAAGGAGCAGCCAGTCTAGGCTCTTGCGGAAATCCCACTCAATAAACTGGGCAAATTCACTGCCCATAAAATTCAGCTTTTTCCCGGGCTGCGCCATTTGATAGGCATAAAATGCGCGGAGATTGGAAAATTGCTGGTCATATTCCCCGGGCATCCGGCCAATGAGGGACTTTTTACCGTGGACAACCTCATCGTGAGAGAGGGGAAGAATAAAATTCTCGCTGAATGCGTAGGTCAGCTGGAAGGTGAGCTTGTTGTGTTCCCATTTCCGATAAATGGGGTCAGCTGCCATGTAGGAGAGCAAATCATTCATCCAGCCCATATTCCACTTGAAAAGGAAGCCCAAACCACCGTCATAATCGGGCTTGGTAATCATGGGGAAGGTGGTGGATTCCTCGGCAACCATGAGGGCATGGGGACGAACGGCAAAGGCAGCGCGGTTGAGCTTGCGCAGGAAATCAATGGCCTCTAAATTCTCTTTGCCGCCGTAGCGATTGGGGATAAATTCAGGGCGATTGTAGTCAAGATACAACATGGAGGCCACGGCATCGACCCGAAGGCCGTCAATATGATAACGCTCCAACCAATGGACGGCGCTAGAAATCAAGAAGGACTGTACCTCCCCCTTGCCAAAATCAAAAATTCGGGTTGTCCAGTCGGGATGCTCGTTCATTCTTGGATCGGACAGCTCATAGCAGCAGCTGCCGTCAAATTCAAACAGGCCACATTCATCCTTCGGGAAATGTGCAGGAACCCAGTCAAGAATCACACCAAGACCCGCCTGATGGCACTCATCCACAAAAGCCATAAACTCTTTAGGAGAGCCATAACGGTGGGTGGGGGCAAAGTAGCCGATAACCTGATAACCCCAGGAGGGATCATAGGGATATTCTGTAACCGGCATCAGTTCCAAATGGGTGTAGCCCATTTCGCGGCAATAAGGTACCAGCTCCTCGGCCAACTGGGTATAGGAGTAGGGACTGCCATCCTCATTGCGCTTCCACGAACCCAAATGAACCTCATAAATGTTCATAGGCGCGTGCAGGGGATCCTGTAGGGCAGTCCTTCTGCGGAAAGCGCTGTCACCCCAATGATAGCCCTCCAAATTGTAAACAATGCCGGAATTCTCCGGAAGCGCCGCAAAGGCAAACGCATAGGGATCGGTCTTATAAACAATGGAACCGTTTTTCCCGGTGATGACAAATTTATAAGCCTGTCCCTCTTTGGCAAAGCCACTGAAGGCCTCCCACACGCCAAAGCCGATGGATTCCATCGGAAGATCGTTTGGATTCCAGAAATTGAAGTCACCAACCACACTGACAGCCTTCGCCTGCGGTGCCCAAACACGAAAAACAAAGCCGTTGCCTCTGGCATGACAGCCCAAAAAGGAGGCAGCATGGTAATTCGTACCCTGTGAAAAGGTTTCCAATGCCATATGTTTTACAGAAGCCAATAGTCTCTCCTTTCTCCGCTGTTCCATGACGGGCGGTGATTCTTTATTTGTCGTTAATTATACACAATTTTCCAGTCATGTGCAAGCGCTCTATTGCTATTTTGTGAAAACTGCCCTCTATATTATGCTCTTGCCCGGAAAATCTCATCTTAGTTTTGAGCAAAAAATCTCTAATTCGCCAATCCAAAAAAGAGGTCACTTTGGAACGAAAGGGAATTTTTCAATATTTTAGCAATCATTAACAGAATTCGTCATATAGCAAAAACCCGGAAAGCCATCGGGACAGCCTTCCGGGTTCGCAAAATTATTTTTTCATTTTTTTCTGAAGCCAATCCTTACCGTCTACAAAGCGGGAGACGATGAAGGAGGCAACATAGTCGCCGGCGGCATTGACCATAGTGGCGGGAGGATCGACCAGATTGCCAAGCGCAATGGCAATGGGGTAGGCGATGGCCAACCGATTGGGGAAGAAGATTGTACACAGAACCAGCTCGCCGACACCGCCGCCGCCGGGGATGCCGGACATGGCAACGGAGGAGAACACGGCCACGATGATGGCCAGAATAGCGCGGCCGGTACCGAAGTCCTGACCGAAGATGCCAAACAGGAAGGCAACCTTAATAATGGCAGACATGGCAGAGCCGTCCATATGCATGGTGGCACCCAGCGGCAGGACGATGCCGGACACATCCTTGGAAATGCCGGTCTCCTCGGCAACCTCCATGTTGGTGGGGATGGTTGCAACAGAGGAGCAGGTGCCAAAGGAAACGGCTGCCGGACGGAACAGGTGCTTGAACATGACCTTTGCGCCGCCCTTGCCACCGCCGTAGCGGGCATAGATGGGGAAGGAAAGGAGCATATACACGAAGCACATCACATAGTAAACGATCAGGGTACGGCTGTAGTCGCCGATCAGCTCGGGGCCGTAGGTGGCAACCAGATAGGCAAAGAAGCCGAAGAAGCCAATGGGTGCGTAGTAGGTGATGAGCTTGACAATGTTCATCATAATGGTGGTGATTTCTTCGAGAAGCTTTGCAACCTTGGTCTCAGGGCCGCCTGCCATCTGGGTACCGAAGCCGAAGAAGACAGCAGCAACGATCAGAGGCAGCATGGCTCTGCGAGACCAAAGCTCCATGAAGTCTGGCTTGGTAAAGAAGTTGATAATCATATCGGCAAAGCCAAGGGTTTCATCCACAGTACCCTCCACCTGCTCGTAGGTGCCGGTGACGATGGGGATGACGCGCACAACGATGTACATAATCACTGCGGCAATGGCAGCGGTCACAAGGAAGGTGGCAATGGTAACACCCATGACCTTACCGGCGCGCTTGATGTTTTTCATGTTGGCGATGGCCGAGGAGATGGAGAAAAATACCATCGGGACGACAACGCAGAACATGAGATTGATAAACAGCGTACCCAGCGGCTCCAGGCAGGTTGCCTCCGGCCACAGGGCACCTGTGATGCAGCCGCCGACGATGGCGATCAGCATACACAGAATAAACCAGTAGTTTTTCAGGAAGTTCTTCATAGTAATCCTCCATTTTCTGTTTTCTTTTTTATAGCAGGGAGGCATCCAGCGTTTCGTCTGTCAGCTCACCCTTGCATACAAGATTGGTAGGCCCAGTTAAATAAAGATCCTTGATTTTGCCGTTCTCTCCTACAATATCAATAATCAACTGCCCGCCGGGAACATCCACGCGCACATTTTTGCCCGATACCAGCCCCTTTGTCCAAAGCACGGAAACGACACTCCCTGTGCCAGTACCGCAGGCATAGGTGAAATCCTCGACACCCCGCTCATAGGTTTTTTCCACAAGATGATCCGGCGCAAGGATCTCATAGAAATTCATATTGACACCCTTGGGGAACCCGGGATGATAACGAAGCGCACGTCCCAGAGGCCTAAGCTCCTCAAAGCTTTTTTCTGCCAGATTTTTCATTTCCAGCACACCATGGGGAAGACCCGGATCGCCCAGCTCCACATAGGCGCAGGGGTAGGTCACACCATCCAGCTCCACCGGGAAATCCGGCAGAAGTACACTGGGGTCATTCAGGCGAATGCGGTAATTGATTTTGTCAATCCGCACGCCGGTGACCAGACCTGCCACGGTTTCTACCCGCTGGGTTTCCCCAGACAAACCGAATTCATAGGCATAGCGGCAGATGCACCGGGCACCGTTGCCACACATCTCCCCCAGAGACCCATCGGAATTAATGAAGACCATTTTGAAATCCGCATCCCCATCGGCCTTCTCTATGGCCATCATACCATCGGCACCGATGGACAGATGCCGGTGGCAGACCACCTGCGCAATCCGGCTCAGGTCTTCAAACGCATATCTTCCATTTCGGTTGTCAAGAATGATAAAATCATTCCCGGCACCGTTCATTTTTACAAATTCCATGGCCGACCTAATCCTTAAATAACAGATCCATCAGGCCGGTACCCGCTTCCATAAAGGGACCTTGGAGGCCGCTTACTTCGGTGTAGGGAAGGCCAAGGCCGGTATCCTTCCGGCTGTCGTAAATCATAAAGGGAACGGGATCACCATCGTGACCGCGGGTGGACATCAGGGTCTTGTGGTCGGAGAGCATGAGCATACGGAATTCCATACCCTTATCCTCCAGCCAGTTGACCAGAGGCTGGACAACCAGATGATCCAACTGCCAGATGGCCAGCATTTTTTCTTCCAGACGGCCATTATGGGTGGCCTCATCGGGTGCTTCGATATGCAGGCAGAGGAAATCATCCTCACTTGACAGGCAGCGGAAGGCAGCTTCCAGCTTGCCCGCATAATTGGTATCCACCTCGCCGGTTGCACCTTCGACTTCGACGGGCTTTAGGCCGCACAGGTTGCCAATGCCGTGTACCAGCGGAACAGCGCTGATGACGCTGCCGTAATGGCCGTAGCGCTCTTTAAAGTTGGGGAGCTGTACCGCCGTACCCTCTGCCCAAATCCAGATGCCGTTGGCTGGCAGCTTTCCGGCTGCACGGCGTTCTTCATTGATCGGATGATGCTCCAGCATCTCATTGGCCATCACCATGAGGCGGCGCAGTGCCATGGCATTCTCGCTGCCGTGTACCACCAGAGGACCAATGACCTCACCCAGATGGTCATGCGGGGGCGCTGCAACCAGACCTTCGGTGTTGCCGCCGGTCTGCACCGCAATATGGCGGAAGGAGGGGGTCGGCTCAATGCGCACACCGCAAGCGTTCATGGCTTCGGCAAACGCCGGCTGCGCAATCAGCCAGCGGATGACGGCCATGGAGGTTTCGCCGTCAATCGAACCGGCGTTGTGGGAGAGGATACGCTTTTCATCAAAGGGCTTGTCACCATCCTCCAGCGCGACCATGTTGCAGCGATAGCTGATTTCGCCGGGGTATACTGCCACACCGCAGCCAGCGGCCTCCAGCGGGCTTCTGCCGGTGAAATAGATCTTGGGATCACAGCCAAAGATGGACAAAATGGCGGTATCGCTTCCGGGAGGCAGGGTGCGGGGGACATTCATAACAGAGCCTAACAGCGATTTTGCCGCAAGCGCATCAATGAACGGCTTATCCGCTGCCTCCAGCGGGGTTTTGTTGTCCAATTCTGCAACGGGATTATCGGCCATGCCATCGCCGATGAGAAGAATATATTTCATAAGGTTTCCTCTTTTCAGTTCCAATTCGGCTGTGCAATTTTATCCAGCACGAAGTTCAGAATTTCATCCTTTTCGATCACGTTGCGGTGAAGGACTTCCTTTTCCCTGAGTCCTGCCAGATTGGCGGGTACGGGAACACCGGTCAGGGTGTGCAGCTGCTCCATGATCTCAAATTCGTCTCCGGCAGGCTCTGCGCCCAGAGCGTTGAGCACGGCAACCGGGAATTTGTAAGCCGAGGCAGTGGACAGCACCACCACGGGACGGCCGGAGGTTTCCTCTGCCAGATACTGGTCTGCCACATTCCATGCAACAGCAGTATGCGTATCGCACAGATAGCCGTACTTCTCCCAGACCTCACCGATGGATTTTGCAGTACCGACATCGTCACAGCAGCCAGCCCAGAATTCCTCATGGAGGCGGGCAAGCATGGCCTCATCCACCTGATAGCAGCCATCGGCCTTGAGCTTGCCCATCCAATCGGCAACCTGCTCGGCATCACAGCCGCTCATAAGGAACAGCAGACGTTCCAGATTGCTGGATACCAGAATATCCATGGAGGGGGAGACCGTTTTATAGAAGGGACGCTTGCGGTCATAGAAGCCAGTATGGATAAAGTCGGTGAGCACATCATTGGCATTGGAGGCGCACACGAGCTTGCCCACGGGAAGACCCATATACTTTGCAAAGTAGCCAGCCAGAATATCGCCAAAGTTGCCCGTGGGCACCACAAAATCAATCGGGTCACCGGCAGAAATCTTGCCCCACTTCACCAGATCGGCATAGGCTTTGAAATAGTATACCACCTGCGGAGCCAAACGTCCAATATTAATGGAATTGGCAGAGGACAGTCTTGCACCCTTGCCTGCCAGAAGATTTTCTGCATCCACGGCGGCAAAAGCGTTCTTCACGCCAGTCTGCGCATCATCGAAGTTGCCGTTGATGCCACAAACGCAAACATTGCTGCCCACCTGCGTCACCATCTGTGCCTTCTGGACGCTAGAAACGCCGTTTTCCGGGAAGAATACAATAATTCTGGTGCCTTCCACATCGTGGAAGCCTTCCAGCGCTGCCTTGCCGGTATCGCCGGAGGTTGCGGTGAGAATGACGATCTCATCGTCAATGCCCTCACAGCTTCTGGCTGCGGTGATGAGCTGGGGCAGCATGGACAGAGCAACATCCTTGAAAGCCGCCGTGGGGCCACGGAACAGCTCCAGTATATAACGGTCACCCACCGGAACCAGCGGGGTCAAATCCTCTGTTTCAAATTTGCCGGTATAGGCACGGCGTACCAGCTCTCCCATATCGGGATAGTCCGGCAGCAGGGCAGAGAGAATTTGCATGGCCATGCCAAGGGTATCCTTTTCGATACACGCACGCCAATCAAAATGCAGTGCGGCAAAGTCCTTTAAAATATAAAGCCCGCCATCGGGGGCAATTCCACGAAGCACCGCCGCCGTGGAGACTGCGTTCAGCGCCTCATTCCTTGTGCTTTGGTAATTCATAAAAAAACTCCAATCTTTTTCTTGCATTTTTCACAAACATATGATATATTGTTTTTCACAGAAAGTCAAGTGTTTTTCCTTCATAAACACATGGCCAGACTACGAATACACAGAAGGGTGAGAATGAATGAAAATTGCATTGCTGGGTTATGGAACCGTAGGCGGCGGCGTATACCGCATTATTGAACCGAGAGAAGATCTGGAAGTAAAATATGTTCTGGATTTGCGAACTTTTCCAGAGCTGGGGACTGCTCTGGTGCATGATTTTGACACTATTCTCAACGATCCTGAGGTTGAAACCGTGGTTGAGGCCATGGGCGGACTTCATCCGGCTTATGAATTTGCCAGTGCCTGCCTGAAGGCGGGCAAGAATTATGTTACTGCCAATAAGCATCTTATCAGCCATTATTACCGGGAGTTGACCGCTCTGGCAAAGGAAAACGGTGTCTGTTTGCGGTGTACAGCAGCCGTGGGCGGCGGTATTCCGTGGCTAATCAATCTGGAACGTGCCCGGAGGATTGATAAAATTACCAGTCTGCAAGGCATTATGAACGGCACAACCAACTATATATTAGATACCATGCTCCATGAGCCGGTTGCCTTTGCCGATGTACTGGCAAGAGCACAGGCACTGGGCTATGCAGAGGCCAATCCCGCTGCGGACATTGACGGTCTGGACATCCAGCGCAAGACGATCATCTCTGCCAATGTGGCCTTTGACTGTCTGCTGACCGAGAAGGATGTTCCCACCTTTGGCATCCGCTCCATCACCGATGGCGATATTGCAGCCTTTACGGAGGCTGGCTTCGTGTGCAAGCTGGTGGCCTCTGCCATCCGCACCGGGCAGGGTGTTGCCGCATGGGTCGAGCCTACCCTGCTGCCTGCCAGAGATATGATGGCTGCTGTGCCCTCGAACTTTAATCTCATCACCTATGTGGGCGAATATGTCGGCGAGCAGAGCTACTACGGTCAGGGTGCCGGTCGCTTCCCCACGGCCTGCAACGTGGTGCAGGACTGCATCGACATTGCCGGCGGCACCCGCGGCTTCTACGGCAGTGCACAGGATGCCGTGGAGCAGGGCAGTGTAAGCCATCCCTACTATGTCCGCACCACAGCCAATAGCCCCTGGCTGGATGAGATTACCGACCATAAGCTGGGCAATGGCATCGTAACCAAGCCCGTAAGTAATCTGCAAATGCACGCCTTTATGGCATCCATTCAGGAAGCTGATCCGGAAGCCTTTATGGCAGGCATTCGATAAAAAAGGAGATCCCAAAAACCATGCTGAAAGTTCTGAAATTTGGCGGCACCTCCATGGCAGATGCCAGCCAATACGCAAAAGTCAAAGCCATTGTAGATTCTGATCCCTCCCGCCGGGTGGTGGTTGTTTCTGCCGCTGGGAAACGCGATAAGGATGACCACAAAATCACCGATTTGCTCTATCTCTGCCACGCCCACCTGCAATACGGTGTCTCCTGCGATGGCGTATTCCAGATGATTTTCGACCGCTATGCCGGTATCCGCGATGCCCTCCAGCTCCATACCGATATTGAAGGTGAAATGAAAAAGCTGCGCGAAAAAATGGAGCACGGCATTTCTCAGGATGAGCTGGTCTCCCGCGGCGAATATTTCTCCGCCCTTCTGATGGCAGACTATCTTGGCTTCGATTTTGTCGATGCCAAGCTGTGGCTGAAATTCCGCTTCGATGGCACAGTCGATCAGGAAGCCAGCTATGAAGCACTGCGCCACGCAGCGGCCAACCGCAATGTGGTCATTCCCGGCTTCTACGGCATTATGCCTGATAACAAAATCAAGATTTTCTCCAGAGGCGGCAGTGATATCACCGGCTCTCTGGCGGCGGCGGCACTTGATGCCGATGTATATGAGAACTGGACGGACGTTTCCGGCATCCTCATGGCTGATCCCCGCATCGTAGAAAATCCCCGCCCCATTGAGCGAGTTACATACTCCGAGCTTCGGGAGCTGAGCTATCTGGGCGCACAGGTACTGCATGAACAGTCCATCTTCCCCGTGCGCGAAAAGAATATTCCCCTGAATATCCGCAACACCAATAACCCCGAGCATCCCGGCACCCTGATTATGGATTCCTTTGAGGACAATAGCGACCCCAATCAGGAGGATTTCATCACCGGTATCGCGGGCAGAAAGAATTATTCCGTGATCACCATCTCCAAGCACGGTATGTCCTCTGAGGTTGGTGCATGGCGGAAAATCATGGAAATTGTAGAAAACCATAACCTGTGCGTAGAATATGCCCCTTCCGGCATTGACAATATCTCTCTGGTCATTTCCACCGACAAGCTGACCCCGTGCCTCTACTCCATCCTCAATGAGCTGGAAAAGACCATGCACCCGGACAGCATCAAGGTCACAGACAAAATTTCTATTCTGGCTGCTGTCGGCAGAAAGATGGCCTACCGCACCGGTGTATCTGGCAAAATCTTTGCCAAGCTGGGCAAGAACGGCATCAATGTCCGCATCATTACCCAGGGGCCGGAGGAATTGAATATCATTGTAGGCGTAGACAATAAGGACTTTGCCAACGCCATCCGTGTACTCTATAATAGTTTCGTTTAATAGGAGGATTATGATATGAAAAAGTATAAGGTTGCGATTCTGGGCGCTACCGGCGCTGTTGGCAGAGAAATGATGAAGATTTTGGAGGAGCGGAACTTCCCCCTTGAAGAGCTGCACCTTCTGGCCAGCTCCCGCAGTGCAGGCAAGAAGCTCCCCTTTGCAGGCAAGGAAATCGAAGTAGAGCTGGCCTGTGATGAGGCCTTCCAGGGCATGGATATCGTGTTGGGCGCGGCAGAGAACAAGATTGCCAAGCAGTTTGCGCCCGCCATTGTGGCAGCAGGTGCAGTGTTTGTCGATAACTCCTCTGCCTTCCGTATGGATCCCAATGTTCCGCTGATCGTGCCGGAGGTCAATCCTGAGGATGTGGCCTGGCATAAGGGCATTATCTCCAATCCCAACTGCTCCACGATCATCACCATCACTGCCGTCAATGCACTCAACAGCATTGCCCCCATCCGCACCATGACCGCCTCCACCTATCAGGCTGTTTCCGGTGCCGGTGCAGGCGGCCCCATTGAGCTGATGAATCAGGTAGAAGCCCTGCGCGAAGGCAAGAGCGTAGAGGCAAAGGTCTTCTCTCATCAGATCGCCTTTAACCTGATCCCCCAGATCGGCTCGGAGAGCTACGAGGGCTACACCACCGAGGAAATGAAGATGCAGAACGAGGGTCGGAAGATCATGCACCTGCCGGAGCTGCTGGTCTCCTGCACCTGCGTCCGTGTTCCTGTTGTGCGCAGCCATTCTATTTCCGTCAGCCTCCACTTTGACCGTCCCGTATCTGTTGCCGAGGCCAGAGAAGTCATTGCCAATGCCCCCGGCTGCAAGCTGGTTGATGAGCTTTCCGCAGGCCGCTATCCGATGCCGCTGGAGACCTCCAATCAGGATATCGTCTTTGTTGGCCGCATCCGTCCCGACCTCACCGATCCTAATGGCCTGACGCTGTGGTGCTGCGGTGACCAGGTACGCAAGGGCGCTGCTACCAACACCGTGCAGATTGCTGAGCTGCTGCTCGAAAAATAAAAATGAAGCGATCGTTCCCCTCAGAGCTTGCCTATGTGCTGGGACTGCTCACATTGGCATTGGGAGCGGCCTCCATGGAGCGGGCAAACTTCGGTATGTCCATGATTGTTGCTCCGGCCTATGTACTCTATCGAAAGCTCTCTCTCGTGCTTCCGTTTTTCACCTTCGGCATGGCAGAATATACCGTGCAGGCACTGCTTCTGGTCGTGATGCTGCTCTTGCTCCGAAAATTCCGCCTTAGCTTCCTGTTCTCCTTTGTTACCGCCGTGGTCTACGGCCTGCTGCTGGACGGTGCCATGTGGCTGCTCGCATTCATCCCGATGGTGCATTTTCTTGCCAGAGGTGCAGGCTATGTGATCGGTATGCTGCTAAGCTCCTTTGGTGTCAGCCTGATGTTCCATACCTATATTGCCCCGGAGGTCTATGAGCTGTTTGTGAAGGAGCTGTCAGCAAAGCGGCAAATTCCGATTTATAAATTCAAGACCGCTTATGATATTGCAAGCTGCCTGATTGCCATTGTCCTGTCGTTCCTCTTTTTCGGCTTTGGCATCTTTGTCGGCATCCGGTTTGGAACCATCCTGTGTGCCTTCGTCAATGGTACGATCATCGGCTTTTTCAGTCGTTTTCTGGAAAAGCGCTTTGCGTTTGCTGACCGCTTGCCCTTTCGCAAATTCTTTATATAGCCTCCTGCGGGATGTCCTCCACGCAGACCATAAGCAACTGTCTCCTAAAATTTATAAAAAGCAGTCCACAGCGTTCTCTTATCTGCTGTGGACTGCCTTTTTCTTGGCATTTTAGAAATTCTATACTATCCGATAGTTTTCCTTCAGAATCTCTCCTTATCGTGTTAGAACTTACGGTTGCAACGGACGGCAACACGGTACTCTCCGCCCACAGTGCAGGAAAAAATGGTCAAATCGAAGTCACTTTCGGTCATTTCCTTTATGGCCTTTGCATCCAGAACCTCCGAAAGAACAACCTCATAGGAGAATACATTGCCGTCCATATCCGTAAAGTTGATTGTAGCACCCTCATCTAAGGACGAAAGATTTGAAAAATGGCCAGAGTAGTTATGTCCGGCAATGACCATATTATCGCAATAGGCCGAGCCATAATATCGGCAGGGGGACACATTCAGCGCTTGATAGCTGCACTCTGATACAACGGGCAGCTTCAGCTCTAAGGCGGGAATTGATAGGTAGCCAATATAGTCCAAACCATCAATCGTTTTCGTGGGCATTTCCATTGATGGATTCAAAATATAATCTGGAATATACATTTCCTCCGGCAAAGTATTCAGCGATCCATTCCCCGTGGGTGGTTGGATACCGATCGCCTGGTACTCGGATGCCTCTGGAATCATCATTTGCAGCTTCTCCACAATCTGTCGAGACTGCATGGATGCCCGATAATCCAAAAAAATATTTCTTCCTGTCCAAAAAAGGGCTGCGGCAATAAGCAACAGCCCCATAAGGATCATAATACTACTTTTCTTCTTCATGAATGCTTCCCTTTTGCCACAGAACACCCGTGGCAAGGCACAAAAGTCCAAGAATCGCGCAGATGAGAACTGGCCACCAGTTTAAGCCCGTGGCTGGAAGCTTATTCGCCGAAGGTGAATTCGAATTATTCGACCCCGGCTCATCCGAAGTGGTATGTGACGAATTATCCGGTGAATCGTCTGGAGGGTTATCCGGTCGAATAGGCGGCAAAATTTTGACAGGAGTATTCGTCACTTTAAACGTCACTCCCTCCCGCTCAATGTCAACAGTGTAACCTATTTCCTCATCCTCAACAACGACATAATCATGTTCAGCAGGAAGTCCCTCCCAAGTATATTGCCAGGAATTGGTATCAGAAAGCTTAACACTGTCGTATTCTAAACCATCGCAATAAAGACGAATCGTAACCTCACTGGGGCGCTCAGTCTCATAGTCAATATCTTCGTCAATATCTTCGTCAATATCTTTCCAGGATTTAATAACCTTGCGCGTAAGGGTAAGATCGACATCCTGCGATCTGGCGAACTTTGGAAAAACAGTCTGATTATAAATCATCTCGCCGCTCTCCGGCTTCGTTGTGGGAATCAACACAAAAAAGGGCACAGAGGAATAATACATCTGATCTACCGCAGCGCCTTTCCCCACGACTAGATACAAACCGGCTGATAATCCATCGAAGGTCAGAACACCGTTGTCATCCGATATACCTGTAGCATCCGGCACAATACTCGCTGCAACCACATAACCCTTTATAGTGAGCGCTAATTTGTTTAGACTATCTACATCCAAGGACTGAAAATTCACAGGGAATGCAGAAAATTTAGAATCCAGGGTGATTTTGCTGCCGGAAACGTCACCAGCATGGTAGAGAGAGAATGGAATTGAAGAAACCGGTTCATCATTATATGAGCATTCGACTTTTATTGTACCGACAGACTCCTGCGTTGCAGCATATGCACCAGCAGCAATTGCCCACACAATCAGCATCACAAATACTATTTTGAAAATGAATTTCATTTTATTCATCAAAATTGCCTCATGTTATCATTCTTTTTGCGTCTCCTGCCACCAAACAATAGATGCATCAGCAGAAATAGCAAAATCGGTAGTGCGATAAACGGAGCGATCACCAACGATTCCACGCGCACCGCATCAGCAGCTACAGTCAGCGCTCGGGCATCGTTTGCATTGGCAATGCGGTGTCCACGCACAAGAAGACGATGGGTATTGATTCCATAGGGGGTACAGGTTAGAAGCGTACAGTAATCCTGCCCTTCCACCGGTCTAAGTTCATCTACCTCATTGGGTAGAACCGTAACGATTTGATCGACCTCATAGGTCATAATTTCATTCAGAACACGGAGATAAAATACATCACCCTTGTCTATTTTCGGCAAATCCGATAATAGCTTGGCATTAGGCAACCCTCGGTGGCCTGTCAGGACACAGTGCGTACCTAAACCACCTACAGGCAAATGACTCCATTCCAGATGACCAATTGCCACCTGAAGCACACCTTCTGAGGAGCCGTGGTAAATCGGCAGAGAGACATTGATCTTTGGAATTTCCAAATAACCCATAATCCCAGTGCCAGAAATATCCAGCTGTGCCTCATATTCCTCTTTCTCCTTCGGACTCAGTGTAAACAGTCCGAAGCCTTCTTTTTTTTCATTGTATTGTCTGGCCGAAAGCATAATCTGTGCATAGCGCTCATCATCAAGCTGCGCTACATCGTCCTGATAGGAGCCAATCACGTGGGATGCATGGCGAATATTATACCAGTTGGAGACGCTTGGATACAGCAGCAGTGCCAGACCCAAAATAAATATCAGGATCAACGAAACAGTCGTAAGCTTTCGTTTTGCCATGGAAGATACTCCCTTATGCGATGTACCGAGAAGCGGCAGTGCATTCACGCTGCCGCTTCTCATTTTCAATTCATGTCTTTGCCCTTATTCTCGCAAAATGGACAATTACTGTGCGTTGCTCATGCGCTTTCTTGCAACAAGAATCACAGAAGCGCCAAGAAGCATCACAACGCCAAGGATGTAAATAAGGGTAGTGCCACGACCGCCGGTTTCAGGGAGGACAATACCGGCCTCGTTGACGACCATTGCGTTCAGAATACCGGTAGTAATATCGCCATTAAACAGCTCGCCGCCATCCAGAGACGTAAGTACAGGCTCAGCAGCGGTTGTATCATGGGTTGCACGAACAGTGAACTCTACATCGTCGATCTTATTATAGCCATCGGGAGCCTTAACCTCACGAAGCATATAGTCACCATCGTCAATACCAGTCCACTCAAATCTGGAAAAAGCTGCTCCTTTAATCTCGGCAACGGAAACATACTCACCATTAATCTTCTTAAACAGCTCGAAGGTTGCACCAACCAGAGCCTGCTGTGCCTTGTTGATCTTGTTTACAGCAAGTCTATAGGTGAAAACCTTAACTTCATCCTCCGGGGTGTTGCCAGTGGTACCGTGGCAATAGGGGGAATAATTGGGGTCGTTAGAGTATTCCAGATAGACCTTATTGAGATTGCCAGGGCCGTTAACAAAGGCTTTCTCGTTAAGCTTTGCCGTATATTCCACAGTAATCACGCCGTTATCCTTAGCGCCAGCTGCCTTAATATCATTGCAGGAAACAGTCAGATGCGTATCAAGGAGTTGAATCGTAAAGGCATCGGTCACTTTACCGTCAATCTTGACAACCGCGTCGCCGTTATAGGTAAGACCTTCGGACAGCGTATCGTGGAAGATGAGCTTATAGGTCTCATAATCGGAAATAACTGCCAGCTTAGCAGTAATCAGGAAAGGAACGCTATCGCCGATATCATAGTCAGCGGAATCCTGCCAATCGGAAACATCGCCGGTGGTGTCATCGACATCCTTGACCTTCTTCTCAACCTCAGGAACAGAAACCTTGCAGTTGATATCAAAGCCATCCTTATTGGTGAGCTGGAGCAGGGCAAGGTTTCTCACCGTATTGGCAGCACCCACCGCAAATTCGGTAACATCGACTACAAGATAGTAGCCGGCGCTGAGGTTGGTGGTACCGCCAGACTGTGCGCTCTTGTTATTATAGGCCAGCTTGGCAATCGCCTTTGCCTCATCGGAGCCATCGGGCCAATCCTTGATTGCAGTAGCGACTTCAGCTGCGGTATTGCAGGAGCTAAAATAGCTACCAACAAGAGCATCATTCTTCAGATCAGCAAGGAATGCAGCGCCGTTGATGCCGGAACCCCATTCAATAGAAGCAAGCTGCGCATTATTCTTTGCCTGCGTACCAGAAAAAACCTGATAGGTGACATAGCTATGACCAGTAAGATCTGCATCGGCTGCGAAGACGGGAATGCTAATTGCCAATACCATGACAACAGCAAGAAGTGTTGCTAAAATTTTTTGTGTTAATTTCATAATATTTTCTCCTTCCAAATAACTAGATATATGAATTCATTTTTCTCTGTACTATCAATATCTAAAATTAATATACCCCCCCCCGTACTACTTCTTTAACATAGAATTATGTACGGTATTTTTCAAAAATGACATACAAATATGGGATCATTAAGAGGAAGAATCCCAGCAGCAGGTACAGCACGACCCCTGAACCGCCAGTCTCCGGGAGATTATAATAACTGAAATCATTATAAATTTCTCGCTCCGACTGACCTACCATAAATTTGTCATTCATGAAGTAATAGTAAACATTGGAATTATTCGCATTGGGGACATAATCCCAATGATCGAATATCTCCACATCATAAATGCGGTCTCCATCTGTAACCGAAGTAATCGGCTCGGCAATGGTATCTGCCTCGGGATAACTGGTTACAAAGAAATAATACTTGTTTTCATCTGCCTGATAACCGGGGGGAGCTGCCGTCTCCTGCACATAGAACAGGCGACCGCTTCGGATACCAGCTTCCGTATTGAAGAAAATTACATCCTTCTCTGCGCCCGGAACATAGGCTGTCTGACTGGATTTGACAATTCTTCCGGCAGCAGTTTCAATATAGCGGATGCCGTCACCAGTTTTAGATGTGGCAAGCAGAACACCCTCGCTGTTGAACAGGCCAAATTCCGCACCTACTGATGGGTTCGCACAGTGAATTTGCGAATCAACATTATCATCGTTGCTGCAATAGGTTTTAATGACGGAGATTTCGCAACCATAGCTATCGGTGTCAATCTTGTACTCGAAAGACATCTCAATACTCTTATAGAGGAAGGTGTTATTGATGGACACAGCATTGGTGGATACACCATCTTTATCCATTTGCTTTTCAACCTGATAGGTAACCTGATAGGTATAACGACCGGCGTTCAAAATGGTAAGCTCAAAGCCATCCTCGGTTTCATGGAGCACATAATCGGAATCAGCGCTCAACTGCTTTGTCTCGGTATCATTGAAGGCAAGAACCTGCAAATCACCAGTAAATAAAGCACCATTCATGGAATCAATGACTTGAATATCGCCAGAAAGCTCCTGAAGTGATTCATTGACCGTAATTGTACACTGCTTGTTAATCGGATTGAATTTCTTGTTCAGAAGCACAGGGATCAGATTTTGTACCTCGCTGGTGACTTCTCTGGAATTCTGATCACTGACGTTTACCCTGTTACCCACAGATTGATTGGGATACAGATAATAATAGCGCTGTGCGTAGGTATCGACATAGGAAATGCGAACAACGGCATCCTCTTCCTGTGCCCAGCAGGCACACCAGCCGGGATAAATATCCGTAGGCAGTTCCGTGAGGCAACCGTCACTATGCGCGGTGCGGTTCATCAGATACAGCACACCGTCCCTCTCATAATACGCAATATGCGCATCGGGGTTCTGCCATACCTCCTCAATCGGGAGAAGTGGAACGGCAGCTTGTGTGCCAATCTGAATCGTTGCAGTAAAATTCTTTCCGCGTGTAGCAGATGCAAAAGGCGAATAGCTCTGTTCGGAGCCAAGGAAGGTTTTATCGGTAATGGTATAGGCCTGATCCTGGAAATTACCATAAGCCGGAACATTCACCGTAATATCATACCGATACGCAAGTTCCTCGGGATCCCAACAGGATTCCTTATTGGTTGTCAGCACAGAACGCTCTAGGCGGCTGACTGTCATTCCACTTAGGAGCACCTTATAAACGATTTCTGTACCGGGCTTAGGAAGAATATAGATGGTGTAATAACCGTCCGCACTCTTATCTGCCCAGAAATAAACCGATTCGGTACTGCAAGGGTTCTCCTGAGAGAAGTCCTGCATTGGCCGTAGGCTCTGCCCTTCACCAACATACAAATCATAGCCTCGCGAATCCAAAGTACAATAGAAAACGGTACCCTCATAGCTAGGAAGCTCGACATTGGTAATGCTCAATGTGTAAGAAGCCTCATCATAAAAATGATTTGGATCAACCTGTTTGTCATTCACGCGGAGGGTGAGAGAAATGTTCGCTTCCCCCTGATCCCGAATGTTTTCAAATTTTGTGGAGACCGGCGCGGGATCCTTCACCGGCTCACTCACCTGCACCGCAGGCGGTGCAATCTTTTGTTGCTCTTCTTCATGCAGTTCCGCCATTTCCGCTTCGTCTTCAACGTTGTCTACAGGCAGCGGCGCAGACGGATCAAGGCAGGTACTGGTGTGCTCATGTTGATGCAGGGTACATACCAACGCACCGTCTGCATAGCACGACGGTGAATGCAAATGCTCATAGTCAAAGCCACAATAATATGTAACCGCAGGCTGCTGCTCTTCCTGTGCGGAAAGGCAACACTGCTCATCATGAGTGTGCTCATCCAATTCACAGATCAAAACGGTCTGTTCATCCTGTATTTCGTAGCATTCTTCCGAATGAATATGCTCTTCCATACCGCAGAAATAGCCGTCTTCCATTGTTTCAGCCTGCATCATCAGCACGTCAGTAACGCCAAGGATGACTGCAACGGCAAGAACGCAAACAATCCGAATCCAATTTATTTTGCGTTGCCGCATTTTGAGCAATCGAACAAAAAGACTTGATTTCTCCGGTGTCATCCGCTCCCCCCTATCGTGCCCAGCTTCTCCAACGGCCAAAGCCTTAGAAATAATCTCCCCACAATATCCTCCTTACTGACACTGCCAACAAGGGTGCTGCGGCTGTCAATAGAGGTTTCCCTGTGGTCGCCAAGCAAAAAATACCGCTCCTGCGGAACAATATATGGAAACTCCAAGTCACACTCCCCCAGTGTCCGCTCGGAGACATAAGGTTCCTCCAATTGGACATCATTGACGAATACGAAACCATCCTGATCAATGCTGACGGTATCGCCTGGAAGTGCGATGCAGCGTTTCACCAAAACTTTGTTGCCGAAATAAAACGCGATCAGATCCCCGCGCTGGATTTCATGAGTCTTGACCGAGACAACAATCTCGCCCTCGGTCAACGTAGGTGCCATAGACTCGCCATAAATTTCAAGTACGGGTAACCAAAGCATTGCGGCCAAAACAGAAAAGGCTGCAACAATTACTAGAACAAAAAATGTATTCCAAAGCACACTGCGGTAGCGCGATTTATAGTGTTCACGCTCCAGCTCAACCTTCAGCTGAGAGAGCGTAGGCGCTTCAGAAGAATGCTGCTTATCCATGGATTACTCCTTGCTTCTCAATGTTTTTTTGAAAAAACACCTATCATCACAAGTACCAAGCCAATCAAAAAAATTCTAAATGGCCAGACATAACCTGTGTCAGGAAGCTCCTCTTCGTCAAGCTGTTCCACCGTTTTTTGACCGGAGGCATCAGCATTGGTTGTATCAGGCAAATCAAAGGAGATTCCGGTCACTGTAAAATTCTGTCCAATAATCGAAAACGAAGACATAATTCCCTGCGGAAAATCTCCCTGTAGTGTCAGCTCACTGGCAGGATATGCATCTATCCAAGTGTATTGCCAGCCATCGCCTGATGTAAGAGTGAACTGTTTTACAAGCTCATCCTTATGTAATACGGAAATCGTCAGTTCCTCCGGCGGTGCATTCCGCAGTTCCCCAAACCAAACCATTTGCAGACTATGGGTATAGCCTTCATCTGCCTGTGCATCGTTGGATGCCGAGGCATCCACCTCAGCCGTGGCCGTCGGGTTATCGGAATCTATATCTATAGTGTCAGAAAGTTCGCTGTCACTGCCAACGGAATTCGCAGTAGGCGGCGGCTCAAGCTGCTGGGGATCCGTGGATGACTCCACAGAATCTGTTACGGCAAGGGTGGATTCACCTGACATATCCGATGATTCCCGGTTGGTCAGATAATAGATTCCTACCCCAGCAATGGCAAGAAGGCACAGCACAGCTACCGTCACAATCAATATACGCTTTATGCGATGTGTACGGTTAATTTTGGATTGCAGTAAGTTGTCTAACTGCCGAGCATCCATGTGGCTGTAATCTCCTGTCCGTTGTTATTGATTTACTCTGCGGATTTTTGCAAATCATTCAGTGCATCTATGCCGACAATCGTTTCGGTTTCCGCATCAATTTCACTGCTGGAAAGCTGGAAAGCCACAGACTGCATCTCATTGATATCTCTCTGAATACCTCGCAAAACCTCGGCACGCATTTCGCCCAGACGGCGAAGCATATTGTCATAGCGGGTACGCTCTGCCTTATATTTCTCCTGTGCGGAGGCAACCAGTTGATCCATCTCAACCTTCCGCTGCTCTGCCTCAGCATTGGCTCTGGAAATAATTTCTTTACCTTCGGTCTCAGCATTTGTGATAAGCACAAATGCCTTTCCCTCTGCCTCCTTGAGAAGGGCATCACAACGTTCATGGGTTGCACGCTCCTGCGCAATAAGCTGTTCTCTGGACTGCGCAAGATCTCGATTGAATTTCTCAGAAGCTTCCTGCTGTTCCTCTTCAAGCTGCTTCTGCTTCATATCAAACGCTGTGCGGCGGGCATCCATATCCGCATAAAACGCGGTACGCTGATTATTCAAATCGGCATCAAATGCATCACGCTCTGCCTGAATTTCTTCCTCAAAGCTCTGTTTTGCCTTCGCGTTGCTTGCCTCGGTCTCCTGCTTCATGCGCTCGGCATCGGCATTGGCCGTATCAATAATCTGCTTTCTGCGGTAGTTGGCATCAAGATAGATTTCCTCCAGCGTTTCATGCTGGAACTTGTTCTCTTTCATATGATCCTGCAACTTTTGCAGCTCAAAGGCTAGGTTATTCTTTTCAGAAGCAAGCTTTTCAATCTGTGTATGAAGGTCTTTATTTTCCTTCCTAAGATCTTCGGCCTCATTGGAAGAGCTAACCGTTCTGCTTTGCAGCTGCTTTTTCAGATCGTCATTTTCCTTCTTGAGATCTTCAAGCTCGCTGGAAGAGCCTACAGTTTGATTTTGCAGCCGCTTTTTCAGTGCATTATTCTCTTCCTCCAGCTTGCGGTACTGGTCATCAATTTCGCCTCTAAGTTTTTCTGCCTTTTGGGAAGTCTGCTCTTTGAGCAGAAGAATCCGCTTTTCGGCAGTGGCCTGCTCCTCCCGTGCTTGCTGAAGCTGTACCTCCAGTTGGTCGGAGCGCTCGGTCTCTGCGGTGTAGATTTCTGTAAAAATAGAAACCAGCTCACGCATAGCCTGATAGGCACCTTCCTGCTCAATACCGCCCACCACTGCCTTTTTGAATTTCAGCTTTTTTATATAATTAGCAACTCGATTAAGGTCGTTTTCTCGCTGTTCATTCGTAGTGTCCATTGTTTTTCCTCCGTTTCATTTCTTCCCGGCAGGGCAGGGTAGACTATTCCATATGCAAAAGGTGTTATATAAAGGTCACCTCTAAAATCAGCGCACACTATTTATTACGACGGCGCATCTGTGCAAATACCTCATCAAAACGATGCTCCATGAACTCTTTGGTGGAGGTTCGACGTAGAAGTTCTAAATCCTCCAACGACAACTTCTGTTCCTCCTCAGGCTGAAGCTCTGGCGGTAAATCGGCAATCAACTCCGGCGGCAGGTCATGCAGTAAATTGGGATCAGGTATTGCCTCTTCTATCGCCGTTTCCGCAGATGAGAACACCGAAGCAGATTCCGACACTGCCTCCGGCGCTTGCGACAGCAGATGCTGTGCCTGTTCCTGCGCCTCCTGAATAATTCTTGCGGCCTCCTGCTGGGCATTGGCAAAAAGCTCATCGCTACGGGTATTCAGTCTGGTTAGGTTATCCACATATTGTGTCGCCGCATTTTCCGCAGCCAGAAATACATCATTGAGCACCAGCGCAGCCTCGGCAATGGAGCCGGCATTCTCAATAGTAATCGCCCGATCCTGGAGTTGCTTTTGCAGCTGATCGATCTGACCAGTCAGGCGTTCATTTTCCTCCAACTGCTCAATGAGCAGCTCAATCAGTGCCGCACGTCTGAGCTTTCTCAACTTTTTATCGGTCATGTTGCACCTCAAAACAAGACATTACTCTGCCACCCTGACGGGGAGGAGGGGATATTGCGCACACAAATATATAGCAAGTGATTATACGCCCTAATACATATTGTATTGTAGCAGAATTATTTAATGAATGCAAGAGAGAAAACAAAAAAATTTATTTTAATTTTAATTTCACCTACAAAAAAATTTTATCACGTTCTTTTTTCTATTATAAATGGTAGCTAATGGAAAAATCAAGGAGACAAGGGGATGTCTTCCCCTTGTCTCTCTGAATATTAAACTTTTTCTCCGTCAATATAAACAGCCTTACGATTGAAATTCTCATCACAGATGACGAAGTCCGCACATTTGCCGGGGGCAATGGAGCCGATTTCGCTGTCCAGACCCAGAGCGCAGGCGGGGTTGTAGCTGGCAGCGCGAACCGCCGTCTCGGGGGCGATGCCGTAGGAGATAACATTACGCATACAGTCAAACAGGTTCGTGACAGAGCCTGCCAGCGTACCGTCGGCCAGCGTGCAGACCTTGCCACGCAGGAAAACCTCCTGCCCGCCCAGCTCATAGGTGCCGTCGGGCATACCGCAGCAGCCCAGAGCATCGGAAATCAGAACCATGCGTTCGCCGCCGAACAGCGCAAAGGCCAGACGGATGGAGCTGGGATGCACATGGATGCCATCGCAGATCAGCTCTGCACGAACCTTGGGGTTCTCTGCGGCTGCACCGATGACACCGGGCTTGCGGTGATGGATGGAGGGCATAGCATTGTACAGGTGGGTCAGGTGGGTGACACCTGCATCAATGGCGGCCTTGGCGTGCTCATAGTCGGAATCGGTGTGTGCGATAGAAACCGTACAGAGTTTGCTGACCTTTTCGACAAATTCCGCTGCGCCCTCCAGCTCGGGAGCCACGTCCACAATGCGGACAAGCCCGCCGCAGCCGTTATAGAGGGCTGCAAAGGCTTCGTAATCGGGCAGCTTCAGGTAAGCACCGTTCTGCGCACCCTTTTTCTTTTCGCTGAAAAAGGGTCCTTCCATCTGGATGCCTTGCAGCTTGGCGCTTCCCTTCGGTTTTTCCGCATGGAGCTTTGCAGCGGTAGCAAAGGCCTTTTCCAGCACATCATAGGGCAGCGTCATGGAGGCGGGGGCAAAGGAGGTCACACCGTTGGCACCCAGATAGGCAGCCATGCGGCAAACGCCCTCATAATCCCCATCGGAAAAGTCAGCGTTGGAGTTGCCGTGGTTGTGGACATCAATGAGGCCGGGGATCACAACAGCACCGCCGAGATCCATACCCTCTGCATCGGTCGTACCTTCGCAAACCTCTGCAAAACGGCCATTGTCTACCGTAAACCAACCGGTAACAAAGCGGAAATTTTCGGTGTAAATTTTAGCATTCTTATAAAGCATAGTATTCTCCTTACATGGGGGCAGGCAGCGAGGCAGCCGCAACAGACTGACCAACGCGGCGCATTTTTTCATCGGGCAGCATGACGTTTACACGCTCGGCAAGTGCGGGATAGTCATCATGCAGTACCTTCCTGCATTCGGCCATAATGACCTCACCACCGCGGCCGGACATAACGCGTCCGAGCACGATCAGGTGGCAAATGTCGTAGAAATGGCAATAAAGATTGATGGTATGGGCAAGATAGCAGCCGATGGAGGCAAAAATCTTCTCTGCTCTCTCATCGCCCTGCTCCATAAGACCCTGCACAACCTCCAGCTTCTGGGCGGGGGTCAGGGTATCGTCCAGTTCGATTCCGGCAGCGGGTGAAAGCTTAATTACGGCATCCTGAGAGAAATACTTGCAGCCCACGCCGATGTCGGTGGACCATTCGTCTGCCATAGCGTTCTCGTTCAGGTCAACGGGAGCAAACGCCAGCTCATTGAACCAGCCAAGCACATTACCGCTGCGGTCAACATAGCCCACAGCTTCGCTGGTGCCCATGGCCATACCCATGACACCGTGGACACCCATGCTCATGGCACCGGCCAGCGCAGTCACGTCACCGTCATTGGCAACGACGATAGGCACATCGCCGATTTCCTTTGCCGCACGGTCAAATACGGTCTTGACCAGCTTGCGGATTTCCTTCTCTCTGGGCACCTTGATGAACAGGGAGGAAACCATCGGGGCATTGCCGATAAACACACCGGCAGAGCTGACACCGATGCCATCCACTCTGGGCATTTTGGAAGCCGCCGTGCGGAACGCAGATACAATTTCATTGAAGTGATACTGGGGGTTGGACTCCGTCTTGGGATGCCAGACAACCTCTTCGGAATAGACGGTCTGGCCATCAATCACTGCGGACACCTTGCGATCAGAGCCGCCGGCATCAAAGCCGATACGGCAGCCCTCCAGATGGCCGCCGATGCTGACAGAGGCATCGTTTTCCTTGGGGAAGGAGGCCTCATCGCAATCGACAATGGCGAAGCCATTCTCAAAAACGTCCTCCATGAACTGGACATCAAACCAGCGCAGACCGTTTTCGCCGTCACCGTTCTCAAAGTAAACATAGGCATCCTGCAAGCGCTTTGCAATTTCGGGGCAGCCCAGCAGATAAACCTTGAAGCCGCCGATTGACCACAGCAGGAACTTGACATAGCGTTCTACATAGCGATAGTCCGCCTCTGCCATCTCGGGTGTGTTATAAATTTTTGTGCTGCGCACGGAAATCTTACCGCCGGTTCTCTCCACGGCAATAGAAATCGGATGCGCGGCATCCTTCAGATAGGCATCAATCCAGGCACCGAAGGGGATAAATTCCCCATCTAATTCCGGCATATGGGTAAGCTGAAACTCAATACCCAAGTAGTTCATAAATTTCCTCCAATCAATAGTTGAGACTCTGTGCAACCTCCTGCACAATGGCCTCCATCTCGTCCCAGTGTGCTTCCATATCCGACACCAGCTTCAGCTGTGTTCTGGCGCGTACCAGATTATGCTCCGGATAAGCAATTTTGAAATACTGATCCCCCTCCAGATAATCGGTGAGGAATCGAACGCCCAGCTCCAGTGTAATGATGCGGGCACCCCAGGGAAGCATACGGATTTCCTGCGGGGTCATCGAATGACAGGCGCGCATATAGCCCAAGGTATAGGTGCGGAACAGATCCAGATTCAGGTGAACCTTGTCAAGGTCAGGCTCATCCTCAGCTGCGGTAGAGGCACCAAAGCGAATGGAATCGCCATAATCGTACAAGCTCAGGCCCGGCATGACCGTATCAAGATCCAGAACACACAGCGCCTTACGGGTTTCGGTATCGAGAAGAACATTGTTAAGCTTGGTATCATTGTGGGTTACGCGAAGCGGCAGCTCACCGGACTCCCGCATACGCTGAAGCGTTCCAGCCTCTCCCTTTCGTGCCATAACAAAGCCGATTTCATACTCAATGCCCTTGGCGCGGTTGCACATATCCTGCTCCAGTGCGTCCTCAAAAAGAGCATAGCGGTTGACGGTATTATGGAATTCAGGGATGGTTTCATGCAGCTTCTCCGCCGGGAAATCCCGAAGCATTTCCTGAAAATTACCGAACGCAATGGCGCTCTCATAAAAATCCTCCGGCGTTTCCGCAGCCTCCAGACAAAAGCCGCCGACAAATTCATAAACGCGCCAATATTCACCGCGCTTATCCTTATGGTAATATTTCCCATCATCCGTGGGGATAAAATGCAGTGCAGAGCGGGGATCCGTCACACGCTCACTCATAAAGCGCGAAACCTCACCGACGTTTTCCATCAGCGACTCAGGATCTTTAAATACGTTTTTATTGATGCGCTGGAGAATGTATTCTTTTCCAATATCCGTGGTAACCTTGTAAGTGTAGTTAATGTGTCCATGGCCAAAGACCAGACACTCCACCGGCTTGCCTTCTACCTGAAAGAAGTTGATCGACTTTTGCATAATATTCCTCCATTTGTGCTATCCATGCATCAAATATGCTATACTGCCTTCTTTTTAAGATACACATTTTGAGTATAGCATTTTTTAAGTCAAATAGCAACACAAAATTTATCATTTTTTAAGGATTATTTTTGAGAATTGTTACTATTCACAGCCCGTGAAAACTTTGTAGGAATGCCCAAACGATTTGTTTCAAAATGCAAGATACGATTCATTTTTTCGATCTGTTCGTTAATATGCCGAACGGGCATATTGAAAATAGTGGATATTTTGCGAAAA
>JAZRZL010000054.1:0-8313 GCA_045601345.1 Faecousia sp. | reverse complement strand
TCATAAATATTGTAATCGTAGGTGTCCTTTGTGACGGCTTCATAATAATGCTCGTTTTGCTTGACGGTAGAAATTTTAGAGGCAGGATTCAAAATTCTCCCATAAATCAGTAGGCGTAGATACCCCATCACATCATATTGGGGCTTAGAAAAGCCCTTGTAGGAGTTTATAAGAGAAACAATCCCCAGCTCCTCCAGAATGCGTTCAATCAGACATTGAGAATACAGTTTGGGATGTCCAACGCATTCCGTACTTCCCTCAGTAATTTGAAAAGTATACGTTTCCAGAGGTTGCGCCTTGGAAACAAAGGGAATAAGTTCGGGAATCAATGGCTTACAGGCAGTAAAGGATTCCCGCAAACGCTGTTCAAAATCAGGCTCCCCATCGTCAAATTTGGAAACCGGACCAATGTTCTTGATCGTCCTTTTGCGAGAAACCTTCTTGCCGCCTTTTTCAACCCAAACACTTTCCACAATGCGCAGATACCTTGTTCCGTTATTATTGGATATTTCAAGTCTCATAATAGCCCCTCCGTATGTACTTATGTACCAGTTTTATTATACCACAAATTGATTAAAAATGCAAGTGTTTTTTCTTGAAAAAACAAAATTTTTTTCATTTTTTTGGGACAATCGGAACTATTTCGTGAGATTTCATTTTTACAAGTGGCAAAGTCGGGATATCCACTATTTTCAATATGCCCGTTCGGCATATTGACGAACAGATCGAAAAAATGAATCGTATCTTGCATTTTGAAACAAATCGTTTGGGCATTCCTACAAAGTTTTCACGGGCTGTGAATAGTAACTTAATAGTTAGTCCGTCTTGAAAAGTTCCTGCTTTTTTATTGCTATTTGACTAAAGAGATGCTATAATAAACGCTAATCAGTCTGAAAAACATCAAGGGGGAATTTTTTTTGATTACATTACATTCCAATGGCGTTTTCCTCGTGGACGGTGTTCCCTGCGAGCAGGCAGCGATCCCGGCTTCAGAGGCAAGAAAAGCAACCATCGCCGCCGGAATTCTTAACGCGCATAATAAATCTGATGTACCCGGCAAGCTGAAAATCCGCTTTGATGCCATGCTATCCCATGATATCACCTATGTGGGCATTATCCAGCAGGCCAGAGCCAGCGGTATGACCCATTTTCCGATTCCCTATGCCCTGACCAACTGCCACAATAGCCTGTGCGCTGTAGGCGGCACCATCAATGAAGATGACCATGTATTTGGCCTGAGTGCCGCAAAAAAATATGGCGGCATTTATGTTCCCGCAAACCAGTCGGTCATACATTCCTATGGCCGCGAAGCACTTGCAAAATGCGGCGCGATGATTCTCGGCTCGGATTCCCACACCCGCTACGGTGCGCTCGGTACGATGGCAGTCGGTGAAGGCGGCCCGGAGCTTGCAAAGCAGCTTCTGGAGCACACTTGGGATATCTCCGATCCTGAGGTCGTTCTCGTTTATCTCACCGGCTGCCCGAAGAAGGGCATTGGCCCGCACGATGTGGCGCTGGCGCTGGTGAAGGCCACCTTTGAAAATGGCTTTGTCAACAACCGTGTTCTGGAATTTGTCGGCCCCGGTGTTGCAAATCTTCCCATTGATTTCCGTAATGGCATTGATGTCATGACCACCGAGACCACCTGCCTGTCCTCTATCTGGCAGACCGATGAAATCACCCGCGGCTTCTATGCTGCCCACGGCAGAGAGGAAGATTATGCGCCTCTCCAGCCCGGTAAGGTTGCCTGGTATGACCGCATGGTACATATTGCTCTGGATGAGGTAGAGAGCATGATTGCGCTGCCCTTCCATCCATCCAATGTCTATACCATCCATGAATTCACAGAAAATGCAGCGGAAATTCTGCGCAAGGTCGAGGCCGAAGCCCGCAAGCGCTATCCCAAGGCCGATGTGCAGCTCCTGAATAAAATCCGTGAGGATGGCGTTTATGCCGATCAGGGCGTGATTGCCGGATGCGCAGGCGGTATGTTTGATAACATTGACGAGGCTGCCCAGATTCTCGATGGCGGCAATGTCGGTGATGGCTATTTTAGCCTCTCTGTCTATCCCACCTCTGTGCCTGTCAGTTTGGAGCTGACCCGCATTGGCGTGACCGAGCGCCTGCTTCTGTCCGGCGCGGTTATCAAGCCCAGCTTCTGCGGTCCCTGCTTCGGTGCCGGTGATGTGCCCGCCAATAATGGCTTGTCTATTCGCCACACCACCCGCAATTTCCCCAACCGCGAAGGCTCCAAGCCCGCCGAGGGACAGTTTGCCGGTGTCTGCCTCATGGATGCCCGTTCCATTGCGGCAACCGCAAAAAATAAGGGCAGAATCACGGCTGCCACGGATGTAGACTACGAGCCGGTGCGCCACCCCTATCATTTCGACAAAACCGTATACGAAAACCGTATTTATCAGGGCTTTGGTCATCCCCAGCCGGAGACCGAGCTGATTATGGGCCCGAATATTACCGATTGGCCGCAGATGTACCCCTTGAGCGAAAATCTTCTGGTGGAGCTGGCCGCCGTCATTCACGATCCTGTCACGACCACTGATGAGCTGATCCCCTCCGGCGAAACCTCCTCCTACCGCTCCAACCCCCTGCGTCTGGCAGAATTCACCCTCTCCCGCCGGGTACCCGGTTATGTCGCGGCTGCCAAGGAGATTGCGAAGGAAGAGACCGACAGACGAGCCGGACAGCCCTCTGAAAAACTTCGTGCACTTCTATCCCGCGTGGGCGATGCGGAGAAGCTTCTTCCCGCAACCCAGTTTGGCTCCTGCGTGTTTGCCAGCAGACCCGGCGACGGCTCTGCCCGTGAGCAGGCAGCCTCCTGCCAGAAGGTGCTGGGCGGCTTTGCCAACATCTGCTATGAGTTTGCGACCAAGCGCTACCGCAGCAACTGCATCAACTGGGGTATCGTACCCTTTACGCTTGATGCCGAAACCCCCTTTGCCTATCAGCCGGGTGAGTGCATTTTCGTTCCCGGTATCCGTGCCGCTATTGGTGCCGGACAGGAAGACATGACCGCCTATGTTCTGAAGGCCGATGGCACCACCGACGAAATCCCCGTCCATGTTGCCGGATTGACCCCCGAGGAGCGGCAGATCATTCTGGACGGCTGCCTGATGAATTATTACCGCAGCAATCGCTGAGAAAGGGGACTACTACCATGGAAAAAATCAAAATGACAACGCCGATCGTTGAGATGGACGGCGACGAAATGACCCGTGTCCTTTGGCAAATGATCAAGGACGAGCTGATCCTTCCCTTCGTGGAGCTGAACAGCGAATATTATGACCTCGGCCTTCTGAACCGTAACGACACGCAGGATCAGGTTACGGTAGATGCCGCACTGGCAACCAAAAAATACGGTGTTGCCGTCAAGTGTGCAACCATCACCCCCAACCGCCAGCGTATGGAGGAATATCCCCAGCTCACCCAGATGTGGAAAAGTCCCAATGGTACCATCCGCTCCATTCTTGATGGCACGGTTTTCCGCGCTCCCATCGTGCTGCCCTTCATCCATCCCGTGGTGCGTACATGGAAAGCGCCCATTACCATTGCCCGTCATGCCTATGGCGATGTCTACAAGGCTGTGGATATGGCAACCGATGAACCCGGCGAATGCGTTATGACCTTTACCGGTGCATCCGGCGCACAGAAGACCATCAGCGTGCAGAAGGTGGATGGCCCCGCCATCTGGCAGGGTGCGCATAACAAGGATAACAGCATCCGCTCCTTTGCCAAGGCCTGCTTCCAGTATGCCATTGATACCAAACAGGATCTCTGGTTCTCCACCAAGGACACCATTGCCAAGGTGTACGATGGCGAATTTAAAAAGATTTTTGAAGAAGAATTTGAGAATTACAAGGCACAGTTTGAGGCGCTCGGCATTACCTATTTCTATACCCTCATTGACGATGCTGTAGCCCGTGTTATCCGCTCCGAGGGCGGCTTCATCTGGGCCTGCAAGAACTATGACGGCGATGTGATGAGCGACATGGTCTCCACGGCCTTCGGCTCTCTTGCCATGATGACCTCCGTGCTGGTCTGCCCCGATGGCACCACCGAATATGAGGCTGCCCATGGCACGGTCACCCGCCACTATTACCGCTATTTGCAGGGGGAAGAGACCTCCACCAACCCCATGGCCACCATCTTTGCCTGGAGCGGCGCACTGAGAAAGCGCGGTGAGCTGGACGGCAATGCAGCGCTTTCCGCCTTTGCCGACCGTTTAGAGAAGGCTTGCCTTGCTACCCTCTCTGCCGGTATCATGACGAAGGATCTTGTCCATCTGGTGGATGAGACGGTAACACCAATGGCTGTCAATAGCCGTGAATTCCTCGCCGCGATTCGCACCAGACTGGAGGCGATCGAATGATACGTCGCCTTCTGGCCTGTGTCAGAGAATACAAAAAATACGCGATCTTATCCCCGGTGTATATTGCGCTGGAGGTGGTGCTTGAATGCGTCATTCCCCTCATTACGGCAAACCTCATCAATGAGATTACCGCAGGCTGTGGCATGGATGTGATCACCCGCTATGGCCTGATTCTGGTGGTTCTGGCACTGCTGTCCCTGAGCTGCGGTGTGCTGGCTGGCAGAGCCTCTGCAACTGCGGCAGCGGGTTTTGCAAGGAATCTTCGACACGACCTATTTTACCGGGTGCAGGAATTCTCTTTCTCCAACATTGATCGGTTTTCTACCGCATCTCTTGTCACCCGCCTGACCACGGACGTGACCAATGTGCAAAATGCCTTCATGATGATCATCCGCATTGCAGTGCGTTCACCGCTCATGCTGGTATTTGCCTTCTCTATGGCGCGTATCTCCGGCGGCAATCTGGCTTTTGTATTTTTACTCATGATTCCGGTGTTAGCCGCTGCCTTCTTCCTGATTATGCGGCGCGTTATGCCCATGTTCCGCCGGGTGTTCCGCAAGTATGATAACCTGAATGCCTCTGTGCAGGAGAACATCAAGGGTATTCGCGTGGTCAAGAGCTTTGTCCGCGAGGAATACGAAAAGAAGCGCTTTGGTGAGGCCTCCGAGACCCTACGGAAGGATTTCACCGACGCGGAGAAGATCTTGGCCTTCAATCAGCCCATCATGCAGGCGGCGATTTATGCCTGTAACCTGACCGTTGCCTTCTTCGGTGCGAAGCTGATTGTCCAGAGCGGCGGCACGAAGCTGGCGCTGGGCAATATGGTCAGCCTTCTTACATATGCCATTCAGATTCTCATGTCTCTAATGATGCTGTCCATGATTTTTGTCATGATTACGCTGTCGCTGGAATCTGCGCGCCGTATCTGCGAGGTGCTTGATGCGTCCTCGGATATTACTACCCCGGAACATCCTGTGACCACAGTTGCCGATGGCAGCATTGACTTTGACAATGTCAGCTTCCGCTATTCTCAGCAGGCAAAGCGGGATGCCCTTTCCAATATTCAGCTTCACATTCCCTCCGGCGCGACGGTCGGTATCATCGGCGGCACTGGCGCAGGAAAAACCTCTCTGGTGCAGCTCATTTGCCGCCTTTATGATGTCAACGAAGGCTGCGTCAAGGTCGGCGGCGTGGATGTGCGGCAGTATGAGCTGTCCACCCTACGCAATCAGGTGGCTATGGTGCTGCAAAAGAATGTGCTCTTCTCCGGCACGGTGGCCTCCAACCTCCGTTGGGGCAAGGCAGATGCCACGGAGGAGGAACTGTGGGAGGTCTGCCGCATTGCGCAGGCAGCGGAATTTGTCGAAGCCTTCCCGGATAAACTCAATGAGCATATTGAACAGGGCGGCAGCAATGTTTCCGGCGGACAGAAGCAGCGCCTGTGCATTGCAAGAGCGCTTCTGAAGAATCCAAAAATCCTCATTATGGACGATTCTACTTCCGCAGTCGATACCCATACCGATGCGCTTCTGCGCGAAGGTCTTCGTACTACGAAGCCCAATACCACGAAAATCATCATTGCCCAGCGAATTAGCTCGGTGCAGGATGCGGATTTGATTGTGGTCATGGACGGAGGCAGAATCCATGCCTGCGGTACCCATGAAGAGCTGATGGAAAGCTGCTCCATCTACCGCGAAATTGCCCAAACGCAGCAGAAAGCAGGTGATTCGGATGAAAAATGAGCAAAAGCGTCCGCCAATCAACCTGAAATCTCTGGGTCGTGTGGTTAACATTTTGGTGAAAACCTTCCCTGTGCAGCTGACCGTTGTGGTGATCTGCATCATTCTAAGCGCCCTGGTGGGTGTTGTGCCTGCGGTGTTTGTGGAGCGGCTGTCCACGATCATTCTCGAAGGCCTTGAAACCGGCTGGACAGAAATCTTCCCTAAGTTTGTGAAGCTCCTGATTCCTGTTGTCAGTCTGTATATTCTGGGCTTGGCCTCTACCACGCTGCAAAACCAGATCATGGCCAGAGTGACGCAGGGCTTTCTGCATACGCTCCGCACCCAATTATTTGACCGAATGCAGGAGCTGCCCATTTCCTATTTTGATACCCATAACCACGGCGATGTGATGAGCTGCTACACCAACGATGTGGATACCCTGCGGCAGCTGGTCTCTCAGACCCTGCCCCATCTGTTATCTTCGGGATTCATGGTGTTCTTCCTGCTGTGCGCTATGATTTATTTCAGTATTCCGCTGATGCTGATCGTGCTTGTTGGTGTGCTTGCTATGGCACAGGTGACCCGCAGCGTGGGCGGACGGTCAGCAAGCTATTTTATCCGCCAGCAGCGCTCTCTCGGTCAGGTTGAGGGCTACGTGGAGGAGCTGATTCACGGCCAGAAGGTCGTCAAGGTGTTCTGCCATGAGCAGACTACCGAGGCAGAATTCGATGAGAACAATGACAATCTGTTCCGCGATGTGGAAAGCGCCAACCGCTTTGGCAATATTTTCGGGCCGATTATTATGAATATCGGCAACATTCTCTATGTGCTTATGGCCTTTGCCGGCGGTTTGCTTGTCACAAGCGGCGGCAAAATCCCCAACCTCTCCCTGCAAAATCTGTTCACGACAGGTGCAATTGTCGGTGCGCTGTCCATCCCCGTAGTGACCTCTTACCTGAACATGGTCAAGCAGTTTACATCCAACATCAATCAGGTCTCCCAACAGATTAACGCGGTGGCCATGGCTATGGCTGGTGCGGAGCGCATCTTCAGCCTTCTGGATGAGAAGCCTGAGCAGGATCGCGGCACAGTAACGCTGGTCAATTGCCGCAAGGATGGCAGCCATCTGGTGGAGTGCCCGGAGCGTACCGGCATTTGGGCATGGAAGGTGCCGGAAGATGGGGAAATTAAGCTCGTTCCCCTCAAGGGTGATGTGCGCTTTGACCGTGTGGACTTTGCCTATATCCCTGGCAAGGTGGTGCTTCACGATATCACCCTCTATGCCAAGCCCGGTCAGAAGCTGGCCTTTGTCGGCGCAACCGGCGCGGGCAAGACCACCATCACGAATCTGCTCAACCGCTTCTATGACATTGCCGATGGCTCCATCACCTATGACGGCATTGATATCCGCCGCATCTGCAAGGATGATCTGCGCCATTCTCTGGGCATCGTTTTGCAGGATGTCAACCTTTTCACTGGTACGGTAATGGACAATATTCGCTATGGCCGTCTGGATGCCACGGATGAGGAATGCATTGCGGCTGCCAAGCTGGCCAATGCCCATGACTTTATTACGCGCCTGCCCGATGGCTATGAGACGGTGCTCACTGGCAACGGTGCCAGCCTGTCGCAGGGACAGCGGCAGCTCATCTCCATTGCCAGAGCTGCGGTTGCCGATCCGCCGGTCATGATTCTTGATGAGGCGACCTCCTCCATCGACACCAGAACGGAGCTTCTGGTGCAGCAGGGCATGGATGCGCTGATGGAAAACCGTACCGTCTTTGTCATTGCCCATCGCCTGTCCACGGTATGCAACAGCAATGCCATCATGGTTCTCGACCATGGCCGCATCATTGAACGCGGCGACCATGATGACCTGATCCGGCAGAAGGGCGTATACTACGGCCTCTATACCGGCGCGTTTGAAATGGAATAATCTGCTTATCCCCAAATAAAGCAGCTGCGGCAAAACATAAACTTGCCGCAGTTGCTTTTTGTAGAAAAAATACAATTTTTCCCACGGCAAACGCATGAAAAATTTTAGTTGACATAACTTCAATAATGGAAGATAATTACACTGAAAGGTGTGATTAGAATGATAGAGAAATATTTTGGAGAAATTACAGACAACCGACAGGTGGGGAAAATAAAGCACAATCTGTTGGAAATTATTGTAATGACAATCTGTGCGGTCATAGCAGGCTGTGA
>JAZRZL010000053.1:0-61328 GCA_045601345.1 Faecousia sp. | reverse complement strand
TTTAATTATTCTACGAAAAATTAAAAGGTTAGGCAGAGTGGGTTCACTTTCGGCGGCAGCAGAAGTTGCCCGGAAACCATATAAACGAAAAAAGCGAGGTTGGCAGGTTCGCATTTGAACCCACTAACCTCGCTTTTGGCTTTCTATCAAGGGATTTTCATAGGGAATAATTAAAAAGTACGGTAGCAATTTGTATCATTGCTACCGTACCTTTGTGGTTGCGGGAGAGGGATTTGAACCCCCGACCTCCGGGTTATGAGCCCGACGAGCTACCGAACTGCTCTATCCCGCGATATTTCCTTAGCTCAGATAGTCTACCACACATATGAGGTTATGTCAAGTGGGTATTTTTGGAAAATTTTGCTGAATGGGGAAGAATGGCAGGATGACCAAGCACAAGGGGACAGAGGGGATGAAATTCGGCAAGTTTTTGGGGCGGGGGTGCTTGCTTTTTGATGTGAGTTAGAGTATACTAACTAGCAGTTAGAGATGACGAACTCACAGCATAGGAGGGATATGCATGACGTTAGATCAATTGGCTGTCGGCGGCAAGGCGGTCATTACGAAGGTTGGCGGTGAAGGGGCGCTGCGGTGTCGGCTTCTGGATATGGGGCTGATTCCCAGAACCTCTGTCTGTGTGACCAAGGTTGCCCCTCTGGGCGATCCGATTGAGCTGCGGCTGCGCGACTACACCCTCACCATTCGCCTGTCTGAGGCCAAAGAAATTGAGGTGAATCCCGTATGATTTTGGCGTTGATCGGCAATCAGAATTGCGGGAAAACCACCCTCTTCAATCAGCTTACCGGCTCCAATCAGCACGTTGGCAATTTCCCCGGTGTGACGGTGGAGCAAAAAATCGGTGAGGTGCGGGGGCAGAAAAATTGTCAGGTGGTTGATCTCCCCGGCATTTATTCTCTGCGTCCCTACAGCGAGGAAGAGCTTGTCACCCGTGATTTCCTTCTCAATCAGCAGCCGGACGGCATCATCAACATTATTGATGCCACCAACATTGAGCGCAACCTCTATCTTACCCTCCAGCTCATGGCAATGGAGATTCCCATGGTGCTGGCGCTGAACATGATGGATGAGGTACACGCCAACGGGGGTACCATTGATACAGAGGCCTTGTCCCAGCAGCTTGGCATTCCTGTGCTGCCCATTAGTGCCATCAAAAATGACGGTGTCAGTGAGCTGATCCGCATGGCAGTGGAGACCGCCCGGAAGCACCGCACCCCTACGGTATATGATTTCTGTCCAGCCGGCCCTGTCCACCGCTGCATCCACTCGGTACGCCACATTATTGAGGATCATGCCCAATCCTGCCGTCTGCCTACGCGCTTTGCCGCTACAAAATTTATTGAGGGCGACCCCATTGTGACAGAGCTGCTCGACCTGCACCAGAATGACTTAGATGCCATTGAGCATACCATTGTCCAGATGGAACACGACTGCGGTCTGGACAGAAATGCGGCGATTGCCGATATGCGCTACAATTTCATTGAGAATGTCTGCCGTGTGTGCGTGGTCAAGTGCCGGGAATCGAAGGAGCATATTCGAAGTGTCCGGTTGGATAAGATTCTCACGGGGAAATATACGGCGATTCCTGTTTTCCTGCTCATTATGCTGAGCATATTTTATCTGACCTTCAATGTGATCGGATCTTTCCTCTCCAACCTTCTGGAGATGGGGATTGACGGGCTGGCCATGGGCGTTGACCGGGCGCTCACGGCGTATGGACTGAATCCGGTGGTACATAGCCTGATTATTGACGGCGTTTTCGCAGGTGTCGGCGGTGTACTGTCGTTCCTGCCCATCATTGTGACGCTGTTCTTCTTCCTGTCGATTCTGGAGGATACCGGCTATATGGCGCGTATTGCCTTTGTGATGGATCGTCCCTTGCGCAGGATCGGCCTTTCCGGGCGGAGCATTGTGCCACTGCTGGTGGGCTTCGGCTGCACGGTTCCGGCAATTCTCTCCACGCGCACCCTGTCCTCCAGACGCGATCGGCGGCTGACCATTCTGCTCACGCCGTTTATGAGCTGTAGTGCCAAAATTCCCATTTATGCCTTCTTTACCGCCGCATTTTTTCCGAAATACAGGGTTCTCGTGATGATGAGCCTCTATGTGCTGGGCATTGTGATCGGTATTCTCTGCGCCCTCATTCTGAACGGCACAGCCTTCCGTGGCAAGCCCTCTCCCTTTGTGATGGAGCTGCCCAACTACCGCTTTCCCTCCATGAAAAGTGTTTTTCAGCTCATGTGGGAAAAGGCAAGGGATTTCATTGAGCGTGCGTTCACCGTTATTTTTGCCGCCACCATTATCATTTGGTTCCTGCAAACCTTTGATGCCCGCATCAATCTGGTTACAGACAGCGCGCAGAGCCTTCTCGCTGCCATCGGCAGCCTGATCGCACCGCTCCTTGCCCCTCTGGGCTTTGGCGATTGGCGCATTTCCACTGCTCTCCTGACAGGCTTCATTGCCAAGGAGTCCGTGGTATCCACGCTGGAAATTCTGATGGGCAGCGCAGGCCTCTCCGGCCTGTTTACCCTCCGCTCGGCCATTAGCTTTCTGGTCTTCACCTTGCTCTATACCCCCTGCGTAGCTGCCATCTCCGCTGTTCGCCGGGAACTGGATTCCGGCCTCCGGGCAGCAGGCGTGGCCATTGCCCAGACGGGCGTTGCCTGGATTGCGGCATTTGCAGTCTATCTTCTTCTGGGGGCATTCCTATGAGCTGGCTGGATTACACCATGCTGGCAGTTCTCGCCCTCTGGCTGGGACTCAGTATTCGCTGGATGATTCGCCGCAAAAAACAGGGCAAATGCCTTTCCTGCGGCGGCGACTGCGGGCAATGCAAATACTATGCAGAAAAATCCTGCCGAGGCCGAGATCGTTAACAGATTTACCCCTGAAAATGTCGCAAAAAGCATTTTCAGGGGTGCTTTGTATTTTAACGCAAATTCATATTTTTATTGACAACATAAATAAAATTATTTATTATTATAATGAAAGGAGCCTTGAGAAACGATGGTTATAGGTGAGCAGATTAAAATCTTATGCGTAAAAGCAAACATTTCCATGGCCGAGATGGCTCGGCGGCTGAATAAATCTCCGCAGTCATTCAACCAAAAAATAAAACGAGGCTCGTTTACACTGGATGAATTATCGGATATTGCTTTGGTTGCAGGGTGCGAATTGAAATGTGAATTTGCTTTTTTAAATGGCGACCGAATTCCAATCGAATAGGGTGAGAAACATGATAGCGTATATTCAGGGAGATATTTTTGAAAGCCCTGCACAGGTAATCGTGAATACAGTAAATACCGTTGGTGTAATGGGAAAGGGCTTAGCACTCTCTTTTAAGCAGAGATATCCGCAAATGTTTGATAGATACAGAATTGCTTGCGAGAAAAAACTACTTACCATTGGCAAGCTGATGCTATTTTATGAGCCGGATCATTGGCTGCTGCTATTCCCGACAAAGGAAAACTGGAGAAATCCTTCCAGACTGGATTATATCGAAAAGGGATTGATGAAATTTGTTTCATCTTACGCAGATAAAAATATAACGTCCATCGCCTTTCCCAAATTGGGGTGCGGAAACGGAGAACTGGATTGGAACGATGTTCGCCCTTTAATGGAGCATTATCTGAAAAAGCTGCCAATTGATGTTTATATTTATCTTGGCAATATTGCCGAGGCAATTCCCGAGCATAAGGCACAAACCAAAACAATAGCGTGGCTTCGCGCAAATGCAAAAGATATGTCCTTTTTTGGAATGAAAGATGATTTGTCTGATTTATCCGCGATGCTTCCATATGTTTATAATATTGAAGATACGCCATACGAAATGACTATGCGCGGGGATTTACGGATTAAAAATTGCAGAAATAACAACGAAATCATAGTAAGCGAAGATCAGCTGTATACGGTTTGGGATCAGGTGCGTAGCAATTGTGTTTTCTCAATAGAGAATACTCCGGATGACCATAAGTATGTGTATGCGCTTCTGCATCATCTGGGATACCTCTCTAAGATAAAATTGTATGATCCTAGCAAGGAACGTATGGTGGATGGTTATCAGATAAATTCCGGACTTGGCCGTGTTATGGGATTTATGGAGGCGCAGTGATGGAATATCGGGATATTATACTGGATAATTGCAAAAACCATAGTGCCGTATCATGGTGGCCGAGGTTCGCGTTTCATTATACCGATGTAACAAACGCTGTGAGTATTTTAAACACAGGCACCCTCTTTAGCAGAACAGACGCAAAACGGCTGCATATTATGCGAAACGATAATGCCAGTCGGCAGGTAATTGATATGACAAGCTCGGGTGCGGTTTCCTTTGTTCGCTTTTATTTTCGCCCTCTGACACCCACGCAGTACTATAACGAAGGATATAAGCACCCTTCGATTCGATATGACGGTGACGAAATGGCAAATATCCCGGTTCCGATATTCTTCCTGTTTGATTTAGAGGGTATCTTATCTTTGCGAAATACCCAGTTTTCTGAAATCTCCATGGCTGGAAATGGTACCGCTTTGTGCTCTGGCGTAGAAGCGTTCAGTAAGCTGAATTTTGATGCGATCTATAGCAACGGTGTAGCTAATTTTGAGCAGAATAAGGCGTACCGTCAGGCTGAAATTGTTCATAGCGGGCCACTTCCCATTGACAACTACCTAAAAACAATACTCTGCCGTAGTACGCAGGATCAGATTACCCTCCTGAACTTAATGAGGAAACAGAATCGATTGGCTTATGAAAAGAATAAGCGTAAGATAAAAGTATACAAAAAGGACACATTTCAAAATAATGGTCTGTGTGTAGAGAACTGCGCATTCCATAACAACAGCCTGAGCATTACGTTTGGAGATAGCAGCCAGAAAAGCTATTACATGAACAGCATGATGCACAAGCAGAATCTCGATTTTTTACGGCCAATCCATGTGAAAATAGTGTGTATTTGGAGCAATACGAGAAGTACGGTGTATCAGGAGGCTTTCACAACGCAGATAGATTATTCTCACCCTTCGCCAATTATGATCAAAAATATGCCGATGATTCAAAATGCCAGAGAAATTGGGGTGCAGATATTTTTTGACGATAAAATGGTGTGCTACTACAGGCAGCCACTTGATTTTGTAGAAGTAATAAAATAATTCAACGGCTGCTATTCCATGTGGCGGTGCCTGCGGGCAATGCAAATACTATGCAGAAAAATCCTGCCGAGGCCGAGATCGTTAACAGATTTACCCCTGAAAATGTCGCAAAAAGCATTTTCAGGGGATTTTATCATGCTTCAGTTTCGCAGTTGGGATTCTATTTTGCAAAATCCATGAAAATCAAAAAATGCGAAATAGAGAAGACAGCATCCTTCGGTGCGTTTATGATGTAAGAAGTATCAGCGGGAATCCGTCTGTTCTTCCAATGCCAGAGCGATCAACCGATCTGTCTGACCTGCCATGAACAGGGGGATATTTAGGACATCATCATCATCCAGCTTTAGATTGTCCAGAGAGAAGCGAATACGCAGCTTTACCTTATCCGGGAACAACTCCTTAAATTTTTTGAGGCTCTTACTTGATGTATTCGATTCAGATTTGACCTCAATGGGGAAAATGTCATTTTCTCGCTGTATCAGGAAATTTACCTCATACGGTGGATTGTTCCGGCTCCAGTAACGGGGAACCACTTCAAACTGCGGGAGCAAGGTTTGCAGTACGAAGTTCTCGGTCAGTGCGCCCTTAAACTCTGTGAACAGGCGGTTGCCTTCTCCGAAGGCTGTCGGTGCCAGCAGGGAAAGACGCCGAAGCAGACCTACATCCGCCAGATAAAGCTTGAATGCGGAGAGGTCATCGTAAGCAGCCACAGGCAGACCGGGCGCGGTACTACGATAGATCTTGTACACCAGTCTGGCATCGACCAACCATTGCAGGGCATCTTCGTACTCTCTGGCTCTGGCTCCTTCTTTGACAGCCTTGTAGATAAACTTCTTGTTTTCTCTTGCCAACTGAGAAGGAATGGAATGCCAGATTCTTGAAATCTTTGGAAACTCACTGACACCGGGATGCTTTGCAAAATCACGCTCATAGGCTCCGAGGATGTCGGACAAGGCCTCCTGCATCGCAGAAGTATCACGCGCCTGCGTCCACATCAGCACAGATTCCGGCATACCGCCGGTGACATAGTACATCTTGAGCTTTTCATACAGCGGATTAAAGAAAGCATTGGGAATCGGCGCAAGGGTGTCCCAGCGCTCCAAAAATGTCAGCAGGTGCGCATCGCCATTGGCAAGCAGAAATTCCTCAAAGCTCATAGGCTCAATCTGCATAAAGTTCACCTTACCCACCGGAAAAGAAGCTGGCTTTGCCAGAGCAATGCCAAGCAGAGAACCGGCGCAGGCAATATGATATTGCGGCGCATTTTCGCAGAAGTACTTCATAGAGTTGATGACCTTAGGGCAATCCTGCACCTCGTCAAAGATGATAAAGGTCTTTTCCGGCACAATCCCCTGACCGCTGGCCAGCATCAGATTTTGCAAAATACGATCCACGTCCTTGGTGGTCTCGAAGAACTGCCGATATTCCTCATTTTCATCAAAGTTAAAATAAGCTGTATTTTCATAATAACGTTTTCCGAAGTCTTTTAGAACCCAGGTCTTGCCTACCTGACGTACACCCTTTAAAATCAGAGGCTTGCGGTAGGGAGACTTCTTCCAGTCAAGCAGATTCTTTAAAACAAATCGTTCCATAGCGCTCCTCCATCACACTTTTATTGGGGCTTATGTGTTCTATCACCACATTTTTATTATATGCAAAGGCTTCAAAAAATACAACCCAAAAATCACACAATTATATAGATTTTCGTGTTTTGTAATCACACTTTTATGCGTAATTTCGGAAACGCATCTAGAGAACATGGTAATCAGGCACAAAAAATCCGGCCTGACGTTGTGAAACCACTGCGTCAGACCGGGTTCTTCATAGAATATTCTGCCACAAGGGGCGCTCCATTTCGGTGAGGTGTTGGATCATGACCAGAAGGCGGCCACAGCTTGCCAAATAATCCTCCCGACTTTTTTCGCGGGCAAAAATCAGAAGATCGGAAAATTCTCTGCGAATCTCATCGGTCTCCTCGTGGCTCATCACGGTGTCAATGAAGCTGACGCTTTTCTCCCAGCACTGCTTTGCGCGCAGAGAAATCGTCTCTGCCTCCTCCATATCCGCATGGAAAGCCTGCTCCAGAAGGGCGGTGATCTGGCAGTTCTGCCTATTGAGTATGGACAACTCTCCGATGCACAAAATCAGGAGTACCCCCAGAATGGACAGACCTAACCATAGCTTACGCATTTTTGTCCTCCTTTTTACAAAAATAGACCTTCCCCTTGCAATCTGCGGTGAGCAGAAGAACTTGGGAGAGGGTGCATTTGTTTGTACGCAAAAGTGCATCCAGCCAGGTGCGGTCTTTCCCGGAAAGGAAAAGGTTTTCCTCCATCAGAACGCCGTCACTAATGATGGTGAAGGGCAAGGGGGCATCTGTGGTGTTGATCCCCGCGTCTATAGCGCTGGCGGGCTGGTATTTGGCGAAGGGAAAGACGGAAATTTTACCGTTGGTCTCCAAAATCGCATAGTTTACCATCGAGAAATCTAGAATCCCCTGCTCCCTAAGCTGGGAAGACAGCTCATCGAGATTAATTCGGGTTTTCTTCAGATTCTCCTGTATCAGCTTGCCGTTATCAATCAGAATCACCGGCTTGCCGCACAGAAGCTTGCGAAGTCCCAGAAGCTTCATGCTCAGTGCTGCCAGCACCAGCTCAATTGCCAGCACAGCACCAATCGGAATCAGGCCGGAAAACAGGGAAATGGCATTATTCTGCATGGGGACAGCCGCCAGATCGGCAATCAGCATGGTCACCACAAATTCCGATGGCTCCATCTCTCCGATCTGCCGTTTGCCCATCAGCCGGATGACCAGAATCAGCACAAGATACAATAGCACCGACCGAATCAGCGATATGAGCATCCTACCACCTCCATTCCAAAGTATTTGTCCTCTCCCTGCCCTTTATGCATAGGGTTTTGCACGAAATTACCAAGGTTTTAAATGAGATTAGGTGTCATCGGTGTCAGGCCGTAGGAACCTCTGATTAAATCACATCTGACGCATCTTGCTTGCATCTTTTCCGCTATTCGCCCGTAGCATTTGATGACATTGTAAATTTATTGTGCCATTATCATGCCAAACAATTGATTTATCGCGCCAAATATGATATACCATATTCAGACAGGAGGATGGCTGATTATGTATGAAGATGAGTTTACCGAGTTTAAGAAAACCACCGGTGAATTGAATGAGGCAATGGTATCCATTTCCGCTATACTGAATAAACACGGAAAAGGTGTCGTGTTTTTTGGCATAAAAAACAACGGAACGCCTAATCCGTTTCATATCAACGATTCCACTCTGAGGGATGTTTCAAGAAAAATATTTGAGGCGATCCGTCCGCAGATTTTCCCGACGGTGGAAACTGTTACGGTTGAAGATACGACCGTAATCAAAGTATCTTTCTCCGGAATGGAAGCTCCGTATTCGGCCTTTGGTAAATACTACATTCGCACCGCCGATGAAGACCGTGAGCTATCTCCCGCTGAGCTGCGCAGAATCATGATCGGAAAAGAATATGAGGAAAACTGGGAGAATCGTTCATCGGACGAAACGCCGGAGGATGTGGATGCGCAGACACTCAAAAAGTTTTACCGCACCGCTACCGAATGTGGCCGCCTACCCGATATCGGTCAGGATAAAACCGTGCTTCTTAGGAAACTGGGACTGCTCAATGGTGACCGATTAACTAATGCCGGAAGGTATCTGTTTTCTGCCAACAAACCCATTGTACTGAAAATGGCGGTGTTTGCAACTGACCATAAAACAACGTTCCTCGACATCGTAAGAGAGGAAGGCAACATTTTTCAGCTGATTGACCGCGCAATCAACTATATTGTCCGAAATATCCGTTGGAGCGTGTCCATTGGAAAAGACGGTATCCACCGTGAGGAAACGCCGGAGGTGCCGATGGATGCCATCCGTGAAGCCGTTATCAACAGTTTTGCTCATGCGCGTTACGATATGAATGTCCAGCATGAAATCGACATTTTCTCCAATCGAATTTCTATTGTCAACCCCGGTGCTTTTGCAAACGATTTCTCCCCCGAGGATTTTGCGGTGCGCGACCTTCACTCCTTCCTGCGGAATGAAACGATTTCCAAGACGTTATATCTGTGCAAAGATGTTGAGACATTTGGCTCAGGGCTTAGAAAGATATATACGCTCTGCGGTGATGCGGGCGTTACGGTTGGATACAACGACACGGAAACTGACTTTACCCTTGAGTTCTCAAGGCAGGATAGAAATATCATGCCAAACGATGGCGCGATAAATGGCGTGATAAATGACACGATAAACGAATTGGATGCCGACGTTCTTTCATGGCTGCGGGATGATCCGTATCTTACGGTTCCGGAGCTTGCGGAAAAAAGCGGAAAATCGCAAAGGACGATAACGAGAGCGATGAAATCATTAAAAGCAAAGCACCTGATAGAACGGTTCGGCTCTAACAAAACAGGATACTGGAAAGTAAAGTAATTGCAATTACAAATCAGCCTATCTTCCTAGCGTAGTAATTGAAGATTTTCTGCACTTATGCGTTGAAATTGAAAAAAACATATTATATAATGATAGCATCTGACGAAAGCCTCATCGAAAGGATGTTTTGATTATGAAATTAGGTATCGTTGGTCTTCCCAATGTGGGCAAGTCCACTCTGTTCAACGCCATCACCAACGCCGGAATCCCGGCGGACAACTATGCCTTCTGCACCATCGACCCCAATGTGGGCATGGTTACTGTGCCCGATACGCGCCTGGAATGGCTGCGGGATTTCTATCAGCCTAAAAAATTTACCCCCGCTGTCATTGAATTTGTAGACATTGCAGGTCTTGTCAAGGGTGCCAGCCGAGGCGAAGGTCTGGGCAATAAATTCCTGTCCAATATTCGCAATACCGATGCCATCGTCCATGTGGTGCGCTGCTTTGATGATACCAACATCACCCATGTCGAGGGCAGCACCGATCCCATCCGTGATATCGAAATCATCAATCTGGAGCTGGTTCTGGCCGATGTCGAGATGCTTGACCGCCGCATCGAAAAGTGTCAGAAGGCACTCAAGGGCGGTGACAAGAAGGTGCATCATGAAATTGATGTCCTCACCGAGCTTCGCGCCCATATGGATCAGGGCAAGCTTGCCCGCACCTTCTCCTGCTCTGACGATGATATGGCGCTCATCGCCCAGTCTGACCTGCTTACCCTGAAAAAGACCATTTACGCTGCCAATGTCTCCGAGGATGATGTGAGCAGCTATGAAGATAGCCCCTATTATCAGGCCGTCAGGAAGCTGGCCGATGCAGAGGGCAGTCAGGTGCTCCCCATCAGCGCTAAGCTGGAGGCCGACATTGCCGAGCTGGACGATCCCGAGGAAAAGGCCATGTTTATGGAAGAGCTGGGCATGGATCGTTCCGGCCTCGATAAGCTCATTCAGTGCAGCTATTCCCTGCTGGGCCTGATCTCCTTCCTCACCGGCGGCAGCGATGAATGCCGTGCCTGGACGATCCGAAAGGGAACCAAGGCACCGCAAGCTGCCGGTAAAATTCACACCGACTTTGAGCGCGGCTTCATCCGTGCAGAGGTCATTGCTTTTGAAGACCTGAAAACCTGCGGCAGCCTCTCCGCTGCCAAGGCAAAGGGTTTGGTTCGCAGTGAAGGCAAGGAATATGTGATGAAAGACGGCGATGTGGTCAACTTCCTGTTCAATGTGTAAGGAGTTCCCGCTATGAAAAAAATAATATCTGTTTGTCTGGTTCTGCTTCTGCTTGCTTCCCTGTGCATCTGCGTTCATGCAGAAGAGAAAACATCCTTTGCCAATGCCGTGGAACTGATGGAATATTGGGGCGAGGTTGGCTATCCCGATGATGTCGGCTCCATCTACTCCACCGATGGCACCGCCAATCACCTGACCGTCCAGTTGATTGGCGACACCGATGGCAGCCGTGCCGCAGAAATTGCCGCCATGCTCGATGATCCCAGCACCATCACCTTTGAAGCGGGTCTCTTTTCCGATCAAGACCTCCACGCCATCAGCGAAAATATCCGAACCGAGCTGATGCCCAATGATGATGGCATCAAGAGCTGCTCTGTCGGTTGGGGCAAAAAGGGCGGCTTTGGCGTGAGCGGTCAGGAGCTTCGCGTGGTTGTCAATGTTGAGGAAGCACGGGTAGAAGAATACGCCGCCTCTCTGGCACAGCGCTACGGCGAAGCGGTCGTGGTCGAGGCTGCCAAGGAGAGCGCCGATGCTACACCCAGCCTTGGTGCAAGCGAGAAAATCTCTGACGATGCGCCCGCCGATGCCGAACCCGTGCTTGGTGAGACCGAAAGTGCCGGCATCTCCGAAAAAACCGAAAGCACCATCATTACCACCGTCCTGCTGGTGATTGCCGTGCTGTTGGCAGTTGTCCTTGTCGTAAACTTTACGCGCAAGAAAAAGAAAAAATAATTTTCGGTTTATCCGTCCATTTTCTAATGTTTTTCTGTCAGGAATTGACATTTTTTACAAAAAATGATACACTGTATCCGCAGAACCCAAAAAAGAAAGGAAAGGGAAACCATGGAAAACAAAATGGAAAAACGCTATGGCCTGCCGACTGCCATATCAATGGTCATCGGTATTGTCATCGGTTCCGGTGTCTTTATTAAGGGCGGCAAGGTCCTGAATCTGACCAACGGAAACCTGTGGCAGGGCATTGCCGTTGTCGGCATTGTAGGTCTGATCTGCATCATCTGCTCTCTCGTCTTCGCAACCCTCGGCTCTCGCTACGAAAAGGTCAACGGTGTCGTTGACTACGCGGAAATGGCACTCGGCCCCAATTATGCCTACTATGTCGGCTGGTTCATGAACTTCATCTATGTTCCTGCTCTGGTCGCCATGCTGGCCTTCTTCTCCGCTATGATGTTCCTCCAGCTATTCGGCATCAGCGCGGTGGACTTCACCACCGGTCAGATCAACCCCACCGCCATTGGCGTAGGCGCTGGCTTCATGATGCTGGGCTACGGCATCAACACCCTCTCCCCCAAGCTGGCCGGTAAAATGCAGGTCGGCATGACCGTCATCAAGCTCATCCCCCTGTTTCTCATGGGTATCGTGGGCACCATTGCCGGTCTCATCAACGGCGCTACCGCTAATGTCCTCAATTATGTGCAGTCTGCGGAATATGTGGCCGTGGACGCTGCAGGCTTCTTCAAGGCCATTGTCGGCTTTGCCTTTGCTTACGAAGGCTGGATCCTTGCCACCTCCATCAATGCCGAGCTTAAAGACGCAAAGAAGAACCTTCCCCGCGCCCTCATCATTGGCTCTCTGGTCACCATCGTGATCTATGCCCTGTACATCTTTGCCATGAGCGTTGTCGGTGACGTGGACACCATCACCGGCACCTGGCCGTTTGGCGAATCCCTGCCCCGCATCGCTTTCTCTAAGCTGTTCGGCAATGTCGTCGGCACTGTGGTTTATGTGTTCATCACCATCTCCTGCCTCGGCACCATGAATGGCCTGATCATGTCCTCCTGCCGCGGCCTGTATGCCCTGTCCGTTCGCGGCATGGGTCCCAAGCCCGAATTCTTCGGCGATGTTGACCCGCAGAACAACTTCTCCATCAAGTCCGCTGTGATCGGCATGATGGTCGGCGGCTTCTGGTATGCATGGACGGTCATGATGTGGATGGGCGGCCCCGGAATGTTCAGCGCTGTGCATAACTTTGAATGGCTGGCATGGGAACCCGATGAAATCGGCATCATCTGCCTGTATGTCATGTACATCCCCATGATGATTGGCCTGATGGTCAAGGCCAAGGATCTTAGCCCGTTCAAGCGCTTTGTTCTCCCCGCTCTGGGTCTGGCCTGCTGCTTGTTCTTCGCCTACGCCATCTGGAACGGCTACGGCTGGAAGCAGTGCGTCGGCTTCCTGATTTTCTTCCTTGTGGTTGAATTGATTGGAGCCTTCTTCAAGAATGGCGGCAAGAAATCGGCTGCAAAATAATCGCTGAATAAAGGGTGCTGTCTTACAAGGCAGTACCCTTTTTATAAGGCCGGATTTGGATAAAGGAAGGAACGCTTCTCCGGTTTTCGGTTGCATTTTCTTCTGAATTGTGATAGGATAATCCCAGAGAGCATAATCTTGCTGTATTGGAGGCCAAAAATGAAAGCGTTTAAAGTAATCCTGAAAATTGCGGCAGCACTTGCTGTGATCTCCGGCATTCTGTTTCTGGTAGCTGTCTATCTCGATAAGCTGCGTGAGCTGTATGAGCGCCGCGGCGAATTAAAAGAAAAAGCAGTATCGTTAAAAGAAAAGTTGCCTACAAAGCAGACCATTTTGGAAAAACTTCCCACGAAAGAAGATATGATTCGCCTGAATCCCTTCCGCAAAACCGAAATCGAAGAGGAATACGCAGACTATGTAGATGTCAAGTAAAATATGACTCCGCTCTCCCAATTTCATGGGAGAGCGGAGATTTTTGTATATATTAAAATCCATGATAAGTATCAAAACCTAGCATATAAAGTGCCATAACAAGAGAACCACTCTTTTTATCTGCTGCTTGCTGTAGCTCTTCCATTACGGTATCATGCGGAACGGAGAAATCATCTGCATTAGAAACTACCTCCTGAATTACCGATGGTAATACCATGCACATTTTGTAAAATGCATCGTCTTGACCCGTTACAGTTTTATAAAATTCATCCATACTGACACGGCGAATACAACGATGTTTTTGCTTTGTTCCATCAACAGAGATAGACCATGGGATATTCTGTGACTGTTTGGCTATTGCCTCAACTAAAAAGCACGCGCAATCATCATCGGTTAATATTTTCCCCTGCATTTTCAGATAGGTTTTCGCGCTTGATGCTGAATTCATAGTGTTGTGCTTATTTTTCATTTCAACATAAACGGTTTGAACCCTGCCACATTCAGGAACGTCTATTCCGTTTTCAGGCTTGAAGATCACATCCCATCCGGTTTTAGGGACAATACATCCCTTTATGTACTGAAAAATGCGTTGATGAAAATAGCCAATGTCATTATTATTTGCTTTATCCCGCTGCCGGAAAATTTCATTTCTGATTATTTCATCCCAGGTGTATTGGTAGACTGTTTTATCAAAAATCAGTTTGATTGGATCAACAATATTGCTGTTAAAGCGCTTCAAATCATAAGGTGCTAATTTATCGCCGTAATGCTGAATTGTGTTTCGCACATGGCATTTAAAATCTTGTTCGGAAATAAAGCTCAATTCCCACATGATATTTGTTCTAACCCCTTTCTAATTTCAGATGCAACATCAAGAGCAAGATTCACGGGAACAGCGTTTCCCACCTGCTTGTACTGGCTTCCGATCCCTCCGCAGAATTGCCATTCATCAGGGAACGATTGAATTCTTGCATTTTCCCGAATATTAAATGGGCGTGGTTCAAGAGGGTGACACCGTTCTGTTTGCTTTTGTGTAGGAGAAGTTAAAACGGCAAGCGAAGGTTCGTCTAAGCTCATTCGGCGCAAAATACCAGTTCTGCCACCACCCATATTCCAACAGCTTTTCATATAAGCCTTTGCGATATCCTCTGAAATGTCGCGCCAATAACCTCCCGGTGGAACAAGCTTGAAAATATCTCGCTTATAATCAGAATACTGTGCCCCGGCACTTTCGGGGACATTTTGAAGAACATCGCGTAAAACAGGTTTATACTCATGTGGCTTGGGAAATTCAATTTGGATTTTTCCCACCAAGTCATTACGAATACCAATCGTTATCAGTCTTTCACGCTTTTGTGCATTTCCATAGTCCCAGGCGTTGAGCACTTGTTTTTGAATAGAATAGCCGCATTCTGAAAAAACACGTAATATGAATTGGTAGGTTCGTCCACCATCATGCGTTAAAAGCCCACGTACATTTTCGAATAAAAAAGTTTTGGGCTGAAGCTTCTGTAAAAACACCGCATAATGATAAAAAAGCGTTCCACGTGCATCCTCCAGCCCTAACCGTTTCCCTGCATAGGAAAACGCCTGACAAGGTGCGCCACCCGAAAGCAAATCTAACGCGCCGACTTTTATATTAAAGTATTCCGGCAAATTAAGCGGGGAAATATTTGCAATATCATCACAAATTACATTCCAATTTGGGCGGTTCTTTTTTAGCGTATCAGCCGCGTCCCTGTCAAATTCAATTAATCCGATGGTTTGAAATCCTGCTTTTTCGATACCTAATGCAAGACCACCCGCCCCTGCAAACAATTCTATTGTAGTAAATGGAGGCTTCGCAATTTGCAGTAATCCGTCATTGCTGTTAATGGGTTGGTTCATTTCCACGACCAATAACCGCCCTTCCTATTTTGTTTATTGGGGAATAAGGTCACCTCTAAAAATATGTATAATTATATCACAGGAAACAATTAAAAACAATATTGTGCAATGACCCGGCCACGGTAATTAAATATGTAAACAAATTATGAACAAACGAACCGTCCCAAATGGCGGTAGAAGCCAAGGCTTCCCCTTTGGGGAAGCTGTCGAGCGAAGCGAGACGGATGAGGTCATTGGACGCACTGCCAAAACCAAAAACCTTCCTAACATAGAAAGCGCTCCGTCTTCGAAGGCTAACCTCATCTGCCTCCTGCGGGCGCCACCTTCCCCAGAGGGGAAGGCCAAGGCTCGTTAATTTACTGCCATGGAAAACCGCCCACTGCCCTGTTGTGCGCAGTTGACATAACGTTGCCCAATGTTCATATTTTCTTAACACATTCAATTACCGTGATGGCACGGCACGGCAATTTGGCCTTGTCAGGCCGCATTTTTCCTAAGGCAATGTCAGCAAACTGCGCTGCGCCGCCCCAAGCGTGGGCAATATAATACAGAGTGTGCGGCTGGCATACCGAACCGCAGCTTACATTATCCTTCATGTCCTGACTGTGACCTTCAGATGCCGAAAAATTGTCATAATCAGCAGAATTTTAGCGGGTATAGTGTTAAAATCCTAAAAATAATGAAACAAATTTATGTGATTTTATGAAAAATAACACTTGTAACAAAGCCCTATGTGCGTTATAATGAATAACGGTTAAAAATGACCGATATATTCACAGTCTCATAACGCCCTGTGTGTTATTCGACTTATACAGAAGGAGGAACTAATAATGTCCGTAAAAGTTGCTATCAATGGTTTTGGCCGCATTGGCCGTCTCGCATTCCGTCAGATGTTCGGCGCTGAGGGCTACGACGTTGTCGCTATCAACGACCTGACCTCCCCGAAGATGCTTGCCCACCTGCTGAAGTACGATTCCACCCAGGGCACTTATGCACTGGCCAGCACTGTAGAAGCAGGCGATGACTATATTGTTGTCGATGGCAAGAAGATCACCATCTATGCTAAGGCAAACGCTGCCGAGCTTCCCTGGGGTGAGCTGGATGTTGACGTTGTTCTGGAATGCACCGGCTTCTACACCAGCAAGGCTAAGGCACAGGCTCATATTGATGCCGGTGCCAAGAAGGTCGTTATCTCTGCTCCCGCTGGCAACGACCTGCCCACCGTCGTCTTCAATGTCAACCATGACATCCTGACCAAGGAAGACACCATCATCTCTGCCGCTTCCTGCACCACCAACTGCCTCGCTCCCATGGCAAAGGCTCTGAATGATAACTGGGCAATCCAGTCCGGCATTATGTGCACCATCCACGCTTACACCGGTGACCAGATGACCCTCGACGGCCCCCAGAGAAAGGGCGACCTTCGCCGCTCCCGCGCTGCCGCTGTCAATATCGTTCCCAACAGCACCGGCGCTGCCAAGGCTATCGGCCTGGTTATCCCCTCCCTGAACGGCAAGCTCATTGGCGCTGCTCAGCGTGTTCCCACCCCCACCGGCTCTGTCACCATTCTGACCGCTGTTGTCAACGGTGAGCCGACGGTTGATGAAATTAACGCTGCCATGAAGGCACAGTCCAACGAATCCTTTGGCTACAACACGGACGAAATCGTCTCTTCCGATATCGTTGGTATGCGCTTTGGTTCCCTGTTCGATGCCACCCAGACTATGGTGAAGGCCATCGGCAACGACACCTCCGAAGTTCAGGTCGTTTCTTGGTACGACAATGAAAATTCCTATACCTCTCAGATGGTTCGCACCATTAAGTATTTTGCAGAACTCGGCTAATCTATATTTTCTGTCTTTTTGGGCTGCCTCTCCGAGGCAGCCCCTTTTATCGTTTGCAAAAACAATCTTTATTCATGTATGATAGCTTTTAATATGCTAAGGAAGAAGGAAGTGCCATGCCGAAGATTATTGAAGACTTGCGACTTACGATTTTGCGTGAGGCACGACCGATTTTAATAAAGCAAGGTTATGATCGCTTAAATCTCCGTGATGTCGCCAAAGCCAGTGGAATTGCCGTAAGTACCGTTTACAATTACTTTGACTCCAAGGATGATCTGGTCTACAATATTTTTATGGGAGACTGGCAGCCCATACTGGCACAGCTCACTGTCTTTGCCAGCACTGTTTGCAGTCCCATTGAGGGTCTGCGCATGGCAGTGGCCAGCGTTCGGGAATTGGTTTCCGTCTACAGCAGCGCTTGGGTACAGTACCGTAATATTTACCGTTCCTCCCCAATCCTGATCCAGCATCACGAACATTTTATTCAGGATCTTTATGGCGTGATCCATCCGATGATGCTGCGCTTTTATCCAGATTTTGATCCGATCATTAGCCGGTTTCTTGCGCAGGCTGTTGTCGCTCTTGCCGCTGAAAAAAAACAACAATTTGACACCCTTCTTCCCGTTTTTGAAAGACTTTGCAAATAGGACGGAGGGATCCTCTTTTGATTTATTAGTAAATTAGAAAATTTGCCGTGCCGCTGCGAAATATAAGAAGAAACAAATTGGCATAAAATGGTCTGCGGTTACCTATAAGCTTGAGGGCATCTCTATTTATTCCGCGTGAGGCGAAGGATTCTTCTGTCAGATTCGCCCGTGAAGAATAACTAGCGGTGCCCTTGAAGGAAATGAATCATGCCACACAGCTTACCTGCCCTTTCATCTTGCCCTACGTGACAACGTTCCCTTTTTTTGGACGCATAAAGGCTCCCCTTATCCATAAGAGGAGCCTAAATTTTTTGAAAAGTTTATTCATCCAGCGGCACATAGAACAATTCTATCATTTGCTGTTTCAGCGCGGCTTCATCGGGATAGAATTCCATAAATTCTGAGCCAAGCTTTGCCTCGCCGTCGATTGTCATAATGCCACCGTCTGCATAAAGATCCCAACGATCATATAATTGGGAAAGCTGATCTACGGTGCAGTCTGAGGTCATATAGGGAGATACCGTCTCCAAGACATCCATGAGAAAAGCATCGCTTGATTGCATCTTCGCAGACAAGTTTTTTCGAAGCTCCGCAAGGTACTGCCGTTGGCGCTCCATGCGTCGGAGGTTACTGCTATCCTCTAGACTGGATCGTGCGCGGACAAACGACAGCGCCATATCGCCCTTCAAGGTAACGGAAGCGCCCTTTTTCATTTCCGACGAAACGGTGGTCATATCGTCTAAGATCGTTACGGTAACGCCGCCAACTAAATCATTTATTTTTGCCACTGCATCCATGGTAAATGCGACAAAACGGTCAATTCTAACTCCGTAGAGAAAGTTGGACACCGCTTTTGCCGTATTCCGGCAGCTATCTATTCCGCCGCTTCCATAGGTATGGGCTAGGGCAAGCTGGCCGGTAATGGTACCTGCATTTTCTCCGCGGACACCCAGTATCGGAATCTCCGCCATGGTATCACGGTTCAGGTGTAGGGCAGTACAGATTTCATTTTTTTTATCCATAATAAGAAGCATCAAAAAATCTGACTGCTGGCTGTTATTATAGCTTTCCTCCTGTGTTTGGGAGGTATACTTGTCCACGCCAATCAAAAGCGTGATATCCAAATTCTTATTTGGTATGTAATAGCGGCCATCCAGATACAGCCGCCCATCGTCAGGCACCTCGTCTTCGATAGCATCTATTCTCCCGTAGGAAGCCTCCCACTTTGATAAAAAGGAAAAAAACAGGAAAGCAATCAATAAAACTGCGATTAGAACTATGATGATTCTAAATATACCACGATGAATTTTCAGTTTCATTACATAGCGCCCTCCCTTCCATGGTCATTCCAACACGCCAAGATGCATCGGTGCAGTTGCGATAAGCTTAAACCCTCTGTGAGGTGCGCTTCTTCACTGCGCCATAAGTAAAGGCAAAAATCACTACGGCTGCAACACCAACCCAAACAAGGGAATCAGACAACGGCGCACCAGTCTGAGGGGACTTAGGAGCATTGGGATCCACATGGAGGGTTCCGTTTTCAAACAGGAATGCCACAGGACATAAATCGTCAAAAAGAATGTCAACCGTAAAGTCCTTGTTTCGGGTAATTCGATCATAGGGTACCGCCACCCAGTTGGTTCCATCCACGCAATAGAGTACCGCCACAAGGGATTGCGGATCTATCGGAAGCCTGAAGCGAACAGAAATACTGTTTCCTTCCTGACTCAGGTAATCCTCAAAGATACCGGTTACGGTCGCATCAAAGAGATCCCGAACGACGACATCATCCAGCGAAAGATTCGGGAACTTTTCCTTGACGAGCTTTTCCAAATCAGGATACAGATCTGTCAATTTTTCGGCGGATTGAATTTGTTCATAGGCAGCCTCCAGCTTTGCCCTGATCTCGGGGGTCGGAGCATCATTCGAAGAGATCGGTGTCACGATGAGGTCGCCGTTCGGCACACCGATAACAAACCTGCCGTTTTTATCATAGATAATGGCAGCGTATTCCTTTCCATCGGGACCGATCTGCACTACAATTTCAGGTGCGGGCTTATTCTCTACGCTGGGAGTAAACCACGCAGCAAAGGCCGAGACGCTCATTGCTGCCACCAGCACGATGGTGAGCAAAATGCAGCAAAGTTTTTTCATCATGGTAGTATCCTCCTTATTATTTTAGGGCAGCTCTAAAAATTCAGTACAAGTCGAGCTGTGAGGGATCTTTTCGTCAGACGCAACAAAAAACGCAGGGAATACTGGATGTATTCTCGAGGATTTTTGTGAAGTATGACGGAAACAAGACCCGCAGATTCGACTGTGATGAATTTTTAGAGGTGACCTTTAGTCCGCAGGAATGGCCTGTGCCAGCTTTCCACAGACAAGAAATCTGTTGCTTTGGTTGCTAGTTAAACAGGTCGAAAGAATGATTGCCTGATCGTCCGGCGAGATGGCGGCATCCTCCGCAAAGACGGCCTCCATTGCTCTGACGGATAAAATTTCCTGAAAGAAAAGCCGAAAGGTGCGTTCATTGGAAAAGTCATAGTTATAAAGGATATGCCGATTATCATACGGTACAGCTGCAAACACATGATAGTGCAGCTCCCGATCCGGCAAATAAATAACAATCTCTTCATGCTCTGCCAAAGCTTCCGCTGAGGAATACGTACTTTGGAGCGTAGAAAACATCTGACCGTTGTACCTATTATGTCCATAGATAATGGTAAGTGGATCAGAAAAATCCCGGCCATTATAACTGGCTTCGGTGAAGAGAACGCCATTTCTGTCATCCTCGCCCCGTATATTGCGGCGCAAATAATAGGCATCATCCTCCGGGTGCTGGAGCAGCGGATAACTGATCTCCGTGCCCGGGATATCCAGCCATGCATAGATATCGGTGTTCTCTTCCCATAGCGCATCAAAATCCACAGGACTTACATACGGTTCCGATTCCGGCTCGGGAGCAGATATATTTTCTGCCGCAGGCTTTGCAGCCAAGTGCTCTGCCGGTCTGGTAAAATATACTGTTTCAGTCGTCTGTTCCTCCGGCCGGATTTGCAGATTCATATATAGCAGCAGACCAATCAGCAGCGCGAGTATGCCGTAAATTATCCATGCTGTTCTTCGTTTCATGCAGCACGACCGCCTCTCTCCGCTCCAAATCTATGCGCCATTTTTCTCCCTTTTCACGAGAAATAACCTCTACAGCAGCGGAAAAGTTTGGTTTTCTACTGGTCATATTGTGGCAATCCGTACCTAAAAAATGGATTTCCCCCGCCAGCAGCATCCGCATAGCCATCCGACGCTTCTCCGCAAAAAAGTCTGTGCTGGCCTGCATAAGGACACCGTGCTGCAAAAGCCGATCCATGGCCTCCTGATTTCGGTAACGCAGGTATCGTTCAATATGCGCCAACATAACCGTAATACCTGCGCGGCTGTTGATTTCCACAATGGAGGAGACCATTCTTGCCGTCCACATACCCATAGGCATCTCCAAAAGCAGAAGCTCTGTGCCCTCCAGGCAGAACGCATCCAGCCCATCAAAACGATGGATGCCTTCAAAGTATTGTACTTCTGCGCCCAAACGAATTTCGGGCGCATCCGATGGCAGATCGGGTGCCAGCTTTTCCCATGCAGCCTGTCTTTCTGCAAAAAACCGATCCGGGGCTATCCAATTTGCATAGAAGTGTGGCGTGGCCGCGATGCCGGAAACGCCCTGCTTCTTCAGCTCCCGCACCATGATGAGGCTTTCCGTAACATTTCTGCTGCCATCATCTATCTCGGGGAGAATATGGGTATGAAAATCAAACATAATTTTAAGAGTTGCTCTTTACCTCAGTATCCGATAACGGAGTAGATGTAGTCGCTTTATTTGTAGTGGTTGTTGTGTTTCCTTTCTTTCTATGACCATATCCATAACCATAACCGTAACCGTAGCCGTAACCGTGTTTGTAATAGCCCCGGCGATAATAGTAGCCGTAGCCACGTTTATAATAGCTCTTCCGATACTTCTTATACCGATAATACCGATTTTCTGCCGGATCGGAGTCATTAAATATAAAGCCCAGAATCTTTGTTTCCAGAAGATTCAGCTTCTGCATTGCATCCGCCAGAGATTGCTGGTCGCAATAGTCCCGTCGTACCACCATAAGCATACCAGACAGCAAGCCGGCAACCGCAAGGCTGTCGCTTACGGCATTGACTGGTGGAAGGTCTATAATGATGTACTCAAAGTCTTTCGCTGCGTCATTGAGCATCTGCTCCATGCGTTTGGATGATATCAATTCCGAAGGATTGGGGGGGATATCGCCAGCCGTGATGACACACAAATTTTGAATCAGTACATTCTCATGCACCGTTTCATTGAGAGAAGAAATTCCCGCCAACACGTGAGACAAGCCCAAGGTAGTTTCTATACCCAGCGTGGAGGCAAAAACCGGGATTCTCATGTCCCCTTCTACCAGCAGTACACGCTTATTGCTTTCCGCCAGCGTGTAGGCCAGATTTATGGAGGATGTACTTTTCCCTTCGTGACGAAGCGCACTTGTTACACCAATAATCTTGCATTCTCTATCGTCATCAATCGTAAAAATCAGATTGGTTCTCAGCAGCTTATATGCCTCTGCAGCAGCAAAGCTCAAGCGACTTCCGACGGTATGCTTCCTTTGCGAGTTTAAGGAAAATTCTGATTCTGATTTAGATAGCGATAGGAGTTTGAATTTATGGTTCGCATGGGTATTCGATTTTCCTTTTTTTAACATCACGTGGTCACCTCCTTCTCCGTCTTTTCATAACCGTTATAGCCGCCCTTGTAATTGTAATTGTAACCGGACTTGGAATTGTTGTACAAATCCGGAATAATTGCCAATACCGGCAGTTTGTAGGTTTCCGTAAGATATTCTTCATTATGAATCAGCTTGTCTGTGATCTGGAAAAGAGCGATAATCAGGCAGGCGATGGCAATGCCAAGAAGGATACCTATTTCAGTATACTTGGTAATATTCGGAGAAATCTTACTTGACGGAGTTACCGCATAATCAACTACACGTACAGAGCTGCCGTTTATCACATCGGTGATTTTTTCCGGCAGAACATCCAGAATGGTATTGGCAATCAATCTTGCTTCCTGCGGATCGGGGCTGGTTACGGAAACTCGAAGCACCGCGGTATTGTTCACAGATTCTGCCGATATCATACCCTTCAATTGCTCATAGCTGTAATCCAATCCGGATTCACTGATCACTTCATTGAGTGTTAACCGGCTGTTCAGAATGACAATGTAGGTTGACACCAGATTTTGTGCGGTAGTCAAATCAGAACCTGAAATAGACAGGGAGGCTCCCTGAAGAGACAGGTTGTTATTGTTGACATACAGCATTGCCTGCGCCATGTATTGCGGTGTGATTCGGTATGTAGCGTAAGAAAACAGGATTGCCCCTCCTAAAACTGCCGAAAGAATAACCACCCACAGGCGATGCAATATGGCCTGAACTATTTGCATAATATCAATTTCAACGACATCTTTCGGCTTATTCATTTTATTTGCTCCTCAAATAATATGATTTTCAATAGGTACAAAATATATTTAAAAGCTGGAGGCTACGGAGGTCTCATTTTATCAAAATCCACACACCATACGATATTTCTCTTTTTTATTTTACCTTATATAAAGTTAAATTGCAATATAAATTAAATATTTTTTTGGATGAAGAAAAGCCACGATTTACAGCCCAATGGCGGTAGAGGCCAAGGGGGCTGTCGAGCGAAGCGAGACGGAAGAGGTCATTGGACGTACTGCCAAAACCGAAAATCTTTCTAACATAGAAAGCACTCAGTTTCAGGAAGCAAACCTCATCCGCCGCCTGCGGGCGGCACCTTCCCCAGAGGGGAAGGCAGGGGCTTGTTAATTTACTGCCATTGAGAACCGCCCACCGCCCTGTTGCGCGCGGTTGACATAACGTTCTCTACCCTGATGTTCACATTTTCTTAACTCATTCAATTATCGTGGCCGCCATTCTCTGACGGTTGCGCAATGGGGGAAAATTCGATATAATAAGGGAAACGAAATGGGGGGAGCTATATGAATATTGCAGTGATTGGCGGTGGTGCGTCCGGCATGATGGCCGCTCTGCGCGCCTGTCGGGAGGGAAACCGTGTGACCATCTATGAACGACAGGCGCGACTGGGGAAAAAGCTCTCCGCGACCGGCAACGGGCGATGCAACTTATCCAACCGAAATGCCGCCGTCTCCCATTATCACGGCGCAGATCCCAGCTTTATTTTGCCCTCTCTGGAGCGGTTTGGCGTAGAGAAAACGCTCTCATTTTTTGAAGATCTGGGACTTCTCACCGTAACCGAAGCCGATGGCAAGATCTATCCGTTCAGCGATCAGGCCAATTCTGTGCTGGATGTCCTGCGGCTGGCGCTGGAGGCAAGCGGCTGTGCGATGAAGCTTGGCTGTGAGATTCTGCGCGTAAAGCGCCGCAAGGGGTTATTTTATCTCGAATATGCCGATGGCTGTGACACCGCTGACAAGGTGATTGTGGCCTGCGGCGGTCTTGCCGGGGATCGGCTCGGTGGCGTAGGCGCGGGCTATACAATATTAAAATCCTTTGGCCATCACTGCACAAAGCTCTATCCCGCGCTGACCCAACTGCGCACAGAGCCTTCCCGTGTGCGCTCTGTCAAGGGTGTACGGTGTACGGCGGTGGCAACGCTCCTTCAAAATGGCCATGGGCTGGCACAGGAGGAAGGAGAGGTACAGTTCACAGAATTTGGCCTCAGCGGGCCATGCATCTTTCCGCTGGCAAGAAGCTGTGCCGGACGAAACGACGGTCTGGAGGTGGTGCTTGATCTGTGCCCCTGCCGCACAGAGGCAGCCATTTTCGCCTTCCTGACAGAACGGAAACAGCGCTTCCCTGCACTGACCATGGAAAATTATTTGACAGGCTTATTGCATAATCGCCTTGGAAGGACCCTGCTTCGCTATTTGGGCTATGCCTTCGAGCAGCCTGTAGCCTCCCTCACAGGGCAGCAGCGAAAAGAAATTGCATTTTCTATCAAGCATTTTTCCTTCCCAATTTCCGGCGCAATGGAGTTATCACAGGCACAGGTCACAGCGGGCGGCATCCTGACAAGCGAATTTGACCCCGTGACGCTGGAGAGCCGACGGATTCCCGGCCTGTATGCCACCGGCGAGGTACTGGATATTGATGGTGACTGCGGTGGCTACAATCTTCAATGGGCATGGTCATCCGGCTGGACAGCGGGCGCTCTGGGGGATTACAGGAAGGAGCAAACCAATGATTAGAATTCGGGATATCGTGCTCACGCCGGAACAATCCGAGAGCCAACTGCGCTATCTGACAGCTACAGCTCTGAAAATTACCTCCGCAGAGATCAAGACCCTGCGGATTCATAAAAAGTCAATTGATGCGAGAAAAAAGCCGGAGATCCGCATTCTCTATACCGTGGATGTCACGCTCCATTCCGGCGAGCGACAGGTGTTGCGGCGCTGCCCGAGGGCGCAGAAGGTGGACGAGCGCTACTATAAGCCGCCTAAAGCGAAGGTTTTCCCCAAAAATCGCCCTGTGGTGGTGGGATTTGGCCCTGCGGGGATGTTTGCGGCGCTGACGCTGGCGCTGGCAGGTCTCCGTCCCATTGTTTTGGAACGCGGAGACAATGCGCCAACACGCCGGGAAAAGGTGGAGACCTTTTGGCAGACAGGGAAGCTTGATGTGCGCAGCAATGTGCAGTTTGGCGAGGGCGGCGCAGGTACCTTCTCCGATGGCAAGCTCCATACCGGCACCGGCAATGCGCGGATTCCCTGGGTGCTGGCACAGCTGGTAAAGGCCGGTGCGCCGGAGGAAATTCTCTATGATGCCAAGCCCCATGTGGGAACGGACTGCCTGTTTACGGTCGTGCAGAATCTGCGCGCAAGGGTGGAGCGTCTGGGCGGCGAGGTACGCTTTCGCCAGCAAATGACAAAAATTCTTACCGAAAACGGCAAGCTTTGCGCGGTAGTGGTGGCCGCACCCGATGGAAGCTATGTACTTTCCTGCGATGCGCTGTTCCTTGCACCCGGTCACAGTGCCAGAGATACCTTCCAGATGCTGCTTCGTGAAGGGGTACGGCTGGAGCCTAAGCCCTTTTCCATGGGGGTGCGTATAGAGCATTCACAGGCACATATTGATCGCTCACAATATGGCCGCGAACGTGCCAAGCTCCCGGCGGCAGACTATAAACTCTCCTGCCATCTGCCCGACGGCACCAGCGCCTATACCTTCTGTATGTGTCCCGGCGGCTATGTGGTCGCGGCAGCTTCAGAAGAAGGCGGCGTGGTCACCAACGGCATGAGCTACCACAACCGGGACGGCGGGAATGCCAACAGCGCCTTGCTTGTCACACTGCCGACCTCCGATTTCCCGGATGCCACCCCTCTGGGCGGTATGTACTGGCAGCAGGAGATTGAGCGCATTGCTTTTGCGGTCGGCGGCGGCAATTATCGTGCGCCTGCGCAGCGAGTGGAGGATTTCCTTGCCCGACGGCCTACCAAAGCGCTCGGTACCGTGCAGCCCACCTACCGTCCCGGTGTGACGCTGTGCGACTTGCATGAGGTGCTGCCACAGCGCATTACCGCCACGCTGGAACAGGCCATTCCTGCACTAAGCAAGCATCTTGCCGGATTCGATCAGGCCGATGCCATACTCACCGCACCGGAAACCCGCAGCTCCTGCCCGGTGCGTATTGTCCGGGGAGAAAACAGGCAAAGCAATGTGGCCGGACTTTATCCCTGCGGCGAGGGTGCGGGCTACGCGGGCGGTATTATGTCCGCCGCTGTAGACGGAATTTGCAGCGCAGAAGCATGGATTCTGCAAACAGAGAATGAAAATACACACCCAAATATGGACTAACCTGACGGAAAATGCAGGAAATTCCGGCAAACATTTGAAAACTCCCCTGAAAAACCGCAGAAAAACGTTAAATCATAAAAAAATACTCTTGACATTTTAGAATTATTTGGTATAATCTACTCGGGCAGTAACAAATTGATGTCAAGAGGTATCAAAATGAAAAATAAGAAATTCATCGGTTTCCTACTGGCACTCAGCCTTGTATTGACGCTGTCACCCGTCCACGTCCATGCAGCAGTGAAAATGGATGCCAGTGACAGCCTGATTAACTTTATTAAAGAACACGAAGGCTTTTCCGCAACAGCCTATTGGGATTATCAGCATTGGGCCATCGGCTACGGCACAACCTGCGGCATTGATGATTATCCCAACGGCATTACCGAGGAAAAAGGAGCAGAACTTCTCCGTGCGGAGGTTCAAAATGCTGTGGATGCAGTTAATTCCTTTGTAAACCGTAATGGCATGAATCCCACCCAAAGCCAGTTCGACTGCATGATCGACCTTACATATGCCCTCGGCAGCTCCTGGATGAGCAGCGGCTACACCCTGCCTAAGCTTATCACCAAAGGAAATATTGGGGAGCTGGAGCTGATGAACTGCTTGGGAGACTGGATCAATGTCGGCGGCAAGCCCTCTGAGGGTACAATGCTCCGCCGCATGAGCGAAAACTATATGTTCTTCCATGGGGAATATATCCGCTTTGCGACCAATATGAGTAAATGCCCGTATGCCTGCCTGATGCTGGATTTGGATGGCGGCACAATAGATGAGCTTCGCGTATATACCTTTATCAATCAGCCCTATGGACTGGAGGAATCCATTTCGGTGCCCACCAAAGAGGGCTATTATTTCGCCGGCTGGTTTGATGATAGCGGCAATCCGATCCATAACAAAACCGTTGCCAACACGCTTGTACAAACTGCCCATGCAAAGTGGAGCGAAACCGATCCCGGTCCAATCGACCTTGATCCGAATACCCCGAAGCCGAAGACCGTTGGCGGCTTCACGGACGTATACGAAACCGACTGGTTCGCTGACGAGGTGTGTACGGCTACGCAGACAGGCCTCTTTACAGGCTATAGCGATGGCAGCTTCCGTCCGGCCAACAAAATGACCCGCGCCATGTTCGCAACGGTGCTCCATCGCATCGCGGGAAAGCCGACGTGTACAGCAGAGCTTCCCTTTACCGATGTCGTAGCCGGGAGCTGGTACTGCGAAGCTGTGCGCTGGGCTTATGAAAAGGCCGTAATCAATGGCGTTTCCAAAACCTCCTTTGCACCGGATAAAAACATCACCCGTGAGCAAATGGCAACTATGCTCTTTAAATACAGCAAAACCTTCGGCGCAACCGATACCTCCCTCCATGGCTCTCTTGATGCGTTTAAAGATGCAGCCAACGTATCTAACTATGCGATTGAGCCAATGCAGTGGGCGGTGGGAACTGGACTTATGAACGGGGTAGGCAACGGCTACCTTTCCCCTAAGAATGTTGCTACCAGAGCACAGGCCGCCGCCATTTTGGTGCGCCTTGGCGATATTCTGCGGCAGGGCATTGCCTAAGTCCTGAAAATGGGACAGTAAATGGAATAAGATACGTACAGACAGAGCGAAGTGTCCTTTGTTTGTGTGCAAGGCTTTGGATCTGTGCCAGAGCCTTGCTGCTTTTTAGGAGGTACGATGATGGCTTATTCCTTTATTCCCGTGGGCGGACATATTGAAGTATACGACGAGAACGGAAAATTCCTTTTTTCTGCCGATACGCGGCAGGAGGCATGGAGAGAAATGGAGGCCGAGCTTGCATGAATTATAAGCTGACCATTGCCTACGACGGCAGCAGATACCGCGGCTGGCAGCGCCTAAATGACACTCCCCAGACCATTCAGGGAAAGCTGGAGGCTGTCCTGACCCGCATGGAGGGTCGGGATGTGACGATTCACGGCAGCGGACGCACCGATGCGGGCGTTCATGCTATGGGACAGGTTGCCAGCACAGAGCTTTCCGGGGATAGAAAACCGAGCGAAATTCTGCGTTATGTAAATCACTATCTCCCTGATGATATCGGCCTGATTTCCGTGGAGCCAGCAGAGCCAAGATTTCATGCGCGGCTGACCCCGGCAAGCAAAACCTATCGCTATCGCCTCTGGATTGCCCCGGAGCCGTGTATTTTCGAGCGGAAGTACTGCTATGTCCCCGAGCGCATTCCTGACGTGGAGCTGATGTGCATGGCAGCAGAGCAATTTGTGGGTGTACATGATTTCCGCTCCTTTTGTACCGGCAGAATGTTAAAAAAATCCACCGTCCGTACAATTTACGGCTTGACGGTAGAAAATATCGGCAAAGAAGTGCATATTCGTATCACAGGCGACGGTTTTCTTTATAATATGGTGCGCATTATGGTGGGCACATTGCTTGAAATTGGCTGGGGAGAGCGCCCAATGGAGGATATCTCCCGCCTACTATCTCAGCCCGAACGCCGTGAGGCGGGCTTTACTGCGCCGCCCCATGGATTATGCCTGATGGAGGTAAATTATTTTTGAACATTCAGATATTTGGATTGAACAAGTGCTTTGACACAAAAAAAGCCGAGCGATTCTTCAAAGAACGCCGGATCAGCTTTCAGCGCATCGACCTTGCCCGCTACGGTATGTCGGGCGGAGAATTTGACAGTGTACTCCGTGCCGTTGGCGGCATTGACAAGCTCATCAACTGGGAAAGCAATTCTCCTACACTTGATCTGCTCCGCTATACCGATGATGTACGCAGCAAAGAGGACAAGGTGTTCGATGATCCGAGACTGATGAAAACCCCGGTGGTGCGCTGCGGGAAAAAGGCCACCGTCGGCTACTGCCCGGAAATCTGGACTGCGTGGTGCAAGGAGGAGAATCTATGAACCTGAATCCAGTCGAAATCATACGTCTAAAAACGCAAATGAAAGCTTTTCAGAAGGAGCATCCAAAATTTACAGCTTTCCTGCGCTATTGCGCAGAGAACCGGCTAGAAGCGGACAATGTGCTTGATGTCACCGTCCGCACCCCCAACGGTGACCAGACCCATGCCAACCTTCGCCTGAGCGAGAACGATGCCCAGCTCCTCAAATCCCTCCGCGCCCTTCTCTCCGGGACAGAATATGCCAACACAGACGGTTCTCATTGACACACATATGAGGCAGACACAGGATCGCCTTTCCTCCCAAAGATAACGAATAAAGGAATATCTCTCGGCTGATAGAAGCCCCCTAAATTGACTTTGTTTCTCTACCGTCTATTTAGGAGGCTTCTGTTTTTCGTTTTTGAAGAATGATCGCGGCGGCAAAACAGCCAATTGCCGGAATCAAATAGCAGATAAACCGTTTCGCAATGTACAAATAAAACGGCGCAGAGCCATATGCATAATAAAACACATAATCACAATACAGCCGCACCACAAAACCGACCGTAAGCAAAGCGGCGCACAGAAATAAAAAAGCAGAAATCCATTTCTTTTTCATATTCTCCTCCATGTGGCATGAAATTTATATGTTGCAGTGATATTTGGTTTTTATGTCAAGAATTATTGCTTGCAGGGCAAGCCGATGTCCTGCATCAAAATTTCAAAAAATCAGGAAAAACTCCTCAATTTTTTGTAGAAAAATATTAATACCTGTGCTATACTTGGTATAGAAAAAATTTTACAACCTCTGGGAGACCAATGATGACCCCAAACCTGATAACTTTTTTGATTTGCTGTCCGATGGTGCTGCTTGCCGGATTTGTGGATGCCATCGGCGGCGGGGGCGGCCTGATTTCGCTGCCAGCCTATTTGCTGGCGGGGCTGCCGCCACATCAGGCCATCGCAACCAACAAGCTTTCCTCCACCTGCGGCACCGCGCTGACTACTTACCGCTTCGCCCGTCAGGGTCTGATCCGCTGGGCAATGGCGCTGCCATGTATTGCCGCCGGTTTAGCTGGCGCTTTTGTGGGCGCAAAGCTTTCCCTGCTTATGGATTCCGATGTGCTCTCTAAGGTGCTTTATGTCGTGCTTCCGATTACAGCAATTCTGGTTCTTCGGAAAAATACCCTGAAGGAACATACTGAGCCGATCGAAAATTGGACAAAAACCACCTGCATTGCCGCCGCCATTTCTCTGGCCGTCGGTATTTACGATGGATTTTACGGTCCCGGCACCGGAACCTTTCTCATTGTCCTCTTTTCTATGTTCGCAAAGCTTGATATTCTCGCCTCTAACGGCTTGTGTAAAGCTGTCAACCTGACAACCAATATCACAAGCCTTATTGTGTTTCTGCGCGGTGGGCAAGTGCTGATTTTATTGGGGCTCGCCGCAGCTGTCTGCAATATGGTGGGCAACTGGCTCGGCTCTGGCATGGCCATCAAATCCGGTGTGCGCATTACCCGTCCCATCATCCTGCTCGTCCTGCTCCTTCTGCTTCTGCGTGTTGCGGGCGTTTATTGATTTTTAACTCTTCGGAGTTGAAAATAGAAGAAAATAGAAGAAAGGTTGATATTATGCAAGAAAAGAAAAACAAAAAGCTATCCCTCGCGGCGCAAATCTTTATCGCTCTGGTGCTCGGCATCATCGCCGGTATGGCGCTGACCAAGCACGCAGACATCGCAATCTCCTACATCAAGCCCTTCGGCACCATTTTCCTGAACCTCATTAAATGGGTCGTCACCCCGCTGGTATTCTTCTCCATCATGGCTGGCGTGATCTCCATGCGCGATATCCGCAAGGTCGGCTCCATCGGCGTGAAGACCATCGTTTACTATCTGGCTACCACCGCCTGCGCCGTCACCATCGGCCTGATCCTCGCAAACCTCTTCAAGGGCATCTTCCCCGCACTCCAAACCACCGACCTGACCTATGAGGCCGGCGATTCCGTCAACTTCATGGATACCCTCGTGGGTATCTTCCCCTCCAATTTCTTTAAGCCTTTTGTCGAAGCCAATATGCTGCAAATCATCGTGGCCAGTCTTCTCATCGGCTTTGCTCTGCTGCTTATTAAAGAAAAGCGCGAAAATATGGAATTCACGCTGGTGGAAACCCTCAATGATCTGTTCCTCAAAACAATGGAATTGATTGTAAAGCTCTCCCCCATCGGTGTCTTCTGCCTGATTTGCCCGGTCGTGGCAGAGAATGGTCCGGCTGTCCTTGGCTCTCTCGCAAAGGTGCTGCTGGTAGCTTATCTCGGCTACATCCTCCATGCCATCATTGTCTATTCTCTGGCTGTACGTACCCTCGGCAAGATGAGCCCCCTGACCTTCTTCAAGGGTATGCTCCCCGCTATCATGTTCGCCTTCTCCTCTGCCTCCTCCGTTGGCACTCTGCCCATCAATATGGAATGCACGGAGAAGCTCGGTGCAGACAAGGATATCTCCTCCTTCGTCCTGCCGCTGGGCGCAACCATCAACATGGACGGCACCGCCATCTATCAGGGTGTGTGTGCCGTGTTCATTGCCTCCTGCTTCGGCATTGACCTGACCCTTACGCAGATGATTACCATCGTTCTGACCGCAACGCTGGCTTCCATCGGCACCGCCGGTGTGCCCGGTGCAGGTATGGTCATGCTGGCTATGGTGCTGCAATCTGTCGGTCTGCCGGTCGAAGGCATTGCGCTGGTTGCCGGTGTTGACCGCATCTTCGATATGGGTCGTACCACCGTCAATATCGTGGGCGATGCCTCCTGCTCTGTCATTGTCTCCGAAATGGAGCGCCGTAAGGCCGCAAAAAAAATAGCAACATAATTTTTAATCACCAAGACAGAGGACGGTTCTCTGTCTTGAAACTGGGTGCAAATAAACACGCAGACAGTGGACGGCAAGACAGAGAACCGTCCACTGTCTTGCGGAAACCTTCCTAACATAGCCCGCGCTAAGGCTTCCCCTTTGGGGAAGCTGGCGAGCGAAGCGAGACTGATGAGGTTATTGGATGCACTGCTAAAACAGAAAACCTTCCTAATATAGAAAGCGCTCTGTCTTAGGAGGCCAACCTCATCCGCCGCCTGCGGGCGGCACCTTCCCCAGAGGGGAAGGCAAGGGCTGTGAACTTACTGCCATTGGGGGGACGGGTCTGTGCTAAGTACACAGAACCGTCCCCTTGCTGTTTCTAAATTACTTTTTCAGCAGATCGCGGATTTCGGTGAGGAGTTTTTCTTCTTTGGTAGGCTCGGGGGGAGGGGCGGCTTCTTCGTCCTTCTTGCCAAGGTCGCGCAGACGGTTGATGGCCTTGACCATAAGGAAGACAACAAAGGCCATAATTAGGAAGTTAATGATTGCACTGATGAAGTCACCGTAGAGCAGCTCATTGGCAACCTCTTCTCCGTCCACAACCTTCGTGCCGAGCGCGATCTTCCACTGGGAGAAGTTCACATTACCGGTGAAGACGGAGATGATGGGCATGATGATGTTGTTGGTAAGCGAATCCACCAGACCCTTGAAGGCACCGCCGATGATGACACCAACTGCCATATCGAACATATTGCCCTTAATGGCGAATTCCTTAAATTCCTGAAGAATCTTGCTCTTTTTCTTTGCCATTTTATGTCTCCTTATTTCTTTTCAATAATTTCCAGACCGCCCAGATACTTTCTGAGCACCTCGGGTACCACAATGGAGCCATCCGCTCTCTGGTTCTGCTCGACCATGGCCGGGAAGATGCGGGAGGTGGCCAGACCGGAGCCATTGAGCGTGTGGACGAATTCGGGCTTGCCGGTGGCCTCTCTGCGGAAGCGGATGTTGCCGCGGCGCGCCTGATAATCGCGGGCATTGGACACGGAGGATACTTCTTTATAGCCGTTCATGGACGGAATCTGGATTTCAATGTCATAGGTGCGAGCCATGGAGGCGGAGCAGTCACCGGCGGCCAGCTTCACGGTGCGGAAGTGGAAGCCCAGACCCTTCACCAGATTTTCTGCCTTGCCGACCAGCTCCTCAAAAGCCTCATCGGACTTCTCGGGCAGGGTGTACTGGAACATCTCAATTTTATTGAACTGGTGACCGCGCACCATACCGCGCTCGTCGGCTCTGTGAGAGCCGGCCTCTCTGCGGAAGCAGGGGGTATAGGCAAAGAGCTTATGGGGCAGGTCGCTTTCCTTCATGATCTCATCGCGGTGCAGGGAGGCAAGTGCCGTCTCGGCGGTGGGAAGCATGAAATGGGTGCGGTCATCGGTGGGGTTCTCAATCTTATAGACCTCATCGGCAAACTTGGGGAACTGGCCGGCGGTTTCGCCGCAGCGGTACTCCAGCATATGCGGCAGGATGACCATTTCATAGCCATCGGCAAGATGGCAATCCATGAAGTAGTTCAGCAGCGCCCATTCCAGACGGGCACCCAGTCCACGATAGATCCAGAAGCCGGAGCCAGCCAAATTGGCACCGCGCTCATAGTCGATCAGACCCAAGCTGGTACACAGATCAACATGGTGCTGTGGCTCAAAATCGAACACGTGCGGTTCCCCATAGTAGCGCAGGGGTTCGTTATTTTCCTTGCCACCGGGCTTCAGGTCGGGATCGGGCAGATTGGGAAGGCTCAGCATATCGGTGCGATATTCGGCCTCAATATCGAACAGGCGGGCATCGTTCTGAGCGATTTCCGCCTTTAATTCGCTCATACGGGCAAATACGGGTGCTACATCCTCCCCGGCTTTTTTCAGTCTGGGAATGTCCTTGGAGACCTTGTTTTGCTCGGCCTTCTTGGCCTCGGTAGCAGCAATCAGATTGCGGCGCTCCACGTCCAGCTCCAAAATCCGATCTACCAGCGCGTCACAGTCCACTTCTTTGGCGCGGAACCCGGCCTTGACTGCCTCAGGATTTTCCTTAATGCGTTTAATATCCAGCATATTTTCCACCTCATGTTGTAATTTGCAATTAATTCTCGTTCAGGAGCTGCTCATAAAGCTTGCGCCCCTGCTCGGAAAGATATTCTTTTTCCTGCTTCAATGCCTCAAGTGCCTGTGTCATTTCCTCCTTATTGGCGGCATTGTTGGCAATCAGAAGCAAATCATAAGCCTTCTGCACCGCCTTCGCAGCTGACTGCCTTGCCTCATCCGCAGCAGCCTTGCTTTCCGCTTTGGCAGATTCCTGATATTCCAGGATCGCTGCGCGGGCATTGTCCAGCTCGTCATTCAGGTCGTTGTTCTCCTGTGTCAGCTCTCGGTTGTCCTCCTGAAGCCGCTCGGCATTTTGGAGCGCACTGGCTGAGGTAATATTCAGCTTGTCAATCGTGGACTGGGAATGGAAGCCCTGAATTAAATAGGACAGCAGCACCAGCAGAAAGGCAACCGCAAATAAAATAGCAAGGTATCGCAGAAGTGCTGTCCGCTTTTCAGAGCTGACCGGCGTATTCTTTTTTTCTTCGTTCATTTTGTTCCTCCAAGGGTTTGCAGAGCATCCAGCAGGTGCTGTAGATCATCCTGATCGTAGTATTCCAGTTCAATGCGCCCCTTTTTCTTCCCGGTAACAATGCGGGTGCCGCGGCCAAGCGTTTTGGAGAGACTGCGGGCGCACTCGGCATAGTAATCCACCTGCGGCGGGGTTTCCGGGGGAGGCGGCTCCTGCATCAGCTTTTTGCACAGTGCTTCGGTCTGCCGGACGGACAGACGCAGAGCAAGCACTCTCTGTGCAGCGGTTTGCTGCATTTTGCTGCTGGGAAGAGAGACGATAGCTCTGGCATGACCGGCGGAGAGCGTTCCCTCCTCTACCATGGTCAAAACCTCAGGGCAAAGCTGCAAAAGCCGCAGACTGTTTGCCACCACAGGGCGGGATTTTCCGAGCTGTTTGGCGCAGGCCTCTTGCGAAAGGCCGTATTCCTCTATGAGAACGCGATAACCTTTTGCCTCTTCAATGGGGTTTAAATCCTCACGCTGGAGGTTTTCCACCAGTGCAAGCTCCATCACCTTGCGGTCATCCGCTTCGATAACCACAATGGGTACCTCGGATAAGCCTGCCAGTCGGGCAGCTCGCCAGCGGCGCTCTCCGGCAATGATCTGATAATAGCCGTTGGGCAGCTCCCGCACGGTAAGGGGCTGTACAATGCCGTGCGCCGTAATAGAATCGGCCAGCGTTTGCAGAGCTTCTTCGTCAAAGCTGTGGCGGGGTTGATCGGGATTGGGTTCGACCTTATAGATGGAGACGTTGGTCACGCTGTCGGACGGCTGGGGAATGGTGTCAAAATCGCCAAGCAGAGCGCCAAGCCCTTTTCCAAGACCTTTTGCCATATCATGGCCTCCTGTTTAAGATTTCCTGCACAAGCAGCTCATATGCCCTTGCGCCGCGACTATGGCGGTCATAGGTAAACACACTCATGCCATGGCTGGGGGCTTCGGCAATACGCACATTCCGGGGAATCACACTGGAAAACACCTTGCCCGGAAAATGGCGGCGCACCTCCTGCGCAACCTGCATAGAGAAGTTGGTACGCCCATCAAACATGGTAAGCAGAACACCAAAAATGGAAAGTGTGGGGTTGAGCCGTGCCTTCACCGCACGAAGGGTGGCCATCAGATCGGATAGCCCCTCCAGTGCGTAGTATTCGCACTGCACCGGCACCAAAATCGTCTGCGCGGCGCACAGGCCATTGAGGGTCAGCAGCTCCAGAGAGGGCGGGCAGTCGATGAATATGTAGTCATAGTCTCCGGCAAGGGGAGCAATGGCCTCATGCAGAATAAATTCGCGGTTTTGCATATCGGTTAGCTCAATGCCCGCACCAGCCAGAGCCGAGGTTGAGGGAAGAATATCGCCGTTATCGTTATGAACAATGGCATCCCTTACGCTGACACCGCCAAGAAGTACATCATAAACCGAATGCTTGAGATGCCGCTTCTCTACGCCGAAGCCGGAGGTCGCATTGGCCTGCGGGTCAAAATCAACCAGCAGCACCCGTTTTCCAGCGCGAAACAGCCCAGCGCAAAGGTTGACCGCCGTGGTCGTTTTCCCTACGCCACCCTTCTGATTGACAATCGCAACAATCTGCCCCATAGTGCGCCTCCTTCCGGCATCTATCTGTAGAAACTATTATAACATAATTTTTTTGCATTTCAATCTAAATTCCAGTTTTTTTCCTGTTTCACGTGAAACAATTCCTGCCTCTAGCGGAAGGATTCTCAATGGCGTTAAGTTAACAGCCCTTGCCTTCCCCTCTGAAGCCGCCCGCAGGCGGCGGATGAGGTTAGCCTCCTAAGACGGAGCGCTTTCTATGTTAGGAAGGTTTTCGGTTCTTGGCCTTTGTGGAACAATGTTATCAAAACGAAAGTTTTCACAGTTGCTAACTTAACGCCATGGGGAAGGATTCTTGTTTCACGTGAAACAAAAAAGGGAAGCCCCATGCATCAGGCTTCCCTTGGGTATTGTCCAAAGACGGCTACTACATATCATAAGACGATTTTGTCACTTGGCAGAATCAAATTCTCTAAAAATTCATCACAGGCAAATCTGCGGGTCATATTTCTGTCAAATTTAATAAAGATCTTGAAAATACATCAAGTATTCCCTTCGATTATCATTGAATTTAACAAAAAATCCCTTGCAACTCACCTCACACAGAACAAATAGGGATGCCCATAAAAAATTTCAATTTTGCAGGAGAAAACGCCGGCATTTTTTTACCCATGCGGGGGCAGTCAAAAATGATGCACAAGATTGACAACTATTTTTCACATTGCAAATTGGTAAACGCAAAAGGCGGCGTAGATGAGCAGGAGAGCAACGCCCTGCGGTCTGGTTAATTTTTTACATTTCAGCGCAGGTACGGTAAGCAGGAGCATAACCACCAGCATCACCGGAATATCCACCACGAAGGAGGAATTCATGCCCGCGATCTGCTTGCTGGAGGGAACAGCAAAAGGCTTCAGTGCAGCCGACAGGCCGGATACCAAAACCAAATTGAAAAGGTTCGCGCCAATGATATTGCCGAGTGAGAGAGCGCTGTGCCCCTTGATAAGAGCCGTCACAGCAGTGACCAGCTCCGGCAGAGAGGTACCCAAGGCCACAAAGGTAAGTGCAATGACAGATTCGGGAACGCCGAGCGCTTCCGCAATTTTGGTGCCATTGTCCACCAGAAGGCGGGCACCCACTGCAATGCAGGCTGCACCAACCACCAGAAGCAGCAACTCCTTCCACAGGGGCGTTGGATCTGCTGTCTCTGCCTGTGGCTCGCGCCGGGTCAGCGCCTGACGGATCACCACAAACATATACACAGCGAAAATTGTCAGAAGTGCCAGCCCCGTCCAGCGACTAAATTCGCCGGTACACAGTGCAACGGCAATATAAAATGCGGCAGCAATAAAGAAGAAAATCACCGGTGTACGCAGTACCTTCCGATCGACCGTAGCGGGGCGAATGGTAAAGGTGAGCGCACAAATCAGGGCGGTATTGCAGATAATGGAGCCAATGGCATTGCCGTAAGCAATTTCGCCATGGCCGGAAAGTGCAGAGGTTGCGGAAACCATGACCTCTGGCAGGGTAGTGCCAACAGAGACCACCGTAGCACCGATGAGCAGCTCCGGCACATGAAACCGATGGGCAATGCCGGTGGCAGCATCTACAAACCAGTCACCGCCCTTAATGAGCAGCACAAGGCCGACAATAAATAATAATATGGGGATCAGCATAGCAGATTCTCCTATCCTGGCAGAATTGGGTTTACACCCGAGCAATTAGACGATAGAACCAGGAAAAAGTTCCCACAATTTTTAGGGGACACAGGGACAGTCTTCTTCCCCTCTAGGGAAGGTGCCGCCCGCAGGCGGCGGACGCAAGACAGGGGACGGTTCTCAATGGCGTTAAGTTAACAGCCCTTGCCTTCCCCTCTGGGGAAGGTGCCGCCCGCAGGCGGCGGATGAGGTCTGCCTTCTAAGATTGAGCGCTTTCTATGTTAGGAAGGTTTTCTGTTTTGGCAGTGCACCCAATGACCTCATCAGTCTCGCTTCGCTCGACAGCTTCCCCAAAGGGGAACCCGTTTAGAATTGCCGGTAGATAAATTCCGAGGCAATATAGCTGCCCCGCAGAATGCCGAGGAACAAAATGGCTGTCATGGGGATAAACATTGCCAGCCATTGGAGGAAGCCATCTTTTTTGGCAAGCGTTTCGCGCATACTGCCATAGTGCTCCTGATGAATCTCCACCAGCAGCAGAATCAGGGTACAAACGGCAATAATAATGAGATCGCTGCCCGGAAGTCCCATTTGCAGCACCGTACCGTTTAGTAGTTCTCCACCGCGGAAGTCGGTAAAGGTGCGCCGAAGTAAGCTAAGCGCTGTGCGCAGGCGTGGGGCGCGAGTGATGTAGCGGCCAAGGAAGACCAGAAATGCGGTTCGCATCATGGAAAAAAGCTTCCATGCCAGCGATTCTGCCCGAATGTGCAGCTTTTCGCGCAGAATATGGAACACATTACTCAAAAGGAGGGATGCAGTAATCAGAGCACCGTTCCAGAAGCCGAAGGCGATGTAGCGGAAGCTGCCGCCATGCCAGATGCCGATGAGCAGATAGACCACAAAGGTGGCAAGAGAGGTTGCCAAAATCTTCCCCAGCTTGCCGCCGATGCGCCGCCTTGCCCACTTATTCAGGCGGCCAAAGGGCTTGGACAGGCTCAGAGGATAGAAAACGTAATCGCGCATCCAACTGCCCAGCGTGATATGCCAGCGCCGCCAGTAATCCGCAAGAGATGTAGCAAAAATGGGGCGGCGGAAATTTTCTGCAAGGGTGATGCCAAACAGCTCTGCCGCGCCCCGGGCAATGTCGATGCCGCCTGAGAAATCGCAGTAAAGCTCAATGCAGTAGAGGAAAATGGTGAAGGCCGTCACCGCACCCCCATAGCTGTCCATGCTGCCGAAGAAGCTGTTCACCAGCACGGCCGCACGGTCGGCAATAACCATCTTCTTGAGATAGCCCCAGAGCATGAGCTGGATGCCGTTGCGCAGATTTTCGGCACGGAAGTCGTTGCCCTCATAGAGCTGTTTCCCCAGTTCGTTATAGCGGCTGATGGGGCCCTGCACCATCTGGGGAAAGAAGGAGGTAAACAGAGCATATTTCAAGGGATTTCGCTGCGCCACATACTTGCCGCGATACTGGTCGATGACATAGCCCACCGACTGGAACACGAAAAAGCTCACGCCCAGCGGCAGAAGCAGCTCCGGCTGCTTTGGTTTCCAGACAATGCCGAGCTTTCCAAGCAGCGCGGCAAGGGCACTTTCGGTGAACGAAAGATACTTGAGCACAAAGAGCATCCCAAGGTTGATGAGCAGTGCACCAGCAACGATCCATTTTTTTCTCCGCTTGATGATCGCTTTGTCCACATTCTGATACTGTGCATTCTGCTTTTGCAGCAAAAGGCCTGCCCCCCAGGTGGAGAGGGTGGCAAGCAGCAAAAAGCCCACGGTTTTCAGGCCGCCGGATAAGTAAAATACATAGCTGGCAGCCAGAAGCACTACCCAGCGCAGACGCTTGGGCACGATATAATATAGTAGGACGGCTATCGCAAGGAAGCCAATAAAGCCAGCCGATACAAATGACATAGGCTTACAGCTTCTGTTTAATCAGCGCCATGATTGCGTCCAGAGAATTGAAATTCTCAGGCAGCAGATCATCGACATTGATTTCTACATCAAATTCATCCATGATGCCAGTCACGATGGCCACGATGTCCAGAGATTCGATCAGGCCATCATCAATCAGAGCCGTTTCATTTTGAAAGTCCACATCGGGACATACATCCTCCAGAATTTCAAGAACCTGTTTGCGGTTTACCATAATATTTCCTCCGTTCGATATTGCCATACCTTGGCCTTCCAGCCATCAAGGGTATAGCCAAATTTTTCATAACAATGTATGGCGGCAGCATTGTCCGCCTGTGTCCATACGATACTTCGTCTGCCGGCAGTGATGCCTTGAAGGGCACACAGCAGGGCAGTGGCCTCTCCCCTATTCCGTGCCTCGGGGGCAACGGAAAGGTGGAGAATTTTGGATGCGCCGTTGGTTACGGCATAGTGTAAAATTGCGGTAACGGCATGGAGCTCGTCCCGGCGGCAGAGCACCCGCCCTTCTTTGATATCGCGCAAAAGCTCGCTTTGTGTGGGCAGACACCCGCCGAGCGGATGAAAGCTGGCATTAAGAAGCGTCTCCACCTGCGGGAAATCCGCTTCTTCGGCAGTCTGGGCGGGATATTCCAGCGAAGCTTCGGCCTTTTTGCTCAGGCGCACCCGGTCAAAGAGTTGGGAAAAACCGATATGCTCCAGCCCTCTGCCCACCTCCTGCAAAGCCTTGTCCCGCTCACGGAAAGCAATTTCCGCCACAGTATCGCGCCGGGGAACGAAAGGAAGTGCCGTGCCGCTGACCCAAAAGCTGAGCCGATCATAGCCGTCCCGCGCCCAGAGCAGCAGCAGACCACCGTCAAATTCCTCCCCATAGAGCTTGCCCTCCGCGATGGCGCGGGTATATTCCTCCGGGGTGTAAAAGGCGTTGGTGCAGATGCCGCGCCGCATTTGGCGGGTAATTTGGAGCGAAAGGTCGGTGTAGTTATCAATTCTCTTCAAAATATCGCTCCCTGAGCTTGACCCGGTCAATTTTGCCGTTGGCATTGGCCGGGAGGCGCTGCTCCATGCGCCAGACGTTGGGGGTCATATATTTCGGAATCCGCTGCTTTGCCGCCGTGACCAGTGCCTCAACAGTAGAAGTGCTCTGGCAGAAGCAGACGATTTTGTCGTTTTCTTTATCAAACAGGCAGGCGGCTGCCTGTACGCCGGGAATGGCGCAGATCGCAGTTTCCACCTCGCCCAGCTCAATGCGGTAGCCCATGTGCTTGATCTGATCATCCTTCCGCGCCATGAACAGCAGATTGCCGTCCTTATCCCGCTTGGCAAGATCGCCGGTGCGGTAGAGACGGTCAGGGTAGCGCGGATTCAGAGGATTCTGGATGAAGGCGGCATTCGTTTTTTCCGGCTCGTCCAGATAGCCGATGGCAAGGCCGATGCCACGGACGCAGATTTCGCCAACCTCCCCATGGGGGACAGGGCGGAGGGCATCATCCAGCAAAAAAATTTCCATATTTTTACAAGCCTTGCCAATGGGAATCGGCTCGTCATCGGCAAAGGTACGTTCGATGGAGAAACAGGTGCAGTCTACCGTGACCTCCGTGGGACCGTAGAGATTTATGATTTGCGTCTGCGGCAGTGCCTCCTGCCAACGGCGCAGATGGGCGCTTTGCAGTGCTTCCCCGCCGAGAATCACCTTCCGCACCGAAAGTGGCGGCTGTTTTTCCAGAATCCCGGACACGGCCACCATGCGGAAGGCAGAGGTTGCCCAAAACAGGACAGTAACCCCCTTCTCATTGAGAAAGGCCGTGAGCAGCTTGGGGAACATGAAAAGCTTTTTCGGCAGAATGTGCAGCGTCAGGCCACCGCGCAGACAGCTGGTAAGATCTTTCATGGAAAGATCAAAGAAAAAGGGTGCCTGATTGGCCAGTACGTCGTTCTCCCGTACACCGGAGAAATCCCCCAGCCATTCGGCAAAGTCGATGATGGCGCGATGAGAGATTAAAATTCCCTTGGGCGTTCCCGTAGAGCCGGAGGTATAGATCACATAGGCAGGGTCGATGTCCAAAACGGCATCCCGCCGTGCTTGTAGACCCTGTTCATCCTCCGGGCAGTGCTGGCATTGCTCAAGAAGCAGCACCGGGGCAAAATTTTCAAGCTCTTTTCCGAGCTTCATATCCTTTTGGGCGCAGAGGACGGCAGCGGGGCGCACCTGCCGGAGGATCGTCTCCATGCGGGCAGCGGGCATTTTGGCATCCAGCGGTACATAGCAGCACCCGGCCTGCAGCGCACCCAAAAATCCCGCCACACTGATGGCGGTGCGGCTGCAAAACACAATGACTGGAGCATTCTTTTTCGTCAATGGCAGCAGGGCACTGCCGATGGCGCGGGAGGCATGGAGCAGACGAGAGAAAGTAAACTCTGCGGTCTCATCCGTCAGCGCAATCTTTTCAGGCAGCCGAACAGCCGTTGCCTCTAAATATTCGAGAAAGTTTAGCTGCAATTGCGTTCCCTCCTGTCATTTTAGGCATTTCCCATTTCTGGAAAGCAAAATCATTATAGCAGAAAGTCTCCAATTGTCAATGGTGGGTGCGAAATGGGCAAAAAAAGCCGCATTTCCGGGGGAAAGGCCGGAAATGCGGCAGGTTAATTAGGACTGGGATTCCAGAAGCTCCAGAATAATGGCTTCCCAATCCTCATAGCTCCGGGAGCCGATATAAGGCTCAGCGGTGAGAATCTTGCCGCCCTGACCAACGAAATAGGTGGTAGGAACAGAATCGGTGGCAAGCTTGGACAGGCGGTTATCAGCCAGAACGCAGGGATAGGTGATGCCGGCATCGGAAAGGACGGTTGCGGCGCTTTCGGTGGTAGTGAAGACACCGAGGATATCAAAGCCCTGATCGTGATAATTTTCGTATAGCTCTTCCAAGTCGGGCATTTCCGCCACGCAAGGGGCGCACCAAGGCTCCCAGAAATTGACCATCAGGAGCTTGCCGCTGGCAAAATCGTTATAGGTGTAGAGCTTGCCGTTCAGATCCTCTGCGGCAAAGGTAAGCTCGTCGGGTACGGTCGGGGTTTCTTCTTCGGCAAGCTCATCTGTGGCCTCGGATTCGGCTTCGTCCGCAGTGTCTTCGTTGGCCGCCTTATTGGCAAGCGCCTTTTCCTTAATGGAGGTATCAATGCGGGTGGCGCTGGAATAGCTCATAGTCAGATGAGAGATGCCGCTGACCGTGCTGTTCTCGTAGGTTTCGACTTCGGCAGAGAGAATCAAGCCAGACTGGGGATCAATGGTGACATTGGCGTGCATGACCTGTTCGTTTTCATTGCTGGCATCGACTGCATCGAAGCCAACTTCAAAGCTGGATTCGCTTATGCCGTAATCCGTAATGGTGCAGTTGTAGGTATCAAGGTAGAGGATAGAGCTGTTCAGACGCTCCTGAAGGCTTCGATTAATCAGCTCATCAATATAAGTACCATCGCTGGATTCAAGGTATGCATAGGGATCTTCCGTATCGGTGGAATAGTAAACATGGGTAAACTCGCCATTATCATAATCAAGACATTCATTTATAAGGATGTTCTTGCCATCAAAGAGGAAGCGCAAGGTGGAGGAGTTGGAATACAGGCCGGCATTCAGCTCATCATTGTTGCGGAATTCCGCCTCAAAGCCGCCGACAAGGCCGAGAAGGCTATAGGGGGTGGTACGCTCTTTGAGGTATTCGATGGTGATTTGCTCGGGATCGGTAAAGGCGGGGGGATCCGCCTTTTTTCCGCAAGCCGGAAGCGAAAAGAGAAGGAGGACGGCGAGCAGAAGGGCAAGAAGACGTTTCATAGGGAAAACCTCCGAAAAAAAATACTAATGGTACTATAACATATTTTTTTCAAAAAAGGAACAGGATTTTTAAAATTTTGTGGTATTTTAAAAGGATATAACGCCTTGCAAATACTTGTCTGGTAGGTTATAATTAATCTGACAAAAAATTACAAAGGAGACCGATATGAGCAACATGACAAAACAACCCCGGCAAGCCAACCGGGCGCTGGTGCTGCTGGTGCTCCATGTGGGCGTACTGATCTCCTCTCTGAGCGGCGTTTGCCTGAAGCTTGCCGCCACAGAAGCCCGGTTCAGTATGCGATGGATCATGCTTTATTGCGGTGCAGTGGCTTCATTGGGAATTTATGCCATTTTATGGCAGCAGGTTTTGAAGAGAATGTCCCTGATTTCGGCATTTCTCAACAGAAGTGTCAAGGTTCTATGGGCGATGCTGTGGGGGCTTTTGCTCTTCCATGAGCGATTGAGCTGGAATATGCTTTTGGGCGTAGCGATTGTTCTGGCGGGCGTGATTGTGATGGTGTATGCGGATGAAGAATAATTTGGTTTTATATATCGGAATTTATGTTTTGGCGGTGGTCATGACCTCTCTGTCGCAGGTGATGCTGAAAAAGGCCGCCATGAAGCCGCGAAAAAGCTGGATCTATGAATATCTCAACCCGCTGGTCATTTCGGCCTATATCTTAGCGTTTGCCGCCCTGCCCCTGATGAGCGAATCCATGAAGGTCGTCTCTCTGTCCCTCGGCGGCGTGATTGAAGCCACCGGCTATGTGATCGTCATGGTTCTGGGTGTGCTGCTCCTGAAAGAAAAAATTACGCTGAAAAAAATGATCGGAGCTTCCCTCATTATCTTAGGTGCCATCGTTTATTCTCTCCAGTTGGGTTGGTACATCGGATAAGCTACGCCCAAGACAACACAAAATCTATATGGAATTAGCCACCAACCTTGAATAGTTGATGGCTAATCTTTATTTTTCGTTATATTTTTTGAAGTTCAGGACAATAGAATTGAGAATTTTTATCAATTCAATTTCCTGACTTGCATCAAGGCCAGAAAATCAACTGTCCCTGCTCCCCCCGCAGAAGAAAGCAGGGACGGGTTGACTTACCGCAATGAATGTCAACTCGTTTAAATATAGCGCAGCAGTTATCTGGTTTTTACCGCCAAATCGCTTAGGCGGGAGAAATAATGATCGTAGGTTTTTTTGTATAGCTGATTGAATCGCTCATCCCGGCCGGAATGAAGGTTGGAGGTGTATTCGTGGGCGCTTTTTGCGGATTCCGGCATGACGCGCAGGATGGTTGCAATGCCGATATTGGAGCAGATATCGGAAATACGCTCCAGATCGGACAGGAGGTTGAGGTAATCCGGCTCCACTTCTACGGTGCAGCGATTGTGCAGCAGACGGCTCAGATGATTTTCGCGCAGAGCGGCAACCATATCGTCCATGACCTCCTCCATTGGCTCAATGGTCATAGCAGCATCCACATCGCGGTTTTCAAAGCTGCGGGTAGCGGCGGAGAGGATCTCCCCGGTGAGGGCGCGGATGACCCGCAGCTCGCTCAGTGCCTCATCAGAGAAGCGGAGACTTTGGTTTTTCAGCTTTTCAGCCGTCTGGGCAATGTTGGTAGCATGGTCACCCAGACGCTCAAATTCATTGGAGAGCTTGTAGTATTCGTCCAGAATCGCCACGTGCTCCTTTTCAGACAGGTGCTGGGACAGGCCGACCATATAGTGGCTGATCCGGTCGGTGAGCAGGTCGATATTTTTCTCTTCCCCCATAATTTTGTCAAAGACGGCTGCATCGAATTTTTCCAACAGGTCGAGTGAACCGCAGATATTCGCACAGGCGGCGGTAAGCATGGCCATAAGCACATCGTAGCAGCTACGCAGAGCCAGTGCGGGGGTCTTATAGAAATTGGGGTTGAGCGCATCAAGCTTTTCGGCATAAGGGTTGACCTTGCCGCCGCGCTCCCTGATTATTTTGTGGCTCAGGCGCTCATACACCGGCAACATGGGCAGCAGCGTGATGGCGCAGCCGATATTGAAGATAGAATTGGTGTTAGCAATCTGGCCGGAACGGACAGTCATGTACCAAATAGAATCCAGAACACCGAGACGATGCAGAATCGAGACAATGAGAATGATCAGCGCAGTTTTGCAGAAGTTGAAAAGGATGTTGATGATACCGACGCGGCGGGCATCCGGCTTTGCGCCGATAGAACAGACGATGGCGGTAGTTACGCAATCGCCCAGATACACACCGAGGATGATGGTATATACAGCGTTGAAGGTGAGCTGCCCCGACATGGACAGAGCCTGCAAAATACCAATGGTTGCTGAGGAGCTTTGAAGGATGAAGGCAACGGTCGTACCGGCGACATAGCCCAGGAAAGGGCTATTACCTAGCTGGGTAAACATGGATTCAAGTACACCGGTTTGAGATAGGACATCCACAGCATTGGTCATATTGAGAAGGCCGGAGAACAGGATACCAAAACCAATGCAAATTTTGCCGACGGTGGCATATTTTTGGGAGCGAAACGCCATAATCATGACAATGCCAAGGATAAGTGCTACAGGAGCGAGGGTCGAGGGCTTAAAAAGTTGCAGCCAGCTGGTAGCACCGGTGTTGAGGTCAAGCAGACGGATGATCTGCCCGGTGACGGTAGTGCCGACATTCGCGCCAATGATGATACCAATAGACTGGTGCAGCGTAATGATGCCCGCGGCAACCAGACCGGAGGTAATAACGATGGTAGCGGTGGAGGACTGGATAATGCCGGTGACGATCAGGCCGAGGAAAAAGGCCTTCATGGGGTTGTTAGTGACCTTCTCCATCACCCGCTTCAGGGTGCCGGAGGAGCTTTCCTGGAGGCCGTCACCCATGAGCCGCATTCCGTAGAGGAACATGGCAAGACCACCCAGCAGAGTAAGGACATCAAAGATACTCATAACCGCGTTTGCATCCTTTCTTCTCTCTTGGTTATACAAAACCGCAATTTTCCATAATTAACATTATATACCAAAAGGGCGAGAATGCAAGAAGAAACTGGTTTATTTTGGGGAACAAGGGGGCGGTTCTCAAATGGCGTTAAGTTAGCAACTACGGAAACCTTCCTAACATAGCCCGCGCTAAGGCTTCCCCTTGTCCCGTTGAATAAATTTTCGACTTTCGGTTGATTTTCCAGTCAAAATTATATATAATGTGTGATAACTATGGCGAAATATTGCCTACTGCTTGTATGGAGGATACGCATATGCTGAAAAATACCGAAAAAACCATGGAGAAAATCGTCGCGCTTTGCAAGGGTCGTGGCTTTATCTTTGCAGGCTCCGAAATTTACGGCGGCCTTGCCAACACCTGGGACTATGGCCCGCTCGGCGTTGAACTGAAAAACAATGTTAAAAAGGCATGGTGGAAGAAATTCGTGCAGGAAAATCCCTACAATGTAGGTCAGGATTCCGCCATCCTCATGAACCCGCAGACCTGGGTCGCTTCCGGCCATCTGGGCGGCTTCTCCGATCCGCTCATGGACTGCAAGGAATGCAAGGAGCGCTTCCGCGCTGACAAGCTCATTGAAGAGTTCTGCGATGGTCAGGGTATCACCCTCCCCAAGCCCATTGATGCCTTCTCTCAGGCCGAAATGGCCTCCTTTATTGAGGACAACAACATCCCCTGCCCCACCTGCGGCAAGCACAACTTTACCGATATCCGTCAGTTCAACCTGATGTTCAAGACCTTCCAGGGCGTTACCGAGGATGCTAAGAATACCGTCTATCTCCGCCCCGAAACCGCACAGGGCATTTTCGTCAACTTCAATAACATCCAGCGCACCACCCGCCGCAAGCTGCCGTTCGGTGTCTGTCAGGTCGGTAAGTCCTTCCGTAACGAGATCACTCCGGGCAACTTCACCTTCCGTACCCGCGAATTCGAGCAGATGGAGCTTGAGTTCTTCTGCGAGCCGGGTACCGATCTGGAATGGTTCCAGTATTGGCGTTCCTTCTGCCGCGACTGGCTGCTGAACCTCAACATCAAGGATGAGAATCTTCGCCTGCGCGACCACGACCCCGAGGAGCTGTGCTTCTACTCCAAGGCAACCACCGACTTCGAGTTCATGTTCCCCTTCGGCTGGGGCGAGCTTTGGGGCGTTGCTGACCGTACCGACTATGACCTGAGCCAGCATCAGAAGGTCTCCGGCGTGGACATGACCTACTACGATCAGGCCAAGAACGAGCACTATATCCCCTACGTTGTCGAGCCGTCCCTCGGTGCTGACCGCGTGGTTCTGGCCTTCCTCGTGGAAGCTTACGACGAAGAGGTCGTCGGTCAGGACAAGAATGGCAAGGACGATGTGCGTGTGGTCATGCATCTGCATCCGGCACTGGCTCCCTTCAAGGCTGCCGTCCTGCCGCTGAGCAAGAAGCTCTCCCCCAAGGCTGAGGAAATCTACCATATGCTCCAGAAGGACTTCATGGTGGACTTCGATGATGCCGGTTCCATCGGCAAGCGCTACCGCAGAGAAGACGAAATCGGCACCCCCTACTGCATCACCGTGGACTTCGAGACCATCGGCGATCCCGACAAGGGCATTGCGGCTGACAACGCCGTCACCATCCGCGACCGCGACACCATGGAGCAGGTTCGCGTCCCCATCTCCGAGCTGAAAGCATGGCTTGCTGAGAAGCTGGCATATTAATCTTCCATTCAAAAAGGTCACAGCGCATATTCTGCTGTGACCTTTTTGATATTTTTAAATATAATTTCTTTTTTTCACGTATTTTTCGGGTCAAGCCTGTATAATGGTGTAAAATAAAGTGAGCCACCGGCTCATCCTTCAGGTATAATGTAAGAAAGCAAACCAACAAATACCGAGGAGGATCACCAATGGCTCAGCTTAATATTACACTAAATCAGGATGAAATTCTAGAGCTTCTTGCAAAAAATTCTGGAGAAGCCTTCAAAAAGTTGTTGCAGGAAAGTCTGAACAGCATTCTGCAAGCAGAATCTACCGAGCAGCTGCACGCGACACCGTATGAGCGTACGGAGGAACGAACGGACAGTCGGAATGGGCTGCGTGAACGAAACCTCAATACCCGCATTGGGCGGATTACGCTGAAAGTGCCCCGGCACAGAGAGCAGCCGTTCAAGACGATGATTTTTGAGAATTACAGCCGCAGTGAGGCCGCGCTGGTGGCAAGCATGGCGGAGATGGTTGTAAACGGCGTTTCCACGCGCAAGGTAAGTCAGGTCATGGAAGCATTGTGCGGCACCAGCTACTCAAAGTCCACAGTATCCGAGCTTTGCAAGGATTTGGATAAGCCAGTTAAGGAGTTCCGCGACCGCCCTCTGAACGGACAGTATCCGTTTCTTACATTGGATGCCACTTATTTTAGGGTCTGCTGAAAATCTGAAAAAACTTTTCCACAGGCCACATTTCTGAAAAAATTTTGAGAAATATGCTCGAAAATATCACAAAATTACGTATTTGTGGTATAATGGAATAAGCCAAAATACCACATATTGGTGGTAAAGCACGCATTTTGGGGGTATTTCTCATGTACATTGCATCGGACAACGACCAGCTTACGCTTGAAGATTTCTTTATAGACGATTGGAATACCCAGATATTCCGTGACAAAGGCTTCAATGTCCACACAATGCGCATTTGTATCATGTTTGCGCTTCATGAAATCCTTTATCAAAGCTTCACAGAGGTTTTCAATCTCGTCATAAGTAGCGAATTTTTTCACTGACTACACCTCCCCTCAAAGCCATCACATACCACGAAATGTATTTTTCTGCATTATAAGCTTTTAATAACGTATTTGGCTACTCCCTGCACCATAAGCTCCTTAACCAATATGATTTTGCCGGGATATACAGCTTCGTTCATATACGCAAGCACAGCCTTGTTATTCTCATCAAATCCGGCAAATCTTTTCAAAGTATTTTGGTTTTGATCATCAAGAGCAACGACAATATCTCCGACTTCCGCTGTCGGCTGCTTTAAGATAACAACCAGATCGCCTTCGGAAATACCGGCATCTTCCATCGAATCCCCTTTGGTGCGAAGAATATAGAAATCACCCTTGCCAAAAAGATTGGTCGGGAGATTTACATACTCCTCAACGTATTCTTCTTCTGATTGCGCTTCGCCACAAGGAATACTGCCAACGATAACAGCGCGAGCTGTATTCATGGTTCGGAAGTTAAGCTCCTTCGTGTCGATGGTATTGCCATCATACGAAAGGAGACCTTCTTCATCCATTTCCACAAGATAGCGGTATATGGTGGATTTATTCACACCAAGTTCATCCCCGATTTCTTTCAGAGAGGGCGTTCTGCCGGTGTTTCTCTTCCAGTCGTTCACAACCTTACAGATTCTATTTTTGAAATCCATACTCTTTGAGCGCATCTTTATCAATCTACCTCGCTTTATCTATATGCAACGCTCGTTGCATTGTCATTATATTCAAGAAAATTTGTTCGGTCAATAGCGCAAAAGAGAGGTGGGTCCATTTGAACCCACCTCTTGGAAATTTTTTCTTATTTGAATTTCTCCAGTATTGCCGTAAACCCGTCTATTGCTTGTTGCGGTGCTGTTATCTGCATTTTCCCGCCAAAGGAGAAAACCCAACCATAAAAAGTTTGACTTAGTGATACCGTTGGTTTCGCCATAAAGTGTTTTTCGTCAACCGGCACAGTGAATACCTTTTCTCCAAAGCGGTCGATGATATGCTTCATCAGCTCGTTCTCGCAAAGGAGCATTACGCAGCATTCGCTTCCATCATACATGGAGAATATCTGGGAGAAGTAATCAGAAACATCAAAGTCTTTCGGCTTATGGACAGCCGCCATTTCTGATATTCGCATATCGACCATTCGGTCAACGCGGAACTTGACTACCTTTTCATGGCTATCCGAATATCCGAGCACATAATAGCAATCATCATTCCAGACCAGCGCATAGGGCGATACGGAATAGACCTGCCCGTTGTGCTTCAATATTTTCTCTTTGTTCTGATTAAATTCCTGATATTGGAAAGTTACCCGCTTTTTATCCCTTATCGCCGTATGTATGTTATCTACCAGATAAAAGATGCTTTCGTTATTGGCTTTGACTCTCTTATCTACATACAACTGGCGTTTTAATATGCTGCTCTGATGAAGCCCGACGAAAGTCGAAAGCTTTTCTATCAGAGCTTTACTTTTCTTTGTCGGAATAAAGCGGGACGATTGGACAGCATCAACGAGAAGCTTCACCTCCGCAAGCTCAAAAACGCGCACATCAAGGAAATAGAGGTTGTGTTCTTCACGCTTACAGTCAATATCAATGCCGATCTCGATTAGCTCCCCAATATCTTTTGAAATGGTCTTTCTTGTAGCGTTATAGCCGAAGCCGTCCAAATACGCAGCAATATCCTTTATGGTTGCCGGATGGTCAATGTCTGTATTGTCCCACAGGTATTTCAAAACGAGTAATGTGCGGTTTGGCTTTGCTTTTGACGAATCCATATCATTACGCATGATCTTCTTGCAGTTCCGGATGCTGCATATAGAAAATTTCCTTTTGCCTTTCGATTTCTTCCCGCAACTGTTCCTTTGACGGCAGATAGGTCAGGTATTTCGACATAAACAGCCGCTCATTGTCGTGCAGAACGGAGTACCGTGCAATATCTTCATCTGTCTCAGCACAGAGCAGAATGCCTATGGTCGGGTTATCTCCCTCCCTGCGCTTTAAGTCATCATACATTCGGACATACATATCAATCTGCCCAACATCCTGATGCGTAATCTTCCCCATTTTCAGGTCGATCAGCACATAGCATTTTAGTTCAATGTTATAGAATACGAGATCAATATAGTAGTCTTCGGTTTCTGTTATGATATGCTGCTGACGGGACACAAAGGCAAAGCCTCTGCCCATTTCCATCAGGAAATCCCGGATATGCGAAAGAATCGCCGATTCCAAATCGCTCTCTAAAAAGCTATCTTCGTTTTTGAACCCAAGAAATTCGGCTACCACCGGGCTTTTGATGAGTTCAAAGCCGGATTTCTGATATGCTTTGGTTTTGTTCTGCATCTCGGCAATCACAGCTTCCTTTTGCGGTGCCTGCAAAAGCCTGTAGTAATACTGTGTGCCAATGTTGCGATCCAATGTGCGGGAGCTCCAGCTTTCCTTTGCAGCCTCATTCAGATACCAAATGCGAGCATTTTCATCCGGGACGCGAAGCAAGCAGCAGAAGTGCGACCAAGTGAGATTTGGCAGACACGTCTGCCAAATCTGATCATCGGAAAACAATGTGTAGAACTTTCTGAAATTACGAAGATTCCGTTCGGAAAACCCTTTTCCAAACTCATTTGTCAGTTCATCCGAAAGGGCAGAAATTAAGTGTTTCCCATATTCTGCACGATCTTCGCCGGACTGTTCCTGCTCTACAATTCGTTTTCCGATGTTCCAATAGGTCATAATCATGGCGGCACTTGCCGCACTGTACGCAGAATCGCGCCCCGCTGTAATAATATCTCTTATGTCTGAAATCACCGATTGGTACAGCACCATATCATTACCCATCTTAGCATCCCCTATTTAACAATTGTACCGCACAGAACGAATTTACCTGTTTGTATTGTAGCACGAATTGGTGCAAAAAATCAATGCGAATGTATATCTTAGAAACCACTACAAAAGGCTGGAGGTACAGACCTCTCCAGCCTTTTGTAGGATTAGAATAAATTGATCTTTTCCAGTAAGTAACGCATGATGGTTTTCTTTTGGGTTACGATTTTGGCCTCAACCTGCATACCGATCGCAACCGATCCGCTGTTCCCATCTTTGTCTGTGAGTTCTGTATTGGCAATACTGCATTCGACCAAATAATAACCGGAGTACTGACCATCCTGAACCAATGTATCCGCTGAAATACTGGTTACTTTTCCATTGACTATGCCATACTGATTGCTCGGCAGTGCCGACAGATTAAATTTCACATCATCTCCGACCGTTATGTTGGCGATGTCAGAATTGCTAACATACAAATTAACTTTATATTCGCTCTCGCTTTCAGGAATAATTGTAGCGATAACCATGCCAGACGAAATGGTATCGCCCGCAATCAGAACCGAGTTTACGCTGATGATGCCGGATTGCTCTGCGGTGATATCGCCCAGCGAAATCTGCTCTTTCATTTGTTTGATCTGTGTATTCAGATCATCCATTTGCTGTGTCAGTGTTTCCTGCTGTGCCAGAATGGAGGAAATCTGTTCAATCGTTGCCAATGATACAATGACAGGAACCCCGCCATCTTCGGTATTGGCGCTATAGATCCGGCTCGCTGCCTGGTATAGACGAAGATTTGATCGAGCACTGCGAAGCTCAGATTCCGTAGTCTGAATGGAGGCGTCGATTTGTGTTAGCGCCTGCAGACGCTTTTGCTCCTTGGAATCGCTGTGCGATGTATCCAATACGGAAATCTGTTGATCCTGGCTCGGTACTCCGGAGGAGGTAATTTGAAGCTCCTTCAGCTTGTTCTCATACTCGCTCAGAGTCTGCTGGTACTGTGCCAGAGCTTTTGTTTTATATGCTTCCACGGCAGCTTCTGCCGTGTCCATTTGCTGCTTTGCGGTTTCAATATCATATTCGGCAGTAGAAAGTCCGATGCTGTTCTCTTTTTCAGCAATGGTGGCTGAAATCTGCATGATTTTGTTGCTTATCTCTGCCAAAGTCTCCGTGCGGAGGATTTCCGCCTTCGCAGGATCATCTGCCTTCAGCGCATCGTATTGACTGGAAAATTCCGTATACAGGCTTCGATAAATGACGCTGTCCTTACTGCTGTCAAACATATCGCTGCCCATTTCCACAGACTGCTGGAAAAATTTGTAGCCCTCCAGCATGGTTCGATCATATGCCAGCAAATCCTCGGCAGAGCCGACAATCCCGCCGCCATTCAGATAAAGCTCATACAGCTTTTTGGCGTTTTCGAATTCCTGCTCATATTGTGCAAGGGCTGACAGATATTCATCGTATAGCTGCTTGCACGGTCCGGAATCATGGGCAGGGAAGGCAGAGGATCCCTGCTGGGTGGATTGGACAAGATATTGATATTGCGTTGTTAGGTTACGGTATTGCTCTAACTGGTAATTGTTGTATTGCTGTGTTGTATCAGATGAGATCGAGTCATGCTGAGCCTGATATTCGTTATCTAAGGAATCCAATGAGGCAGCATATAAAAGATAGAGGCGCTCATATTCAGGGTAGGCAGAGGCAAGATTTTTTCCCTGCTGGATGCTTTTTTTATAGCTGTTCAGTCCGGCAAGCTTTTGGGAAAGCTCTCCGATCTGTGAATTGATACTCTCGATATTCGCCGCAGCTTTATCCGCATCGCAATCAAAGGTCTCCTTTGTATTTTTGAGAGAAAGAGAATAATCACGGTATTGAATATAATAAGGGTATTCCTCGCCGGATGGGTCATCAGAAAACGGATTCTTATTATTTTCAATTCCGTCCAAAAACTTCTCCAGCATTTTATTGCGCGATTTCTGCTCCGTCATGGAACTTTCCAATGCGTTCAGAGAGATTTTTTTATCGGAAACGTCAATATTTAAAAGCGTATCTCCCGCCTCCACATACTGCCCATCTGCATAATATGCGCCGACAACGCGGCCGCTGAGCAGACTCGAAACCGTACTTACGTCTTCGTTCGGGCGAATGACCCCGGATGCAGTTGCCACGATTTCCATCTTGCCAAAGCAGCAATAAATAATCGCCGCAGCCAGCAAGCCGACAAGGCAGTAAATGAAGATAGAGATAAAAGGATTTGGCCGCTGCCCGTAAACCTCTTTGCTGTCGGACATTTCCCGAATATCTAATATCGTTTTTCTCATAAGTCACTCCAAGATTGTCTCATCCGTTTCCTATAACACAGCGCCAACAAATATCGGATTTGGTTCATCGGTTTGGGAACGATAAAGATTTTGATAAAAACCATTTTCTTTTCTCATTAGCTCATCATGGGTGCCGCTTTCGATAATCTGTCCCTTTTCCATGACGAAGATTCGGTCACAGCGGCGGATAGTGCTTAAACGGTGGGCAATGATGATCGTGGTCATATCGCCGCTGTAAGCATCAATGGTTTCCTGAATGGCCTTTTCGGTTACGGCATCCAGATTGCTGGTTGCCTCATCCAGAATGAGAATATCCGGTTTTTTCAGCATGGCACGTGCAATGGCAATACGCTGGCGCTGGCCGCCGGACAGATTGCTGCCATTCTCGTTCAGGTGGGTCTCATATCGTAGGGGGAGGGTGTTGATATAATCGTGAATTTGCGCCATCCTTGCACAGCGAATCACATCCTCCATGTCGGGATTGTCCTGCCCGAAGGTGAGATTTTCCATAATCGTGCCGCTGAACAGGAAGGTCTCCTGCGGAATATAGGCGATCTTGTCACGCAGCGTTTCGAGCTGAATATCCTGCAGGGCATAGTCAGAAATGGTGATGGTGCCCTTTTCGCACTGGTACAAATTCAGCAGGAGCTTGGCAATTGTGGTTTTACCGGCACCACTTTCTCCGACGATTGCAATACTCTGCCCCTTCGGGATGTGCATGGAAAAATGCTCCAGAACGAGCTGCCGCGTACCATAGCGGAAGGATACATCCTGAAGAATAATGTCACCCTTTAGGGAAACGGGCGCAATCTTATGCTGCTGCGTTTCGTTCTTCTCAATCTCCAGATCAAGAATTTCGCCCAGACGGTCAGACGCGACCATTGCAGTTTGCATGGTGGGCTGGAGATTGATGATGTTTTTCACCGGGTCAAGGAAATATGCAAGCAGAGCGTTAAAGGAAACAAGACTGCCGATGGTCATATTGCCATGGAGGACACTGTAGGCACCGACCCAAAGAATCACTACCCCGCCAATGGCCTCCACAAAGATTTTCAGTCCTTCCTGCGCATTGCTGATGCAGGAAAGCTTGAAAATGCTCTTCAAAAGGCGAACAAACTTGAATTCTGTTTCCGTTTGAACCGTATCCTCGCCATTGAACGCTTTCACGGTCTGGATGCCGTTCAGGGATTCCACGAGATAAGAGGTCAACTGTGCGTTGTCCTCCATTTGCTTTTCGTTTGCCTTTTTGAATGGTTTATTGAAGGTAAGCACAAGGACAGCGTATAGAATGACCATAATAAAAGCAATGAAGAATAGCGTTTTGTTTTTGAAGAATAGAATAAATCCACCGGCGATTGCCATCAGCGAATCAATCATCACGGTAAGGGTAGCGTTGGAGATTGCATCGCGGATGGAGGAAGCGTCCTGAAAGCGGGAAATGATTTCGCCGACCTTGCGTGTGCCGAAGAAATTCATCGGCAGCTTGAGCACATGGTCATAGTAGCCCAGCAGAAGCGCAATATCCAGCTTCTGGCTGAGATAGATCAATAGCTGTGTCCGCAAGACGGTGAGAATCACAGAGAATAATTTCAGCAGAATGACACCGATGGATAGAATTGTCAAGGTTTTTTCGATTCCTGCGGGCAAAATATCATCAATGATAACCTGAAAATAGAACGCGCCGAGAATGCCCAGCAGGGTAATTACGATAGAAGCCAGGAAAATATCAAAAACGAGACGTTTCTGAGGCAAAAGTAACCCCCAGAAACGCTCAAAAATACTTTTCGTTTCTTTTCCCTTTTTAAAAGTCTGCGCCGGAACGAGAAGAATCAGCACACCGGTCCATTCCTTAAAGAATTCCTCCGGTGTTTTCTTTACAAGCCCTTTTCCAGGGTCGGCAATGATAACTTCTTTTTTTGTAATTTTATGAATGACGACATAGTGAAGCAGCGTTCCGTCCACGATCACATGGGCAATGGCTGGCAAGGGAAACTCGGAGAAAAACGCCTCCTGATTACCCTTGACCGCCTTTGCCGTAAAGCCAAGCTGCTCCGCCGCCTTGACCATGCCATAGGCATTGGTGCCCATCTTATCCGTTCCGGCAATTTCCCGAATCTTCGTAATCGAAGTGGAAAGGCCATATTGCTTTGAAATTGTAGCAAGACAGGCTGCCCCACAGTCTGTGATATCGTGTTGTTTGATGCAGTAATATTTCATTATTCTTATAAAATATTTCCCTCATATGCAAAATAATGCGGCAAGAATTGAATTTATGCTGTTGATTATTCTGTTGATATAAACGATATTGAACAAACCAATAATCTGAAGTCTGCTGGTTCCTAAACGGTAGATTCCATAATAATATTTAGATTATACGTTATCGCTATCATCAGCGGCATTGTGCCGTCAACAATAGCGATAACACCGTCAATAACTGTCAATAATACATATTCAGAAACTGAAAATCTACTTTTGGGGATAAAACCAATAAGAATGAAATCCAGACAATTGCTGATATGTACCAGATGGCATTTGTCTCAGAGCATTATATACATTATAAAAATCTCCTGCACAGGAAATAAGATTTATAACGGAAAAAGTGTACAAAATTTCCCAACCTTTGCCGATAGCCGGTGATAAAAACCACACAGTTAACGGAATAATGCCTAAAACAAGAGACGGAAGCAACGACATTACAATAAATCGTTTTTTTGAAACCACGGCTAATGAGTGGCAAAAAAATGATGATTTTGTAAAATAAATAGAAACTTCTTCGCCTTTAGGAAAACACATTGCATGGAGAAACTCATGCGGAAAAATAAATAATAATGATAATAAAATACCAAGGACCTCGCGGTTAACAAACGGAATGTCGACAGTTGTCATTCTCCTCTTTAATAATACCAAGAATATTATCAGAAACAGCGCAGGGAGTGAGCATAAAGAAGCATACCGATTTAGTTCAGAAGAATTGTTTGCCTCTCGAAACTGTACTGCATTATCAGGTAGAATACTTACCGGAAGATTCTGTACGTCTTTACAATAGCCCTTGAATTTTATCATATTAAGTTGCTCCTTATGCAATATTTAACTCGGATTAAATTTGAAATATTATCCGTTCGCTCGCCCAATAAGATAGCCTATTTCATAAGCAACATGCTTCATTAAAGAATATACACCGTAAATTTCCGCTGCAACTAATATGGGATTGCCTGCATCAATTTCAAGTTGCTCTTGCTCACTCAAATCCTGAAAGCCAAAAGCATCAATATTTCTGCTAAATTCCATTTTTTCCTCACTTTCTCACAGACGCTTTTCCATCTTCATATCCACGCTTGCCTTCTTCATAGAGCTTTTCACCTACATAACCGATTGCCGGCAAAGCAATATAAGTAAGACAAGCCCATGCAAAAACTACCGCTCCCGCTACGCCGCCATCGACTTCCATCATTTCCCGATTGTCGAGTGCCTCAAATGCACCCATATTTAATGTCTTTTCCATAATAAATTATCCTTTCATATGTAATATTATATCATCTTCAACGCTTTGTGTCGACCCAAAGTTTGAAGAAAATACCAAAAATTATTTATTTTTAACAATTGGAATATACTGTTATTTCCTACTTAATAGGACGAACAACGGGGACGGTAGGTCCTGGGAGACTTTTGGCGATTTTAACAACCACATTAGCAACTTTAACAATTGTTTCCTTGACTTTTGGAGAAATACAGGAACCACCGTCAACAGCCAACATGTCCTGATGACCAATCACCTCAAATTCGCCCAAGTTCAATGCTTTTTTCATAAAATATTCTCCTCTGCATAAAAATTCTTCAAAACAACAATTCTGTGTTGATCCAAAATTTCCAGAATTATGATCTAATCTTTTGGATTATTTTTACTGTTGTTACTGCAATTGCAGCAACAACTTTTGCTGCGATTTTTTGGCCAATCACGGGGCCAGTACCACCGTCAACATCCAACATTTCCTGATGGTCAAGCGCCTCGAATGCGCCCAAGTTCAATGTTTTCTTCATAAAATATTCTCCTTTGCGCAAAAATCTCATCTACAAAATATTTTATTTATTTAATATAATGAAGACTATCATTTCTTAGTAATAAAACTTCCCATTTTTTGATGCTTCTTTTACTGCGGTGACGATTACCTTAACGACAACCTTTGCTACAGCAACTATTGTTTTGGTGGGAACGCAGGCGGATGTACTACCTCCGTCAACAGTCATCATTTCCTGCTGATCAAGCGCCTCAAATGCACAAATATTCATAATTTTTTATAACCTCCTCTCTTTTGTAAAAACTGTAAATAGTGCTTATTCCTTTAGTGTGCAACATGGAGTATTGAATATTTAATAAGTGTGGATTTGATTTTCTTTTCAACCGTAACAATTGCTGTTTTGATTTTTGAAAGAATGCCGACAGATGTACTGCCGCCATCAATACACATCAATTCCTGCTGATCAAGCGCCTCAAACGCGCCTGTGTTCAATGCTTTTGCCATGACGATTCCTCCTTTGCAAAACTATATGTCGGCACAGAAATAACCAAAAAATCAGCTTTGTTTTAATTGTCTGTAAGAGTTGTTAGTTTCAATAAGCAAGCTTATTACTTTATTACTTCCGTGCTGTCTTAACAGCAACCTTTGCTACAGTAACTGCTACTTTTACTGCAACAACAGCAGCTGCTACAGTAGCCAGTGAACGACAACCGCCGTCAACAGTCATCATTTCCTTATGGTCAAGTGCTTCAAATGCGCCAGTGGTAAATGCATTCTTCATGATGAATTCTCCTTTCTGAAAAAATAGTTATATATTTAGTGTTCTGTGTCGACACATAGTTTTGCAAATAAAAGCATATTTGCAATGCTTTACAATATGTTCGGATTAATGCCAACATAGATTTCAACTTCCATCGCATCAATTTCTGATGGAGTTTTCGCTTCTTTGACGGTTACACTGTAGCCGGTGGTAATGGGAACAAGCTTGTTTGATGCTATGTAGCTGTTCAGCTCATTGGCTACGCTGTTAAGCCCTGCGGGATTTCCGACATAGTGAATCATCACGGCGTTTGTCAGCAGAAATTTGCTTTTCCAAACGTAGCCGGAAGGAAGTGTAAAGCTCTTATCCATCGGGACGAGTATTTCAATATCCATAACCAATCCGCGAGCACTCTGCTCTACGGCAAAGGTAGTGGTTGCGACAGGGGCGGTTTTGTTTGCACCGGCTGCTTTCATAAGCTGTTCAATTTCCTTTGACTTTTCTGCAATCTCAGTCTGCGTCATCTTTCCGCGATAAGACATCACATTGTTCATTTCTAAGGTCTGATGCTCAATAATAGTCATGGCTAAGTCTTTTCCTTCCCTGTTTTCCAAAGTAGACTCTCTGAAATAATATTTTTGAAATAAGATTCTCTAAGGATACATATATAATATCTATCTTCAATACATAATCGATATTATGTTGTAGAAAATGCCAATGTTGTCATCGGCTAAACAGTATTATCAGTACTATGATTTTAACTGGACTGTAAATGATAAATAAACAAGTGAAAATAGACGCACAAAACCAAGTCCATTCAGATTTTTCAAAAAATACTTTGAATGGGCTTATATTGCTATGCCTTCTTTTTGATTAATCTCTAAAAAAATCCATACTTTTCACAAAAAACTCTTGACTTCTAAAATTTTTCGTAATATACTTTTATTGTAAGGGTATATTTGAAATATGTACTTTCCTTTTTTCTACAACATAATATCGATTATGTTGCAGCCGCTGGTTCAGGCGGCTTTTTTCATAGTATCAACTGCATCCGCTCCATACGCTGGCGGTGTTCCGTGCCAGTAGAAATGATATAAATCCGTGTTGTGTTGATGCTGCTGTGTCCGAGAATATCTGCAAGCTTTGCAATGTCCTTTTCAATGCCGTAGAATACCCGCGCAAACAGATGTCGGAGATTGTGCGGGAACACCTTTTCCGGATTTACCTCTGCTTCCATGCAGAGGTTTTTCATTTCACGCCAGATGTTCGTGCGGCTCATCGGTTTTCCTGTGCGTGTAACGAAAACTGCGCCTGACGTAATCTTCTGCTCCGATATATAGCGGAGCAGTTTCTTTTGCAGGTCACGGACAATGAAAATGCTTCTTGTCTTGCCCTTGAGTGAGACGGTCGCTTCACCTCTGCGCACGGCTTCCACCGTAATGAATTGC
>JAZRZL010000052.1:0-8189 GCA_045601345.1 Faecousia sp. | reverse complement strand
GGCTGTGGGCAAAAGGGCTGAACTTGGCGTATTTGGCAATGACTATGATACCCCAGACGGTACAGGAGTGCGAGACTATATCCATGTGTGCGACCTCGCTGCAGGTCATGTGTGTGCCCTAAAAGCCATCCAACGCAATTGCGGGCTTGGAATTTACAACCTTGGTACAGGACATGGTTACAGCGTTCTGGATGTCGTGAATGCTTTCCAAGAGGCGAATGGTGTGCCTGTGCCTTACTGCATTAAGCCACGTCGTCCAGGTGATATTGCTACTTGTTATTGCAACCCTGCCAAAGCAAAGGAAGAACTTGGGTGGGAGGCTCAGTACGGCATTTTTGAAATGTGCCGCGACAGCTGGAACTGGCAGAAGAAGAACCCGGACGGTTTTTGATCGAATCAAATAGAAAAGCGGCTCTGTGTCTTTTGGGACGCAGAGCCGCTCCGTGATTCGTTAAGATAATAATGTGATGATATCTTCCGCACTCATGTCACCTGTAACGGTATAGCGGTGGAGGCCGAAAAGGCACTGCGGGAGGCCACGCAGAAGGGTGTTGGTTCCTGATTCGGTAGTGAGGGTGACACGGAATCCCATTTCCCGGGCAATGGCTTCGGTCAATTCGCTGTAGGCACCAGTGGGATAGGCTAGGGCAAAGGTTTCCTCCTCGGTGACGGAGGTTAGGAGGCCTTGGCTCATCAGAAAGTCCGCCCGGAGTGCTTCAATGAAATGTTCCTCCGATTCGCCCGTTAGCCTTTTTACACACACACGCGCATTTTCACCATCCAGCTCTGCATTCTGGTGCATATCAAAGGTGTGGCTTTGTAGGGAAATCAGGCCGGAATTGACCATTTCCTTTCCCTGCGCAGCATCAAAATGGGGGTGGATGGGAACGCCGGTATCCTTGTAGGTATCCGCGCCGAGCGTAGCACCAATAACAAAAATGGTAGCGCACAGGTCATATTTTTGGAGGATAGGATAGGCCAGCGTATAATTGCTTTCGTAACCGTCATCAAAGGTAATGACAATGGGCTTTTCGGGCAGCTCCTTTCCGTACAGGATATAATCCTCCAGCTGTTGCAAACTGACGGCGGTATAGCCCGCTTCAACAAGCGCGCACATCTGGGCATCGAAATCCTCCGGGGTGGTGGTATATGTATCGGCAGTTTCATCCAGATGGTGATAGGCGAGGATGGGAACCTGTGCGGTAATCGTCTCCTCCGGCAAGGCAGTTGCTGAGAAATTGGTCTCAAAATGCTGCGCCGCATTCTCTTTCGTCACATAGAAGCCGAAATCGTCTGGAATATAACGGTCACTGTCTCCGCTGATTCTTGCGGCAATCATTTCTCCGATTGCATTACGGAAGTGGGTGCCGTCATAGAAATAGCGCGGCTCAAAGCTGACAGAGCTATAGGAAAAATCCCAAAAATCGGTCACCTGTGCCAGAGCTGTATAGAATTTTTGCACCGCCGCAGTGTCGAAATTGTTCAGATAATCGCAGTACAGCGGCGCAGCTGCCACAATCAGCTCCGCACCGGCCTGCTCACACATATCCCGAATGCGTGCAACGCTTTCCATACACTTTGCTGTTGTACTCAGATTCAGGAAAATTTGCGGGTAATCAGTAAAAATCGGATAGTTTTTCAAATATTCGTCCAATGAACCAATGTACGCAATATCGCGCTTCCGCTTGTCGTATTCGCCGGTCTCCGGAATAAATGCGTCAAACGACTGCTGAAGCCACGTATCCTCCCTCCGCGCCTTCAGCTTGGCAATGCCATAGGACGGGCTGGCAAAGGCAAAGCGGCTGTAAAACCGCAGGGGAGAGGTGCCGTCCATATAGTATGGCATAGAATAGGTATAGGGGTTGCTCTCATTATCGTAGCTCCAGCCGTTGTCGATATAGACATTGAGGAAAATATAGCGGACATCATCATTTTCCAGAAGCCATTTTGCCATCTGCTCGGTATCAAGCATATCCGCACCATATACAATATAGTTATAAAAGCTGGCATCATAGAGTTCATTTAGCTTTGCCACCGGGTAACCGGCGGCAGAGGAACAACCGAGAATGTAGGCATCATAGTCCTCCAGATGCTCGCGCAGATATTGACCCTTGGCGGCTCTGGGGTTGTTGGTTTCGTCAAAGCTATACCAGTTCAGCAGCCGGTCACCGAACACCCCGAAGGGATCGATGAGCACATTGAACGCCGCCAAAGCACCCGCCAGCAGCAGTGCCGTCAAAATAAAAGTAATGATCCATTTTTTTGCGCTCATAGTTCCTCCTAAAAAACAGACGTTCTTTACCAATAAGACAGAGGACAGTTCGTAACCAATGGCGTTAAGTTAACAGCCCTTGCCTTCCCCTCTGGGGAAGGTGCCGCCCGCAGGCGGCGGATGAGGTCTATCTTCTAAGATGGAGTGCTTTCTATGTTAGGAAGGCTTTCTGTTTTGGCAGTGCATCCAATGACCTCATCAGTCTCGCTTCGCTCGACAGCTTCCCCAGAGGGGAAGCCTTAGCGCGGGCTATGTTAGGGCATTTGCTAACTTAACGTCATTGAGGAACGTTCTTTAGGGCATCCTTATTGATTCTGCGTGAGGCGAGGGATTTTTCTGTCAGATTTGCCCGCGAAGAATACTTAGAGCTGCCCTTTATTGTCTGGTACTGTCCACGGGGATCTCCCCGGAGATAATCTTTTCGGTCATGACCTCCATCTGATCCTTCAGAGGGTTTGGAACCTGCTGCACCATATTGGAGGTTCCGTAGCCAATGCTGATATTGCCATCGGAAAGGCCAGTGACCCATGTCGTGCCGAAGCGGGACGTATCGCCGTTCAGATACACGCTGACCGCCTGGTAAATGGACTGACCGATTTCTTTCTTCATGGAGCAGAGGATGACCTCGGGGTCGATATATTTCTGGTCGCAGTCCACGCCGATGGCGTAGAAATGATCCTCTCTGGCGGCCTCAAAAACGCCTGCGCCTATGGCAGGCGCGGTCTGGTAGATGATATCCGCGCCCAGCGCATGGAGCGCAAGCGCACATTCTCTGCCCATGAAAGCATCATCGTAGGTGCCAGTGTAGTTGACCTCGACCCGTACCTCTGGATTGAAGGCAGCCGCGCCTTGCTGATATCCGACAATATAATTGTTCGTGGTGTCGTTGTTCTCCCCTCCGACCACACCGATGCAGCCATTGATGGACAGGGCGGCGGCAATGTAACCGGCCAGAAAAGAGCCTTCATTCTGGGCATAGGTGATATTCAGTACATTATCCAAAGGCTTGCTGGTGGCGTGATCAACCCAGAGGAACTTGACATTGGGATAATCGGGGGCAACCGTTTCTATATCACAAAATTCCTGACCGACACAGACAACAATCTCATTCTGGTCAGCGGCATTGCGCAGCTGCGGTTCATAATTTTCATTGCCGCATTCGATGGTGGTGACCTTCACATTGCAATCCTTGGCCAGCTGATTCACGCCCTCGCGGGCAGAATCGAAGAAGCCTTGGTCACCGAAGCTGCCGGAAACAACCAGCGCCAACATGGTGGGCGCTTTGCTTCCTTCCTGTGCATCGGCGGCAGACTCCGACTCGGCAGGTGCCTTGCAGCCGGAGAGAAGACAGGCAAGCAGACAGAATATTAGCAGCAGGGCAGTCAGCTTTTTCATATGGTGATCCTCTTTCGTTATTCTTACTCGGGAATGAAAGCGCCCGGACATTATGATGCATAAAATGGTTTCTTCACTGGAAAAATGGGAATAATTTCACCGGGAAAACCCGAAAAGTACAGCCGTATTATACAGGTAACCCGGCACAATTGCAAGCGTCCCACGCCGTTTTCGTGATAATTTTTACATTGGATTTTTACTGTGTGGACAATTTGACGGATACGTGTCAAAATAAACCGAGTTTTTTCGTCGGAGTGCCGGGGAACCATTTTTTAGGCAGGGAATTGTGGGATGTATCTGAAAAAACTTTGAAATTTCTCTCTTTTTTTGAAAAAAAAGATTGCGTTTATTGGCAGTTTATGATAGTATTTCTAGTTGTAACTTAATCATCATCTAAAAATGAAGGAAATCATTCATGGAAATGATTTCGCACTAGAAAGGGGTAACAATACTATGGCACACAAGTATGTATATGCCTTCCGTGAAGGCAACGCAACCATGCGCGAACTCCTTGGCGGCAAGGGCGCAAATCTGGCCGAAATGACCATTATCGGGCTGCCCGTCCCCCAGGGCTTTACTATATCCACCGAGGCCTGCACCCAGTATTATGAGGATGGCCGTCAGATCAATGAAGAAATTCAGGCACAGATCATGGATGCCATTGAAGAAATGGAGAAGGTTAACGAGAAGAAGTTTGGCGATAAGGAAAATCCTCTGCTGGTTTCCGTGCGCTCCGGCGCAAGAGCTTCCATGCCCGGCATGATGGACACCATCCTGAATCTCGGCCTGAACGAAGAAGTTGTCAATACCATTGCGGAAAAGTCCGGTAACCCCCGTTGGGCATGGGACTGCTATCGCCGCTTTATTCAGATGTTCTCCGATGTTGTCATGGAGGTTGGCAAGAAGTATTTCGAGCAGCTCATTGCCAAGATGAAGGAAGAAAAGGGTATCGTCTATGACGTAGACCTCACCGCTGAGGATCTGCATGTTCTGGCTGACCAGTTCAAGGCAGAGTATAAGTCCAAGATCGGCGCTGACTTCCCCGACGATCCCAAGGTTCAGCTTTTTGAGGCCATCAAGGCCGTCTTCCGCAGCTGGGATAACCCCCGCGCCAATGTTTACCGCCGCGATAACGACATTCCCTACTCCTGGGGTACTGCCGTTAACGTCATGCCCATGGTCTTTGGTAACATGGGCAATACCTCCGGCACCGGTGTCGCCTTTACCCGTGACCCCGCGACCGGCGAAAAGAAGCTGATGGGCGAATTCCTGGTCAATGCACAGGGCGAAGACGTTGTCGCCGGTGTCCGCACCCCGATGCCCATTGCACAGATGGCAGAGCTCTTCCCTGAGGCTTATGCCCAGTTCACCGAGACCTGCTCCATTCTGGAAGACCACTACCGCGATATGCAGGATATGGAATTCACCGTGGAAAACGGCAAGCTCTTCATGCTCCAGTGCCGCAACGGCAAGCGTACCGCACAGGCTGCTCTGCGCATTGCCTGTGATCTGGTTGACGAAGGCATGATCTCCGAGAAGCAGGCCGTCTCCATGATCGATCCCAGAAATCTCGACACCCTGCTCCATCCCCAGTTTGATACCAAGGCGCTCAAGGCTGCCACTCCCATGGGTCGCGGTCTGGGTGCTTCCCCCGGCGCTGCCTGCGGCAAGGCTGTGTTCACCGCTGCTGATGCAGAGACATGGAACAACAGAGGCGAAAAGGTCATCCTGGTTCGTCTGGAAACCTCTCCCGAGGATATCACCGGCATGAAGGCCGCGCAGGGCATCCTGACCGTGCGCGGCGGCATGACCTCCCACGCAGCCGTTGTTGCCCGCGGCATGGGCAAGTGCTGTGTCTCCGGCTGCGGTGACATCGTCATGAATGAGGATGCCAAGCAGTTCACGCTCTCCGGCAAGGAATTCCATGAGGGCGATTGGCTGTCCATCGACGGCTCCACCGGCAACATCTATGACGGCATCATCCCCACTGTGGATGCTACCATTTCCGGCTACTTCGGCCGCATCATGGGCTGGGCTGACAAGTTCCGCACCCTGAAGGTTCGCACCAATGCCGACACCCCCGCCGATGCCAAGAAGGCACGCGAGCTGGGCGCAGAGGGCATTGGCCTGTGCCGTACCGAGCATATGTTCTTCGAGGCAGACCGCATTGCCGCATTCCGCGAAATGATCTGCTCCGACAATGCAGAAGATAGAGAAGCTGCTCTGGAAAAGATTTTGCCCTATCAGCAGGGCGACTTTGAAGCCCTCTATGAAGCACTGGAAGGCTATCCCGTCACCATCCGCTTCCTCGATCCCCCTCTCCATGAGTTCGTTCCCACCGAGCAGGCCGACATTGAGCTGCTGGCCGCTGCACAGGGCAAGAGCGTGGAAACCATCCGCGCCATCATTGACGGCCTGAAGGAATTCAACCCCATGATGGGTCACCGTGGCTGCCGTCTGGCTGTCACCTATCCCGAAATCGCCAAAATGCAGACCCGCGCTGTCATCCGCGCTGCCATCAAGGTCAAGGCCAGCCATCCCGATTGGCGCATGGTTCCCGAGATCATGATCCCCCTGGTCGGCGATATCAAGGAGCTAAAGTACGTCAAGGACGTTGTCGTGAAGACCGCCGATGAAGAAATCGCTGCCGCCGGCGCTGACCTCACCTACGAAGTCGGCACCATGATCGAAATCCCCCGTGCTGCCCTGACCGCAGACGAAATCGCCAAGGAAGCCGAATTCTTCTGCTTCGGCACCAACGACCTGACCCAGATGACCTACGGCTTCAGCCGCGACGATGCAGGCAAGTTCCTGGATGCCTACTATGACGCTAAGATTTTTGAAAGCGACCCGTTTGCCAGACTGGATGTGTCCGGCGTTGGCCGCCTGATGGAAATGGCTATGAAGCTCGGCAAGGCAGAGCGCCCCGCCCTCCACTGCGGCATCTGCGGCGAACACGGCGGCGACCCCAGCTCCGTAGAATTCTGCCACAAGCTCGGCCTCGACTACGTCTCCTGTAGCCCCTTCCGCGTCCCCATCGCCCGCCTCGCCGCCGCACAGGCAGCTATTCGCGAAACGCACTAATCAGATTTTCTGTTTCGTATAAAGCGAAGATAAACCAATAAATACGGTCACATCACCGAATAAGTGGTGTGACCGTTATTTTTTGCCCATACAGGGCTGCAGTATGGCCGGTTATCCTGTTCGGATGACCGGCTTTTTTATTTTTTGAAAATTTTTTTGAAAAGGGGGTAAAAAAACGTGCTTCTCGCTGGCTACCTATTGAGGGGCAAAACTTCTCACCGCACTTTGACAACAGAATACACATTCATCAGGTACATTCCTGTGCGGAGGCGGAAGCCTCAGCCGAATGAAGGTGCGTCATGACCCTCCTGCCCGTCCGGGTAATAACGGAAAGCAAGGTGGCGAGCGTTTCCGAACCATTCTGAAATATCCGGTGGCTACGGATATGGCAATGAAACGCATCAGGGATAATGATACTTCTCTACGGAGCTGGCGGAGAACCCGGCGCGGGTGAGATTCCCATGGACCCGATTCGCTATCGGGCATCTGATGACTTCCTTTTTTGCACTTGGGGTTCGAGGAAAAATTAAGTGCAACGATCAAAGTACAAAGGCAGTAGAACTTTGTGTTTTGATGGACTTTTATTCTCACAAAAGTTCAAATTCAAAGAAAGGAGGAATTGGAGTTTTGGACAGGCAACAATTCAAGCGTGGTGATGTATGCAAACGAATCGATCCACCGGTACAGAAAAGAGTTCCGATATATTATCTTGTAATGCGTGTTGTTGACTCGGAAAATTTACTGGTTGTTCCAATTTATGATGTGTGCGATTATTGCGCAATCAACTGTCGATTGAACACTGGCAATTTCAAGATAAAATACTCAGCTTTTCAAAACGTAAAGAGCCAATATTTCAAAAAAGAAAAGAATGTTTGGCTATATTCTGCAAAAGAGTGCATTAGCGAAGTGTATGAGAAATGCAAGGACTATCATCGTCAGCAATACTGCAAAAGTATGGAAAAGAAAGCTGAAGCGAGGCAACTGGCCAAGGAACTCAAAGAACTTCATAGGTTAAGGATGTTTGATCTGCAAACGCATGAACATGAACCTGTTCCAAAGAGTGTATCTTGGTATGCAAGACATCCGTTACAAGGTGGCTTGGTAAACCCAAGGTAATTTACAAGAAAGGAGGACACCACATGGAAAACTGTAAAGTGATCGCTATCACGAATCAGAAAGGCGGAGTCGGTAAAACGACAACCGCAGTCAATCTCGGCGTGGGACTTGCAAGCTCCGGTAAAAAGGTTTTGCTTGTTGACGCTGACCCGCAGGGCAGCTTAACGGTAAGTCTTGGAGTGAAGAACCCCGATGAGCTGGATGTGTCGCTTTCTTCCCTTATGCAGTCGGTCATTGATGATGAACAGCCACCCGGTAATGCCATTATTACGCATCCGGAAGGCGTTGACTTGCTTCCTTCTAATATTGAGTTGTCCGGTAT
>JAZRZL010000051.1:0-32695 GCA_045601345.1 Faecousia sp. | reverse complement strand
TATTTTACAAAAATCGCAGGGAATACATTCCGTATTCCCTGCGGTTTTTTGTTGTGTTTGATGAAAAAATCCCTCGCAGCTTGACTTACGCTGAATTTTTAGAGCTGCCCTTTATCGTTTTTGGTTTTTACTTGTACAATGGACCATAGGTTTGGCATGCGCGGTAATCGGCAGCTTGGGTATCCTCGGTTCCGAAAGCAGCCCAAGTGTGGGGACGGAAAATGCGTTCCTCGCTGACGTTATGCATATTGACAGGGATGCGAAGCATGGCAGCTAATGTAAGCAGCTCTGCACCGCAGTGTCCGTAGACCGTCACGCCGTGATTGGCACCCCAATTGGCCATAACGCTGTAGACATCCTTGAAGGCACACTCTCCCGTGAGAATGGGGGCAAACCAAGTGGTCGGCCAAGAGGGGTCGGTGCGCTTGTCGATGGTCGCATGGATTTCATCGGGCAGATCGACCGTATAGCCCTCAGCAAGCTGAAGCACAGGGCCGACACCGTCGATCACATTCACGCGGAGCATCGTGACCGGCATTTCACTGCGGCAGCGGAAATGGCTGGAGAAGCCACCGCCACGGAAGTATTCATAGTTGGCTCTGCACCAGTCGGTGGCAGCAAGGCAGGCAGCGATATCTTCCTCTGTCATCTCCCAAAAGCTCTTCATGCAGCCGGTGCCATCGGCCTGTGCGCTCTTGCCGGTGCCGTCCAATGCGGTAGCGCCGGAGTTGATGAGGTGAATAAATCCGTTGGCAGCCTTGCCTTCCGGGCGCACTCCGGTGACTCTTTCGCAGGAGTCGGGGCTCCAATAGGTGCGCACATCATGGAAGCAGGGAGCAGAATTGGAAACGAGTGTGCCCAGCAGCATGGAAATGCCATTGAGCGTATCGTTCTCCGTGGCAAAGGGTGTCGGCATCTTCGGGCCGTTCCAGTCGAAGGTGGAAGCCATAATAGCTTCTGTAAAGTCTGCATTGGGCAGCCAGTCCGTCCAGTTTCTCTGTCCCTGGAAGCCGCCTGCAACTGCGTTCTTGCCCAGTGCCTCTTCGTGCCAGCCCAGCTCATCCAGCTTCGAATTGCCAAAGAGAATGTCCCGGATCACAAGGGTCATCTTGGCAATGAATTCCCAATCCTTGTCGGGAGAGACGACCTTGGACTTGCGAATGATCTCCGGCAGGTTCTTTCCGGCATTGCAGTCAAAGCCTTCCGGGCAGTTGGCCTGAATCCAGGAAATGGCGCGTACATATTCCTCGGGGTCGTAAATTTCAAGGGTGATGCGGCGAAGCACCTCGCTCATGTCCACCCACTCTGCGCGGAGGCCAAGGTACTTCTGGAACATATCTGCATTGCAGTAGCTGCCCGCAATGCCCATGGCAATGCCGCCGATGTTGACGTAGGCCTTGTTCTTCATCCAGCCAACAGCTACCGCACAGCGGGCAAAGCGCAGGATCTTTTCCGCGACATCCTCAGGAATTTCGCTGTCGCTTTGATCCTTCACATCATGGCCGTAGATCGAAAAGGCGGGCATTCCTCTTTGCGCATAGGCTGCCATGACGGCTGCAAGATATACAGCGCCCGGACGCTCGGTTCCGTTGAAGCCCCAAACGGCCTTGATCGTATTGGGATCCATGTCGAAGGTCTCTGTACCGTAGCACCAGCACGGCGTTACGGAAAGGGTTGCCGTTACATTCTGCGTGGAAAATTGTTCGGCACATTTTGCAGCCTCGGCACCGCCGCCAATGGTGGTGTTGCTGATCACGCACTGCACGGGCGTGCCATCGGGATAACGGAGCTTCTGCTCAATCAGGGTCTTTGCAGCCTTTGCCATGTTCATGGTCTGCTCTTCCAGACTTTCCCGAACGCCGCCCCATCTGCCATCAATAATCGGTCTGATACCAATTCTCGGATATAACATGATGATCCTCTCCTAATTTCTTTCCAATATTTTTACATACCTTTCGTATGCTTGCTCCAATTGTGCCACAGGCTGGGGCGTATAGGTCGTCACAGCCTCGCTTTCGGCAATGATCCGCCGTCCCTGCTCCACGGATTCCAGTTCTCCCAGGGCGATAAGCTGGAGCATGATATTGCCCAGCGCAGTTGCCTCCATGGGGCCGGCATCCACGGGAATGCCCAGACAATCCGCCGCCATCTGGCAAAGGAAACCATCCTTTGTGCCGCCGCCCAGCATATGCAAAAGCGTAAACCGCCGGCCGGTGCATCGGGTGATCTGTTCGAGTGCATAGCGGTACTTGAGCGCAAGACTTTCATAAATCAGGCGCACCGTTTCGCCCACGGTTTCGGGTGCCTTCTGGTCGGTCAGGCGGCAATATGCCCGGATATTTTCCTGCAAATCGCCGGAGGCCGACAGCATCGGTGCATCCGGGTCAACGAAGGAGCGGAAGGGGGCACTCTGTCGTGCCAACAGCTCCAATGCATTGTAGCTGTAATGCTCTCCCCGGGCGGCTAAATCCTTGCGAAGCCTCTGTATGAGCCAAAGGCCGCTGATATTTTTCAAGTAATTGATTTTTCCGTTGGCACCCAGCTCATTGGACAGGGCGCAGGTATTGCTTTCCTCGCCCAAAACCGGCTGCTCCAGCTCGCAGCCGATGAGAGACCAGGTACCGCAGGACAGGAATGCAGCCTGCGCATCGCCTGTGACAGGCATGGCGGCAACTGCGCACTGGGTATCGTGTCCGGCTACCGTAAGTACCTCTATGCCCCGATAGGTGCCTAATCGTGCAGGTGCCTGCCGAAGCAGCGGGAACAGGCGCTTGGGAATGGAAAAGGTATCCAGCACGCCATCGCTCCAACTGCATTTTTCCAGATCCAGCATCTGTGAGGTGGACGCTATGGTAGACTCGCAGACCATCTCGCCCGTGAGCAGATAGCCAAATAAATCCGGCATAAACAGCAGCTTTGCAGCACAATCCGGATTTTCCTCGGTCAGAAGCTGAAACAGCGTGTTAATGGGCATGATCTGGTTGCCCGTTGCCCGGTAGAGTGCCTCCGGGGACATAGTGGAAAAGGCACGGGGAAGAATATCATCGGTTCGGTGATCCCGGTAATGGTGCGGCAGGGCACAGAGCTTTCCTTCCGCATCCAAAAGGCCATAGTCCACGCCCCAGGTATCGAAGGCCAGCGCATCTACCTTTCCGGCCTTGTCCAGTGCCTTGTCGATTTCGCGGAGAAAGAGGGGAATATCGTGAAAAATATGCCCGTCCTGCTCCACAGGAATATTGTCAAAGCGATGTACTTCCTCCATAGAGATCGTTTTCCCATCATAACAGCCCCGAATGGCACGGCCGGAGGAAGCGCCGAAGTCAAATGCCAAAACTGTCTTCATGTAAGTTACTCCTTTTTGTGCAGCATCGGGTCATCCTGATAGAGCTTATAGCCGGGATGTCTGCCGGTAACGCGGTAGTAGCTGCGAAGGTCGATGAGCTTCTGAATGTTCTCACGGTTGATATCGACACTGCCGCCCAAAATCACCGCATTGATGGTGATCTTTGCCCAAAGCTCCAGACTTTCCATGCGGTAGAAGGCCGTCAGAATATCGCATCCCACAGCCAGTGCACCGTGGTTTTCCAGAAGCATCACATCATGCTCATCAAGATACGGCTCAATAGCATCCGGTACCTCCATTGTGGAGGGCGTACCGTAGGGAGTCAGCGGCACAGAGCCGATGGCTGCCACGGACTCGATCATGTTGTACATATCCATCGCCTTGTGGGCAACGGCAAAGCCGGTTGCTCCGGGAGGATGGGCATGGATCACACCGAATACATCGTCCCGCTTCTGATAGCAGCGCAGATGCATTTTGATTTCGCTGGAGGGGCGCAGTCCTTCCCCTGCCTCCAGCACGTTGCCCGCTTCATCAAGCAAAATGAGCTTTTCCGGGGTGATGAAGGACTTGCTCATGCCGGTAGGCGTTGCAAGAATTCTGCCATCCTCCAGACGGACGCTTACATTTCCGTCATTGGCTGCTACCCAGCCAAGCTGCCACATTTTGTGACAAACATCGCAGATTTGATCCTTGATTTCATTGATATTCTGCAATAGAAACCCTCCAATCCATTTTTCGGACCAGTGATGAAATCGGGCGGTTTGCAAAGAAACCGCCCGATGCGCTTACTTATGGATATTATACAATTTTATCGTGAAAATTCAAATATTTTCTGAACTTTTCCAAGATAATTTTATTAATATCTGTTATGTTCTGTGTGCCGGAATTGCTCCCGGCACACAGGGGGATGCATCTTATTCCGCCATGTAGCGGGCAATGATGGCAGCGATCTGTGCACGGGTTGCGTCACCCTGAGGATCTAGGATAACAACGCCTTCCGTGGAATTGCCATTGATAATATCGTTGGCAACTGCCCAAACCATTGCATCCTCAGCCCAAGTACTGACAGCTGCGCCATCGCTGAAGGAAGCAAGGCTACCCTCAACTGCGGGGCTGCCGGCATAGCGGTACAGGATCGTAGCGATCTGCTCGCGGGTGATCGTGCCGTTCGGATCGAACTTGCCGCGGCCAACGCCATTGACAATACCATTGGATGCTGCCCAAATCACAGCATCAGCAAACCACTGACCAGCCTTGACATCGGAGAAGATGCTGCTGAATTGGGTCTCAGGCTCACCGGCCAGACGGTACAGGATCATGACCAGCTGTGCGCGGGTCGTGGATTCAAACGGAGCGAACTCGGTGTCACTGTAACCGATCATGAGCTTGTTCTCCACGCAGTAGTCGATACCGGCGTGTGCCCAGCTCGTCTCATCGGGTACATCAACGAAGTTCTTGCTCGGGCAATGATCTTCATGCTTGTAGTCGGGATCAGCAGCACCGCAGCGCGTGCAGACACCGTTTACATACTCATGACCCAGAGCTGCAACCTCATCAGCAACATAGCTGTCGCCGCAGCGTTCACAGGTATAGGTGGTGAACCCTGCCTCGGTGCAGGTGGGTTCGGTCACAACTGCCTTATAATCGTGACCCAGAGCTGCAACCTCGTCAGCAACATAGCTGTCGCCGCATTTGGAGCAGGTGTAGGTGGTAAAGCCAGCTTCGGTGCAGGTGGGTTCGGTCACAACTGCAACATAAGCGTGCTTGCAGCCGGTGGGCTGCTGGCCACCTTCGAAGGACAGGGTGTCAAGATAGAAGGTGTAGCCGGCGGTCATGCCAGTATAAGCGTCAATTGCAATGTACTGGGCATCAATGCCGGTATTCTCATACTTGAACATCTCGATGAATTCTTCACCGTCTGCACTGCGATAGCAGGTGTAGGTGTCGCCTTCCTTGACAATGCGCTGCCAGTAGGTGCCGTTGGTGCTCAGGCCGGGAGCGGAATTCAGCTCGGAGCTATCGGCGGTGATGGCACCGTCCACACGCAGGAAGTTCTGCATTGCGCCGTCGCCGCTGCGGATACCGGCGGCATTGTCGTAGTCTTCCATAGCATAGAAGCCGAAGAACTGATAGTAGCCGTTGGATGCACTGGCCTTATCGAAGTCAAACTTCAGGGTTGCGCTCCAGTCGCCGCCCACGGGTACGAGTACCAGATCCTTAGGCGTGGTGGCAGCGTCACCGCTGAGCTGGTTGTTAGCGGTCTCGAAAGCGTCCTTGGTGGTAATCATGTACAGACCCTTGTCCTCTACGATCTCAGAGGAGACGGGGTTGACAATATCATAACGGTCTGCGTCTGCGGGATTCTTGAAGTCAATGTCCTTCAGGCTGGTATCAGCGCCTTCTACGACCAGGGTGTCCAGATAGAAGGTGTAGCCTGCGGTCATGCCGGTGTAGGCGTCGATTGCAATGTTCTGAGCGTCAATACCGGTTGCTTCATACTTGAACATTTCGGTGAATTCTTCACCGTCTGCACTGCGATAGCAGGTGTAGTTGTCGCCTTCCTTAACAATGCGGAACCAGTAGGTGCCATTCTGGGACAGGCCGGGGCCGGACTTGAGCTCTGCGCTGTCGGCAGTGATGCTGCCATTGATACGGAGGAAGTCCTGCATTGCGCCGTCGCCGCCACGGATACCGGCAACATTGTTATAGTCTTCCATTGCATAGAAGGCGAAGAACTGATAGTAGCCGTTGGATGCCTTGGCCTGATCGAAGTCGAACTTCAGAGTTGCAGTCCAGTCGCCGGTCACGGGTACGAGCACCAGATCCTTAGGCGTGGTGGCTGCATCGTCCTTGAGCTGACCACCTGCGGTCTCGAAGCCGTCCTTGGTGGTAATCATATACAGACCCTTATCCTCAACGATCTTGCTGGCATCGGGGTTGACGATCTCATACTTATCTGCGGAAGCAGCATCCTTGAAGTCGATCGTCTGAACGCTTGCGCCGGTATCGAGAACCTTGACGGTTGCATCGGAACGGCAGAGAATCTCGTCATCCTGATTGACAATGGCCAGATCATAGATGCCGGGAGTCTTGGGAGCAGCGATGATATCGCTGTCACCGGAAGTGCAGGTCATGTTCTTGCCTTCCTCGAAGGCGCTGATGGACTGGGAAGCCAGCCAAATCTTCAGCGTGGGATCGCCAAGGTTGACAGCAAGCTGGATGGCATCACCGGGCTTGACCGTCAGGTTCTTGGGAAGGAGCTTGTTCGCGTCGGAAATATAGGTGGTGAAGCGGATGGTCTCAGGCTCGTCGGTGCCGCCGAGCATGGTGTAGCTCAGGGTGTATTCACCGGGTACGGTGATCTTTTCGCCGGACTTCACGGCATTGCCGTTCAGCTCGAACTTGTAGGTGTCGGTGTTCAGTTCAAGAACCAGAGGAGCCTTAGCGGAAATGCTGTAGCTCATGCCGTCTGCTACATTGGCAATGCCCTTGGCTTCGCCGATGTAGATGGTCTTCTCGGAGGCGTTGGAAACTGTGCCGTCTGCATAGACGATGTACAGCTTGTAGGTGCCGACCGTCTCAGGCAGAGCCATGCTCTTTGCATTGCCGGCTGCCTTGGTCATGGTTGCGCCTTCTGCGAACTCGGTGGTGCCTTCGGGAGCAACCCAAACGGTGTCGGCTGCATCCAGCAGGCCTCTGCGAGGCAGTTCCATACCAGCTTCCAGTCTGACATTGGAAGCAAGCTCATACTCGGTGTCGCCGATAACGTCCTTGCTGACCATGCCAACATAGGCATCTTCCAGACCGGAGTTGAGGACCGTGTTGTAGCCCAGCAGCGGCCAGGTGTAGTTTTCATCGACATACTGATCGAGCGTGCAGTTGGGAGCAGTGGTTTCGGAGCGGTTGGTGTTGGAGAAGCTGTTGGTGACGATAACGTCATGCTTTCTCTGATAGTTGTTCAGCTCATAGACATTACGGATGATGTTGGTAACAACGTTGCCGTCGAGCTTAATGAATGCGGAGCCTTCATCGGGATGGAAGCCGTTGACCATGCGGCTGCCGTTAGCCTGCTGCGGTGCGCGCTTGGCATTGATGAAGTTGTTGTTCATGTAGGTAGCTTCCGTCCAGTCATCATTGCCCTGCTGACCGAGCGTGTAGATGCCGCCGGCATCCTGAAGGATGGAGCAGATTTCTTCGATACGGTTGTAGCTGACCGTATTGGCTCTGGAGGTGGTGGTGGGCTTACCGGGCAGCTTGGAGGAGGAGGTACCATCAAATTCGCACCAGCCCCAACCAATGCTCATGCCACTGTAGGAGCACTTGTAGATGAAGTTATGGAGCACCTTCATGTCGTAGGTGTAGAAAGAGGTGATGGGAGCGTTGCCGGGGAAGAAGTAGCAGTTCTCCAGCAGATAGTTGTTGGTGATGTTGATGTGCTTAGGAGCAGATTCGGTGCCTGCGGCAAACTTTTCCTTGTCGTAGGTTGCACCGTTGCCAACGCGATACTCTTCAGTATCGTTCTCGTAGACATGCTGCGGATGGCCGATGACGATGCCTGCACCGCCGGTCTGGCCAATGTAGTTGCCGGTCACGTCGCAGTTCCATACGTCATTTTCCAGATGGATGCCGAGGTAGCCGGTGTTGGAAATTTCGCCATTGAGGAACTTCACGTTCTTTGCAGTGTTGACCTGGATGGCTGCGGTGGGGATATCATAGGCGCGATACATATCATTGTGCCAGTTGCCGTCAGCATACTTGGTGATGACAGTGGCAGCCTGAACGGTAGCGTTGCCGTGAGAGCCTTCGACCTCGTAGAGGTTCCAGTCGGTGTAAGCGAACTTGATGCCGTCAAACTCAATGTTTTCAGCATAGCTGTTCATGGGATCGGAGCCGGTGATGTTGATGAGCTGATCCAGCTCAGGTACGATGACCTCAGCCTTGCTCATGTCCTCGCCAGTGCGGGGGATGTAGTACAGGGTGCTGCCGGCCTGGTCGAAGTAGAATTCGCCTTCCTTGGACAGCCATTCAAAGACGTTGGTGATGTCGTTATTGCCGGTGGGCTTGTAGCCGCAGTTCCAGTTCAGGGTCTGAGCCATAGCTGCATACGGCATCTGGAAGTTGACCTGCGTTTCGCCGTTGCCGATATCCTCAAGGGATGCGGCGCAAACGAGTGCCTTGACCCAAGTGGAGCCGGATTCAAGCTCGATGTTCTGGGGGTTACGGGCATTGGCAGGCAGGGAAGCGCTGTCAAATACGTTGCCTGCGGGCTTGGAGCCACTGGTCCATGCCCAGTCAGCCTGACCCTTGGTAACAGCATAGCTGCCAACAGAGCGCTTTGCACGCAGGGTCTTACGGGTCAGAGATGCACGCTGATCGTTGACATAGATTGCACGAACCTTGTCATCGCGGGCAAAGGAGGTCTTATAGGCGGTGAGGCCTTCGGGCAGCCAGTCAACATCTTCTGCAACCGTCCACTCGGAGGTGATCTTCTTACCACCGGAGATGATGGGCTTTGCGCCCTCTGCTGCTGCATAACGGACAGTGAAGCCATTGGTACCGGAGTCGCGCTCGTCAAACTTGAGGGTCTCATCCAGTTCCCAAGTGCCGTCCATCAGGTAGACAACGATATCGCCGGTCATTTCGGCATTGATTTCGCGGACAGCGTCTCTTGCCTTTGCCAGCGTAGCAAAAGCGGTTTCTTCGCTGAGACCATTGTTCTCATCATTGCCATCGGGGCTGACGTAGAACAGTTCCATAATGCCTTCGGGTCTGGGTTCCTTCTCGCCGCAGCGGCTGCAGAAAGCACCAACATAGTCGTGACCCAGTGCTGCAACCTCGTCATCAACATAGCTGTCGCCGCACTTAGCGCAGGTGTAAGTGGTGAAGCCTGCCTCGGTGCAGGTGGGAGCAGTAACAACAGCCTGATAGTCATGCTTGCACTCGGGGCTGCCTTCATACTTCTCTTTCAGATAAGCGGTCATTTCGGCCACTTCATCATCGCTGAGCGCACGGTCATAAATAAAGATTTCATAGATATCGCCGGAGAAGTAGGTGTCGCCACCGGAGTAGCTGTAACCAACGGAGAGCGTATTGCCGATGCCCTTGGTCTTTTCAGCCTGACCGGACTTGGAGTAAAGCATAACGCCTTCGTCATAAATCTTCTCTACGCCGCCGTCCTTCACAGCACCGGCTACGGTGACCTTATCGGTAGCGGCAGCTCTGCGGGTCTTGATGAAGCAATTGGACACAGTGGAGCCGAAGCGAACGCCGATCCAATCCTGATACGGGTTCACATACAGGCCACTCCAGCCGCTGGCTTCGTTGACATAGATGGGAGCGTTGCGGTCGCCATTGCCGGAGCTGTAGGAAGCGTTGCTATAACTGCTCTTGGCGTTGCGGGACATGATCAGAATCGTCAGAGCGCTCTTATCATTGAAGTTCACGCCGTCCAGAGTCAGACGCTGGCTGCCATTGAAGGTCAGGTAAGGCATACCGTTTTCATTGGTGTTCAGAGCGGGCATTCTGTTGGCAGAAGTCTGCTTCAGAACCTGCTCTTCGTTTGCGGTGTTGGCCCAGCCGGAAACTGCATTGCCGGTTGCGGTGGTAATACCCTGGTCAGCGGCAAAGTTCATGATGAAATCGGTGACGGGAATATTGCCTGCGTAAGGTGCCTTGACCTTAACCGTGCAATCGGAGCGGTTGAGGATTTCGCCATTGTCATTCACAACTGTCAGATCATAGATGCCTTCTTCCATAGGTGCTGCGATTTCAGCCTTGTCGCCGGAAGCGCAGGTCATGGATGCACTTTCCTCAAAAGCACTGGCAGACTGAGAAGCCAGCCAAATCTTGAGGGTCGGATCGTTGAGGTTGTCTGCCAGAGCAATGACTTCGCCGGGCTTGACGGTCACGTTCTTAGGCAGGAGACGGTTGGATTCGGAAATGATGGTGCTGAATTTGATCACCTGAGGTGCATTGCTGCTACCGAGGGTGGTGACCTCCAGCGTGTAGTCGCCGGACTCGGTGATGGTTGCGCCGTTCTTAACGCTTGCACCATTGAGCTTGAAGGAATAGGTATCGGTGTTCAGCTCAAGAACCAGAGGATTCTTGGCAGAAATGCTGTAGACCATGCCGTCTGCTACATTGGCAATGCCCTTGACTTCGCCAACATAGATGGTCTTCTCAGAAGCGGCGGAAACGCTGCCGTCGGCATAGACGATATAGAGCTTGTAGGTGCCTGCGGTCTCGGGAAGCACGATGCTCTTCTCATTACCGGCAGCCTTGGTCATGGTAGCGCCCTCAGCGAATGCGGTCGTACCCTCCGGTGCTACCCAAACGGTATCGTCTGCGCTCAGAAGGCCTCTGCGCGGCAGGGTCAGGCCAGCTTCCATCTTGACGTTGGAGGCAAGCTCATATTCGGTGTCGCCGATGACATCCTTGCCGACCATGCCGACATAGGTATCCTCCAGGCCAGAATTAAGCACGGTGGTGTAGCCCGTGATCGGCCAGGTGTAGCTGGCATCGACATACATATCAAGCGTGCAGTTGGGCGCGGTCGTCTCGGACTTGTTGGTGTTGGAGAATGCATTGGTGACGATAACGTCATGCTTTCTCTGCCAGTTGTTCAGCTCGTAGACGTTGCGGATGGTGTTGGTAACAACGTTGCCGTCCATCAGGATGTAGGCAGAGCCTTCATCGGGATGGAAGCCGTTGACCATGCGGCTGCCGCTGGCAGAAGTGTTGGTGCGCTGGGCATTGATGAAGTTGTTGTTCATGATGGTAACATCCGTCCAGTCATCATTGCCTTGCTGACCGAGGGTGTAGATACCGCCAGCATCCTGCAGGATGGAACAGATCTCTTCGATACGGTTGTAGCTGACGTTGTTAGCGCGGGAAGTGGTGGTGGGCTTACCGGGCAGCTTGGAGGAAGAGGTGCCGTCGAATTCGCACCAGCCCCAACCAATGCTCATGCCGCTGTAAGAGCACTTATAGACGAAGTTGTGCTGCACCTTCATATCGTAGGTGTAGAAGGAGGTGATGGGCGCATTGCCGGGGAAGAAGTAGCAGTTCTCAAGCAGATAGTTGTTCATGATGTTGATGTGCTTGGGAACGGACTCGGTGCCGCGTGCGAACTTCTCCTTGTCAGCGGTGGCACCGTTGCCGACACGGTAGTCGTCGGGGTCGTTCTCATAAACGTGCTGGGGATGGCCGATGACGATGCCTGCACCGCCGGTCTGGCCGACGTAGTTGCCGCTCACATCGCAGTTCCATACGTCATTTTCCAGATGGATGCCCAGGTAGCCGGTATTGGAGATCTCACCGTTGATAAACTGGATGTTCTTGGCGGTGTTGACCTGGATGGCAGCGGTGGGAACGTCGTATGCGCGGTAGATATCATTGTGCCAGTTGCCGTCGGCATACTTGGTGATGACGGTGGCAGCCTGAACCGTAGCGTTGCCGTGAGAGCCTTCGACCTCATAGAGGTTCCAGTCCGTGTAGGCGAACTTGATACCTTCGAACACGATGTTCTCTGCGTAGGTATTCAGAGGCTTGGAGCCGGTGATATTGACGAGCTGATCGAGCACAGGCACGATGACCTCAGCCGTATTCACGTCTTCACCAGCGCGGGGGATGTAGTACAGCGTGCTGCCGGCCTGATCGAAATAGAATTCGCCTTCCTTGGACAGCCACTCGAAGACATTGGTAACATCGTTGTTGCCGGTGGGGTTGTAGTTGCAGTTCCAGCTCAGCGTCTGTGCCATAGCGGCATAGGGCATCTGGAAATTGACCTGCGTTTCGCCGTTGCCGATATCCTGCAGCGTGTCGGCGCAGACCACAGCCTTGACCCAGGTGGAGCCAGATTCAAGCTCGATGTTCTGGGGGTTGCGGGTATCTGCGGGCAGGAAGCTGCTGTTAAACACATTGCCGGCGGCCTTGGAGCCGGAAACCCATGCCCAGTCAGCCTGACCCTTGGTGACAGCGTAGGTGCCGGCAGAGCGCTTCGGGCGAGCGGTCTTGCGCGTCATGGAAGCGCGCTGATCGTTGACATAGATGGCGCGGATCTTGTCGTCGCGTTCGAAGTGCGTCTTGTATGCGACCAGACCATTCTGGAGCCAGTCAACATCCTCAGCGACTTCCCATTCCGCGTCGATGGTCTTACCACCGGAGATGATGGGCTTTGCGCCGGGGGCTGCCTGATAGCGAACGGTGAAGCCATTGGTACCAGAATCGCGCTCATCGAGCTTGAAGGTTTCATCCAGTTCCCAGGTGCCGTCCATCAGATAGACCGTAATATCGCCGGTCATGTTGCCGTTGATTTTACGCACTGCGTCTCTTGCTTTTTCCAGGGTAGCAAAGGCGGTATCTGCGCTCAGACCGTCATTGCTGTCGCTGCCGGTGGGGCTGACATAGAATTCCGCCTGTCCGACGATTTCCTTTGCCTGAACAGCGAAGGGTGCAGCAAGGAACAGCTGCAAAATCATCACTGCAACCAGCAGACGGGAAATCATAGAAAGCCCACGTTTTTTGGTTTTAAACATAAAATCCCTCTTTCCTTTTTCGTTTTTTATTTTTTTACGGGGAGGAACCCGCAAAAATCAAACAGGAAATTAGGAAACCTCTGATTAAAAGCGTTCATATTGCACCGTCAAATGGGCTTTAATCAGAGATTCCTTAAACTAATTTTGCATTCATGCGCGATATCAAATTGTCCTGAATCGGAGGTATTTGTCTTAGAACCTGCTTCTTTTGCTTCCGCAGATATAAAGGAACTATGCTTTGCTTTTCATTTTTTATGATTAGTTTAACAACCTGTCATAAAAATTTATATCTCTCATATTCTACAATTTAATATATAAAGTATAACGTTCTTTTTTTAGAAATGGAATGTATAAAATGATTTAATTCCTTGTATTTTGTTAACCAAACCCACTTTTTGCTACTATCTTTTGTGCATTGTTTACAAATTGTATGGAAACTAAAATGAAACGTATTTTGTCTCAGGTATCATTTCCATTGTAATATTATTGAAAAACAGGCATCATCGGTGGATACATCATCCTGAGAAATCTGAGCATTGAACATTGTTCGTTAAAAACAAAGTGTCCAGCCCTAATGCATATTATAACAAATTTACTAAAAAATTAAATCAAAAAGCCGTGCTATATACCTTGTTTTTGTGTGCATTTATGAATGCCCAATTCCCTTCAGGTGACCTTGGTTTTGTTTATTTCTGTTATGAAATGACCTCTCGCTTCCAAAGCGTGGATTTACCTGTAATAACAGGAATACAAAAACCTAAAACAGGGATTACCAAAATACAAGGAGAGGTCACAATGAACAGTATCATCCATATCAGCATGGATATCCATACCACAAATTACACTTTATGGACGCAATAGACACCCTGTCACGAAAGATATTTGGGTATAATCTGGGAATTTTCAGGTAAAAAATTTCGCTCCTCGCAACTGAGGGGCGAATATCGGAACTATTTTATGCTGTAAACACAAGAAAAAAGCTCCAAAATCCGAAGATTTTGGAGCTTTCGTGGTGGAGATAAGCGGGATCGAACCGCTGACCTCTTGAATGCCATTCAAGCGCTCTCCCAGCTGAGCTATACCCCCATATACAATATCCGGCTGCTCTCAAGCAGCAAAGCTATTATATCAGCAAAGCATTCAAATTGCAAGTGTTTTTTTGAAAAAACATTTTTTGTTACCAGCCAACTTTGTCACTTGGCAAAATGGAAAATAGCAACATAAAAAATCGGGGTAGTCTTGCTTAAACAAGACAACCCCGATTGAAATTAGAAAAAGGATTCCGCCTATTTCTTTGCGTCCTTGTTGCCGCCGAGGAAGGCAACGACCCAGAAGATGAGCAGCATAGCCAGCGCAATGATGTAGCCGACCGTAGCATTGCCGAAGAAGTCACCGATAGAGCCTGCAAAGATGAAGGCCATAGCGATAGGAACAACAAACATAATGCAGACCTTGTAGAAACCGACAAAGCCCTTGCCATTGGCAGCACCAATGTTGATTTCGTCCAGAATGGGCTTGCTGTGCAGCTCCCAGCCAATCATCAGAGCCATCAGCATGGCACCGAGCGGCATGGCAATGCCTTCAGACCAGCAATCCATGAAGTCGAGTGCGCAGTCATTCCAAGTAGCAGTTGCTTTCCACTGGAAGAGGGCACCGAGGTTGGCATTGCTGCCCAGACCGTCCAGAGCAACCCAGATAGCTTCGACAGCGATCACGAGGCAGACCAGCAGAACCGTCTTGGAGCGGTTGGGAGTACGACCCTTCAGGCGGGCATTGTCCATGAAGAAGGCAGAAATAACTTCGATCAAAGAAATTGCAGAAGAGATCGCTGCAATGAGAACCAGCAGATAGAAGATGACGCCGAACAGGGGGCCAATTACGCCCATTTCGGAGAACACGTTCTGTAGGGTAACGAACAGAAGGCTGGGGCCGGAGAGCTTGATTTCAGCAAATGCCATGCCATTCTGCAGACCGTTGGCAACAGCGGCGGGGATAACGGCAACACCGGCCATCAGAGCGATGAGGGTATCGGCAAATACGATAACAACGGAGTTCTTCTTGAGGTTTTCGCTCTTGCCCAGATAAGAGCCATAGGTAATCATTGCGCCCATAGCCAGAGACAGGGAGAAAAACATCTGGCCGCCGGCGGTAGCCAGAACGGAAATGAGGCCGGGAGCTTCTTCAATGAAGCCTGCCTTGACGGCATAGCCGGGAACGAACATGAACTTCAGGCCTTCCACAGCACCTTCCATGGTCAGTGCGCGGATGATGATGATGACCAGCATGACGAACAGAGCGGGCATACCGATCTTATTAAATTTCTCAAGGCCTTCGGAGACATCGCTGCGGTTAATGAAATAGCAGATGAGCAGGAAGATCAAGGTGAATGCTGCACAGCCGAACGGGTTGGTCAGCATGGAGCCGAAGGTGGCGCCGCCTTCAAGCGCAATGCCGAAGGTGTTCTGTAGGCCAAAGCTCAGCTCAGCCAGATTCAGGGACATATACTGGATGGTGTAGCCGCCCAGAACAGAGTAGAAGCTCATGATTAGGAATGGGGCAATAACGGCCAGCCAGCCGACCCACTTAAAGCGCTTGGTAATCTTGCTGTATGCGCCGATTGCGCCAAGCTGCGTCTTGCGACCAAGGGCAAGCTCGGAGGCCATGATAATGAAGCCTACGAAAATAGCCAGTGCCAGATAAACCAGCAGGAAGGTGAAGCCGCCGGATTTGCCCATCTTATAGGGGAAGCCCCAGATGTTGCCCAGACCGACAGCCGAGCCGATGGCAGCCAGAAGGAAGCCAATATTACTTCCCCAAGAGCCGCGATTGTTGTTGTCCATAAATTGTTCTCCTTTTTCATACAATATGGAAAAATCTTTCCTTTATATACTTTAACTAAAAATATTCATTTTGTAAAGTCGTATTTTTGCATATTCCACATTAGAAAATGTAATATATGCAGTTTTCTTTCTAATTTATGTAAAGAAAATGCTGTTTTTTTCAAGAATCGGAGAAATATTGCCATTTTTACTCAAAAATAATTGCGCAAGTATTTTTGATTTTTTTCAGGAATCTAGTAATTTTGTGTGGAAAAAGCTGTACATACACAAAAGCTATGGTATAATAATTGCGAACGCAATTATTATACCAAAATATGCGCCATTTTCTCGCCCCTTGCGGGGCAATCGAAAATGATGCACAATTATACCATTCGCTTTCGCTTCATGGTATAATAATTGCTGACGCAATTATTATACAAAAATATGCGCCATTTTCTCGCCCCTTGCGGGGCAATCGAAAATGATGCGCAATTATACCATTCGCTTTCGCTTCATGGTATAATAAATAGAAAGGGGTGTTCTCTGTGATTGAAGCGTTGATGATTCGAAGTGGTGTGGCTTGCTGTGGCGGATTTGTTGCCTACTATAATGATATGTCCGTATATGCTCCCGATCCGGCACTGCCCTTCTCCCGGGCAGTGGGCATTCTGGTGTGCAGCGATCATCGGCTGCTGATTTGCCCCGTCGATTTGACCAAGCCGGAGGAAATCCCGGACAGACCTGCTTTTGTACGCATTTCCCGCAGCGACTTTGGTTCACGCTCTACCGGCGCATTGTTTGCCTCCGGGCGCTATTTCTCCATCCGTACCGGCACACTTGCCGGAAGCTATCAAATTTCGGACGATCTGATTATGAATGAGGATTTTCCGAATGCCAGAGCATATCGACGTTTTCTTCTGATGAAGGACGAAATAAAATAGATGCATAAGTAATAGGGCTTTTCTGGAAAAATTTTGCTGGATTTTGCAAAAAATGGTTGTAATTTATCAGGAAAGAAGATACAATATAAGTTGTGCATAAAAAAGAAAATCATTAATCACAGATCACATTTTGTGAGCGGAAGGATAGGTTATGGAAAAAACAGACATCAAAATCCAACAGGCGCAGCTGGAACGCACAGAGCGAAACATGGTATTTATTCGTGTGCTGCTATTACTGGTTGTAGACAGCGTAATGGCAATGCTGGTGCAGACCTTTTCTATTGCGGTTTGTTTAAATTTCGATCTGTCAGGCGAATTAGCCCATGCTTATCTGTCGGATTTATTCTCTTTTCTTCCCATTTATCTGGTATTGACACTTTTATTGTTTGCGGTAATGGGACTGTATTCCAGTCTTTGGCGGTTTGCAGGTCTGGATGAGGCAGCAAAGATTCTCGGCTCGGTATTGTTTACATCAGGATTACAGTTTATTCTGATGTATATGCTCCATGATAGCCTTCCTTTGAGCTTTTATGTATTTAATGCACTGTTTTTGGCGCTGGCTATGGGCATTTCCCGCTTTTCCTATCGCCTCCTGCGTGGCTTTTTTCATAAATATCTGAAGAAGAAGGGCATTCGTACCATGCTGGTTGGTGCCGGTGCGGCTGGCTCTGTCGCCGTGCAGGATCTGCTCAACTCTGACCACACAAAAAACCGCATTGTCTGCATCATTGACGATGATATCAGTAAGAAAAATCTGCGTTTGCGCGGCATTCCCATTGTCGGGCAGCGGCAGGATATTCCCGCAATGGTCAGTCGTTACCGTGTTGAGCAGATTATTCTGGCCATCCCCAGTGCGACCCCTACACAAAAGCGAGAAATCACCAATATTTGCCAGTCCACCGGCTGCGAGACCAAGCTTTTGCCCTCCATTGCCCAAATTGCTTCCGACCATCTGGATGTGCGGCAGATTCGCAATGTGCAAATTGAGGACTTGCTGGGTCGGGACAGCGTGAAGGTTGATATAGAAGAAATTGCCGACTATGTCGAGAGTAAAGTCATTCTGGTTACCGGTGGCGGTGGCAGCATTGGCTCTGAGCTTTGCCGTCAGATCGCCGCACATCATCCCGCAAAACTGATGATTTTTGACATCTGCGAAAACGGTGCCTACGATATCCAGCAGGAGCTGCGCCGCAAGTATCCTAATCTTCCGATGGAGGTTCTGATCGGTTCTATCCGCGATAAAAAGCGTCTGGAAGCGATTTTTGATGAATACCGTCCCGAAATTGTCTACCATGCCGCCGCACATAAGCACGTACCCCTCATGGAGGACAGCCCCCGCGAAGCAGTGAAGAATAATGTCTTCGGTACTCGCAATCTCTGCGAGGTAGCCGATCGGTACGGCGTAGAGACCTTTGTTCAGATTTCCACTGATAAGGCGGTCAATCCCACCAATGTCATGGGCGCAACCAAGCGCATCTGTGAGATGCTGGTGCAATCGTTCAGCCGCCACTCCGAAACCAAGTTCGTCTGTGTCCGCTTCGGCAATGTGCTCGGCTCCAGTGGCAGCGTGATCCCCCTGTTCCGCCGCCAGATTGAGCAGGGAGGGCCGGTTACGGTGACGCATCCTGACATTATCCGCTTTTTTATGACCATTCCTGAGGCGGTTTCTCTGGTGCTTCAAGCCGGTGTCTATGCAAAAAAAGGTGAGATTTTCGTTCTGGATATGGGCGAGCCAGTCAAGATTGACGATCTGGCCAGAAATATGATCCGCCTGTCTGGATTTGAGCCGGATGTGGATATCAAGATTCAGTATGTTGGTCTGCGTCCGGGTGAGAAGCTGTTTGAAGAGCTTCTGCTTGACGAGGAGGGGATGTGTTCTACCGCCAACCACCTGATTTACATCGGCAAGCCACTGATGATAGATGAAAAGGAATTTGCCGCCCAGCTTGACAGACTGGAAATTGCCTGTGGCAAGGAGGACGGCGATATCCGCGCACTCCTGCGTGAGATTGTTCCCACTTATCGGCCACAAAAAGCCAGTGCTCGCGCACGTGTGAAGGTAAATGCCTGAATCATTACATAGGAATGCCCCACTCTACACAGGAGAGTGGGGCATTTGACGCATATAGCATGGGACTATTCTCAATATATAAAAAGCACTCCGTCTTAGAAGACTGACCTCATCCGCCGCCTACGGGCGGCACCTTCCCCAGAGGGGAAGGCAAGGCTTCCCCTTTGGGGAAGCTGTCGAGCGAAGCGAGACTGAAGAGGTCATTGAATGCACTGCTAAAACAGAAAACCTTCCTAATATAGAAAGCACTCTGTCTTAGGAGGCCAACCTCATCCGCCGCCTGCGGGCGGCACCTTCCCCAGCGGGGAAGGCAAGGCTTCCCCGCTGGGGAAGCTGTCGAGCGAAGCGAGACTGAAGAGGTCATTGAATGCACTGCTAAAACAGAAAACCTTCCTAATATAGAAAGCACTCTGTCTTAGAAGGCCAACCTCATCCGCCGCCTGCGGGCGGCACCTTCCCCAGAGGGGAAGGCAAGGGCTAAGGCTTCCCCAGAGGGGAAGGCAAGGGCTAAGGCTTCCCCAGAGGGGAAGGCAGGAGCTAAGGCTTCCCCTCTGGGGAAGCTGGCGAGCGAAGCGAGACTGATGAGGTATGGGCGCACTGTCAAAACCGAAAATCTTCCTAACATAGGAAGCACTCTGTCTTAGGAGGCCAACCTCATCCGCCGCCTGCGGGCGGCACCTTCCCCAGCGGGGAAGGCAAGGGCTGTTACTTACTGCCATTGAGAACCGCCCACTGTGTTGTATTATAGAGCTTCGCTCTCTGCATCCAGAATGCCAAGCTCATGAAAGGCCTCCAGTGCCATGGTAAGGTGCGCATTGGCTTCTGTCAAATCCTCGGTGTCGTAATCGTATTCGCCCAGAAGCAGATTTAAAAGATCTTCCCGGCTCACGCCCTTTTCCAGCTGCTCATAAAGGAACGCGGAAACCTCATTCAGCACAACAGAACCGTTAAAGGTATGGATGTTATCACCGGTAGGAAGAATCAAAAATTCATCCATCATTTTCTGGAGTCTAAAGCCCTTCTTAATTCGCAAATCAACTGTCTCCTCTCTGATTGCATGGGAATTCCCATATAAAATATCTCTCAATGCAGCGGCAGATTCCTCATCCGGCCCGCAGAAGCCGCGAAGCACAACCCCCCGGCGAATCACGGAGCTAATGAGGAACATGGCCATAGCGGCAGTCTCGGTATCCCACATAGGGAGGAAGCACTGCTGCATCAAAAGTGCTCTTGCCTGCTCTGCGTTCAGATGCCGCGCACCGACAAAACCGGCGCGGCGAACCTCCACAATGGCCTTGAGAGGAACCATCATCGGAGAGAAAATCTGCTCTTTTCCATCCCAGGGAACCCCGCAGGCGGTGAGGCCAGAGGAGCTGACGGCAATGGTCGGACGGTCACCGCTGATCCATTGTGCGCCCAGATGTGTCACCCATTTTCCTGCCCTTGTGGACTTTCCTACAGTAGAGTGGCCAGTAAAGGCAATGGCCTGACCGTCGAGTGCAATGCAGGCCGAATGTAAGGTCAGTCTGCCGTGGCGAATCAGAAGGCACTCCAGCGCCACTCGGAGCAGATTGGACATCTGCTGCTCCTGTTGTTCGAGGTCATCACAAGGCGGACAGTAAACACGGATCTTGCTATAATCCGGGGACACCAACAGGAACACCGGCGGATAATTTGTCGGAGAGGAATAGAGCCAGCTATTATCTTCAAGCGCCGTAACTACAAAGCTCTCATGGGAGAAGCTTCTTCCCGGCGCAGAATCATCAGAAAACCCATTGCTTTCTTTTGTAATTACGCAATGGGTTTGGCCAGCGGCTTGGATTTCAAAGGGAGTGAAACAGGAGGGAAGAAAAAAGCTTTCGATATTGCATCCGGCTATGGAATAATATGTCATGTTTTCGTCCTTCCAATCATCACTTTTTTACATCTGTGCAGCTGGCCTCGCGCATACGGAATTAGCGTTCAAAGCCGCCTATACTTATTGGTTCGCATACTCCCCAAGTCATCCGTCCTTTTAAGGTATACTCGCAGTTATAGTATTCCGACTGCGTTGAAGCAACGACCTGCTCGTTGTAGGCAAATTCCACCTTGCGAACGACAGGAGCCATAGGAGTTTTTTTCATGATCCATTGCACCTCCTTCCTAAATTAAATAATATTACAAAGCGTTATGCTATGTAACCAGAGTTAAATAAGCTGTTCTTCCACCAATCTATGGAAGTAATGACAAATTCTTTGGCTTGCATGACCCACAGGCGCATCCATCTCATGGTCAATGGGGCAAAGTATACACACACATTTTAATTTGCAGTCGGTGCATTCCACCAGACGAGGATAATCCTCGCACTGCGCATTCAGCTTCTTCCATGCTTCGGCAAAGCCATCGCGGAAGGGAAGCTGCTGCAGCTTATGAAGGCCACTGCAAGGTTGCATCTTGCCGTCCCAAGTGATACAGAACGCCGCCCTCCCACCGGAGCAAAGCAGACCACGCCCCTTATCATTCTCATCAACAATATCAATAAAATCATCTTCGCAGAAGGGGGTATGTGTAAAACCAAGTAAGGAAGCACGGTACTTATAAAGCGCAATATAATTTTCAACGTCAATATCATACTCCATCTTCTTTTTTGCACGCCCAGTTTCCTCATAGGGCATAATGAGCATGGAGTTGATTCCAAAGAGAACACCCATCGAATGGAGTAAATCCATCATCCTTTTGGCATCTTCCAGATCCATAAAGGCGTTGGGCGTGAGCATTACCATAAAACGAATTCCGGCTTCCTTGAGCATACGAATGCCATTTATGACCGCCTGAAAGCTGCGGTGACCTGTGACCTGCTCATAGGCATCGTCATTGGAGCCGTACAGCGTGACCTGTATGAGCTTTGGCGGATGCGCCTTAAAAAATGCAACCCGTTCCTCGGTCAGCAGGGTGCCATTGGTCAGAACGGTAGGAGAAACCCCCAGAGAGCGAAGATAGAGATAAAGCTCATCAAAACCGGGATAGAGCAGACATTCCCCGCCGGTCAGGCTGGCATCCATCATCCCCATGTCAGCGGCCTGCTTCATCAGGCTCTTCCACTGCTCGGTGGGCAAAAGCTCTGCGCCATGCATCTGCTCCTTATGCAGATGGATATAACACATTTTGCAGTCCAGAGTACACAGCGGTGTCAATTCAAATTTTCCGTGGAGCGGGACACCCTTCTTCCTTGCCCGATATATAAGTTCCTGTTCAAAGGAACTCATGCGTTTATGCTTTTCGGCACCCTCTGCCTCCAAGCGGTCAAGCATCTCGTTGAGGCTTTGGTCATGTCGAATCTGTATGCTCATGTTTTAAAACTCCTAAAAATCTTTTCTTAATTTCCAGAATAAGATCCCACGCCCAGCAGAAAAACTTTCGCACAGGGAGAATCCAAATCCAGAACAAACCGCAAAAGCGGGAAAAAGCATGATTGATGGGCAGCCGTAATCTGCCACGCTTTACCTGAACGACCAGGCCGAAAACATCCTCCAAGGGGGTTGGCAGGTCGGGACAGCGGCAGTGGTCGCCTTGCGTAAGGATATGCCCGGGAAGAAGGCGAATGATCCGATGAACGGTGTAGCGCCCATCGCTTGCCTGAAACAGGACAACATCTCCCCGCTTGAGCTTGCGGGTCAAGGGCGCGATTGTAACAAAATCCCGCTCCTTGCGCACCAGAGGCCGCATACTGTTGCCATGCAGCTGAATGGTCACATTGGAGGCGCTTCCAGATTGTGCCAGCGCAGCCCATTCCCGGATGGAAATAGAAATAATCTCCGTATTCTGCAAGCTGCACACGACTCCAAAACCTCCACTGTACATCAAGGGCATAACAAACCCACAATATATCTACCATAAAAGTATATCATATATTTTCAAAATTGGAAAGCCCTTTTTTAAATTTCTCCAGTTTTTTACAAAAAAACATCTGCAAACCTTCAGAAATACTATTGCGGTGCAATTTCTTTGAGAAAACGCCATGAGAAACCCAACAATTTCTCATGGCAAATTCTTTTTAGTTCAGGATGCGGAAACTGCCAACAAGAGGCAGCTCCTTCGCTCTTCCGTTGAGTGCATTGACAATGCCAATTATCGACATCACTACACACGCAATTTCAAATAGATAGCGGATAATCCGAAAAATCCAGCCAATCAGAGGAAGCGCCCGCAAAATGGCAAGTGCGATAACCACAATGATCTCTGCCAAGGCCAGCACCAGTCCCTGATTGGTATGAAAACGGGCAAAGGGAGACTGTTTTGCCGCAAAAAGGGGAATCAGTACAAGCCAGGAAAGATAGGCCAGCGCGCCCATGATGCGGTTATCGTCAATATCCTTTCGGGAATAGGCCGCCGTGGAATCCTGCGTATTGTTGAATTCGTTGAACTTCTCGTTGAAATCAGCCATAGAAATACCCCTTTCATCTTTGTATAGGTAATATCAATCGCCTAATCTCAGTATAACACAGATTTTGAAAATTGCAAGTAGCCCTTCATCGTCTGTAACCGATGACATACAGCAGGACAATACATACCGCCACACAAAGCATCAGCAGGGCGAAGGACAGGTTGCCGGAGATGCGTCGGGTGGTATCCTCCAGCGTATGCCAGCCACGGTAGATGAGGCGAGCATAGCGGTGCTCATCGGGGTTCTCTTTTCCGTGAACAACCTCCCAGTGATCTACGCGGTCACCCAGACGGTAAGGCAGGGACTCCAGCGCTTTTTCCTGACTGTGAATCCGGCTCTCTTTGAAAATCGTGGCACGAAGACCCCACACCAGTGCATCGGGCAAATCAATGAAGGCATGGCCGATCATGGTCAGCGCCCGGAAAAGGCCCTTCGCAAAAGGCTCGGTTAGGCGGTTATTGCCGGTCATATCGCTGCCCATGCCGAGCGGCCAGCGGAGAATCCAGCGGAAAATGGGGGCTGTAATTTTGTTTTCTCCAAACAGGGCACAGAACCAGCCCAAGCCGTCGGGGAGGATTTTCAGAAGCAGCGGACGGTAGACCCGATCCTCCAGATCCAGCTTTTCCGGCCAGAAGTTAACATAACATCCATCCTTCATCAGCAGCTTGCGCACAACAAAGAGATAGACCACAGCACCAATGGCAAGGGAAATAAAGCCGCCCTTGAGGTTTTCCAGCGAGAAATACGGAACCTTATGGGCAAGCTCTCCCGGATGGAAGAAATCGGTACCGAAAGTTGCAATTGCGTCCATCGTTTTGCCTACCGTCAGTCCCAGCACAGGAAGGCAGAGGGCAGGGATTAGCAGAGAAAGGGTACTGCCGAAATTCATATAACGGCGGCAGCTGTCGAATTCTGCCTGCCGCTCGGGGTTTTTCTCCACAAACAGGCAGATATACAGCTTTGTCATATAGGCCGCCGTCAGGCCGCCGGAAATCAGGAACAGCCATTCCACAACACCGTAGCTGCCTCCCTCCACAATAGCCTCATGGAGAAGTGTCTTGCTCACATAGCCGTTCAGACCCGGAACACCGGCAATGCCCGCAGCGCCCAGAAGGAAGCAAAGGTTCAGCAGAGGCTTTTTTCTGCCAAAGCCGCGAATATCATTCAGATCCAGCTTGTGAAGGTTCATGAATACCACACCAGCGCAGGAGAATAGCACCAGCTTAAACAGGGAGTGGTTCATCATATGCAGCAGTGCTCCACGGGCAGCCAGTGCATTTTCCTCTCCCAAAATGCCCATCATGCCCACGCCCACAAGGACGAAGCCGATCTGCGACATGGACGAGCAAGCCAAGGTACGCTTGAGATCAATGCTCATGAGCGCCAGCACTGCGCCCAATACCATGGTAATTGTACCAAGTGCCAGAATCAGCTTGCCCCAGACAGGATCATAGCGGAAAATACTGGCAGAAATCGCCACAATGCCCCAAACACCGGATTTGGTCAGCACGCCGGACAGCAGTGCCGATGCAGGTGCCGGTGCCACGGGATGCGCCTTTGGCAGCCAGATGTGCAGCGGGAACATACCGGCCTTTGCGCCAAAGCCAAAGAGAATGCAGCCGCCGGCAACATACAGGGATGCCTTTTGCGGGCAGGCAGCGGCAAGGGCATAGAGCTTGGAAATTTCCGTTGTGCCCAGCCGATTTTGCAGCAGGAACAGACCCATGAGCGCTACCAGACCCCCGATTACCGCCACGGCCAGATATGTGTTGGCCGCCCGGATCGCCACAGAATTTTCCTCATGCAGCACCCAGGTATAGGAGGTGAAGGACATGATCTCAAAGAAAATGAAGGCGGTAAACAGGTCAGCGGCTAAAAATACGCCCAGTGTTGCGCCCAGCGTCAGGAGATTGAAGAAATAGTAGCGTCTGCGATTGTGATAATGAGCAAAATATTCATCGGACAGCAGCAGGGTCATGCACCACATCAGGCTGATGATGACGCAGTAGGCCTTGCGGAAGCCGTCCAGCTCCAGATGCAATCCCAGAGAGCACACCTGTGAGAGCATTTGCGTCCGATTTTCCCCAAACGCAAGGAAAACAGACAAGCCGAGAACGAGCGCACCTGTTGCAATCGCAAGTACACTCCGCCCTTTTTTAGAGTACCGTCCCACGCCATAGCAGACAAAGGCCATGACCATGGGGAAGAAAATCAAAAGAAGCAGCATTTTTCCGCCTCCTTACACAAGACCGGCGATTTCCTGCACCGCCTGTGTGATCGGTGCAGCAAAAAGTCCGGTCAGGACGATCGCTGCGGCTAAAATGACCATAGGAACCAGCATCCGCCAGTTTGCCTCCCGGATGCCGGAAAGCGTATGGACAGAGCCTTCCTCCGGGAACCAAGCGCGGCATACGGTGGTCAGCATATACATTGCGGTCAGCAGTGCCGCGACCAGCAGCACACCCGCGCCCACATAGGCCATAGGTGTTGCGCAATCCGCTGCGGCTACCAGCAGACTCCATTTACTCACAAAGCCTGAAAGCGGCGGGATGCCGGTCAGCGCCAGCGCCGCAATGGTAAAGCAAATAAACGTGACAGGCATTTTCCGTCCCAGTCCGTTCAGGTCGCGCAGATATTCCCTGCCGCTCTGGTGGAGTACCGCGCCCGCACAGAAGAAGGCAAGAATCTTAATCTCCGCATGGAACGCCATATGCAGAAGACCTGCGGCCAATCCCTCCGGGGTCATCAGAACCACGCCAAAGAGAATATAGGAAAGATTTGCCACGGTAGACCACGCAAGACGTCGTTTCCAGTGGCTCTCCTTGACCGCACGGGTAGCACCGTAGAAAATGGTGAAAATGGCAAAGCACAGCACGACATAATGCGCCCAGGTACCGGCAAGCAGCTTGGTACCGTAGGCATACCAGGTCAGACGGATGATGGCAAATACACCGGATTTGACAACCGCCACTGCATGGAGCAGTGCCGTGACCGGCGTAGGAGCGACCGAGGCTTTGGGCAGCCACCGACAGGTGGGAAACACAGCCGCTTTCACGCCGAAGCCGAAAAAGCCCAGCGTGTAGAAAATCAGGGTGAAATTGGGTCTGGCATAGGGATAGGTACGCAGCAGGCCGCCGAGAACGAAGTCCTCATTGGCACCGTTGGAAATCAGGAACAGCATAGCGGCAAAAGCAAAGGCAGCACCGCCCAGAGAATAGATAAAATAGGTTCTTGCCGCCAAAACTGCCCCTCTGGAATTGGGATGGAGCACCAGCGGCACGGTGGACAGGGTCAGCAGCTCATAAAAGCAGTAGAGCGTAAAGAGATTGCCCGCCATGGCAACACCGAGCGTCACGCCGTAGGCCATGACAAAGAAGGGAAAGAAAACCTTCTTCCGGGAATCGTCCTTCATATACGCAAAGGCATACAGCGTAGTCATCGGCCACAGTGTGGCAATAATCCCGGCAAAAAACCGTCCCAGTCCGTCAAAGCGAAGCACCAGAGACAGGTGCTCGGTAAACCGAATCAGGGCAAACCGCTCCTGTCCGCAGAACAGAATCAGCGTCCAGGTCAGCAGCGATGTCAGAAGAACAGCACCGCCAATGTAAATGTGGTAGGTTCGCTCCCGCTCCAGTCGGAAAAACCTTTGGCAGGCTCCCGCCAGAATCGGCAGCAAAATTGCCGCAAGCAATAATGATTCATGCATCGTTCTGCCTCCGCTTTACGCAAACAGTGAACTACTCAGGGCAGTAAAGAAATTGCCCATTTGTCCGGCAAAAATGCCCAGCACAATGGAGAGCACTGCCAGAATCATCATCGGCAGCCACATCACAGCGCCGCCCTCATCGTTTCTCTCCGGCAGGACGGCATCCTTGCCGGGAAAAAACGCACGAATGCTGATGGGCAGCAGATACCCCGCCGTCAGGAGGGCAGAAAGAAGCAGAATGGCAGGCGCAAGCCAGGAATAAACGGCCATTCCAGAGCTGAGTGCGCCGGCGGCCAGATACCACTTGCTCACAAAGCCGGATGCCGGCGGAATACCAATGAGGGCAAGGGAGGCCAGCGTAAATGCCCAGAGCGTTTTGGGCATAGAATGCCCATAGCCTGTAAATTCGTCCACATAATGTGTACCAACAATGCAGATAAAAGTGCCTGCCACAAGGAACAGGCAGATTTTAATGATGGCGTGGAACAGCAGATGCATCAGGCCACCCAGCGCCCCCTCCGGGCTAAGGAAGAACAGACCCACAAGGATGTAGGAAATCTGACTGATAGAGGAATAAGCCAAACGCTTTTTAAAGTGACGCTCACGGAACGCCATCATGGAGCCCATGAGGACGGTGAGCAGCGCCAGTCCCAGCCATGCACTCTGCACCCAAGTGCCCTTGACAAAGTCCGCACCCACGCTGAAAAATACCACGCGGATAATGGCCAGCACACCGGCTTTGGCAATCACGCCGGACAGCACCGCAGAAGCGGGTGCCGGTGCTGCCGGGTGTGCATCGGGGAGCCACCCGTGGAGGGGGTAGAGACCCGCCTTCGCTCCAAAACCGACAACGCCGAGGAAAATCACCACACGCAGGAGGTTCTCATGCCCTTCGACACGGTTTAGACTGCCGCCGGGGACAAAGTTCAAAGTATCCGCATAGCGGAACAGGAAGAAAATCGCGCACAGCGCTAGAAATGCACCGGCAATTGAGTAGAACAGATATTTCAGTGCCGCCTTCACCGCCGTCTGTGTGCGGTCATGGAGCACCATCGGCATGGACATCAGGGTTACCATTTCAAAGAACAGGTACATGGTAATCAGATTGGCCGACAGATCCATGCCCATCAGCGCACTCAGGCTCAGCAGGAAGAAGCTGAAAAAGCTGCTCTGCCGCTGGGAATGCTCCATATAGCGAAGGGAATAAATACCTGCCAGCAGGAAACCGCCTGCGGCAATGGTCATGAAAATGCGGGAAACCTGATCAAAGCGCAGGGCAACGGTCAGGGTATCCGTCATAGAAAACAGCGTAACCTCTGCCCCCAACCGGGGAAACAGCAACGCCACCATACCGGCCTCCACTGCAAGTGCCGCGATCAGCACGGTCTTCTTGGCCGCCATGGGCTTCAGAAAATGCAGCACCAGCGCACATAAGGCAGGGAAGAAAACAAGAAACACAAGTAAAAATTGATCCATAGCATTCACCTTCGTTATGATTCTCAAAACAGTTCCAATCCGCGCTGCAAAAAGTCGATGAGGGGGGATGCCGCCACACCGGCTGTCACATTGAGGACAATAAACAAAACCGCAACCGCTGCAAAGGAGGGCTGCTGCCGGACAGGCAGGGACATCATATTGCCCGTCTGTCTGCGGCCATAGATGCGAAGAACGGTGCGGGTAAAATAGATGGTATTGAGGACGGTGCTGATGGCCAGAATGATCAGTGTCGGCACCAGCTTGACATTGGCATGAAAGCCGGAAAGCGCGAACAGATATTTGGAGATAAAGCCCATGGTCAGCGGCAGACCGATCATGCTGAACGCGCCGAAGCTGAAGGACACACCCGCCAGACGGTTTGCCCAGGCAGCGCCCTGTAAATCCGTAAAGTGCCTTTTTCCATCGCAGGTATCGCACAGCCGTGCCGCTGCAAGGAACAGCGGCGGCTTCGTAACCGCATGGGTGAGGATATGGTACATGGCTGCCAGAATGCCCAGCGTGGGAGAAATGCCAATGCCCATGTAGATGTAACCAATCTGTGCCGCAGAGGAGAAAGCGATCATACGGAAAATATCCTTTTCCTTCATCGCACTGACCGAGCCAACAACAATGCCCAACGCACCGAAGACAAACAGCACATTCTGCACGCCGCTGGCATAGAACACCTCGGTACCGAATACATCAAAGATGATCTTCACCAGAAGGAAGATATAGCCCTTGGAAATCAGACCCGAAAGAATGCCGGAGGAGCTGGGTGTTGCAAAGCCATAGGTATCCGGCATCCAGAAATGGCAGGGGAACAGGCCGCTCTTAATTGCAATGCCCACGGTGATGAGGCAAATGGAGGAGGTCAGCGATACCGTATAACGCTCACCCTCCCAGAGAGCGGCAACACTCTGCTTCAAATCGGGCATCAGTAGGTGTCCTGTAATATTATATAGCAGCACCACGCCCAGAAGGAACAGACCACTTCCCACCAGTGAGAAAATCATATAGCGCACGGCAGCCAGCGTGGTTCTGCCCCACTGCCGAATCATCAGTAGGCCGCAGGAGGACAGGGTGCAAATCTCGATGAAGACATAGCCGGTAAAAATATCGTTGGTATAAACCAGCACCAACAGAGAGGACTGCACCAAATCTGCCATGACATAGTAAAGATTGCGCTTATCCGGCTGCAAATCCTCCAAAAGCTGCTTTCGTCCGCCCAGCAAACACAGGAACATCACAGCAGCAAACACCATGCTGAACAGCGGCTCAAGCAAACTGATCCGCAGCTCATTGCCCCAGGGGTGGGTAAAATGACCCATCAGATAAGTATAGGTCTCCCCTGTAGACAGAACATAGAAAAGCAAAATGGCAGAGGTCATACTGATGATGGATGTCAGGCAAAGGCTCAGCACTCTTGCCGCCTTGCCCGAAACAACGGAGCTGATCACCGCGCACATCAGTGAAGCTACCACGGAAAACAGGGGGAAATTCAAACAAAAGCTCATGTCTGCGCCTCCTGTTCCCGCAATGCGTTGGCGTAAATTTCATCCAGATTGAGGGTATGGTAGCGATCATAGAGCCGAATTGTCAGAGAAAGCATGACCGCCGTAACAGACACAGAGACAACAATGCCAGTCAGAACCAGACCGGCCGGAATGGGGTTGACATAATCTGCCGCACTGGTGGCACCCTCTACAATAATAGGTGCCAGCTTCCCGCGGATATAGCCGATGGAGGTCAGGAAGAGATACACCGCCGTATCCATAATATTCATGCCGATGATTTTTTTCAGCAGATTGCGGTGCAGCAGGAGGGTAGAAAACCCGATGGCAAACAGAATCACCGCCGCACACTGAATGCGGCTGTTCCATAGATTTTGCAGCATTAAATCCGCCCCCTTTGGAACAGGGAATAGAATCCGTACATCGTGCAGGCCACCACCAGACCCACCGCAATATTCAGCGGCAGGATCAGCCCTGCGGAGAAAATGGCACCGGGCGTGCCGGTCGTAAAGATGGTGTGCAGTCCATGGGCACCGCAGAAGAAGGAATAGCATTTCGCTGTACTATAGAAGCACAGAGCGCATAGTACCACGATACGGAACACCTTGATATTGAGAATCCGATCCAGCCGTTCAAATCCAAAGGCGATAGCATAGAGAATCAGCCCACCGCCGATGATCGCCCCGCCGGAGAAGCCGCCGCCCGGTCCCAAATGGCCGTTGAGAATGACATAAACACCATACAGGATGGCCATAGGCACAATCACTCTTGCCGTCTGGCGTAGAATCGGATCCTGCTCCATAATTTTTGCCTGCATCGTCGGCTCCGGGATGCCCTCAGCCGTCAAAAGAAGGATCAGCACGGCAATGGTCGCAGTAAAAAGCACATGGGATTCACCGAGCGTATCAAAGGCACGGTAATCGAGAATCATACCCGCCACCGCATTGACCGCGCCAGTCTCCTCCAGTCCCTTTTCCAGATATCGCGCAGAGACCTCATTATTGGTCGGCACATCTGCCGCGCCGAAGGAGGGCAGGTCTGCTACGGTCAAAAGCATAAAGAAAATGATCACACTACATAGTACCGTAGCCAAAACAGGATAAATGCCCTGAAAGAAGCGCTCCTCTGCCTGCTCCACTTTCTGCACCGGCAGGGTCTGCCACGCTTGATCTTCTGCCTCGGCTTTCGGTTCGGGTGCGGGAGCAAGGGTAAAGGCATTGCAGCTAAAATTCAGTTCCCCCGCATCCCAGCGCCGCAGCCAGAAGCGCAGCTTTGTCCACTTATTCATTTTTCGCCGCCTCCCGAATATCGCGTATTTTTTTCAGCGTGAGGAACAGCAGCACACTGGAAATTCCCGCGCCCACGGCAGCCTCAGTAACTGCCAGATCTGGTGCCTGAAGCAGCGCCCAGATCACTGCCATAATGACGCTGTAGGCCATAAAAATAATCAAAGAAATCAGCAAATTCCGGCTGATACAGGTGCAGATTCCGCAGATAACCACCAGAACCAACAGAGATATCTCAAACAGATCCATTGCTGTCATTGCTCCGGCCTCCTTCCATTTCCATATGCCGCTTCAAATCATCGTCAGTCATAATCTCCAGACGACCTACCAGATGGGAGGCAATGGGGCTGCCCACCCAGAGAATCAGGAGCACACACAAAAGCTTGGGGATGTATTGCAAACTTTCGGCTGCAACCATCAGTCCAACAGCTACACCGGCAATCCCCAGCGTATCAATGATCGCAGCGCAGTGCATACGGTTCATGACAAAGCGGAACTTGAAAACACCCAGAATCGCAAAGAAAATGCACATCAGGCCAAACCCGATCAGGGCGGCGCTGAGAATAAACCGCACAGCTTCACTCATGACGTTTCACCTCCTGCCGCTTTGCGGCGATACAGACCTTGGCCAGCACGACTACCGCAAGAAAGCTAATCATAGCATAGAGAATGCAAACATCCAGAAGCCAGCTCTGCTTGAGCCACACGGACAGCATAGCCAGAGAAATCGAAACCAGCGTACCGATCATATTGATGCCCATAATGCGATCTGCCACTCTCGGCCCGCGGATGGCGCGAAGTAGGGAGAAAAACAGCCCAACTGCAAGAAGCAGTGCCGTAACAGAGAATAAAAAATCATAGGGTTCCATTGATTACGCCTCCAATCTGCGAATCCAGCGCTGGAACACGCCATCGGGCGAGGTGTCGAGCATATCGCGCCGCAGACAATGCACGGTGAGCCGGTCGTCCTCCATCTGCACCGTAATGGTGCCGGGGGTCAGGGTGATGGAGTTGGCCAGAATAAAGCGCCCCATGCCGGTTTTCAGGTCAGTCTGAAAGGTCACAAGCGTCGGCTCAATGGCGCGATGTGCATTGATGATAAAGCCGATCATATTCCCGTTGGCTTTCAAAATTTCCCAGAGAAGCACAAACACATAAGCCGCAAAAAGCGGTATCTTTTTGAGCAGTTTCCCTTCCCGCTTCGGCGTATAATCAAACAAAACCCAGGACAGCACCCCGATTCCTGCCACGATCCCCAATCCCAGCAGCGCAATCTCCAGCGTGATCCTTCCATTCCAGATGATCCACAGGCAGTAAAGAAGTAAATACATACCCGTACCTCCTACGAAGAAGTGTATGGCACTTCGCTAAAATTCCAATTTATAATTATATCACATCTTTACTGTTTTTCCAGTTATTTTTTTCACAGCAATTGAATGTGTTAAGGGCACCTCTAATTATTCTTCGCGGGCGAATCTGCGGGTCTTATTTCCGTCAGATTTAATAAAAATCTTGAAAATACGTCAAGTATTCCCTGCGATTTTTATTGAATCTGACAGAAAAATCCCTCGCAGCTCGCCTCA
>JAZRZL010000050.1:0-6103 GCA_045601345.1 Faecousia sp. | reverse complement strand
CGTGTTCTGTGTTAGAATTGGAGTAGTCCATAGTGATGCCTCTTTCTGTGTTGAACTGGCTTGGTAACTTGATTCTAACACAGATGCGTCGCTATGGACACTTTTATTTAGCAATGTGCAACTTCATTATACAATTAGCCTTGCGAAAAGAAGGAAAAAAGAACATATAAAAGGGTTCCCTCCATTGCATTTTAACAGCAATGGAGGGCTTTGTATTACTGCTTCTGTACGTCCGAATTTTTATAACGATTATAGGATACCACCACACGACGATTCGGTTCCGCACCAGTAGAGAAGGTGCTGACACCCTCCACATCCTGCAAGGTCGCATGAATCACATGACGCTCATAGGCATTCATAGGCTCCAGCGTGATGTTGCGGCGGTATCGAACCACCTTACCCGCTACCTTTTTTGCCAGACGGCGCAAAGATTCCTCCCGCTTAGCGCGATAGGACTCCGCATCCACATTGATACGGGAACGCTTGCTCGCATCGCGGTTGATGGTATAATTGGTCAAATGCTGAATGGCATCAAGCGTATCGCCGCGGCGGCCAATAAGCATACCGAGATTCTCGCCTACCAGTTCAACATAATAGGTATCATCCGAAGTTTTGGAAGCATGAGGTACGGCCTCAGAACCCATATGGCGTAGAAGGCCAGTAATAAAGATCTCAATGCGCTCTTCCGTAGAACCAGACTCTACTGGGGCATATTCCTTAGGTGCAGGCTTTCCCTGTGCCGATTGTTCCTCTGTCTGAGGCTTCTGCTCCTGTTTGGGTGCTTTGCTGCGATTCTGATTCTTATTCCCACCATTATTGCGATGGCGATCATTGCTACGGGACTGCTGCTGACGGAATTCCTCCATCTTCTCCGGCTGGGAAGCAGACTTCTGCTCCGCCTTCGGTTCAGGCTTGGGCGCATCATTCTTCGGTACGGTGATCTTGGATGCAGCAGCTCTGGGTGCAGTAGGCTTAGGCAGATCGACTACCTTGGCCGGAGCGGGGGTGGACTTAACTTCCTTTCTGGGTTTGGAACGAGAGGCGGAAGACAAAGCGGCAGAGGGCATCTTTACCTCATCAGGCACCTCATAGGTCACCTTGACCTTGGCAGGAGATGCTCCAATTCCCAAAAAACCGGTTTTTGCATTTTCCAGCACCTCTACGCTCACACTGTCTCGATCCATTCGCAAAGCGTCCAGTGCCGCCTGAATGGCCAGATCAATGGTTTTCCCGGTAGCGATATAGTTTCTTTCCATAATTACTCCTTGTGTTATTCATCCGCCGTTTCGCCAGTATTACGGCCATAGCGATTCGGCTCATAGGCGCGACCCTTGCAGTAGGGACGCTCAGGGATGCCGGACAGCGGAAGATCCTCCTCCGGCAGCAGACCTAGGGCAGCACGCTGCCTTGCAGCATATTCCCGGGCGGCTGCATTTGCTTCTTCTTTTTGCTTTTGTTTCTGCTTTTTCTTGCTGGTATTCTCAACAATACCGTCAGGATTTTCCGCACGGCGCTGGGCGCGAATGCGTTCCTTCTCTGCTTCGGCCATCGCCTGCTCCAGAGCCAGCTCCTGCCGGCGGGCATCCTCCTCATCATAATCCTTGCGGAAAATGGCAGTCAGGACAGCATCCTGCACACCAGAGAGCACGGCCTGACAGATCCAGTAAATGGACATGGCGGCGGGCATACTGTAGCCGATCCACAGGGAGAAAAGGGGCATCATATAGATCATGGACTTTGCGGTCTGGTTGGCAGTGGCAACAGCAGCAGCCTCCGCATCGCGCTCACCCTTTTCGTTGCTGACAATGGAGTTATTCAGCTTCTGGGTAATCAGGGAGACACCCAACTGGCTGAGTGCAGAAAGCAGCGGCAGCAGGAACAAGCCAACATTAGCCCAGCTGTAGGTTCCAAGTGCCCAAATGCGGAAATTAGGAATTGCGCTCAGATCCATGCCGAGGAAATTAAAGTTGATTCCCTTCAGGGCGGCATCGGAAATTTCGGGAATGGCGGCACGAATCTCATTGGCAAACTGGGGGATATAGCCAGTTGCGATCAGGGAATGGTAATAGGTCTGCTTACCCAGATTAACTCCGGCATCCTGAACGAGCTTAACAATCAGATCAGACTGCTCCTGCGTCAGGTGGAGCATATAGATCATGGGCTGACGGATGACCATATAAAGGGGGATCAGGATTAGGATGGGCAGGAAGGACCACAGGCAGCCGCCGGTCGGAGATGCGCCCTCGGCCTTGTACAGAGCCTGCGTGGCCTTCATATAGCCTTCCTTGTCATCGCCGTACTTTGCTTCAAGCTTCTTGAGCTGCGGAGCAAGGCGGGTGGTTTTCATCATGCCCTTCTTGCCCTTAGCGGTGGGATAGAGCAGAAGAAGCTTCAGGATAAGCGAAAAGAGAATCAGGGCAACACCGTAGTTGGCTGTCCAGATATAAAGCCATTCCAGGATGTAGCCAAACGGGACGCGAATGATGTCCAGCAAACTAAATGCTAAAACCATATTGTCTCCTTCGTTGTGCGCCGGAAAAACCCGGCAGTAATGAATTGGGATTTTCTCAGGGTACAGGGTCGTAGAAGTCTCCCCTGGCGAAGGGATGGCACCTTAGAAACCGCCGAAGCGCCAGCCAGCCTCCCTTGACAGCACCGTAGCGAGAGATGGCCTCATACGCATACTGGCTGCAAGTTGGACAGTAACGGCAGCAGGCAGGAAATGCCGGTGAGATAAACTTTTGATAAAATCGAATCAGAGCAAGAAGTGTACGTCTCACAGCTTTTTCTCCCTTGCAAGGCCAACAGTCACTGCCGCTCCACAAAAAGCAGACTGAAGCTTAGCAAAGGGTACATCAATGCATCGGCTTCGAGCCACGATGACCACATCGAAGCCCGGGCGCAGCAGATGTTCATTCAGGCGATAGCATTCCCGAAGGCGGCGGCGGGCACGGTTGCGAACGACCGCGCAGCCAAGCTTTTTGCTGACGGTAATACCCACCCGATTTTCAGCCGTTCCATTGCGGCGGCAATAGAGCACAAGATAACGGTTTGCCGTGCTCTGCCCCCTGGAATAAAGCCGCTGGAACACATGATTCAGCTTCAGAGACTTGGAAAACTCCAATCGTCTTCCTCCTTGTAAATAGCAAAAACGATAGGGCGAATAGAGGGAATCTATTCACCCTAAATATCTCAATTCGGCGGTGTAGGTACCGGGCATCAGGCAGACAGCTTGGCTCTTCCCTTGGCGCGACGGCGTGCAAGCACTTTGCGGCCATTGGACGTAGCCATTCTCTTTCTGAAACCATGAACCTTGGATCTCTGGCGCTTCTTGGGCTGATAGGTACGCTTCATTTTTGGTACACCTCCTGTAAAATTATGCTCAACAGCCGAAATACGGCCAGCGAGTCTTAGAAATGCGCAATAAAAAGAATCAAGTCACGCGAAAAATATTATAACGGATTTTTCCTTTGGGGTCAACAAATTTTTTTGATTTTTTATTGTTTTTTTACTTGTTGAAAACCCTACTGACTGCATTCGAAAATAGAAGCCTATGCCTGGGTTTTCCACATTTCAACAGCTCTACTGCTTATGGCCGCGCTGTCCTCCCTCCCTGGGAAGAGCGAAAAAAATTCATGGCCTACAGTTTTTCCAAAGAATACAGCAATATCACATTCGGCATGATTGAATCATCTGATGCATGATTAATAAGTATGCTACTAATATAGAAATTTATCTGAGGGAATTTACACACAATTTAGGACTTGACTCCTGCTATGACCGCACAGATTGTCATTACAATAATTTCCAACAGATTGTGCTTTATTTTCCCCGCCTGTCGGTTGTCTGTGATTTCTCCAAAATATTTCTCTATCATTCTAATCACACCTTTCAGTGTAATTATCGGTCTTTATTGAGGTTATGTCAACTAAAAAATTTCATGCGTTTGCCGTGAGCAAAAAGCCCCTGACCATTGACAATATCCCGCTTGAGGATATAGAATCAGCGTTAGAGGCCGAAATGGATTATTCGGAGGGGTGTTCGACCATGTCGGCACCTGTTCCACCAAATAAGGCAGCAGATATTGATAGAAAGTCTGCTGTCTTTTCCTTTGTAAATGTGGATTTTGAATCTTTGTTATGTCAGAGCTTGCATTTTCGTGGTATAATAAGCAAAAGAGGTCAAATATAATCTGTAGAGTTGTACATACATGAAAAGGAAAATATTATGAGTTATTTCAGCTATAACGGAAAGAAGATATGTTACGAAGAACACGGGAGCGGTGAAGCGCTTGTGCTATTACACGGCAACACGGTTTCCGCTAAGTTCTTCACACCGATTGTACCGATGTTTGCGGAGAAGTATCATGTAATCACTTTGGACTTTCTGGGGTGCGGTCAATCTGACAGAATTGACAAATGGCCTGCCGACCTTTGGTACGAATGGTCCAGACAGGTTGTGGCTCTTTGTGACGAATTGGCACTTTCCAAAGTAAAACTGATTGGTTGTAGCGGCGGTGCAATTGTGGCCATTAATACTGCACTGGAAAAACCGGAGCTTGTCGAATGCGTCGTTGCTGACAGTTTCGAGGGGCTGGAAGCTGACAGCGAAATTACCGAGCAGATTCGTATGGGACGGAACTTTGCAAAACAGAATGAAGATTTCCGATCAATGCTGACAGCAATACATGGTGAAGACTGGGAAAGCGTGGTTGACGCAGATACGGAAGCTGTAGTTGCCCATGCTAAGATTATCGGTTCATTTTTCCATAAACCCATTGAAGAATTGAAAGTGCAGTTGATCCTTACCGGCAGTGATGAAGATGAGATGTTCCCGAAAGGACATTACGAAAAACTTTTCGCGGATATCTGCGGCAGAACTTGTATGGCTAAGTCGCACATCTTTAAGCATGGCGGACATCCTGCAATGATGAGCAATATGGAAGAATTCATTTCGTTATGTGAAGAATTCTTTGCATAAATGTTGGAGTTATAAATCTTAGTTTGGTCTCTCAAAGCAAGGCAGCTTTTCTGGGCAAAATACGCCATGCAACCGTACCCCCTGATTTGAAACCATAGGTGTCCATTTGCAACCGCACCTGCCGATTTGAAACCATAGAAGGAAATTCTATCAATATATGATTTCCTTTTCAGATAAGGCAGTAGATTTTGATAGAAAGTCTGCTGCCTTTTTTCTTCGTACATTAGAGTTTGCATCTCTGTGATACAAAATAAAAGAGAGATAAATTATAATTTAATTCACTAAGAGAACGCGTGAATTATCAGTGAAATCAATAAGCAGACAAGGGTTGTCGAGTATGAAATGCGGCATTTCTCGCTTTGTGTCGTGTTATATCACAACCTAATTTTATAAAATATGTTCGAAAGGAGGAAACAAATGGACCAGAAAAAAATAGGTGTTTTTCTAAAGGAACTCCGTAAGAAAAAAGAAATGACACAGGAACAAATTGCGGAGCAATTCAATGTTTCAAGCAGAACAGTATCTCGTTGGGAAAATGGGAATAATATGCCTGATTTGGACATTTTAATTGAAATGTCAGACTATTATGAAGTTGATTTACGAGAAATTCTTAATGGTGAAAGGAAAAGCGGGAATATGGATAAAGAAATTAAAGAAACCGTATTACAGGCAGTGGATTATACCAATACGGAGGCTGAAAAGTATAATAAGCGTGTGCGAATCTGCAATGCAATTGCGTTATTATTGGTAGCAGCATATACGTTATTGAAAGATAGCGAAATATATATGGACAATGCCATTATCCGAAATGGATTGGATTTTGCTCAGGGATTAGCAATAGGAATGATGCTTGTCGGTCTGATAATGTCCAGCCGTTACGGTGCAAAGGTTAGAGAGTTCAAACAAAGAGTATTCAAGAAAAGTACGATGTAGTTGCAGTGTGTAACAGAAATTTTCCGTTCTATGGTTGAGTAATAAATCATAGTTTGCTCGCTCAATGATAGACTGCTATTTCAGGCAAAAAATGCCCTGAAACCGTACACCTTAATTTGAAACCATGGGCGTCTATTTGCAACCGTACCCTCGCATTTGAAACCATAGTAGGAAATTCTATCAATATATG
>JAZRZL010000049.1:0-17771 GCA_045601345.1 Faecousia sp. | reverse complement strand
GCAGAAGATACCGATCTTCGGATCGACATAGTCGAGGCCGGAGACGCTGCCGCCTGCGACCCAGGTCTTGCAGTCGGTGGAGTAGGAAACGGTGTAGGTAGTACCGTTCTTATTGATCTTGTAGTACAGGGTTGCGGTGTTGTCGGGATTCGGCTTTGCGTAGGTGACATCCAAAATATTGAAGGTGCCGGAGCCGACCTCGTTGGCAGGCTCTACGCGCAGATTCTGCTGTGCGTTGTACTGGCAGTTGATGCGGATGTAGTGGTCTTCATCCTGCCATGCCAGAACCTGGGTCTGCTGATAGATGTCCTTGGGAAGCTGCGGGTAGAAGGACTTGATGATAACTTCCCAGTTGCCCTGTGCAGGCATGGTGAACATATTCGTCCACGGACCCTGCGGGTCAGCCTGCTTGGCCATGTAAATGCTGCCCTTCTGGGTCGGCATGACAAGGCCGGTGCCTTCTTCGAAGCGGTAGTATGTCCAGGGACGCTCGGGGGTGGGATCCTTCACTTCATGGAGAATCGTCCAGTTGTCGGACATATCGCCGTCTGCGAAGTAGTCATCCTGCGGACCATAGTTGAAGCTCAGGGAATACTTGACAACCTTCTTATCCACGGAGGCCGTGACATAGGCCGTGCCGAAGGGACCGTCAAGCTGGTCGATGGTGATCTGGGTGGACTTGTTGGCAGCCGTTGCTTCGATAACGGGAACAGCAGTGCTGTCCTTGGCAACCTCGAAGTTATAGATCTTGGTATCCTTGTTGAAGCCGAAGTCTTCACCGTTGACGGTGATGGAAGCGATTTCGGGCTTTTCCTTCTTGGTGATGCCGCCCTCGAAGGTCAGGCTCTTCAGCGTGAACTGATAGCCCTCGGTCATGCCGGTGTAGGCATCAATCACGATGTTATCAGCCTCAATGCCGGTAGCATCATAGGTGAACATTTCGGTGAAGTCGTCACCGTCGGAGGAGCGCAGGCAGGTGTAGGTATCGCCCTTCTTGGCAATCTGATACCAGTAGGTGCCGGCAGAAGCGAGACCCGGAGCAGAATTCAGATCGGAGGAATCCGCAGTGACGCTGCCGTCCACACGCAGGAAATTCTGCATTGCGCCGTCGCCGCCGCGGATACCGGCCATGTTCTGGAAGTCATCGCCTTCGGAGGCATAGAAGCCGAAGAACTGATAGTAACCATTACGTGCAGAGCCGGTGCTGAAATCAAATTGCAGCGTAGCTGTCCAATCGCCGTTCACGGGAATCACGATCACGTCCTCGGGCGTGGTAGCCTGAGCGCCGGAGTTCTGACCGTTGCAAGGCTCAAATGCGGGACGGGTTGCGGTCAGAGTCAGGCCTTCGCCATCAACAATGGCGGCACTGGACTCGTTGACAACGTCAAACTTGGAAGCATCTGCGGAATTGGTAAAGTCAATGTTGGGCAGGCCTTCCACATACTCATAGAACTTGAGGGGAGCGCCAGAGAGCAGGGAATCCAGGTTGGAGCCGCTCTTGGTCGTGAAGCCGGTGGCAGAACCCTGCAGGACATAGCGGTTGGAGCCGTAGCTGGAGACAAGGAACAGGCCCTTGTTGCCGTCAATGTCCAGATCCTGCGGAATCCAGTAAGCATAGTAATCTCTGGAGTTACCAATAATGTTCTCCAGCGTGTAGGCATTGGTAACGACCTTAGAGGAAGAACGGGACAGAACGCCGCTGTCACCGCAGGTCAGGTAGTAACCGGTATACTCACCGGCACGAGAGCAGGTGCCTTCGTTGAAGGTCCAGAGCATTTCGTCCGTGACATCGGAGACGAGCATATCGTCCTTTACTTCGACCTCAGTCGCGGTGATGGCATCGCCGTAGGTCATAGCATAAGCATCGTCATAGACTATAACATAGCTCTTACCTGCTTCGATTTCGTCAGCCAGCATATAGTGGCTGTTGGTGGACTTCACCTTAAATTCAATGGTATAGGTCTCACCCAGACCGGATTCGGGATCAATGGAGGTGATGGTCGCAACACCGGGAAGGGTTGCGGGCATTTCGACCTTAACGTCCATGCCGGCCTTGCCCTGGGCGGTGACAACGGGCATCTTTGCGCCGGCCTCGAGAGTCATCTTGTAGCTGTACTTGTCGGCAGCGAACTTGGCAATGGGCTCGCCATTCACTTCGATGCCGTCCAGCTTGGAGTTGACCATGACATAGACAACAAAGTCATCGGTGACAACATGGCCATCCAGCTCAGCGGTAGCGGTGATGGTTGCAACACCGGGAGCAACAGCCTTGATCACGCCATCGGTAACGCTTGCAACAGAGGGACGGTTGGATTCGTAAGAAACGCTCATGCCCTCAGGCAGCGGGCAGGATTCGAGGGACTTGATGATGGAGGTCTGTTCCTTGATGATGTAGCCATAGAGCTTTTCGTTGTTCATGGCAACGGTGAGCTGCGGGTTGATGATAGCGCCCTTGTCGAAGATCACGCGCTCTTCAATGCCCAGAGCATCATCGCCAACCTGATTGGCCTTAACGGTCAGCAGTTCGGGATAGACATCCATTTCACCGGAAACGGTGAAGTCGGCAGTCAGGTCTGCATGGGCGGAGTCTTCGCCGACCTGAACCTGATAGGCACCGGTATCCACAGCGTAGCAATCGGTTGCTTCATCATAGTAGACGAGATCGGGGATTGCAACCTCCATGGTGATGGTCTTGGTCTCACCGGGCTGAAGCTCTACCTTCTGGAAGCCTTCCAGACGGCGGATCGGGCGGTTGAGTTCCTTGGGTGCATCGGGCTGGGCAATGTAGAGCTGGGTAACTTCCTTACCTGCAACATCGCCGGTATTCTTGACATCGAAGGAAACCTTTACGGTGTCGTTGGCATCGTATGCGGTCTTATCAATCGTCAGGTTGGAGTATGCGAAGGTGGTGTAGCTCAGGCCATAGCCGAAGACATAGCTGGGTTCATTTTCGCCAACATAGTACATATAAGTACGGCCATTGGAGCCATTGGTTGCATACAGGTTATAATCACGGATGCCGGGGATATCGGAATCGTTCTTATACCAAGTGGAGGTCAGGTGGCCGGAGGGGTTGACCGCACCGGTCAGAACCTTACCGAAGCCAACACCCTTGCGGATGCCGCCGAAGCTGGACCACAGAATGGCCTTGACATCATTCTGGAAGGTCTTGACTTCCATGGGGCCGCAGGTTTCCATGACGGCTACGGTGTTCGCATTCAGCTTGCCAACATTGGAGATCAGGGTTGCCTGATTGTTGGGCAGAGCGGTGCTGGAACGGTCGCGGCCTTCGGAAGAATAGCTGCTGCCGGTACCGGCAACAACGATGGCCACATCGGCTGCGCTAATAACTTCTTCGTTGGCAGCGGTCAGGGTATTGCTGGTGATGTAGGTGAAGGTAGCATCGGGGTTGACTTCCTTGATGGCATTGGTGATGCCCTTCTGGATGTTGATGCGCCACTTGTCATCCTCAGCATGACGCTGCTCGGAGGAGTACAGGCCCAGATACATATCAGTCTGCCAGGAGCCGATGATAGCGACATTGTATGCGCCGGAAGCAGGAATGCTCAGGGGCAGGATGCCGTCATTCTTCAGCATGACAACGCCTTCTTCGACCTCGCGGTCAACGATGGCGATACGCTCGGGGGTGTAGTTGTTGGTGCCATTGGCAGCCTGGTCAGCCTTACGCTGGTTGGCAGCAATGGTATAGGGGTTGTTCTCGTCCAGCTCGCCGGTGGAGATACGGGCGGTCATCAGGCGGAGCAGGGAGACATCAATGGAGTTCTCGGTGAAGGTGCCCTTATCGGTCTGCACATTGCCGGAAACCATGTCGGATGCCTGGGACTTGTAGTCGCCAACGCTGGCGCTGATGCCGCTGTTGCATTCGAGGTCTTCGCCGTGTGCAAGTGCGCCTGCCATCTGCTCAACAGCGGTCAGCTTCTTGCCGGTACGGGGGTTGGTGTAGTTGAGGTTGGAGATGGTCTTTGCGCTGTCACAGTCAGAGGTGATATGGCCGGAGAAGCCGAAGGTCTGACGCAGCAGGGTGTCCATCAGATAGGAGCTGTAGGAGCAGGGCTCGCTATTGAAGGAGCTGTAAGCGGTCATGACGGAGGCTACATCGGCACCCTTGATGACATTGCGGTAAGGAGCGGTGAAGTACTCACGCAGGGCGCGCAGATCGGAGGTTGCACCGCCGCTGGTACGGATGGCCTCGGTGTTGTTGGCAGTGTAGTGCTTGATGGTCGTCAGGGTCTTCTTGTAGCCGGACGGATCAATCACGTTGCCTTCACGGTCCTTGCCTTCCATGCCATTGACAAATGCAGTGCCCATAACGGAGGTCAGGTAAACGTCCTCAGAGTAGGACTCCTCGTTACGACCCCAGCGCGGGTCACGCTGCATATTGACCGTGGGGGAATAGAAGTTGATGTTCAGTGCATTGCCAAGCTCGTTGGTGATGGAACGTTCACGGCATTCGTCAGCGATGGCAGTGGCACCCTCATAATAGAGGTCGGGGTTCCAGGTGGAAGCCATGGTCAGGCTCTGTGCATAGCTGACATTATCCTTGGTACCTTCGGACTGCGGGCTCATGTTATCACGGAGCAGGCCGTGCAGTGCTTCTGCCCACCAGGAATAACGAGCCAAGCCCTTGGTTGCGGTGGTGTGCAGAGCGCCGCCGCCAAGCTGGTTGGCGGGAATAGCTGCTGCGCCTTCCACAAGCTGAGAAGCCTTCTGGCTCAGGGTCATACGGGCAACCAGGTCGGCTGCACGTTCGGCGAAAGAGTAGCTGGTATCCTCATAAATGGGGATGGCTACCTGCTCCGGCTCTTCTGCTGCGCTGACAATGCCTGCGGGCAGCATACCCAGACACATTGCCAGACACAGAAGCAGCGCCAAAGCTCTTCTTGCGGTCTTTTTCATAAAATACCTCCTTATTTTTTTGGGCTTCCCCGATCCTACAAGTCAGGGTTACCCGATTAATTTCCATTCTAATTTGTTTTGGTAAAAAATTCAATCATAGAACACACGCAAATGCATTTTTATTGCTATTGTATAATTTTTCGCACCCATTTTTGTGCATTTTTGAAGCACACATTCGACTGGAATTTTCTGGAGTTATCTTTTTCGATAAAAGCAAAATAATAAGAGCTTCCCGTGTAGGGCAAGACCACCGCGTCTTGCCGCAGATTTCGTTGCCGGTTTTGCCCTTCAATCTGTTTGTATAAAGATTGTAAGCCGATTTGACTAATTTAAATTATTTGCCTTCCAGGTTCTTTCGCAATTCCAAATAGGATGTTTCTGTTTGCTTCCACTTCGTATCGGCTTCCTGATACTCCCGCAGGGCGGTTAAAACCTCCGGTGCGTCATACGGTGTTCCCACATCAATCAACTTTTTCAGCTTCGCACGTTTCTTTTCAACAGTCTTGCCGAGAGAGCACAGTTCTCCGGCAAGTGAGATCAGTTGCATTTTTCTGCTCATGCTTTGCTCCTTCATCTTCTTTGATGTTATTTTCTTGCGCTCATATATTATCTATCTGGTAATATATATTGCAATTATATCAAATACAAATTCCCGATGCAAGAACATATAATATTTTTATGGGGGGATTTGCTATGCAGGAAGATTTCAAAAACTACTATAAGCAGATTGGCTTGAAGGTCGCATATTACCGGAAACTGAAAGGGTTGACGCAAGAACAGCTTGCCGAACGGATGAATGTCGGCACCTCGTTCATCGGGCAGATTGAAGCAGTCAATATCAACAAGACCATTTCTCTCAATACACTGTTCCGGATCAGCAAAGCCCTCGAAGTCCCTCCGCACAAGTTTCTCGAATTTGAATAAGACAACAAAACGAAACCCAAAAAAGCTGAGTTTGGAGCAATCCAGACTCAGCTTTTTCTGTAGAGAAAAATAAATATGACCGCAGTAGTGACAACTGCGGAGCTTAAATTGGCGGCATTGCCCGTTACAGAGGCTGCTGTGAAAATAAACAAATTTTACGGCGGTTTTTCCGTAAACTATTTTGTTATGGTGGAAATACTTTGCTTTTTGCCGACTTTTCCTGTGGAAAGCCTGTTGAAGATGAGGAAAACTCATTGAAACCTTCTGCATAAAATCGTATATATTGAAAAATTATGTCTACCTGTAAACTATACCTTGTGGTTTCCCTGAAATTGCACACAAGCAGGCTTACAGCTGTGAAAACCGACGAAGCATATTTTTTCGGGCAAAAAAAAAGATGATTTTGCTCTTTATCGCCCGGGGGATTCTGTGATATAATCAGTGTCGCAGACTATGGCCTGCTGCCAAAACTGCCACATTTTCTACCTTTCCGAGGTTTTATCATATGCTCGAACTTTTGTCTCCCGCCGGTTCCATGGAGGCTCTGCGCGCCGCCGTACAAAACGGTGCCGATGCTGTCTATCTGGGACACGGAAGCTTTAATGCCCGTCAGGGCGCTAAAAATTTCACAGCCGATGAGCTGCGCGAAGCAGTGAAATACTGCCATATTCGCGGTGTGCGGGTTCACCTCACCCTCAACACTCTGGCTACTGACCGGGAGCTATCCCGCGTCGCAGAAATCATCCGCACTGCTGCCAGCTGCGATGTGGATGCCTTCATCGTGCAGGATCTCGGCATTATCAGCCTGTGCCGCCAAATCGCACCGGGCATCCCGCTTCATGCCTCCACGCAGATGACCATCTGCAATCTTGAGGGTGTGCGGCAGGCTGCCGCCATGGGATTGAGCCGTGTGATACTTGCAAGAGAGCTGGATCGGGATCAGATCCGCTATATCTGCCGGAATTCCCCGGTGGAAATTGAAGTATTTGTCCATGGAGCACTTTGTATGTGCTACTCCGGGCAGTGCTATATGTCCTCCGTCATCGGTCGTCGCAGCGGCAACCGTGGGCAGTGTGCCCAGCCCTGCCGTCTGCCCTATGGCTATGGCCGCCATGAGGATCGCTACCCCCTGAGCCTCAAGGACAACTGCCTGATCAACTGGCTGCAAGAATTAAACGCTATGGGTGTTGCCTCTATTAAAATTGAAGGCAGGATGAAACGCCCGGAATATGTAGCCACTGTCACAAAAATTTACCGTGACGTACTCAATGGCGCTCATGTCGGCAGGAAACAGCTCTCCGATCTCAAGAATGCCTTTTCCCGTCAGGGATTTACGGAGGGCTATTTTATGGGCAAAACCGGACAGCTTATGTTCGGCATCCGCGGCGATGAAGCCCCCAATGAAGCACTGCTTGCCAAAGCACGCGCAAGCTATGAATCGGGCGAAGCCCCGCTGGTTCCTGTGCAGTTCTATGCCGTCATCAGTCGGCGGCAAGGCAGTATGCTTGCCGTGCAGGATAATGATGGCCACATCTGCAAAGCCGAGGGTCCCATTCCCTCCGAAGCTGTCAAAAAGCCCATTGATGAAGAAATGCTCTCCGCCCGTTTAGCAAAAACCGGCGGTACGCCCTACCAGTGTACCAAGGTGCGAAGCGTCATTGAGCCGGGTCTGACCCTGCCCGCTTCTGCGGTTAACGCCATGCGCCGGGAGGTACTTGATCACCTCACCGCTCTGCGCGGCAGACGGGATGCCCCCAGACTTGGGAGCTTCTCCCGCACCATCCGCTATTCCGGCCCCAGCGAACCGCCGCAGCTTTCTGTATCCATCACCAGAATCGACCAACTGGTACCTGCCCTGTCACAAGCTGCCATTGTCTATGCACCCTTGCATCTGATTGCCTCATCGCCTCGTGCCTTTACAAAGCTCAGCCCGGAAACCGAGCTGGTTGCTATTCTGCCCCGCATCACCAATGACAGCGAAAGTGCCACTCTGGTGGCGCGGCTTGACGCGGTCTATGATCGTGGCGTGAGGAAGGTGCTTGTGGGCAATCTCGGACAGCTGGCGGTCGCCCGCTCCAGAGGCTTTAGCCTCTGCGGCGACTTTGGACTAAATGCACTGAATTCCCGCACCATGCTGGAGCTGCGCTCTTTGGGACTGGTCAGTGCCACCGCCTCCTTTGAAATTACGCTGCCTCAGCTGCGCGATTTGAGCAAAACCATCCCCACTGAGGCCATCATCTATGGTAGACTGCCGCTGATGCTCACAGAAAACTGCATCATTCGCGGCAACACCGGCCAATGCGCCTGCCGCTCCGGCCCCACCAAGCTTATCGACCGCATGGGCGCCGAATTCCCCATCATCCGCGATGGAGACAGCTGCCGCAGTGTGGTGCTCAACGGCAAAAAGCTCTACTGGCTCGATAAGCTGGAATCCTTCCAAATGCTCGGCCTGAGCTATGTGCGCCTTGCCTTTACCACCGAAAGTCCCGATGAGGTGGAGCGTGTACTCGAAAGCTACCGCACAAAAGCCCCCTTCGATCCCGGTGCCTGTACCCGTGGTCTATACACCCGCGGCGTGGAATAACATGAATCCGAGGAATGATATGATTATTCTTGCTTCCAAATCCCCCCGGCGGCAGGAGCTGCTGGAAAAAATTGGTCTGACCTTTGCCGTCATGACCGAGGAAATTGACGAAACTATGAACCCTGATCTCCCCCTTTCTGAAGAGATTCAGCGGGTCAGCAAATTAAAGGCGCTTGCCGTTGCCCCCCGCGTCACGACCGAAGACCTCATCATTAGCGCTGACACCGTGGTATGCGTGGACGGCAAGCGGCTGGGGAAGCCCGCCAATGCCGAAGAAGCTGTCCATATGCTGCGTATGCTCAGCGGAAGAAGCCATCAGGTGGTCAGCGGCCTGTGCCTGCTGCAAGCGCAGCGCGTGGAGACTACCGCCGTCACCACCGACCTCCACTTCCGTGACCTAAGCGAAGCGGAAATTGCTGCCTATGTCGCCACCGGCGAACCGATGGACAAGGCCGGTGCTTACGGAATTCAGGGGCTGGCCTCAATTTTTGTGGACAGCCTGTGCGGTGACTATTATAATGTAATGGGTCTTCCCCTGTGTACACTTGCACAGCGGCTGCCCTCCTTCGGCATTTCGGTGCTGTAACTTCAACCAATGAGGTGATTTTTTGAAAACAGACAGACCCAAGCGGCGGAAGGTGATCCTGCTGATTGCCACACTGGTGGCCATTGTTGTAGCCATCAGCTCGGCACTCGTCTCCGGCGCAAAAGCGGGGAGAAACTTCACACAATCCCTGCTCGCGCCCATCGAAAGCAGCCTTTCCGCACTGACCCGCACAGCAGAGCGCTTTTATAATTATGTATTTCGGTATGAATCCTTAGAGGCTGAAAACGCCTACCTCAAGGAGCGCATCGCCACAATGGAGGATGAAATCCGCTCCATCGACACCCTGCAAAGAGAGAATGAACGCTTGCGCAGTGTATCCAATCTTTTGCAGGAGCATGAGGATTACAACCTCCTGTCCGCCTATATCATCGGCTGGGATTCCAGCAACTGGCGCAATACCTTCGACATCGGCAAGGGCACCAACTCCGGCATCACCGAGGGTATGTGCGCCATCAGCGAACAGGGGCAGGTTGTCGGCATCGTGACCGACTGCGGCTCCAACTGGGCAACCATCACCACAATTTTGGACTCCGCCCTGCAAATCTCCGCGACCCTGTCCTCCTCCGGCTATAACGGCATCGTGCAGGGCGCGTACAAAACCGACAAGGAAAACCAACTCCGCATGGACTACCTCTCCACCGAGGCCGTCATCCGCAATAACGACCAGGTCGTCTCCACCGGCTCCACCCTCTACCCCCGCGGCCTGATTTTGGGCTACATCGTCGATGCCGGCCTCGACGGCACCGGCGTCGCCAAATACGCCGTCATAGAACCCGCCGCCGACTTCGACGCTCTGGAGCAGGTGTTCATCATCACCGACTATGTTAATGAATAAAAACGGTTTTGATGATCTTAATAAGGCTTTTCCGCATTCAACGGATGGATGATCTGCAAGTCATCCATCCGTTGTGCGTTCGGAATAAAATACGCTGTTTTTCTTTCTGTCATAATGATCCCTCTTATAATGTTTTATAGATATATTGTATATCTACTTTAAACATTTTAGCACATTAAGGCCATAATATAAACACATAATATGTTTATCGGGAGGCTATTATGGCAGTAAAAAGTGTATCTATTCGGATTGAGGAAGAAATGCTTACGAAAATCGGGTTTGTGGCGGATTATGAAGGGCGGTCGGTGAACAGTCAGATTCTTGTGCTGATCCGGGAGAGTATTCGGCAGTTTGAGGCTGCGCATGGGGAGATTTGTCAGCCGCTTGATCCGGCGGTGAATGTCAAGCCTGCTAAGAAGGCGTGAGGCATCTATAAAAAGCAGGGGGCAGATGGACTGCGCCCTGCTTTGTTTACAGGACAGGGGGGTGGTTCTGTCCTATATGGGTATCGCTTATCCTATTTTGTAACACCATTTGTTAGATATTACATTCCCAAAAATTGCGTTGGATTTAAAATCATAGGTCTTTCGACTCCAGATTCAAGGAAATCCAAATCACCGGTTAGAAGAATGTCAATATTCTCAATTTGAGCCGCTCTTAGCAACGGACGGTCTTTAACCTCTCTGATTTTTTCCTCATCTGCCACCTCTTCATCGGGTGTTTCAATAATACGGAAAGAGGTAGTTGCCGCTGCTAAAAACGCATTTAAAACGCGTAGTCTTTTTGGAAATTTTCTGTTAAAGACTCTATGCAATTCTCCAAGCTGAATTGCAATAATAAGTTGCCAAGCTGACCTTGGCTGAACCTGAGCCAAAAAATAAGACTGAGCCTGCGAAGCACGGTAATTTGTTTACTCATTCAATTACCGTTTGAAAATTCGACTTTCCTCTTGACAAATTTCACGATTCTGCTATAATTTATTTATAATTTTATACCTTATCCAGAGTGGTGGAGGGATCGGCCCGATGAAACCCGGCAACCTGCTTTTGCAAGGTGCTAATTCCGACGAGTTAATCGACAGATGAGGAAACCGTATTTTTCGCACTCTGTCTTGCAGAGTGTTTTTTTATTGGGCAGCTCAAAAAATTCAGCGCAAGTCGAGCTACAAGGGATTTTTGTGAAGTATGACGGAAGCAAGACCCGCAGATTTGACTGTGATGAATTTTTAGAGGTGACCTTATTGTAAAGGAAGGTTTATTATGGACTATAAAAGAATTTTTACCTCAGAATCCGTGACGGAAGGACATCCCGATAAGCTCTGCGACCAGATTTCCGATGGCGTTCTTGATGCCATTCTCGCACAGGATCCCATGGCACGTGTGGCCTGCGAATGCGCAACTACCACCGGCATGGTACTCGTCATGGGTGAAATTTCCACCAACTGCTATGTGGATATTCCCCGTGTGACCAGAGATACCATCAAACGCATCGGCTACAACGGCGACAGCGGCTTCGATGCCGATACCTGCGCCATCCTAACCGCCATTGACGAGCAGTCCGGCGATATTGCCATGGGTGTCAACAACTCCTATGACGATGAAAACACCAACGGTGCCGGTGACCAGGGTATGATGTTTGGCTTTGCCTGCGATGAGACCAAAGAACTGATGCCCGCCCCCATTTCCTATGCCCACAACCTGACCAAAGCGCTCACCGCTGCCCGCAAGGAGGGCAAGTTTGATTGGCTCCGTCCTGACGGCAAGAGTCAGGTCTCTGTCGGCTACGACGAAGTAGGCAACCCCATTGCCATTGATTCCGTGGTTGTTTCCACCCAGCACAGCGCCGATATCCCCATCGCGCAACTGCGCGAGGCCGTGATTGAAGAGATCATCAAGCCCCATCTGCCCGCCCGTCTGCTGCATGAGAACACTAAGTATTATGTCAACCCCACCGGTCGTTTTGTCATTGGCGGTCCTGTAGGCGATTCCGGCCTGACCGGAAGAAAAATCATCGTTGATACCTACGGCGGCTATGCTGCCCATGGCGGCGGTGCTTTTTCCGGCAAGGATCCCACGAAGGTTGACCGCTCCGCAGCCTATATGGCGCGCTACATTGCCAAAAATATTGTGGCCGCAGGACTTGCAAGGAAGTGCCAGATTGAGCTTGCCTACGCCATCGGTGTCGCCCAGCCGGTCAGCGTTTTGGTAGACACCTACGGCACCGGCAAGTTATCCGAAGAGAAACTTTCCCAGCTCGTTGCCGAATGCTTTGACCTTCGCCCCGCCTCCATCATCCGCACCCTCGACCTTCGCCGCCCGATTTATCAGCAGACCGCCTCCTATGGCCACTTTGGCCGTCCCGAACTCGACCTCCCCTGGGAGCGCACTGATCGCATCGAAGACCTTCTCGCTCGGGCATAATGATCTTGTATCATAGGCGCAAAAAGAATTTGGGAGGCAGCTATGGCAAATATTCTGGAGATTGGTGATTTTTCTGATCCTGCGCTGGACGTATATGCACGGCTGACAGAAAATCAGTTGGTAAACCGGGAAAATCCGACAGAAGGGCTGTTTATCGCGGAAAGCCCGAACGTCATTCTCCGCGCACTCGCAGGCGGCTATATACCGGTGTCCCTGCTTCTGGAACGGAAGCACATCGACACGCAGGCCAAAGAAGTGGTCAACCTGTGCGGGGATATTCCCATTTATACGGCAGAGCTTCCCGTGCTGGTGCAGTTGACCGGCTTCCCCCTGACAAGGGGTGTGCTTTGCGCTATGCGGAGAAGACCCCTGCCAAAGGTGGAGGATATTTGTAAAGATGCACATAGAGTGGCAATTTTGGAGGATGTCATGAATCCTACCAATCTGGGCGCGATTTTCCGCTCTGCCGCCGCATTGGGCATGGATGCTGTGCTGCTCACCCCCGCTTGTACGGATCCTCTGTACCGCCGTGCGATCCGGGTCAGTATGGGCACGGTATTTCAGGTGCCATGGACAGTTTTGGATGAGAACTGGCCTGAACTTTTGAAAAATATGGGCTTTACCACTGTTGCTATGGCGTTGCAGGAGGATTCCCTCTCCATTGCGGATCCGCGCCTTGCCTCCATTGAACACCTTGCCATCGTTCTTGGAACAGAGGGGGATGGCCTTACCGCCAAAACCATTGCCTCCTGCGACCATACCGTGCGCATCCCCATGATGCATAACGTGGACTCTCTCAATGTCGCGGCAGCCGCCGCAGTCGCTTTCTGGGAGCTTCGATCCAAAAATAATAACCCCATGTTATCAACTTAACAGAGGCATATACGAAATGCATCGCCGTAGGGGAGGGGCTTGCTCCTCCCTCATGTTTGGATTAGCATCTTTTTGAAAAATACAGAAAATCGGGGTTGAATTTGGGAGGAGCAAGCCCCTCCCCTACGGCATCGCATAACATAGACATCGGTTTGTTTTTGAAATGTTGACCTTATGTTGGTGCCATTGGGATAAACCATAAACGCATTTTCTCTTGTGATTTGCACATAATTCTGCTATAATGTTGTACAGAAGGAGGTGCAATTATGCCGCAGATTCGTCCCATTACAGATTTGAGAAATACAACCGAAATCTCCAACCTCTGCCACGCTGGGAAGGAGCCGATTTTCATCACGAAAAACGGGTACGGCGATATGGTAATCATGAGCATGGAAGCTTATGATGAGCTTCTTTCCATTGCTGCCACCGATGCCGCCATTGCAGAATCAGAACGCGAGCTTGCACAGACCGGCAAGCTGGAAGATGCCCGCAGTGCCCTTGCCAAATTGAGGTTGCACCAAGGAAGCAACAATATATAGTAGAATTTCCACATATTCCTTTGAAAAATAGTAGTTGATTTTTTTTCTATTTCGCATATAATAAAAGTGCGGCAATGTCCGCATAAGTGAACTATTGAACATTTATCCTTGCTCAACTGTATCACTTCCTCTAGCGGAAAGCCCGAGCCGATAAGTCGGGACTGAAAAAAGCGGAAAGTCCGAGCCGCAAGTCGGAACTTAAAAAAGCGGAAAGTCCCAGCCGCAAGTGGGACCATGAAAAGGCGAGGCAGGTCGGTTACCTGCCTCGCCGATTATCTACAGGAGAAAGATTATGGATCAACTAAGAATTTACCGAGTGGAAGATAAGTACATTCGTTTTCTTCACGGTGCAGATTCACGTGTGCAAAGCAACAAGGGCGCTCGCCGACCTTACGTTGGAATTGTGCTTGTCGTTGGAAGTTATCGGTATTTCGTACCGATGGAGTCTCCGAAGGAGAATCATAAGAATCTAAAGCCGGGTATACATATCATGCTCCTTGAAGGTGGAAAGTATGGCCTGCTTGGATTCAATAACATGATTCCCGTACCGGCCAGCGCCTTGATAGAGGTTCAATTTTCTGATTTGGAAGATGTGAAATACAGAAATCTGTTGGAAAGACAAGCACAGTTTATCAATCGGCATAAGGCAGATGTGTTTAACCATGCCAGCAAAACCTATTTTCGTGCGACTACAAAAACAACAGATAATTTTTTTAAACGTATCTGCTGCGACTTCAAAAAACTGGAATATGTATGCGAAAGATATGATCCAAATTATCATCCGCAGGATAAATAAAGAGGGCATATAACTATAAAATCGGAGGAGGCAAACATATGGCGCAGAAGCTGATCGTATTGGGGACGGGCAACGCCTTAGCGACCCGGTGCTATAATACCTGCTTTGCCATTGAAAACAGCGATGGCCGGATTCTTCTGGTGGACGCGGGCGGCGGCAACGGTATTCTGCGGCAATTGGAAAATGCGAACATCGTGCCGCAGGCGATTTCGCATATCATCCTGACCCATGCGCATTGTGACCATATGCTGGGTCTTGTATGGATGGTGCGCTGGATCGGGACAGCGATGAAGAACGGCAAATATCCCGAGAATCTTACCATTCACTGTTCTTCCAAAAATGAAGCGCGTCTTCGTGCCATGTGTGAGGCCACATTGGAGTCGAGATTCTGTGCCCTTCTGGGCGAGCGCATTCTGTTTGCCCCTGTGACCGATGGCGATACCCATGAAATTTACGGCACTCCCGTGACCTTTTTTGACATCCATTCCACAAAGGAGCAGCAGTATGGCTTTACCTTCCCGCTGGAAAATGGGAAGCGTCTCACGTGCCTTGGTGATGAGCCGTATAATTCCCTGTGCCGCCCCTATGCCGTGGGCGCAAGCTGGCTTCTCTCGGAGGCGTTCTGCCTCTATGCGGACAGGGAGCGATTCCGTCCCTATGAAAAGCATCACAGCACGGCGAAGGATGCCAGCATTTTGGCATCTGAATTGGGTGCAGAGCATCTTGTTCTGTGGCACACCGAGGACAAAACACTGGACACGCGTAAGGAGGCCTATAGCGCCGAGGCAGCTGATTACTTTAGCGGGAGGATTTACGTGCCTGATGATCTGGATTGCCTGATGCTGATATAAAACTGAATATTTTCCGAAAAAGTTCTTGACAAAATCGCACTTCTTCGTTATAATAGCCATGCTCATTCGAGATGCTGGTATAGCTCAGTTGGTAGAGCAGCTGATTTGTAATCAGCAGGTCGGGGGTTCGAGTCCGTCTACCAGCTCCAGCATGATGAGCATAACCGAATATGGGGGAATTCCCGAGTGGCCAAAGGGGGCAGACTGTAAATCTGTTGTCACTGACTTCGATGGTTCGAATCCATCTTCCCCCACCAAAAAAAGAGACATCCAATACGGATGTCTCTTTTTTTGGTATCGGTATTCGGGAAGATGGATTCGAACAGGGCGGCGGCCAATGGCCGCAAAAGCCATGCCGGTGGCATGGTTTTTAGCCCGCGGCTTGCGAATCCATCTTCCTCTACCAAAAAAGAGACATCCAATATCCACAGTCGGTTTTGACGGATAAAATTTACCAAACAAGAGCGAACAGGGCATTCTGCAAAGATTCTGCAAAGAGCATGACATTCGTCTTAGCGGCCTTGCCTTGGGACGCAGAAAAGCCGGTGAGGATAACCGAAAGCAGAAGCGGCACAGAATGCCTGTGACCGTAACGCGATTGAAGGCCGAAACAGAAATGCCAAACGTCGCTATGGTTTGGATCTGATCGCGGCAAAGCTGGACGAGACCGCCAAAACCGAGGCGGCTCTAAATCTGCTCGCCATGAATGTAGCCTATAAACTCGCAAGTCTGCTTTTGCACTTTTTTGAAATCTATAAGATTGGAATCCCGCTTCGGCGGAATCTCGCTTATTGAATGCGTTTTTCAGTAGATCCTAATTATGACACTTCATTAAAAAACGGCAGCCCCAAGATTCGGGCTGCCGCTAAAATTATGCGTTTTCAAAGACGGTTCGAATGGCCTTGTAGGTCATATAGCAGTCGAGCTTGGCAACGGTTTCATAGGGGGCGTGCATACTGAGCACCGGGACACCGGCATCAATGGTGTTGATGTTGCGGCTGGCCATATATTTGGCAACCGTGCCGCCGCCGCCCATGTCGGTTTTGCCCAGCTCGGTCATTTGCCAGAATACATTATGGTCGTTGAGCAGCTTGCGCAGCTTTCCGACAACCTCTGCACTGGCATCGGAGGCAGAGGATTTACCGCCGGAGCCGGTATATTTGCAGAGGCCAATGCCGTAGTTCAGGTAGGCAGCATTGTGGCGGTCATAGACCTCGGAGAAATTGGGGTCATAGGCTGCCGTGACATCGGCGCTGATGCAGAAGGAGTTGGCAAAGCAGGTGCGAAGATCGACACCCTGCGCATGGCACAGCCCTTCCATGAAGTATTCAAAGGCCTCGGACTTCATGCCGGACACGCCCTCAGAGCCGATTTCTTCCTTGTCGGCAAAAATGCACACTGCGGTTCTTTCCGGCGTACCTGCATCGAACAGGGCGCTCAGCTCGGCATAGGCGCAGACGCGGTCATCATGGCCGTAGGCGGCAATCAGGCTGCGGTCAAAGCCCACATCTCTGGCCAGACCCGCAGGGACAACCTCCAGCTCAGCAGAGATAAAATCTTCCTCCGTGATGCCGTATTCCCGGTTCAGAAGCTCTAAGACACCCAGCTTCCAGCGGCTTTTCGTCTGCTCATCCGCGCTGGGGACAGAGCCGATCAGAAGGTTCAGGCTTTCGCTCGGAATGGCCTCATTGAGCGGCTTTTTGCCCTGCTCCCGTCCCAGATGGGGCAGAAGATCGCTGATGATAAACTGCGGATCACCGGGCTTGTCTCCAATGTGCAGCTCCTTGCGGCTGCCATCGGCAAGAATGACCACACCATGCAGCTCCAAGGGGATGGTCACCCACTGGTATTTGCGGATGCCGCCATAGTGATGGGTTTTCAGATAGGCCAGCTCCGTATCCTCATAAAGCGGGCGGGGTTTCAGATCAAGTCTCGGTGCATCCGTGTGGGCAGCGGCAATATTGGCACCGGAAGACAGCGGCTCCTTGCCAATGACCGCAAGCATGATGCCCTTATTTCGATTGGCGCAGTAAACCTTATCGCCAGCTTGGAGTGCCATACCGGGAACATAGGGGACAAAGCCCTTCTGCTCGGCAAGCGTGATGCAGTATTCCACACAAAGCCGCTCGGTTTTGCCGTGGTTCAGAAAATCCTTATAGCTTTCGCAATAGGCCTCCATAGCCTTTCTATCCGCGTCCTGCAAACGGTCATAGCCGTTCTGCGGCGCATACAGCAGGGGGGACGTTTCACTCATAGGAATTAATCTCCTTTTATACTTTTTGTTATTATACCATGAAGCGAAAGCGAATGGTATAATTGCGCATCATTTTCGATTGCCCCGCAAGGGGCGAGAAAATGGCGCATATTTTTGTATAATAATTGCGTCAGCAATTATTATACCATTGTTGTCGCCGCCCTGTCAATC
>JAZRZL010000048.1:0-22784 GCA_045601345.1 Faecousia sp. | reverse complement strand
TATTCTGCGTGCGGCGAGCTGCGAGGGATTTTTCTGTCAGATTCAATAAAAATCGCAGGGAATACTTGACGTATTTTCAAGATTTTTATTAAATCTGACGGAAATAAGACCCGCAGATTCGCCCGCGAAGAATAATTAGAGGTGCCCTTAAGATATATAGATAATGCGAAGCAAATACTCCGCATCATCTATAAGACACTATTTCAACCCTCGGGGAAAATCCACGGGGGAGTTCCCCCGACAAAAAGATTATACCAGTAAATGCACGACAAATCAATAATAGATTTTATTATCATTTATATTACACTGAAAAATGTTGTTGACATTATTTGAAATTTATGTTATTCTTTATTTAGATAAGGATGTGCTGAAATGAAAATTTATATTGCGCACACCCGCTATGAGAACGGATGTGCGGTATCCCAAACAGTATTAGAACATTTAGAGGAAACAGCAAAGCTGGCAAAGGGATTTGCATCAAAATTTGGTGCGGAGGCAGACGGAGAATTTGTTGGGATGCTCCATGATATTGGAAAATACTCTGATGAATTTCAGGAGCATATTGAACATCCTGAATTACCACGTCATGTAGATCATTCCACGGCAGGTGCGAAGGCCATTGGTTATCCGACTCCGGCATCCTTTGTCATTGCGGGACATCATGCCGGAATTCCAGATGGCGGCAGTAAGACCGACAACCGCGAAATGTCTACATTGCACGGACGGTTGAAGCGAGAAAATCTCCCCAACTGCGAGGCGTGGAAGAATGAGGTCTTATTGCCGCGAAATGGTGTGCCAGCATTTGTAGATCACGGTGACCTGTTCACACAGCAGTTTTACACGCGGATGCTGTTTTCCTGCCTTGTGGATGCGGATTATTTGGATACAGAGCGCTTTATGCAGGGGGAGAAGCCTCGTGGCTCTAAAGCTGCTATAGCATCACTTTGTGCTAAACTTGATGAGCACACTGGCCGCTTCTTCCCACCAAAAAACGACCTGAACCGCATCCGCTGCAAAATTCTGCGTGAGTGTCAAGAGGCAGGTATTAAGAAACCGGGTCTTTACTCCCTGACGGTACCCACAGGTGGAGGGAAAACGCTCTCATCTCTTTCCTTCGCACTGCATCATGCGGTGGAGAACGGGATGGATCGCGTGATTTATGTCGTGCCCTATACTTCAATTATTGATCAGACAGCATATGTTTTTGGAAAGATTCTCGGAAAAGGAAACATTCTTGAGCACCATTCTGGTATTGTCTATGACGAAAAGAATGATTTGGATTATCGCCGGATGCTTGCTGCCGAGAATTACGATATGCCGATCATTATTACTACAGCAGTTCAGTTCTTCGAATCCCTGTATGCAAATCGCACCTCTAAATGTCGAAAGCTTCATAACATTGCAAATTCCGTCATTATTTTTGACGAGGCACAGGCGTTGCCGTTGCCGTATCTGATGCCCTGTGTCAGAGCCATTGCAGAGCTTGTGAAAAACTATCGGGCAACAGCCGTATTGTGTACAGCCACCCAGCCCGCACTGGACAAATATTTTGCAGATTACGGGTTGAGCATCAGCGAGCTATATCCAGAGCGAGAGGAAGCTTTTGCGCAGCTTCGTCGCGTAACGTATCGCCGAATCGAAAGCAGTTATGAAGAGATTTCGGAACAATTGAGTGCGCAACCGCAGGTGCTCTGTGTGGTGAACCGCCGAAAGACTGCACAGGAGCTTTATGCCGGACTTCCCAAGGAAGGAAGCTATTGCCTGACCACGCTGCTCTATCCCGCACACCGCAAGGCTCTGTTTACAGAAATCCGGGAACGGCTGGAATCCGGCAAGGAATGTCGGGTCATCTCTACCAGCTTGATTGAAGCGGGCGTTGACCTGGACTTTCCCTGTGCGTTCCGTGAGGAAGCAGGATTGGACTCTGTTTTGCAGACAGCCGGACGATGCAACCGCGAGGGCATGGCTGCTTCGGAGGATAGCGTTGTAACGGTGTTCCAAACAGAGGAAAAAGTTCCACGAATGATCGAGCAAAATGCAAAGTCTGCGGAGAGAATCTGGAAGAAATACCCGCAGCCCGATATGCCGGAGGCAATCGAACGATATTTCCGCTTTTATCGCACCTTGAAAGGCACAGATGCTTTGGACAGGAAGGGTATCCTACTTGCAATTGAAAGGGGTATTGTGGGTTGTCTGTATCCCTTTAAGCAGATTGCAGAGCAATTTCAATTGATTGAATCTCCAACCAGCACCGTTTATATTCCCGATGGTGAGGGTGCAGAGTTAATTGAAAAGCTGCGCCGAGGCGAGCTTTCCCGCAATCTGTTTCGCAAACTCGGGCAGTACGGCGTATCTGTCTATCCAGATCATTTTTCTGCATTGAAGAAATCCGGCGCACTGGAGGTTTTGCCCTCCGGCGATGCCATTTTGACACGACTGGATTATTATCAGGAGACAACAGGCCTGACCATGGATGTGGATTCTGGGCAGGCATGGATTATTTGAAAGGGGGAAATCCATATGGCTGTAAGGGTTGAGTTTTGGGGGTCAAATGCCTGCATTACGCGCCCAGAGATGAAGGTGGAACGCGTCAGCTATGAAGTTTTGACACCATCCGCCGCACGGGGAATGCTGGAAGCAATTTTCTGGCATTCAGGGTTGCGATGGGTCATAGATAAAATCTATGTTCTTTCGCCAATCCAATTTACAAATATTCGCCGCAATGAGGTAAAAAGTAAAATATCTGCCTCAAATGTCAAAACGGTAATGCAGCGAGGCAAGGGTGAGCTTGGAATCTATACGTCTGCGGATATTCAGCAACGTGCGGCAATGGTGCTCCGAGATGTACATTATGTTGTAGAGGCACATTTTGAGATGACCGACAAGGCTTCTCCCTCGGACAACCCCGGCAAATTCTGCGAAATGATGCGCCGCCGTTTGTCAAAGGGTCAGTGTTATCATCAGCCATGTTTCGGTACTAGGGAGTTTCCCGCACAGTTCCGGGAATGGCCAAGCACAACTGTTCCAACTATCCCGGAAACCCGCGATCTCGGTTTTATGCTCTATGATATGGACTACTCGGACACAACGAACATTATGCCCATGTTCTTCCATGCACGGTTGGAAAACGGTGTAGTTCATGTTCCTGCACCAGACAGCAAGGAGGTACTTCGATGATTCTGCAAGCATTGACCTCCTATTATGAGCATCTTGCCGACCTTGGAAAGGTCGGTAGACCCGGATGGAGTATTGAAAAAGTCAGCTATGCAATAGAACTGAATGATGATGGTACCATTGACGGTATTTATCCCCTTTTGGATGAGGTGCAGGATAAGAAGAAAACAAAATGGGTGCCGAGAAAAATGCTGGTTCCCAAGCCGGTGAAGCGTTCTGTAAATGTGAGTGCCAATTTCCTGTGTGACAACGCAAAATACATCCTTGGTATTGACCCAAGTGCAGAACTTGAAGCAGATGAAAAGAAACGGGAAAAAGCAAAAAAACGCGCAATTGAATGTTTTGAAGCCTGCCAGTCTCTTCATAAAACCGTCTTAGCTGATGTTTCTTCTCCCGCTGCGGAAGCTCTTTGCCGTTTCTTTGAGATTTGGCAGCCAGAAGAGGCACAGCAGGATTCGGAAGTGGCGGAGTACTGGGAAAAAATCACGGACGGCTCCAATCTGATTTTCTGGTATGACGGCGAATCTGTCACCGAGGATAGCGCTGTTCGCGGCGCATGGCAGCGGCACTATGATACAGAAAAGGAAGGATCACCAATGCGCTGCCTGATTACCGGCGAACCAGCAATTCCGCAAGCGATACATCCCGCAATTAAGGGTGTTCCCGGAGCACAGTCCAGCGGTGCAGCTCTGGTTTCCTTTAATGAAAAAGCATTCGAGTCTTATGACCGCAAGCAAAATATTAATGCGCCGATTGGCAGCTATGCGGCGTTTGCCTATACGACAGCGCTGAATTATCTGATTTCCGATTATGAGCACCGCACTACCATGGGTGACACCATGCTTTTGTGTTGGCCGCAAAGCGGTGAGGAAGCTTATCAGGAGGCTGTTATGGGCGTACTATCCGGCGGTGAGGCAGAAGATCAAAGTACGATTCGGTCTGTACTTGATAAGCTATCTCATGGAGAACTGGCCGAATGGAACGAAACCATGCTCTCACCCAATATGCAATTCTTTGTTCTTGGAATTTCTCCCAATGCGGCGCGCCTTTCTGTTCGTTTTTTCCTTCAGAACACCTTTGGCAAAATGATGGAGAATTTGAATGAACATTATTTCCGACTGACAATTCAAAAGCCCTCATTTGAACGATATGAGCTTCTGCCGTTATGGAAACTCATGAAAGAAACGGTCAACCAGAATTCCAGAGACAAATCACCATCACCTCAGCTCAGCGGTGAAATGCTGCGTGCAATTCTGTGCGGTACACGTTACCCGGCAACGCTCATCAACGCTATTACACTGCGCATTCGTGCGGAGCATGATATTTCTTACGCAAAAGCCGCAATGATTAAGGCTTATTATATGAAAAACAAAACAGAGAAATGCCCGGAGGAGGTTTTGACTGTGGCATTAAATGAAACATCGAACAATACTCCCTATGTGCTTGGAAGAATGTTTTCTCTGCTGGAACAAATTCAGGAAACGGCTCTCCCGGGCATAAACGCAACCATCCGCGATAAGTACTTTACATCCGCATCAGCGACACCGGCAGCGATTTTCCCCAACCTGATCAATTTGGCACAGAAGCATTTACGTAAGCTTGAGCAGGGACAGCGAATTTATCTGGATAGTCAACTGTCCGAACTCATGGGAAAATTGGAAGAAGGATTCCCTGCCCGCATGATATTGCCAGAGCAGGGTGCATTCCAACTTGGCTACTATCATCAAACACAGAAGCGTTTTACGAAGAAAGGAGAATAAAAATGGAAGCTATCAAGAATCGTTATGAATTTGTTGTGCTGTTCGATGTGGAGAATGGCAATCCCAATGGTGATCCCGATGCAGGCAATATGCCCCGTTTGGATGCGGAAAGCGGCTTGGGTATTGTGACTGATGTGTGCTTGAAGCGCAAAATCCGCAACTATGTGGAAGCAGTGAAGGAAGGCGAGGAAGGCTACGGCATTTATATCAAGGATGGCGTTCCCCTAAATCGCTCCGACGCAGAAGCTTGCAAAGCAGCAAATGTTGCCCCAGAGGAAAAGGCACTCAAGGATATGAAGAAAAAAGACCCCGAGCTGGATCGTAAGCTTCGTGACTATATGTGCCAGAAATTCTTTGATATTCGTGCTTTCGGTGCGGTTATGACTACCTTTGTGAAGGGTGCTCTGAATTGCGGTCAGGTTCGCGGCCCTGTGCAGCTCGGATTTGCAAGAAGCATTGACCCCATTGTGCCACAGGAGGTGACGATCACCCGTGTTGCCATTACCACGGAGGCCGATGCCGAAAATAAGGGGACAGAAATGGGCAGAAAATATATTGTTCCCTATGGTTTGTACCGAGTTGAGGGCTATATTTCTGCCAATTTAGCACGGAAAACGACAGGATTCTCCGAAGAAGACCTGGAGTTGCTGTGGCAGGCCATTCTCAATATGTTTGAGATGGATCACTCCGCAGCCCGCGGCAAGATGGCAGTTCGTGAACTGATCATCTTTAAGCATGATTCTGAGCTTGGCAACGCTCCGGCGCATAAGCTCTTTGAACTGGTAACTGTTAAGAAGAACGAAGGTGTTACCGTTCCCCGTGCATATTCCGATTATCAGGTAACGGTTAACGAGGCTGCTCTGCCCGCCGGAGTGACCTGTAGACGGATGTAATGAAGCTGTATGAGGATGACGAGCTGCTTCAGCTTTCGGGGATACAGCATTTTGCCTTTTGTCGGCGGCAATGGGGACTGATTCACATAGAGCAGCAGTGGGCGGAGAATTTTCGTACCACGGATGGGGAGCTGATGCACAAAAATGCGCACGATGTTGGTTTCTCCGAGCTTCGCGGGGATATTCTAACGGTACGTGGGATCTATCTACGCTCCCGGAAGCTGGGCATTTCAGGGCAATGCGATGTGGTGGAATTCCGCCGCTCTCCCGATGGGGTTCCCCTTGCCGGACGCGAGGGGACATGGCATCCCTATCCCGTGGAGTACAAGCGCGGTGCGCCCAAGGACGGGAATGCGGATATGCTCCAGCTCTGTGCACAGGCCATGTGTTTGGAGGAAATGCTTCTGTGTGACATCCCCGAAGGTGCTCTTTTCTATGGCGAGACCCGCCGCCGTCAGCGTGTGGAATTCTCTCCGGCGCTTCGGGAGGAGGTCACATCCCTCCTTACCCAAATGCATGAGCTTTATCGCCGGGGCAGCACCCCCAAGGTCAAGCCCTCAAAGGGCTGTGCCGCCTGCTCTCTCAAGGAGCTGTGCCTTCCCGCCCTGATGAAGCATCAGGATGTGGGCAAATACCTTCGCGCTGCATGGGAGGATCAGCCATGAGACATCTTTACAACACCCTCTTCATCACCTCCGAGGATGCCTACGCCACACGGGATGGCGAAAACATCGTTGTCAAAAAGGGTGAGGTGGTTGCCGGACGCTTTCCCTTGCACACACTGGAATCCATTATCATGTTTTCCTATGCCGGAGCATCCCCTGCTCTGATGGGCGCGTGTGCCAAGCGAAATATTGGCCTGTCCTTCTGCACCCCTACAGGGAGATTCCTTGCCAGAGCCTGCGGCGAAAGCCACGGCAATGTTCTCCTGCGGCGGATGCAATACCGCGCTGCTGATGATCCCGCATGGAGCTGCCGGATTGCTCGGAGCTTCATCTTCGGCAAGGTCTATAATGCCCGCTGGAGCATGGAACGTACCCGCCGCGACCATGCCATGCGCATTGACGAGGCCAAATTTTCTTCCGCTTCCATCCAGCTTCAGGCACTCCTGCCCGATATTTCTGAGGAAATCTCTCTGGATTCCCTGCGTGGATTGGAGGGCGTAGCCGCATCGGCCTATTTCAGCGTGTTCGATGACATGATCCTGCGCAATAAGGAACAATTTTTCTTCCATGGCCGTAATCGCCGCCCGCCCATTGACAAGGTCAATGCCCTACTGTCCTTTGCCTATACGCTGCTCGGCAATGACTGCGCCTCTGCGCTGGAGGCCGTGGGATTGGATGCCTACGTGGGCTTCCTGCACCGCGACCGCCCCGGAAGAACCTCCCTTGCCCAAGACCTTCTGGAGGAGCTGCGCCCCTGCTTTGCAGATCGCTTCGTCCTGACGCTGATTAATGATCGAATCCTTTCGGAAAAAGATTTTGAAGTCCAAGAAAACGGTGCCGTACTCCTGACGGATGCAGGAAGACGAACCTTCCTCCAGCATTGGCAGCAGAAAAAGCAGACCCAGATCACGCACCCGTTCCTGAAGGAAAAGCTGCCATGGGGTCTTGTTCCCTATGTGCAGGCGCTCCTTCTGGCGCGATATCTGCGGGATGATCTGGATGCCTATCCGCCGTTTTTGTGGAAGTGAGGTCTCTATGCTGGTTGTAATCACCTACGATGTCAATACCGAGGATGCCGCCGGACAAAGGCGTCTGCGAAAAATCGCAAAGCAATGCGTCAATTATGGACAGAGAGTGCAGAATTCCGTATTTGAGTGCCTGCTGGATGCCGCGCAATGCAGGATGCTGCAAGCTAAGCTGTGCGATATCATGGATCAGGAGAAAGATTCTTTGCGGTTTTATTACCTCGGAGACAAGTATCAGAATAAGATTGAGCACTTTGGCGCGAAATCCGGTTATGAGCCGGAAGGCCTCCTAACCATATAGCGAACCCCAAGCTCCCACGATTTTACGGGGATGTTCGCACTGAAAAACAGCAGGAAAATACGGACATCCCACAGCATTCTTATTTGTTCCAGCCGCATACAACGGCAGAAAAGGAACATTTTCGCAGATATAGACAAAAACCTAAAAGTTTTTTGTCTATGTTTGCCGTCGTGACCCCCACGGGTCACGTGGATTGAAATTTTGATGATTATGTCGTTGGAGAAAAGGAATACAGTCGTGACCCTTACGGGTCGCGTGAATTAAAATTAGGAAATAGGTGAAAAAAGAACGCTCCGTTTTTGGAGCGTTCTATATTTACAGAGTTAAATCCATGGATTTTGTACGTTTGTGGTACAGGCTGATGGTGAAGGTAACGGCGAGGATGCAGGAGGCGACCTCGGCGATAGGGAAGGCCAGCCAGACGATATTCTGGGCATTGGGCTGCCGAGACAGAAGCCATGCAACTGGCAGGGCAACGATAATCATGCGGAGCAAAGAGATCAGCAGGGAATAAACGCCGTTGCCAAGCGCCTGACAAGCACCCTGTAAAATGATGTTGACACCCACGAACAGGAAACCGAGGGTGATGATCCGCAGTGCGATCACGCACAGATCGGCAGCTCCCTGCGATACGGCAAACCAGCCGACCACCTGCTGTGCGAAGATTTGCAGCAGTCCGGTGCCGACCAGCATGATGGCGCAGGAGAAGACCAAACCGCTGAAAATGGCATCCCGAATACGCTTTTTCTCCCGTGCGCCGTAGTTAAAGGCAATGATGGGTACAGAGGCATTGTTCAGGCCGAAGGCGGGCATAAAGATAAAGCTTTGCAGCTTAAAGTAGATGCCGTAGGCGGTGATGGCATAGTCAGAGATGGTGGCTAAGATTCGGTTGATTCCATAGGTCATGACCGAGGTTAGCGCCTGCATGGCAATAGCCGGAGCGCCGACAGTGAAAATTCTGCCTATAATCTGGAAGTCTGGCTTGAGCATGGAAAGGCGGCTCTCCAATTCCTTGTTTTTCCATAAGTGAAGCCCCATTGCAGCAAACCACGAAGCCCACTGGCCGATAACGGTAGCCACAGCGGCACCGGCAACACCCATAGCGGGAATGCCGCACCAACCAAAAATGAAGAACGGGTCGAGGATGATATTGGTAATGGCACCGACTAGCTGCCCGATCATGGCGCAGGTGGTCTTTCCAGTGGATTGGAGCAGTTTTTCAAAGCACATATAGCCGGTAACACCCAGCGACCAAACGGTGAGGATGCGAAGATAATCGCTGCCGAATTGCAGGGTGACGGGATCTTTAGTCTGTGTGCCGATGTACCAGCGGGTACCGAGGAAGCCGAAGGCGGCAATGATGATAAAATAGACAAAGCTGAGTACCACGGAGTTACCCGCAATGCGGCTTGCCTGCTTCCGATTGCCCTCACCGAGGCTTTTGGATAGTGCTGCATTCACGCCAACCCCCGTGCCGACGCACAGGGCGGTGATAAGCAGTTGGATGGGGAAGGCCAGCGCCAGTGCGCTGACGGCCTTATCTCCGGCGTGGAGAATGGCGGCGGTATCGGGAATATGGGAGACATACAGGCTGTCAACCACATTATAAAGTGCCTGTACCAGCATGGACAGCATCATCGGTGCGCCCATGGAAATCATCAGCTTGGGGACGGGGAGGAAACCCATAGGATTTTGGGTTGCGCGTTGTTCGTTCATAGAATTCTCCTGACATATATTTCGGGATCTGGCAAGCAGATCCCGAAGTTTTTTATTCTGCCATGGCTTGGAGGGTATTGCCGGAGAGGCGATAGATGGTCCAATCGCACATGGGCTGTGCGTTTATAGATAAGTAGAAGTTAATGCTTGGCTGGTTCCAGTCGAGGCAAACCCATTCCAGCCGTCCGCAGCCACGCTCCAGCGTGAGCTGTGCCAGACGGCGGAGGAGCGCCTTTCCATAGCCCTTGCCGCGGAATTCAGGCAGGACGAACAAATCCTCCAGATAAATTCCCGCTCTCCCCTGAAAGGTGGAGAAATTATGGAAGAACAGCGCAAAGCCGATGGTCTGCGAATCAACCTCTGCCAGCAGAACCTCTGCCTTTTGCTTCTCGAAAATCCACTGTCTGAGCAGCTCCGGCGTTGCAACGACCTGATCAGCCAGATGCTCATATTCTGCCAGCAGCCGAATAAAGCGCAGAATGACATCGGTATCCTCCGGCCGCGCAAATCGGATGGTAAATTGTTCGCACATAGATGGCTCAGTCCTCGCGTTCTGCTTCAATTTGCTGAATACGGGCGACATTTACATATTCATACGTATTAAAATACTGATCCAGATCCACATCAAAGACCTCCGGGTCAATGGTACCTTCGTACCAGCTCTTGCCTTCAAAATATTCGCGCAGCCAGTCCAGCATGAAGCGGCGGCCATGGCGGGCAAAGATTTCATTTCGGGCGATAATCAGCTGTTCCGTGGTCAGCTCACGCAGAGAGGCAACGGTGATGAAGGCGGTAGAGCTGTTGGAGATCAGGTAGTCTTCCGTGGTAATCAAAGCTTCCCCTTCCGGATAGGTGGGTGGAGGCGTAGGCGTGGGGTCGGTTTGGCTGCCCGGATTGCTCTGGCTACCCGGATCGCTTTGGCTGCCTTGATTGCCTTGGCTACCCGGATCGCCTTGGCTGCCCGGATCGCTTTGGCTGCCCTGACTGCTCTGAGAACCAGACTGGCTCTGAGAGCCGGACGAATTTTCGGGAATCTGTGGGGGATCGGCTTGTGGGGCGGGTGTGACAATGACCTTACCCGTGAGATGGATGGTTTTGCCTGTGGGGAGGCTGACAAGGGCGGTAATCACAGCCTCGCCTTCGCCAACGGCCTGTATGCGGCCTTCGGACACAGCGGCGATTTTGGGATCAGAGGTTTTCCACTCGGTGGTGGCATTGATCTCCTCCTGCGCAGGATCGGCGGTAATGACCACAGCAAAGCTCTCCGCGCTGCCGGCGGCAAGCTCCAGAGCCTCAGGTTCAAGCACAGCGGTATATTCTACGGGCGGTTCTGCAACGGTGAAGGGGAAGTCCTTCTCTAGAATCTGTCCATCGTTCAGTGTGAACGAGGCATGAATGACCGTTTTACCCGGCTTGAGCGCGGTGACAGTGCCGTCATTTACAGTGGCCACTGTTGTGTCGCTGGAGATCCATTCGTACTTTAAAATGGTAGGTAAAGGCGAGATGTCAACGTTGAGGATGATATTCTCTCCAACATTCGCTTCTGCCTTACCAGTGATTTTCAGGGTGTAGTTGACGGGATCAGGTTCCTGTTCGGTATCTTCAACGGCGGTGGGATCATTTACGGGTTCTATCGGGGCAGCTTTGCTGCCGGACAGCCAGATAATGATTGCAGCGAGAATGCACAGAGCCACCAGACCGAGAATGATAGGCAGCAACCACCTGCGCTTGGGCTTTTCCGGCGTGGGGAGGACAGGCTCTACGCCTTCGTCTGCACAGCGGGTTCCGCAGTAACGACAGTAAATCGCCTGGTCGGACAATTCACGGCCACATTGTTTACAATACATTCAGATTCAGCTCCTTATATGTAGTGAGCACCATAAGGTGCATGGATGCGCAAGGTTACATAATATTATAACAGCTTTTTCAGCAGGATTCAACCGCTGTTTTTTCTTTTTGGACAGAAAAAAGATGAAATTGTTATTTCATATAGAAAAATGTGGAAATACAGCCAGCTTTTTGTTGGATTATTTCGAAAAGAAAAAGTTTCTTTCATAGATGCATTGACAGCGCAAAAAACATATTGTATCATCGTCATATTACGATTTATGGGAGATTTATGATGAAACTGGAATCCATGTATGAATCGCTGGGAATCTCTGCCGAGGTACTGGCTTTCGGTGAAGCAATATGCGAAAAGCTTGCGGATCGTTTTACGGAAATTGATCGAACCGCAGAATATAATCAAATGAAGGTGCTTGCCGCCCTACAGGCCAATCGGGTGGACGCGACCTGTTTTGCCGCAACGACCGGCTATGGCTATAATGATGTTGGGCGCGAAAAGCTCGAAAAGGTTTATGCGGATATTTTCCACACACCCTCTGCACTGGTGCGCCCGCAGATCACCTGCGGCACCCATGCCTTAGCGGTGGCGCTTTCTGCCAATCTCCTGCCCGGAGATGAGGTTCTCTCTCCGATGGGTCTGCCCTATGATACCTTACAGGAGGTCATCGGCATCCGGGATAGCCGCTGCTCCTTGAAGGAGTACGGTGTCACCTATGCGCAGGTGGATTTGCTTTCGGATGGCAGCTTTGATTATCCTGCCATTGAAAAGGCCATCGGGGAAAAAACAAAGCTCATTACCATTCAGCGCTCCAAGGGCTATGCCAGCCGCCCCAGCTATGGTGCGGAAGAGCTGGGAAAGCTGATTGCCTTCTGCAAGAAGTGCAAGCCTGGTGTGCTGTGCATGGTGGATAACTGCTACGGCGAATTTGTCGAGCGGCAGGAGCCGAGTGATTTCGGTGCCGATATGGTGGTCGGTTCTCTCATTAAGAACCCCGGCGGCGGTCTTGCCCCGGTTGGCGGCTATATCTGCGGCACCGAGGAATGTGTTGCGCGCTGTGCCTATCGCCTGTCTGCACCCGGTCTGGGGCAGGAAGTCGGTGCCAATCTGGGTCTGCTTCCGGCGCTGTATCAGGGGCTGTTCCTTGCCCCGACGGTCACGGCCGGCGCTTTGAAGGGTGCGATTTTTGCCGCCAATATTTATGAGACGCTTGGTTTCACGGTCATCCCCACAGGCGATGCACCGCGCCATGATATCATTCAGGCAGTGGAGCTTGGCTCCAAAGAGGCTATGGTTGCCTTCTGCAAGGGCATTCAGGCTGCTGCCCCGGTGGACAGCTATGTGACTCCCGTGCCATGGGCGATGCCGGGGTATGATGCAGAGGTGATCATGGCGGCAGGCGCTTTTGTGCAGGGCAGCTCCATTGAGCTGTCGGCGGATGGCCCCATCCGGGAACCCTATGCCGTGTATTTTCAGGGCGGCCTGACTTGGTATCATGCCAAGCTGGGTATTTTGATGAGCCTACAAAAAATGTTGGATGCAGGACTGACTGCACTGCCGGAGAGGGTTGCACAATGAGCTGGTTCTGGATTGCCGCTGCCGCAACACTATGCTGGGGCTGCGCGGATATGTTTTACAAGCTGGGCGCGGAGGAGACCGACCGATACAGCCATTTAAAAACCACGATTTTTGTCGGTGTGGTCTTTGGCCTTCATGCTTTTTACACGCTTTTGTTCGGAAAAATCGGTTTTGACTGGCGCAACCTTCTGCGTTATCTGCCGGTTTCCGGGATGTACATCGGCTCTATGGTGCTGGGCTATTGGGGGCTTCGCTATCTGGAGCTGTCAGTAAGCTCCCCGGTGCAGAATTGCTCGGGGGCGCTGGCCTGTATTCTGGGCATTGTCATTTTGGGTGAGATGCCGGAATCGCCGTTGGTCTGGCTGGGGATTGCGGCCTGCTGTCTGGGTGTCTTTTTGCTGGGCGTTTTTGAAAAGCAGAAGCGGGAGCTGGATGCGGCAAAGGATGAGGCGGAACGGAAATACCGCGTTGGTGCGCTGGCCTTTTTCCTGCCCATCGGCTACTGTGTCATTGATACGCTGGGCACCTTCCTTGACGATCCCTGCCTGTCCATGGATTCTACTTGGCTTGTCAATGTCACGGAGGATACCATTGAGGAGGTAGGCAACACCGCCTATGAGCTGACCTTCTTCCTTGTGGCTATTGTGCTGATTATTTTCCTTGCCCTGTGCGGCTCCAGGACAGGGGAGAAGCCTGTTATAAAGCGCGGACGCAACGCCTATCGCCTGATTGCCGCTGTGTTTGAGACGGCAGGACAGTTTGCCTATGTTCATGTGATCGGAGGCAATGCCGTGGTGGCTGCCCCCATGATTGCCTCGTATTGCATGGTGTCAGTGCTGCTGTCGCGGGTATTTCTGCGGGAGAAGCTGCCCTTGCGGCAGTATGCCTGTGTGGGACTGGCATTTTTGGGTATCCTGCTGCTGGGAATTGCGGATGGACTTTCGGGCGTTTATTAAAGGCTACCTCTAAAGGTACAATGCTGCCATATAATATACTGCATAAAGTGCATAATATTTTCTGCGAAAACCTGACAATATCGTATTTTCAACCATTGACAATGAATATAAACTGATATATAATATCCTAAACTCAATAATAGCGAAAAAATATACGCATAGTAGTGAAGGAGTAACATCATGAAAAAGTTTATCGCTCTGCTGCTGGTTCTGACCTTTATCGTAGCAGCATTCACTGGCTGCGGCAGCAGCAAGAAAGTCAACCTCAAGATCCTCGACACGGCTTATGCAGAAGAGGATTACGCCATCGCCTTCAAGAAGGGCAACACCGACCTCCAGAGCAAGGTCAACACTGCACTCAATGAGCTGATCGCTGACGGCACTGCCGGCAAGATTATCGCCAAGTACATCGAAGGCACTGATTCCGGCCTGAAGTTCCAGGAAAACGTTGCGGAAGATGCTCCCACCCTGACTATGGGCACCAACGCCGAATTCCCTCCCTATGAATACTACGAGGCTGATGCCGTTGTCGGTATTGACGCTGAAATCGCGGCTGCTATTGCTGACAAGCTGGGCATGAAGCTGGTCATTGAGGACATGGCTTTTGATTCCATCATTACCGCTGTGAGCACCGGTAAGATTGACATGGGCATGGCCGGTATGACTGTCACCGAAGACCGCTTAAAGAACGTTGATTTCTCCGACAGCTACGCTACCGGTGTGCAGGTGGTTATCGTCACCGAAGACTCCAAGATTACCACGGTTGATGATCTGTTTGCCGAGGGCGCTAATCATCGTATCGGTGTGCAGAGCAGTACCACTGGTGACATCTATGCTACCAGCGATCTTGAGGAGGAAGGTCTTGCCACCATCCAGCGCTACAACAAGGGCGCTGATGCTGTTCAGGCTCTGCTCACCGGCAAGGTGGACTGCGTCATCATCGACAACGAGCCAGCCAAGGCTTTTGTGGCCGCCAACAACGGCTAGTAAGCATTGCTTTTTAACAAAGGGCGGTCTTCGCACCGCCCTTTGTTTTTAAGATAAGAGAAAAGGAAGGGAATCTATGCTTGAAAATTTGAAGCTGTGGTTTTTGGAGGCATTCGAAAATTTGAAACAACAGTTCATTTTGAACTTTGTTGAGGGCGATCGCTGGAAGTACCTTACACAGGGTCTGGGCAATACCTTGCAGATTACCTTTGCTGCCGTGATTCTCGGTATTGTCATTGGTGTCATTATCGCCATTGTGCGCTCCACCTGGGATAAGAACAATGACGATATGCGCCCCGGCATCGGCAAATTCTTCCTGTGTATTGCGAACTGGTTCTGCAAGCTTTACCTCACCGTCATTCGCGGCACCCCTGTGGTTGTCCAGCTAATGATCATTTACTACATTATTTTTGCCTCCTCCAATAACGGTGTTGCCATTGCCATGCTGGCCTTCGGTATCAACTCCGGTGCTTATGTAGCCGAGATCATCCGTGGCGGCATTATGTCCATTGATGCCGGACAGTTTGAGGCGGGTCGCTCTCTGGGTCTGAATTTCTCCCAGACGATGAGCAGCATCATCATTCCTCAGGCGCTGAAAAACGTGCTTCCCGCACTGGCCAATGAATTTATCGTCCTTTTGAAGGAGACCTCCGTTGCCGGTTATGTCTCCGTTATTGATCTGACCAAGGGCGGTGACATCATCCGTGGCCGCACCTATTCTGCCTTCATGCCGCTGATTGCTGTTGCCCTGATTTACTTAGTAATGGTCATTTTCTTCACTTGGCTGGTAGGCAAGCTGGAAAGGAGGCTGCGTAACAGTGACCACTGATGTACTGATTTCCGTGAAGGAACTGAGAAAATATTTCCGCGATGGTGAAGTGAAGGCGCTGGACGGCGTATCCAGCGATATTCACAAGGGGGAGGTCGTGGTCGTGATTGGCCCGTCCGGCAGCGGTAAATCCACGTTCCTTCGCTGCCTGAACCTTTTGGAGCGCCCCACCGATGGTGTAATCACCTTTGAAGGGGTAGATATCACCGATGCGAAGTGCAATATCAACCTCCATCGCCAGAAGATGGGTATGGTTTTCCAGCATTTCAATCTTTTCCCCCATATGACCGTCCTCAAAAATATGACCCTCGGTCCTACGAAGCTTTTACATAAGAGCCGCGAGGAGGCAGAGGCCAAGGCCAAGGAGCTTCTCAAGCGTGTTGGTCTTTTGGAGAAAGCGGATGTCTATCCCAACCAGCTTTCCGGCGGTCAGAAGCAGCGTGTTGCCATCGTCCGTGCGCTTTGCATGGAGCCGGAGGTCATGCTGTTTGATGAACCGACCTCCGCGCTTGACCCGGAGATGGTCGGAGAAGTGCTTGAGGTTATGCGCAATTTGGCCAAATCTGGCATGACCATGGTGGTCGTTACCCACGAGATGGGCTTTGCCAGAGAAGTTGGCAGCCGTGTGATTTTTATGGATGAGGGTAAAATCGTAGAAGAGAATACCCCGGAGGAGCTTTTTGCCAATCCCAGAAGCCCCCGCTTGAAAAATTTTCTTGCCAAAGTTCTTTAATGCAAAGCGTCCCCCGCTTTCCCGGAAAAGAAAGCGGGGGGTGTACTATAATTCTCTGTTTTTAGCATCAATATTTCAGGGATGTTTAAGCTTCGCAGTGTATACTATTTAAAGATTCTATTCAACCTCGGAAGGAAGGTATTGCCCATGAAGAAGAAAAAAGTTGAAGGGAACCCGGATGATGCTCTGTTTGTGGCGCTGCAAAAGAGTAAAAAGCGCCGCAGAAGGAGAATCCTGATGACCACCTTGCTTATTGTGTTATTCGTCCTTGCAGCAATTGCTGTCGCAATATTCTATCTGCGTGGCCGGGTGGAGAACAAGTTCTCTCAGGGAAAGAGCGAGGTGCTTACCTATGCCGCCCAGATTGGCAGTGTCAGCACCACCGTCTCCGGGGAAGGTATTCTGGAGGATGTGGACTTGGAAGAATTGAGCGTTCCTGCCAATGTCAGCGTGGATGAAATTGTCGTGGAGGCACAGGAGAAGGTCGAAAAAGGTGATATCATTGCCTATCTTGATCTTTCCTCCGTCCTGTCTGCCATGTCCGAGGTACAGACCCAGCTCAATGATTTTGATCAGCAGCTCTCCGATGCCGAGGATGATGCTGTTTCTGAAAAAATTATGGCCGGTGTAGCTGGCCGCGTGAAAGCCATTTACTGCGCAAAAGGGGATACTGTAGCCCAGTGTATGTATTCTAATGGGGCATTAATGCTCCTGTCCGCCGATGGCTATATGGCGGCGGAAATTGAAGCCGGCAGCCTCAAAAAAGGCGATTCATTGACCGCAACTCTCCCCGATGGCACGGAAGAAAAGGCCACAGTGAGTTTGATTATTGGGCAAACTGCCACCGTGCTTCTGGATGATGAGACGCTCATGGAGGGAGATACCGTATCTCTTACCGATGCAGACGGCAAAGCACTTGGAAGTGCTGCGGTGAGCATTCATAATCCTCTGCGTGTGACCGGCTTTGCAGGTACAGTGGAGAAGGTTCATGTTGAGGTTGGCGATCAGGTGAAAGCCTCTACCACCGTTTTGACCCTTTCTGATACAGAATACAGCGCCAATTATGAAGCCATTCTCCGCCAGAGGGAAGAGGTGGAGGAAACGCTTATGGAGCTGCTTACCCTCTACCATGATGGCGCATTGCTCAGCCCCATTTCCGGCTCCGTCAGCTCTGTCACCGATTTGGATGCGGAGAATACAGAAGTGGATATGTATTATGCGCAGGAGTCGGAGGATCAATTGATTGCGGTCATTTCTCCTGACCGACAGATGAAAATTTCCATCAGTGTGGACGAGACCGATATCCTTTCTCTGGAGCCTGACCAGAAGGTGGAGATTACGGTTTCCTCTCTTGGCGAAGAAACCTTTGAGGGCATTGTCTCCGCGGTCAATAAGAGTGCGGACAGCTCCTTCGGCATCACCAGCTACAGCGCGGAAATTCTTCTGGATAAGCAGGAGAAAATGCTCGCTGGTATGAATACGGAGGCGGTGATTCGCATTCAGGGTGTAGAGGATGCCATTATCATTCCTGTCGATGCCCTGCATCAAACCAGTGCCAGTTCCTTCGTTTATACCTCTTATGATGAGGAAAAGGGCGAATACGGCGGCATGAAGGAAGTAACAACAGGTTTAACAGGCTCTAATTATGTCGAGATCGCTTCTGGCCTTTCCGAGGGCGATGTGGTTTACTATACCGAGCGGAAGTCCAATAATCCCTGGGGTAATTTCTCCGGCTTCGGCTCTATGTCCTCCGGCGGATTTGAGATGCCATCCGGCGGATTTGAAATGCCATCTGGTGGACGGGGAGGCTTCCCGAGCGGAGGGAAAATGCCGGGTCGCGGTGGCAACTGAGGAGGTGGGCAGATGATTGACCTCAAAGATATCTCCAAGGTTTATCAGATTGGGGAGGAGCGCGTCCGCGCACTGGATCATGCTACGATGCACATCGCCCCGAAAGAATTTGTCAGCATCATCGGCCCGTCCGGCAGCGGCAAATCCACCTTGATGAACATTATCGGCTGCCTTGATACGGCAGATGACGGCGAATACCGTCTGGACGGCATTCCGATTGAGGCCTATTCCGAAAACGAGCTTGCAAAGGTGCGCAACCGGAAGATCGGCTTCATTTTCCAGAATTTCAATTTGATTTCCAAGCTGACTGCTGAGGAAAATGTGGAGCTGCCCCTGATTTATCAGGGTGTCCGCCGTGGCGAACGGCAGCAGCGTGTGCGTGAGGCATTGGAGCGTGTGGGTCTGAGCCGCAGAGCAAAGCATCTGCCTACGGAGCTTTCCGGCGGCCAGCAGCAGAGAGTTGCCATTGCCAGAGCCATTGTGACCCGTCCCAGCCTACTTTTGGCCGATGAACCAACGGGAAATCTTGACTCCAAAACCAGTCAGGAGATTATGGATATCATCCGCGAACTCCACACGCAGGGCAATACCATTGTTCTCATTACCCATGACAATCATGTGGCAAAGCAGGCACCGCGCAGCATCCATATTCTGGACGGTAAAGTATCGGAGGTGCAGCTATGATTACAGCATTTCGTATGGCACTTCGTTCTATCGGCTCCAATAAGCTGCGTGCAGCGCTCACCATGCTGGGTATCGTCATCGGCGTTCTGGCACTGGTGGTACTGGTCAGTCTGGTCAACAGTGCGACAGATTCTGTCACCGATGCGGTGAGCAGTCTGGGCACCGACCTGCTGACCGTCACGGTATCGGATGACAAGGGTGCTCCCATTACGCCCGAGGTTCTGACCGAATGGACAGAAAAGGATCCCGCACTTGGTCTTATGGCACCATATACCGTCTCTTCTGCCACCGCAAAATACCAGCGGGAGAACGGCGCTGCCACAATTTACGGCACGACTGCCGATTATTACGACATTCAGGGCATGAAGCTTCTGGCAGGTCGTTTCCTGAAAAAGACCGATGTAGATAATCATACCAGAGTCTGCGTAATCAATAAAGCGGCTGCAGACGATCTGATCGGTTATTCTGACTGCATGGGCAAGGAAATTTCTCTGGATGGCATGAAATTCACCGTTGTGGGTGTGTTGGAGGATGATGAGGAAAACCTGAACACGCTCCTGACTGCCGGCTCTTGGATGGCCTATATTCCTTTCACCACCCTGCCGCGCCTGTCTGCGACAACCTCCATGGATGTGACCACCTTCTGCGCCAGCGCTGCCGACGGGGTGCTGATTGAGGATGCAAAAGCAGCGCTGGAGGAACGGCTATATGCACGTTTTGAGGAGGATGAGGATGCCTATTCTCTGATCTCTCTGGATATTTTGGAGGAGGCGATGAGCTCAATTACCTCCGTTCTGTCAATTCTGCTCGGCGGCATTGCAGCGATTTCTCTGATTGTCGGCGGCATTGGCATTATGAACATCATGCTGGTCACCGTCACGGAGCGCACCCGCGAGATTGGTATCCGCAAGGCCATCGGTGCCAGCCGCGGTACGATTCTGCGCCAGTTCCTGATTGAGGCGATTGTGCTGTGTATGTTCGGCTGTGCGATTGGTATCTTCCTGTCGTGGACGATTTTGCGTATCGTGACCGTCATTACGGCAAGTATCGACATGAAATTTAAGCTGCAATCCAATGTGGTTTGGATTTCTGTGGCCTTCTGCTTCTTCATTGGACTGATTTTCGGCCTCTATCCTGCCAATAAGGCGGCCAAAATGAAGCCCATTGACGCGCTGCACTATAACGGCTAAGGAGGGGTGAAGATGAAAAAACGTAAATTGAAATCCATCCTTTGGACGGCGGGACTTTTGCTTGTTGTGGCGATTCTGGTGATTGTTCCCTTCCTGCTGGAGCAGCGTACTGCGCGGGATCACAACAGCACCGACATTACCCGCGCAACAGTGCAGATGGGAAGCATCACCTCCAGCTATTCTGGCGGCGGCTCTTTGCGTACACAGGATGCTGTCTCTGTGAGCATCCCGGAAAACGTCATGCTGACCGAATTTTTGGTCAAGGATGGCGAAATGGTCACCTTCGGTCAGAGCCTTGCCAAAACCGATCGGGTCAGCATCATGGAGGCTGTTGCCAATGTGCAGAAAACACTTGATACTTTAAATGAGCAGTTGCAAAATGTTGCCGATGAGGAGGCAGAATCCAAGCTGATTGCCCAGACGGGCGGCAGAGTGATGGCTGTCTACGCTAAACCGGGAGACAATGTTCAGCAGGTAATGCTGGAGCACGGTGCGCTGGCCATTATCAGTCTTGATGGCAAGCTTGCGCTGGAATTCACCTGCGAAAAAACGGTTTCCGCAGGTGACGAGGTTCAGGTCGTGCTGCCCGATGGAGAGGAAATTACCGGCATAGTCGAATCCTCTCTGGCGGGCAATGTCTGCGTGACCCTGCCCGATGATGCGGCGGCACTGGAGGACACGGTTACGGTCAAAGCTGCCAACGGTACAACCCTTGGCAGTGGAACGCTCCATGCCCACAACGAATGGCGTGCAGCGGCCTATACAGGTGTAATTGAATCGGTGTATGTGGATGCCGGTGAAGATGTATCGGATGGTGAAAAGCTGTTCACCCTGTCGGATACTGAGGATAATTCCGAATATCAGATTCTCTGTGCAAAGCATCGCGTGTATGAGGAAATTTTGACCGAGCTGTTTGTCCTGTATCAGGACGGTGCAGTGAAGGCAAAATCCGATGGTATGGTGACCTTGCCTGAGGATACCGAGCCATATCTTCTGTCCGCAACCGGGCAGAATTATGCACTTGTCTTCCTGAGCAATGCACCCATAGGGGAGGCAGATGCACAGTATATCAACATGGTGGGAACGGTGACGGCCTGTGCCGATGGCGCATTTTCCATGAATATGTGCCCGACACCCGTGATGGTAGAGGACTATCTGCAAGTTCATGTTCCCCCGGAGAGCATGACCGAGGCAGATACCTATACGCCCGATCCTGCTACCCCGGTATTCTTGGCTGTCGATGGCCAGTGGCAGCAGGGCAGCCTTTCCGATATTTCGGAGGGGGATACACTGCTCCTTGCTTATTCTGAGGAAACTCAGGAGCTGGTGTGGATCGTCCGGGTTTCTGTGCCCGATGATCCGGTGAATCCCGATGACCCTGTTAATCCGGATAATCCAGTCAATCCGGATAATCCGGTCAATCCGAATTATCCAGTCAATCCGAATCCTTATGGTGATTACGGTAATTACAGCGGATATTTCCAAATACCCGGTAATCTGGCGGGTTACGGCAGCTTAGGCAGTGCTTTTTCCCAATCTGGGCTGTATGATGCTTACGGCGGAACACCCATGGAGGAGCAGGTTGCTACACTATACACCAGCAGTGAGAAGGAAATTCTTACCGTAACCCCGTGTGATGAAATGTATCTGGATATGACGATTGATGAGCTGGATATTCTGGATGCAAAGCTGGAGCAGAAGGCCAATGTGACCATGGATGCCCTTCCCGGCCGCACCTTTGATGCTGTGGTAACAGAGATTTCCAATCAGGGTACCAATTCCGGCGGCAACAGCAAGTTTACCGTCACCCTGACCCTCCCGTATGAGGATACCATGCTTCCCGGCATGAATGCCTCGGCAGAGGTGCCGCTGCAAAGCTATGAGAATATTCTGACGATCCCCGTTAGCGCACTGCACGATCAGGGGAGCAAAACCTATGTCTACTGCTCTTGGGATGAGGAAAACGGTCTGGGCACAATGACAGAGGTTGAAACCGGCGTTTCCGACGGCGAAAATGTAGAGATTCTTTCCGGCATCAATGAAAATGATACCGTCTGGTATGAATACAAGGATAAAGTCGAAATTTCCAACGAAGTTCCGCTGGGTCGACAAAGATACTTCCATTACGGAAGCTAAATAAACACGGTACCCCTGCTCCTTTCCATCGGAGCAGGGGTACATTTTGCTATTTTTTAAATATTAAACCCTAACTTTCAGAAAGCACGTAATATGTTTCTCTATTTTTTTAGAATTTCTTACGAATATATTGAAAACCCCTCATTATTCATAGATTGATATGCTCCCTTTATGAGAGACAGTGAAATAAAAAACACTGTTGATCATAGACAACGGACCCATGGCAGGCTTTTGGAGCATTCTAAAACGGGAACGTTATTACGGCAGACACTTTACCGACCATGAAAGCCTTGTTCAGATGATTGAAAAATACATCGACTATTACAACAGTAAGCGCCTACAGCGAAATCTTGGCATTCTGACACCGATGGAAAAGCATAAACAATATTATCTGGCAGCATAACAAAACCCTCAAATTGCGCAAGGATGCGAAGCAGCCGTACGCAATTTGAGGGTATCACGG
>JAZRZL010000047.1:0-20088 GCA_045601345.1 Faecousia sp. | reverse complement strand
TGTGTACTGGGTGTTATCGGTGAGATCAGCATCATTCTTGAGGCCGCAGTCGCAAGCGAAGGTAACTTCCTTAGCGTCAGCGTTCTCATAGACGAACTTGACGGTGTAGCCAGTGGGGGATTCGGGATCAGCAACCACAGTCGGGCCGAACTGCATGGTCGTGGGCAGAATCTTGCCTTCCTTGGTTTCGCCGCAGACGGTGCAGGTGAAGAGTTTGGTGCCGAATTCATCAGCGGTAGCTTCCTTCGTTACAACACCTTCGTCCCAAACGTGGCCGGTTGCATTGGTCTTGGCATCCTGCTTGGTAGCATCGCAGCGAGAGCAGGAGAAGTCGGTGTAGCCGCCTTCGGTGCAGGTGGGAGCGGTAACCTCACCGGCAATCCAGTCGTGGCCAAGAGCAGCGACCTTATCGGCCTTCTTTTCCTTGCCGCACTTAGCGCAGACCACGAGAGTGTAGCCTTCTTCGGTACAGGTAGGAGCAACAGTTTCCTTAGCCTCATACTCATGAGCGCAAACGCCGGTAGCGTAGAACTTGAGGGGGTTCGCTGCAAGGCCGGTATCGAGGGTTCTCAGAGACTGAGAAACGCCCTTGAAGGTGGTGCCATCGCAGGACAGGATGTAAGCGGTGGAGAAGTAGGAAGAGGTAGAGCTCATGTTGCCAGCGTACAGAGCGATGTTGCTATCGCCGAGGTCACGAGCCATCCAGTATGCGTAGTAGTCATGGCTGCCGAGGTCTTCCGGAGCGTAGGTGTTGGTGTTCAGCGTACCGCCGCCGGAGCCACGGGACAGGAGCTTACTGTCGCCATTGGTGAGGAAGAAGCCGGGAGTGCCGCCGGAACGCTCAGAAACGCCTTCGGAGAAGTCCCAAAGCATATCGGGCGTAATCTCGGAAACGATCTTGCCGTCTTCGATGGTAACTTCCTTGACACCGATGGTCTCGCCGTTGATCATAGCGTACTTGTCACCGGAAACGATGATGTACTGCTGGTCAGCCTCAAGCTCATCAACGAGCACATATTCAGCGCTGCCGGAAGCTTCTTCCAGAGCTTCGGTTGCAGCAATCAGATTTGCGGTAGCGTCCTTAACAGCGTTCACGCCGTCAAGATCATAGATGCGGACATCGACCAGATCCTCAGCTTCTTCCAGAGCAGCAGCATAAGGTGCCCAAGAGGCAGCGGTATACTTGGCTTCTTCGGAAATAGCGGGGCCAGCAGCGATGGCTTCGCGCATCTTGTAGCGGTTGGGAGCACCAATGACAGCGAAGAAGGAGTACTTCTCGTTGCTGTTGCGATCCCACAGGTGGCAGCCGGTGGTGCGGTTGAAGGTGCTGGCATCATTGCTGCCATCCCATGCAACTGCAACGACCTGCTCATGATGGTCAAGGAGGATATCCATGACATCAGCAGCGAAGTCAGCCTGCTTGGTCATGATTTCGGGATCGGTTGCCAGTGCGGAAAGGCTGCCGACACCCCATTCGGGATTACGGTAGACGGGGGAGTTGTTGACATCGAAGGTGTTGCCGTTGTCGGAGCTGATGCGGGAGAAGTAACCGGAGTTCTCAGGCCACTGGACATCATCAGCGGTGACGCGGGTAGAAGGACGGTTGGGATCAAAGTAGGGGTTGGGTTCGAAGTCGGAACGGATATCGGCCTCGGAGAAGCTGATTTCGTTAGCAACCGTCAGACCCAGCTCTACGTGCTGACGGAGCAGGTCAATGGACGGATATGCATAGGACAGGCGACCCTGCATACCGAAGCCGTCAATGTAGCCTGCTTCGTAGATGGGCTGGAGCATCTTGATGGTCTGACCCATCTTGGGCTGGTAGCGCTTGTTGGAATCCTGGAAGTCGTTGTAGTACAGCGTCCAGTGACCGCCGTAGTATTCTCTCCACTTGTAAGCGGATTCGAAGGCCTGACGAACCCATGCGGATTCAGCAAGCAGTCTGGCATCAGGATCGTTATCCAGATCGGGACGGCGGAAAATCAGACCCCATTCGCTGACCTGATAGTCCTCGTAGTTACGGATCTGGCCGGAGTAATCGTCGATGGCTTCGTTGACAACGTCCCAAGAGAGGATGACATCGTCGAACTGGACATAGCGTTCAAACATCTTCTGGATGTAGCTGTCCAGACGAGCCAGCATGGTTTCGGGGCTTGCCCAATCGGGATTTGCAGCATCATAGTAGAAGCCGTTGCAGAAGAAGTACTTGGGCTGCTCGGAGCCGTGCCATGCCAGAACGTGCTGACGGTAATATTTCTTCTGCTTGTCGGGGTTCTCTTCGTTCCACTTACGGATGGCACGGAGGGTGTTGAACAGAGCGGGTTCACCGGCAACCAGTTCAACATTGCGGTTGGCCTCTTCGATCTTGGCAGCCTTCTGCTCTTCGGTCAGAGAGTCATCCGCATTGATGGCTGCAACAGCATTCTCGTAAGCAACACGAGAGGTGGTGCCAGAGCCGTTGGCATCGCGGCCGCCGCCGATGTTATAGGTCAGCTTGCCGTTGTTGCCGGACAGAGTGGAGTAGTGGTAATCGTTCTGCGCGTTACCGATGGAGCCGCCGAAGCAGCCCTGAATGAAGAAGCCTTCATATTCGCCGGTCAGGGAGGGCATCATCGTCCAATCCTTGCTCCAACTGGCCTTCAGGGTGATGTCAGCGGTAACAGGCGTTGCGAAGTTGTAGGCAGTTGTCATGACGAAGCTGCCCCAAATGACTCTCTCGGTGCCCCAGGAGGTGAATACATAGCCGGGACGTGCGGGAGCTTCAATAGGCTCAACGGTAGAGCCGTCTTCTACTTCAACAACAACAGGATCAGGAGCGCCGGGGAAGTTGAAGTCGAAGGTGACGGTGTGCTTCACGAGCTTATACGGCTCTTCGCGCTTTGCGCCGCAGACGGTGCAGGTGTAGGTCTTGATGCCGTCTTCCTCTGCGGTAGCCTGCTTGGTAACAACACCAGCATCCCAAGTATGACCCTTGGCTGCAACATTGTCACCGATGTAGCTGTCTTCGCAAACGGAGCAGGTATAGGTGGTATAGCCAGCCTCTGTGCAGGTAGGCGCGGTCACAACAGCTTCATACTGGTGGCCGACAGCAGGAACTTCGTCAGCGGTGTAATTGGCGCCGCATTCGCAGAGATAGGTGGTGTAGCCCTTTTCGGTGCAGGTAGGTGCAGTCACCGTGGGTACATAGTTGTGGACATGGGGGGCAGCAGCAGGAGTCTCAAGCTCAATGGTATCGAGAACATAAGCGTTGTTGCCACCGAAGGACCAAGTGCTGGTCTTATAAGCATCAAGCACGATCATCGTGCCGTCCACGCCGGTATTCACAAAGTTGAATACTTCGGTGAAGTCTTCGCCGTTGGTGGAGATAAAGCAGTTATAATCGGTGCCAACCTTTTCAATACGGAGCCAGTAGGTACCGCCATTCTTGGAGAAGCCGGAGGCATAGGAGGTACCGATAGCAGCATTGTTATTGCTGGAGACACCGTCCTTACGGGTGTAGTTAACGATGGAGCTGTTACCAGCACGGATGCCAACACCATTGTTGTAATCCTCCATGATGTACATACCGAAGATATCGGTATCACCACCGAAGGACATCGTGCTGCCGGGTGTGCCGGTGAGCTTCAGGGTTGCCATGAAGTTGCCGGAAACGGGAATCTTGATGATGTCGGTGGGAGCAAAGGAAGCACCGGTTGCTTCAAAGTTGGCGGTGGTGGAGGTCATCTTCAGGCCAACGCCTGCCTCAACAGCCGCATTATCCGGGGACTCAATGGAATACTTGTCAGCATCTGCGGCATCCTTAAAGTCGATAACAGAGATGTCGCCGCCCTGTCTGATCTTGACAGTGTAGGTTGCACTGGAAGCTGCAGAGTAGACATGGATGACATTGGGCAGACCAAAGTCAGCAGCCTGATCAACAACGACAGTCAGATCGGGATCGTCTACGATACCGGTGACAACGGGAACCTCAGCATCCTTAACAACAGCGGCATAGCTGAACTTCTCGGGATCGAACTTGGCAACGGGGATACCGTTGAGTTCGATGGCGCTCAGGCGGGGATAGAGCTGGGTAACCTTGAACAGCTCAATACCACTAAAGGTTGCAGTAGCGTGGCTGGTATAAACACCGAGCTGGGGATAACCCATGGGCACATAGGCCTTGGTTTCGATTTCGGTCCATTCCAGACCATCGGGAGAATAACGGAAGGTGTACTCGCTGCCCTGCTTGACCAACTGGAGGGACAGCTTGGCATCTGCCAGACCCTCAGGCATAGAGACACGGGCAACCAGAGTCTGTTCGCCGCCATAGGTCTTGTATGCAGACAGTGCCTTGGCATCGTTGACAACTTCATAGACCAGCAGGACATTATTATCTTCATTGTCCCAAACGGTGAGGCCAACCTGACCTTCAGTCAAATCCTTGGTCAGAGAAATATCGGTCTGTGCAACCCAGTCACCAAAACCGTTCTGTACATAGACCATGGGATCAATCGCAGTAAGGGTCAGACCATCGTCACTGAATGTACCTGCGGCAAATCCCCAGCCCTTGGCTGCGGCAGCCTGTCTGCCTTCGGAGAAGTCAGTGGCAACGGGGGCATTGCCAAGGCCGATGTGGTAAACCACATGGCTGGCCATTGTCGGGCAATCGACAGTGATGGTAGCATAGCCGGGCTTGCCGCTGAACTGCTCGACCTTGACGTTCAGGCCGGGGCCGCCAACTGCGTTCACAACAGGAACAGCATCATAATCGGCAATGTTCAGCTCGTAGCCATAGACATTGGGATCAAAGCCTTCAAGAGGCTTACCATTGACGGTAATTTCCTTGAGTTCGGTAGCGCCTTCGGCATAGACGATGAAGTCGGTCGTGGCAACCACACCGTTGGGGCTTTCGACCTTGGCAGTAATGGTAGCAACGCCGGTGTTCTTCATAACGATAGCGCCTTCTGCGAAGACACCAGCCTCGGTCTCATCGCCGACCTGAACAACAGCAGGACGGTTGGAGGCATAGGATACCTTGTAATCATCGGACAGGACGAACTTGGTGCCAACCATGGGCAGCTCGTCAGCGCTCTTGCCGTCCTCCAGACGAGCAACATTGGCTGCGGAGTCGGGAACGGAATAGCCTGCCTCGGTAGAGTTGGTGTATTCATCAACAGCAGCTGCATCAACGCCGATATCCACACCGGGAACGTTATTGACAACACGCAGGCCGTAGATCTTTTCATTGGTCATGGTAACAGCCAGACCGGGAATGACAACGTTCTTGCTCTCGTCGTCGCTAAGCTGGAAAATGACGCGCTCGGAAATGCCCAGATTCTCATCACCGGGCTGGGTGGGCTTCACGGTCACGACTTCCGGATCCTCGCGGATGTCAGCAGTCTTGATCTCGAAGGATTCCACCAGATCGGTCTCAGCATTCAGGTCACTGGAACGTGCAACCCAGATCTGCCAAGTGCCGGGGGTCATTTCGTAGCAATCCTTTTCTTCATTGAAGAAGGCCAGATCGGTAACCTTGACGGGGATTTCTACCACGCTGGTACCATTGGCAGCAACCTCTACCTTGTCGAAGCCAACCAGACGCTTGAGAGGAATGTTGTTGGTGCCGGCACCGGGGGATACGGCGTAAACTTCGGCAACCTGCTTACCAGCGACATTGTTGGTGTTGGTGATCTGGAACTTAACATTGAGTACGCTGTCACGGTCGGTAGATTCAATGACCAGACCGTCCTTTTCGTCTGCGCCCAGGATGGAAGCATTGCCGTCCACAGGTGCATATTCAACATCGGAGTAGCTCAGGCCATAGCCGAAGGGATAGATGGTATCTTCTACATTGTACATATAGGAGCGGCCACCCTTGCCGTCCTTGGGATAGAGGCTGTAATCGAAGAAGCCGGGGATATCGCCGATGCAGTCAGCAAGCCAAGTGGCGTTGGTACGGCCAGAGGGGTTGTTCTTGCCGGTGATGGCTTCGCCGAAGCCGGTGCCCTTACGGAAGCCGTTGAAACCGGACCACAGGATAGCGTCCACGTCGGTCAGATCTTCGACCATCTGGACGGGGCCATAGGTCTCCATGATGAGGACGATCTTCTTGGGGTTCTTGGCCTTGACCTGATTGAGCAGATCAATCTGTGCCTGTGCAAGGTTCAGGTCGGTACGGTCGCCGTCTTCGCGGGAGTCGCCGGAGCCTTGACCCAGGGTGACGATAGCCAGATCGACATCTTCAGCAACGCCGGAGATGTCGATATTGGTGCTTCTCAGGCTGGTGAAGCTGCTTCTGTTGGGGTTGCCGGTGTAGCCATAGAAGTACTGAACGTCAACCTTATCAATGGTTTCCTGGCTGTAGGTCTCGGTGTCCTTGAAAGCGGTCTTGATGGCCTGCTCGATGGTGACGAGGTTGGCCTCATTGCGCAGGGTGGAAGAATAACCACCGCGGAAGTTGGACTGGCCGATAGGGCCAACAATGGCAACATTGTAGATGCCGTCGTCAGCAGCATTGATAGCACTCTCGGTTACAGGCAGAGTCTTGTCGTCGTTCTTCAGAAGAACAACGGTGGAGCGGGAGGTCTCATCGCCCAGCTCAATACGCTTCTGGGTCTGACCTGCAACACCATTGACATATTCGCCTGCATTACCGTTAGCAAGACCAGCAGCACCGATGGTGGCATACTTGTTATCGGCATCGAATTCGCCAAGCTGCATACGCTTGGTCATCAGACGATGTGCGGAAACTTCCATCTGGGTTTCGGTGAACTTGCCCTTGTCGGTGATAACATCGGAGCCATCAGCATTCTTGAGCATCTTGGTGTAGTTCTGTGCATAGGAGCCAAGGTTATCGGTCTCACCAGCGTTGCACTGGAGGTCGAGGCCGTTGGCCATAGCGTTTGCAAATGCTTCGCCGAGGGTGTAGTTTTCACCGGTGTGAGGATTGTTCTTATGGACACTGCGGTTGTAGGAAACAGCAACAGAGTCACAGTCAGAGACAATGTAGCCGGAGAAGCCGTAGCTCTGACGCAGAACGGTATCCATGTAGTAGGAGCTGAAGGAGATGGGAACACCGGAGACAGAGCTGTAAGCCATCATGACGGAGGAAACGTCGGCATCCTCAATGACGATGCGGGGAGCACGGGTGTAGTACTCACGCATTTCACGGACGGTGACGTTGTCAGCGCCGGAGGTGTAACGGTTCTTCTCGGAGTTGTTGGCGGCATAGTGCTTGATGGTGGTAACAGCCTGCTTCATGCCTTCGCCGTTGTCATTGACCATCTTGTAGGTGCCGTCCTGGTTCTTGCCTTCTACACCGTTGACGAAGGCAGCAGCCAGCTTACCAACAACCAGAGGATCTTCGCCGTAGCTCTCGTCGTTGCGGCCCCAGCGGGGGTCACGGGCGAGGTTGATGTTCGGGGAGAACATGGTGAGGTTGTAGCGGTTGTTCTTAACACGCTCACGGATTTCAGCGCCGATTTCCTCGGCTTCCTGGTAGTACAGGTCTACATCCCAGGATGCGCCCATGGAGTAGCTGGACGGATAAGAAGAGCCGTCGGTCTGGATGCCGAACCAGCCTTCCTGGTTGTAGCCGTGAAGCGCCTCATTCCACCACATATAGGTCTCAATGCCCAGCTCAGGGATAGCGGGAGCATTGTAACCGGCGGTCTGGGAGACCTTCTGTTCTGCGGTCATGCGGGAGACCATGTCTGCCGCACGCTCAGCATAGGAATAATTTTCATCCTTATAAATGGGAATTGCAGTTTCAGCAGGTTCTTCTTTCACTGCTGCTTCACGTGTAGGTTCAGCCAGGATGGGGGCATTCTCTGTAACGGCCTGATCATCCGCAGCAAAGACACCACTCGGCAGCATACCGAGAACCATCATGATGCAAAGAAGCATTGCAATGACGCGAGAGAATTTCTTCATGTTTTTCCTCCTTTTAGTTTTTTTAAAGAATTCTTTCATTTTTTACGTGGGGACTGGGGTATCACCGTCCTTTCTGTTATTTTTGATACCGTTCTGCACAATCCCCATCCGGCAGGACGGTATTGTGGTTTATTATGCGCCGCGGATGCTTCAGACTTCCGTGGGAACATAAACTGGTTAAATTTCCTAATTCTGGAGATAATGGAATAAACTGCATAGTAATACTTATAGATGCTACTAGTATAGCGCGTATTACACAACAGTACAATAGGAAAATAAAAATGAGCTTTAAAAACATCAAATATAACAAAATGTTACTTGTTAATTTGTATATTTTTACAACAATTAGCTGTAACATTTCCATATTTTAATGATGAAAAACAAGCAAATGCCACACAGATACTTGCGTCCGGCTGTGGATTGAAGTATAGTATAAAGGAGGACAGCATTGCAGCTGCTTACAATACAAAAAAATACTGCACTGTCTTCCTGCTGCGCTCGTCCCGGGCGTAAATTCCAGCTTTGGAGGCTTCCATGCTTGGCGTATTCGTAAATGTTGTTGCTGTGCTTTTGGGCAGCACCGTAGGATTGCTGTTTCGCAAGGGCATTCCCGAAAAGGTATCAAAGGCTGTGATGCTAGCGCTCAGTCTGTGTACACTCTATATTGGTATAGATGGGGCTTTGGATGGAAGCAATACCATTGTTTTGATTCTCTCCATTGTATTTGGCACCATTCTCGGAACGATCATTGATATTGATGACAAAATCAACCGTGTCGGCCTGTTTCTGGAGCGGAAGCTCCAAAAAGAGGGAGAGATGACCTCCATTGCGCAGGGCTTTATGACAGGAAGTCTGCTGTTTTGCATTGGCGCAATGACCATTGTTGGCTCTCTGAACTCCGGCCTGTCCGGGGATCACACGCTGATTTACACCAAATCCATTCTCGATATGATCTCGTCATGTGTTCTGTCTAGTACCATGGGCATTGGTATTATGTTTTCTTCTCTGTTCATTCTGGTTTATCAGAGTACACTGGTGCTGTGCGCAGGGCTTTTGCGCAATGTACTCACCGATCCGGCGCTGATTTCCGAGATCACCTGCGCGGGCAGTGTGATGATTATCGGCATCAGCCTGAATATGCTGGGACTGACCAAAATCAAGGTTGCCAATCTCCTGCCTGCCCTATTGTTTGTCCCGCTGTTTTATTATCTGGCACAATTTTTACCCATCTGAAAAATTTTTGTCAGGAGTATTCTATGAACCCAACACAATTTCAGGTTACCGGCATGACGTGCAGTGCGTGCTCCAGTCATGTGGAACGAACGGTCAGAGCGCTTCCGGGGGTGGAAGAGGTGGCAGTGAGCTTGCTGACCAATTCCATGCAGGTGCGCTATGCATCTCCTGCTACAGCCGATGGCATTTGCCGTGCGGTGGAGCAGGCGGGCTATGGTGCATCGGTGAAGGGAAGCGCAGAGAAGAAGGCTGCGCCACCAACAGAACAGATCTTGCCAAGACTTCTTTGTTCTGCTGCGTTGCTGCTGCCCCTTCTATATGTCTCCATGGGGCACGTCATGTGGGGCTGGCCAATTCCAGCATCTGCCACGCCTATGAGCATTGCGCTTTATGAGCTATTGCTCACTGCCCTCATACTGATCATCAACCGGCGATTCTTTATCAAGGGCTATCAAAGCCTTCGGCACGGTGCTCCCAGCATGGATACGCTGGTCAGCATGGGTGCCGGTGCAGCCTTTGTTTATAGTACAGCCATCACCTTTGCCATGGCACAGATGCCCAACCAAGGCGCTGCCCTGCTCCATGATCTCTATTTTGAATCTGCGGCCATGATCCTCACCCTAATCACAGTTGGAAAGCTTCTGGAGGAGCGAAGCCGGGGAAAAACCACCGATGCCATCCGCTCTCTCATGGCCTTAGCGCCGGAAACGGCACGTGTTCTGCGGGACGGAGAGGAAAAGCTGATCCCCGCAGAACAGCTTGCACTTGATGAGTCCTTTTTCGTGCGTCCCGGCGAGCGTATCCCGGCAGACGGCATCGTGCTGGAGGGAGAGAGTGCCGTCAATGAGGCTGCCCTCACAGGCGAAAGTCTGCCTGTGGAAAAAGCACCCGGCAGCACAGTCTCCGCTGCAACCCTGAACCAACAGGGTTACCTGACCTGTAAGGCAACCCGTGTGGGAGAAAACACCACCCTACAGCAAATTATTGCGCTGGTTGAGGATGCGGCAGCAACCAAGGCACCCATTGCCAAGATGGCCGATAAGGTTTCTGGGGTGTTTGTCCCAACAGTCATGGCCATCGCCCTGTGTACCGGGGTAATTTGGCTTCTTGTGGGCAAGCCCTTCAGCTTTGCCCTTGCACGCGCCATCAGTGTGCTGGTCATTAGCTGTCCCTGCGCATTGGGGCTTGCTACCCCGGTGGCCATTATGGCAGGCAACGGGGTAGGTGCCCGCCATGGCATTCTGTTTAAAACGGCGGCTGCTTTGGAGCATACCGGGCGCACCCAGATTATCGCGCTGGATAAGACCGGCACCGTGACCAAAGGTGAACCCGCCGTGACCGACATTCTCCCGGCAAAGGGTGTTGACAGAGAAACGCTTGTACGCACTGCCTGTATTCTGGAGGCGGGAAGCGAGCATCCCCTTGCCCGTGCCATTGCCGCCCTTGGCAGCTTCGGCACCCCGGAGCGCTTTCAGGCTCTGCCGGGATTTGGCGTGAAGGGCATTGTTGACGGAAAAGCGGCACTGGGCGGAAGCATGACGCTATTTAAAAAAGAACACCTTCTGACCCCGGATATGGAAAAAACCTACAAGCAGCTTGCAGGAGAGGGAAAAACGCCGCTCCTTTTTGCATGGGACAGCGTACCGCTCGGCATGATTGCGGTTGCCGATGTCCTTCGGGAGGACAGCGTACAGGCCATTGCAGATTTGCACACCATGGGCATCCAGACGGTCATGCTTACGGGAGACAACGCCCGCACAGCAGAGGCCATTGCAAAAAAGGCCGGTGTCACCCGCGTAATCTCCGATGTTCTCCCGGCACAGAAGGAGGCCGCGATCCGTAAGCTGCAAGCATCCGGCATTGTGACCATGGTAGGCGATGGCATCAACGATGCTCCGGCACTGACCCGTGCAGATACCGGCATTGCCATCGGCGCAGGTACGGATGTGGCGATAGATGCGGCAGATGTGGTGCTGATGAAATCCAGCCTTACCGATGTGGCAGCAGCCATCCGGCTCTCCAGACAGACCCTCAGAAATATCAAGGAAAATCTATTCTGGGCATTTTTCTATAACTGCATCGGCATTCCCATTGCGGCGGGAATCCTCTATCCGTCTCTGGGGCTGACCCTGAATCCCATGCTGGGTGCGGCAGCCATGAGCCTTTCCAGCTTCTGCGTGGTATCCAATGCCCTGCGTTTAAATTTATGGTCACCTCTAAAAATTCATCACAGTCGAATCTGCGGGTCTTGTTTCCGTCATACTTCACAAAAATCCTCGGGAATACATCCAGTATTCCCTGCGGTTTTTGTTGCGTCTGACGAAAAAAAACCTCGCAGCTCGACTTGCGCTGAATTTTTAGAGCCGCCCTTATGTAAGTCATACCGAAATTCAAAAAAATATAATCGCAAGCCGATTTCCCTTGCGGAATCGGAACAGGAGGAGAAACCCATGAAGAAAACCTTTTATATTGAAGGCATGATGTGTATGCACTGCGTTGCTCACGTCAAGAAAGCGCTGGAAGCCATTGAGGGCGTAAATGAAGTCGAAGTCAGCCTGGAAGCAGGCAATGCCGCAGTGACCATGCGCGAAGAGATTCCCGATTCGGTATTCGTACAGGCAATTACGGATGCCGGTTACAGCGTCACCCGTATCGAAGCGTAAAGAGAAAGGAGAAAAAGAATGGAAAACGTCATTCGTGTTGGCATCGCCGGATTTGGTCTATCCGGGCAGGTATTTCACGCACCGTTTTTGAAGATTGATCCCCGTTACTCTCTGCGAAAGGTTTTTGAGCGTACCTCAAGCAGATCAAAGGCAGAATACCCCGAGGCTGAAATCGTCCGCTCTTTTGACGAGCTGCTCACCGATGATATTGATCTTGTGATCGTTGCTTCCCCCAATCAGCAGCACGTTCCCATGGCTACTGCTGCCATCCAGGCGGGCAAGCATGTGGTCGTGGAGAAGCCGTTCGCAGCAACCGCAGAGGAAGCGGAAATGTTATGTAAACTTGCCGAGGAACAGGGTGTGATCCTCACCGTTTATCAGAACCGCCGTCTGGATGCTGATTTCCTCACGCTCAAGAGCCTCATGGACGAAGGCCGTCTGGGAGAGGTCGTGGACTACCGGGCACAGTTTGACCGCTTTGTGCGCGGCGTAAGCTACAAGCCGTGGAAGCTTTTCGGCGACCATGGTGTGGACATTCTTTATGATCTGGGCGTCCACCTGATCGATCAGGCCTATTACCTCTTCGGTATGCCAAACGAGGTCTATTGCGACCTGCGCACCCAGCGCCCGGAATCCAAAGGCGTGGATAATTTTGAAGCGATTCTTTACTATGACAATTGCAAAGCCATCCTCACCGCCGGTGAGCTGGTAGCCCATCCCGGCCCCCACTATACGATCTATGGCAGACGCGGCGGCTTCATCAAGTACGGCATGGATCATCAGGAGGAGGATATGCTTGCCGGAAAGCGCCCGAGCGCATCGGACTGGAATGTAGACCCCGAAGAATGCTGGGGCACCCTGTACTACGATACCGGCGACACCATCGCGGAAGAAAAAATTCCGACTGTGGTGAGCAGCTACAGCCAGTACTATGATAATCTTTACCATGCCATCACCGAAGGAGCTCCTCTGCTGGTTCCCCCGCGCCAGAGCGTGGACGTACTCAAAATCATTGAGGCAGCACAGCGGAGTCATCAGGAAAAACGCCGTATTTCGCTGTAAAATCATTGGCGCACTGCAAAATTTGCAGTGCGCCAATGGTGCTTTTGAACATGGAATGGTTTGATGTTTAGACCTTGTTGTACAATTCCTTAATTGTATTCTCGGCACATTCAATCAGCTTGACCACCATAGGCTTCATAATCGCGTTCTTGCGAACAATGATGCCCAGTGTGCGGGTATGGCGGGGGCTGAGGGGGAGGGCGCATACGGACTCCTCATAGCCCTTGATACATAATTCAGAGAGCATACTGACTCCCAGACCATGGGAAACCATGGAAATGATGGCAGGGTCGCTGACGGTGGTAGTCATGATTTCCGGGTGTACATCGTAAGCATTGAGAACATCAAGAATATCGCAATCAAAGCCAAATGCCGGCATCAGAAACTGCATCCCAGTATACTGCTCCACAGCGAATTTTTTGCTGGGGAACTGGGTAGCAGATTTGGGGAGCAAAGCCAGAAGCGGATCCTCATGCAGCGGGAACCACTGAACGTTTTCCCCTCGGGGTGCGCTGGTGAAGGAGAGATCAAAACGGCCGGACTGTACGTTTTCAAAAAGTGCGGTACGATCCTTATCGTGGACATTGACCTGCACATTGGGGTATTCCCGCCGGAAGCTGTCGAGAATATGTGGCAGCCAGTGGGAGGCAATACTGGAATAAGCACCGATGGTAATATAGTCGCTGGTCTGGTCATTGATGGCGCGGATTTCCTCATTCAGCCGGTCTGCGGCCTGAAGAAATTCCTGCACCATGGGCCAAATCCGCTCACCGTTGGAGGTCAACCGAATGCCGAAATGTCCACGCTTGAGGATTTGGAAACCGACCTCGGTTTCAAGTGCGTTCATCATGTGGGTCAGACCGGATTGCGTATAGCCTAAAATATCGGCAGCACGGGTAAAACTGCCCTGCTCAATGGATGTTACCATGGCTTCGTATTTTTTTGTATCCATAAAACTCAGCCTTTCCAAAATCTTTTCGATTATTTCCAAAATATATTATACTATATTACTTGCAAAAAATCAATTGTATCATGTGAATTTGTAATGGAATGAATCTTTTTTTCAGTCTTTCTGAACACTTCAGGGTAAAGAGCGAATTGCGGCAGGAAAATAAAAGAAAAAAGTCGAGTTTTTTCTATAAAAAGGGCTTGCAATTGGGAAAGAATGGTGCTATAATTCTCATGATCTTCGAGTAAGCTATTACCAGAGAGAGGGGTTCTCCCCCCTCTCTTTTTGATTGAGAAAGGCAGATAATATGAAGGTGACAGATCAGGTTCGCCAGTTGGCCGAGCCGGTGATTGCTGCGCAGGGATGTACACTATGGGATGTGGAATACGTCCGTGAGGGCGGTACTTGGTTCCTGCGGGTCTATATCGACAAGGAAGGCGGCGTAGATATCCGTGACTGCGAAGCCATCTCCCGCACCCTTGACCCCATTTTAGATGAAGCCGACCCCATTCCCGACAGCTATACCTTTGAGGTATGCTCCGCAGGCCTGGAGCGTGTGCTCAAGCGGCCAGACGATTTTGCTCGTTTCCTTGGCGCAGATGTCCTCGTGCGCCTCTACCGCCCCAGAGAGGGCAGCAAGGAATTCGCCGGTGTTTTGCAGAATTATGACAATGGCGATGTGACCGTAGCCGTGGGCGGTGTGCCCATCACCTTTTTAAAAGCCGAAATTGCGCAGGTTCGCCTTCGCGTGGACTTCTGACAGGAGGAACAGTATGAATTCGGAAATTTTTGCAGCCCTCAAGCAGCTGGAAAAGGAACGCGGCATTTCCGCTGAATATATGGTAGAAAAAATCACGCAGGCACTAACCGCCGCCTATAAGAAAAACTGTGAGGGCTATAAGGAAAATATCCATGTTGCCCTTGCCGAAAACGGCATCCGTATGTATGCCCAGAAGGAGGTCGTGGGAGAGGTTCTTTCCACCATGACAGAGATCTCTCTTGAAGCTGCCCGGGAGCTGGAGCCAACTGCCCAGTTAGGCGACCTTATCAATGTAGACATCCAGCCCAAGGGCTTTGGCCGTATCGCCGCCCAGACCGCCAAGCAGGTTATCATTCAGGGCATCCGCGAGGCCGAGCACGGTATGATCTACGACAGCTTTTCCTCCAAGCAGCACGAAATTCTCACTGGTACCGTGCAGCGCATTACCCCCGATACCGGGGATATCACCGTCCGAATCGGTCAGGGCAATGACCGCACCGATGCCTATCTCAATGCCGGTGAGCAGGTGCAGGGAGAGCATTATCAGGAGGGTGACCTGATCCGCGTCTATGTTGCCGATGTGCGCAGAGGTACCCGCGGCCCACAGATCATTGTCTCCCGTACCCATCCCGGCCTTGTCAAGCGGCTGTTTGAGATGAACGTGCCGGAAATTGAGCAAGGTCTTGTGGAAATCAAATCCATCGCCCGTGAAGCGGGTTCCCGCACTAAGCTGGCCGTTTGCGCCACCGAAGAAAATATTGATCCCGTAGGTGCCTGTGTCGGCCCCAGAGGCGGCCGTGTGGGTGCCGTGGTTGACGAGCTTCACGGTGAGAAAATGGACATTGTCATTTGGTCTGAAGATGCCGAGGCTTTTGTTGCCTCAGCCCTGTCCCCCGCAGATGTAGTCAGTGTCACACTCCTGCCCGGTGCCAAAGTCTGCCGGGTCATTGTTCCCGACGATCAGCTCTCCCTTGCCATCGGCAAGGAGGGACAGAATGCCCGTCTGGCAGCCCGCCTGACAGGCTATAAAATTGACATCAAGCCCGCCTCTCAGGCACAGGAGTTGCCGGAAGAGGTACAGGAGACACCGGCAGAAAAATAAACGCTACATTCACAGGAGGGAGTATCATGGTGAAAAAAATTCCCATGCGTCAATGCCTTGGCTGCCGGGAAATGAAGCCCAAACGGGAAATGATGCGGGTTGTCCGCTCACCCGAGGGTGAAATTTCTATTGACTGTAAGGGCAAAGCACCGGGCAGAGGTGCCTATGTGTGCCGGGATGCGACGTGTTTAAAAAAAGCATTGCGCTCCCATGCGCTGGAGCGGAATCTGAATACTTCCATTCCTCAGGAAATATATGACGCGCTTCTTGCGCAGATGGAGGTGCCGGATGGAACAGCATAAGGCACTGAATCTCCTCTCTCTGGCTCGCAAGGGCAGGCGCGTGGAGATCGGAGAGGAGCCGGTGGGCGCGATTGCCCGCGCAAAGAAGGCAAGGCTCATTGTGGTTGCCTCCGATGCCTCCGAGCACACCTTGCGCCGGGTGCAGAGCTTTGTGGCGCTCAGTGAACAGCCTTACCTGAGAATTCCTTTTGATAAAGATGACCTTGGCCGTGCGGTAGGCCGCACTGCCTGCGCTGTTGCCGCACTAACCGATGCAGCTCTGGCGCTGGCCTTTGTGAAAGCGCTTGATCACCCGGAGCAATATGCCGAGCTGATTGAACAGCTGACCTGTAAAGCAAACCGCATTCGTCAGCGGCAGCTGGAGAGCAAAGCCCACCGGGATAATATCCGGCACGGCAAGAAGAAATCGTAGCGTATGGAGGTGGCTATATGAGTAGTGTGAAATACAGAGTGAAGGACGTAGCCGTGGACTTTGGGATGGAAACCAGAGTAATCGCGGCCATCGTTGCCAATTATTTTGAGAAGCCCAAGAGCAATATGCAGGTGCTAACGGATGAGCAGCTCAATGTGCTGTTCGACTATCTGACCCAGCATAACCAGATCAGCTCTGTGGAGCAGGTCTTTGCCGCTGCCATGGCACCGAAGAAGGAAGCAGCTCCCGCCACCAAAGAGGCAGCCCCTAAGGCCGCAGAGAAAGCTTCTGCCACTAAGTCTGCGGCAGAAAAAGCCTCCACCCCCAAGGCGGCCAAAGAGCCGGAGCAGCATCCCCAGCCCAGAAATGCGTCCGCCAAGGAGAATAAAGAGGTTAAGCAAAACAAGGAGACCAAGGCACCCGAGCCGCAGAGAAAGCGCGAGCGCCGCGTGGTCGATACCTCTGCGGTTACCGTCAATTCCGAGCGCTTTGATGACCGTGTGGATGTTCTGGTTTCCGAGCGTGAGCAGAACTTCACCGGCGGCAAGCAGCGCATCGGTGGCCGCGGCTCCAAGAAAAAGCAGCAGCAACAGCAGAAGAAGGGCAAGTATACCGGCGGCAACAAATCCCGCAACGAAGAGCAGGAGAAGATGCGCCGCCTCCAGCTTGAAATTGCAAAGAAAGCCCCTCTCACTGTCAAGATTCCCGACGAAATCACCGTAGGCGAGCTGGCCTCCCGCATGAAGAAAACAGCGGCAGAGGTTATCAAGTGCCTGATGCGGAACAATATTCTTGCCGCCATCAACCAGACCATCGACTTCGATACCGCCGAATATGTTGCCACCGAAATGGGCTGCAAGGTAGAAAAGGAAGTCGTTGTCACCATCGAAGAACGCCTGTTTGATGACCATGTGGACACCGAGGAAGAACTCGTTGGCCGTCCCCCCGTTGTGGTCGTTATGGGTCACGTTGACCATGGCAAAACCAGTCTGCTGGACGCTGTCCGTAACACCAATGTCGTCTCCGGCGAAGCCGGCGGCATTACCCAGCACATCGGTGCTTACACCGTGGAGATCAACGGTCAGCCCATCACCTTCCTTGATACTCCGGGTCACGCCGCATTTACCGAAATGCGCGCCCGTGGTGCCCTGTGTACCGATATTGCCATCCTGGTCGTGGCTGCCGATGACGGCATCATGCCCCAAACCATTGAGGCCATCAACCATGCCCGCGCCGCAAAAATCCCCATCATTGTTGCTGTCAACAAGATGGATAAACCCGGTGCCAACCCCGACCGCATTCTTACCCAGCTCACCGAGCACGATCTGGTGCCCTCCGAATGGGGCGGCGATACCGAGGTGTGCCGCATTTCTGCCAAAACCGGCGAAGGCATTGACGAGCTGCTGGAAATCGTTATTATGACTGCCGAGCTTTCCGAGCTTCGCGCCAACCCCAACCGTCTGGCCAAGGGCACCGTCATTGAGGCTCGTCTGGATAAGAACCGCGGCCCCATTGCCACCCTGCTCGTGCAGAACGGCACCCTGAATCAAGGTGATATCATCATTGCCGGTACTGCTGTTGGCCGTGTCCGCGTAATGACCAACGACAAGGGGCGCACCGTCAAGCAGGCAGGCCCCTCCGTCCCCGTGGAGATCACCGGCCTTGCTGAGGTTCCCGCACCCGGCGATGAATTTGCTTCCGTAGAGGATGAGCGCATGGCTCGTCAGCTCGTGGAGCAGCGCAAGCAGAAGATCAAGGATGCAGCCGCCAAGCTCACCCAGAAGGTCACGCTGGACAACCTGTTCGAGAAGATGCAGGAGGGCGAAATGAAGGAGCTGAACCTGATCGTCAAGGCTGACGTACAGGGCAGTGCCGAAGCGGTCAAGGCTTCTCTGGAAAAGCTCAACAACGAAGAGGTTCGCGTCCGCGTGATCCACGCCGGTGTCGGCGCGATCAACGAATCTGATATCCTTCTGGCCTCCACCGCCAACGCCATTGTGGTCGGCTTCAATGTCCGTCCCAACGATGCAGCGCAGGTTGCCGCCAAGCGCGATCATGTCGATATGCGTATGTACCGCGTCATTTATGATGCCATTGACGAAATCGAATCCGCTATGAAGGGTATGCTGGCACCCAAGTACCGCGAAGCCATCATCGGCCACGCCGAGGTACGCCAGACCTACCGCGTCAGCGCCATCGGCACCATTGCAGGCTGCTATGTCAAAGATGGCCGCATCACCAGAGACGGTCAGGTGCGTGTCCTGCGTGATAACATCGTTATCCACGAAGGTAAAATTGGCTCTCTCCAGCGCTTCAAGGACTCTGTCAAGGAAGTGCAGGAGAAGTACGAATGCGGCATGAGCATTGAGCGCTTCAACGACATCAAAGAAGGCGACGTGTTCGAATGCTTCATTATGGAAGAAATTCCTAGATAAAATCATATTAGGCGCGGCGCAGCGTCGGTCTGAACCGTCACTCTGCGCCGCGCTATTCCTATAGGAGGAACCCCATGGCATCTAACCGACTTGGACGCATCAATGAGGAAATTCAGAAGGAGCTGTGCGAGCTACTTCGCAATCTGAAGGATCCCCGCGTACAGACCACCATGATTTCGATTACCAGAGTGCAGACCACCCCCGATCTGCGCTATGCTAAGGTATTTGTCAGCTTTTTTGATAAGGAAAATGCAAAGGAAGCGCTGAAGGGTCTCAAATCCGCCAGCGGCTTCCTGAGAAGAGAGCTGGGCGCACGGCTCCAGCTTCGCTATACGCCGGAGCTGATGTGGCAGGAGGATGACTCCATCACCCATGGTGCCCATATTCTGGACATTCTCTCTCAGCTCGATATCCCGGAGGACAGTGACGATGATGAATGAGGTGCAGATGGCCAATGCCCTTCTGGCCGGTGACCGCTATCTGATCCTCACCCATCGCAGACCGGACGGCGATACCATCGGCTCCGCAGCCGCCCTTTGCCGTGGTCTACGTCAAAAGGGAAAGCAGACTTGGGTTTTGGACAATCCCCAAATCACGCCCAAATACAGCCCCTTCCTTGAAGGTCTCACCTGCGCTGCAATTTTGCCCGATATGATCGTTGTGGCTGTGGATATTGCGACAGAGGATATGCTGCCCAAGGGTCTGACCCTCTCGGGTCAAATTGCGCTTGCCATTGACCACCATCCCTCCAATTCCGGCTATGCGGCCCAGAGCCTTGTCCGTGCTGACCGCGCCGCCTGTGGAGAGATCATTTTTGATGTGCTATCCGCACTGGACGTGACGATCACAAAGGACATTGCCGAAGCGCTGTATGTGGCTATTTCCACCGATACCGGCTGCTTCCGCTACTCCAACGTCAATGCCCATACCTTCCGCGTGGCATCCAGCCTCATGGAAGCGGGCGTGGACGCCTACCCCATTAACCGCCGCATGTTCGAGGTCAAGCGTTTTGAGCGCCTGCGCCTTGAGGCGTATCTGACCGAACATCTGGCATTTTACAGCGAAAAACGCATCGGCGTGTGTGCGATCCCGTTGTCCCTCAAGCAGGAGCTGGGTCTCACCGAGGACGATGTGGACGATATTTCCGGCTACGCAAGAAAAATTGAAGGTGTAGAGCTTGCCGCCATGCTGCGCGAGCAAGCTGACGGTACGGTAAAAATATCCCTTCGCTCAGGCAAGGTATACGATGCCGGTGCCAT
>JAZRZL010000046.1:0-16775 GCA_045601345.1 Faecousia sp. | reverse complement strand
GACAGGCATTTCTATGAGCGTCAGAAAAGGGAAAACAAAAGCTTTCTGGAGTTTCTGGAGAAGCTGATTGCGTCTCCGAACGCCTTCCGTATCACGGCCACCCAATCCAAAATGCTCAGAAAATTTTTGAAGGATGAGTATATGCAGCCTATGTACCGTATGAATCCGTTTGTGACGATAGAAGGTGATGGACGCAGCAGAAAAAATGCCTATGTTTCGAAAAAAGATACCGTTGATGTTGGTGCGGATATTTTTGATCGTGGGCTGTGCCTACCTTCTGATAATAAGATGACAATAGAAGAACAAGAAAGGATTATTAAGATAATCCACAGATGCTTTGAATAAATGAAACATTATTTAGGTCACATCTAAAAATTCATCATAGTCGAATCTGTGGGTCTTGTTTCCGTCATACTTCACAAAAATTATTGGAAATACATCCAGTATTCCATGCGGCTTTTGTTGCGTCTGACGAAAAAATCCCTCGCAGCTCGACTTGTGCTGAATTTTTAGAGCTGCCCTTTATTAAATTTTTGCATGAGAAGGTACAGCTATGTCAGCAAAAAATGTGACAGTAATTTCTGCCGCATTCAATCCAAAGACCCGTAGACCGTTGAAACACGTCACCCGGGCGCAGAGTTGCCGGATATGCCCGTGTTTCAACGGACAGCGATGAGCCGTTCACCAGCTACGAAGCGACATCACCGTAATGGTGTAACATCCGGGCTTTTATTTTGCAATCGGATATTTCACGAATAGCGGTAATTTAACGATTACTGACCACTACAGATTAGATTGTAGCTGGGGTCATAAAATGCCCCCAAAAGCACGCGCAAAATGGTACATATGGGAACTACCAGATGTAAAATGCACAACGGCATTTCTAGGTATAAAAAAGCGATACCATAGACGGATACATCGTATCAATCTATGGTATCTGATTTGGTGCGCGAGGCGGGACTTGAACCCGCACGTGCGTAATGCACACTAGAACCTGAATCTAGCGAGTCTGCCAATTCCACCACTCGCGCATATTTGCATCACTTGACTGCGCAGATATAATATCACAAGGAGGAGAAATTGTCAATCATTTTTTTCTGTATTTTCTGCTAAAGTTTGCGGTAAGAAGCATTAGGGACAAAGGGGCAGGTATGGAGAATCTGCTTTGCCGCTTCGTCGAATTCAGGGACGGTTTGGGCGTGCCGGAGGTGCTTTAGGAGCTTTTCCGGGGCATCGAACATACACGCAAGGTAAGTCCAAACCTCCTGCATTTTAAATAGGGTAGGCTTACGCCCCGGCATGACGGCCTGATAGCGGGAGAGAAGAAGCTCATGGAACTGTTCAACTTGAGCTAACTCTGCCCATTTGCCGGTTTTTAGGTAGCCGATCAGGCCGGGATTGGCAATGGCTCCACGGCCAAGCATGACAGCGGGGAGTTGGGGATAGGCATTTTGGATTTCCGCCACATCCTCCGGGTGGAACAGGTCTCCATTATAGCATATCGGAGCAAGAGCGGTCTCCATAACCTTAGCAAAGGCATTCATGCGAATATCACCCTTATATTGGTCAGTCTGAATGCGCGGATGGACAATCAGACACTTGATGGGATAGCGGTTATAGATTTCCAGCAGTCTGGAAAGCTCTTCTTCATTTCGCAGTCCCACTCTGGTTTTGAGTGATACGGAAATCGGACAGCGAGAGAAGATTTCATCCAGCAGCCGCTCAAGCATATCCACTTCACCCAGAAGACCACAGCCCTTTTTCTTTTTTACCACCGTTCCTGAAGGGCAGCCCAGATTCAGGTTGACCTCCTTATAACCCAGCTTTTGCAGCTCCTGTGCAGCCCAGATGAACGGGTCCGCCTGATTGCACAAAAGCTGTGGAACAAGCTCCATACCCTCATTTTGTGCCGGATCAATTTCGCTCCACATCCGTGCAGTAATCAAACGATCCTGCGTAGGGGTAAGGAAGGGTGCATAGTAACGGTCACAGGGAATGAAGCATTCGTGGAAGCTTCGCCGAAAAATTGTACCTGTAACCCCCTCCAGAGGGGCAAGCTCATAACGCATCACAGTTCTCGCTTCATTTGCTGCAAAAACAGCGATTTATTATCCACAGCGCGCATGGTTGCCAAAATGCCGTCCAGATGGTCATATTCATGCTGCACCAGCTCAGACCAGTCGCCCTCCAGTGCCATTTCATGCTTCTGCCAGTCCAGATCTAGGTACTGCACCTTTGCTCTGCGATGGCGCTCTACAAGAACCATCAGGCCAGGGAAGGACATACAGTCGTCCATCAGGGTGTAGACCTCCTCATCCGGGAAGGTGAGAATGGGGTTAATCATCACATAAGGCTTATCCATATAGAGATAGATCATCCGCTTTTTATAGCCTATTTGTGGAGCAGCAATGGCACGACCTGCGCCATATTGAGCGCGGTAGTTCATGAGCGTATCATGAAGATGCCTTGTCCATTTTGCCGCCTCAGGCAGCTCATCTTTGGTAATGGGTGTACTGATTTCATAAAGGTTCGGGTTACCAAGTTTGAGAATATCGAGAATCATGATGGTTCCTTTCAGTTGTCCAGTGCTTCAAAGGCTTCCAGTCCGGTCTTTACCTCGGGGCGGTTGTCACCATGACGGACAAAGCTCATGGTAACAAAGGAGAGCAGGGAGAAAATAACAGCATAAGGGAAAAGAATTTTATACCCCAGTCTGGTAATGAACCATGCGGAGAGCAGTGGCGTAATGATCTGGGCGGCCATGGAAAAGGTATAGTAGTAGCCGGTGTATTTACCGACATCTCCGGCCTTACTGAGTTCGACAACCATCGGGAAGGAGTTGACATTGATGGAAGCCCAGCCGATGCCAACCAGTGCGAAGATGATATACATTATGGCCGACGGCTTGGTGATGGCAATTGCAGTAGCGTAGCAGACAGCCATAAGCAGGATGCCAAAGAGAACAGCCTTCTTTCTGCCAACCTTGCTGGAGATAAAGCCTATCGGGATAAAGGCGGCGATGGCAGCGATGGTAGCGACCAGAAGATAGGCGGAGGAGGTACCGAGATCGACATTCCAGACACTGGCGCAATACCGGGAGAAAGCGGTGGTCACAGCGTTATAGGCAGCGAACCAAAGGAATACGGACAAGAGAATCAGGATTAGACTCTGCCGCACATCTCTGGGGAGCTTGCGGTCAATCTGTGCTTCTCCGTTTTCGTCTTCTTCATACTGCATTTCATCTTTGACTTCCGCAAGGAGTTTGTTTTCTTTGACAGTGAAGACCATAATGAGAACAGTGAGGAGCATAAAGCCGGCAACAGCTAGGAAGATGGGGGTAAAGTTCTGATTTTGTGCATAAACGGTCAGACCGTCAGCGTCTTTTTTGCTGCTGAGAAGTAGTGTCATCAGCACAGTAGCAAAGATGCCGCCAATATAGCCGACGAGATTGATGATAGCATTGGCCTTGGAGCGCAGCGGCTTGGGGGTCACATCCGGCATATAGGCAACAGCAGGGGAGCGGTAAATGCTCATCGTAATGAGCAGAAGCAGGAGGCACACAAAGAAGCCGGGGAAATTGACTGTGTGCTCAAACAGCGCCAGAAATACCATCAAAATAACAGCAGCAATCGTACCATAAAGGATATAGGGGGTACGCTTGCCAAGCTTGCTCTGCGTACGGTCGGAAATGGCACCAAACAGGGGCAGCATAAAGATAGCAAGCACATTATCAATGGCCATAATGCTGTTGGCAGCAAGAGTGTTAAGATGGAAAATATTTTCCAAAATATAGGGAATGACCTGATCGTAGAACTGCCAGAAGGCCAGAATAGACATAAAGGCCAGCCCGATGAGTACAGTGCGTTTGTTGTTCAGCTTCATGGTGGAAACCTCGCTTATTATTTCTTTCTGCCAGTATAAAGCAGATCAGGCACAATAGCAAGTGTTAAGGCAGAAAAAAAGACTTTTTTCTTTCCTTATTTGGAGGGCAAGCACTTTTTCTATGCATCTGAGTAAAACAGCAATACATCAAATAATTGAAGTTGACAGATTAAGTCGTATCCTGTATAATTATTAAGTGAGCTGAATGCAATGAATTGGCTCACAATATATTAAAAAAATGGAGAGATTGTCATGAAAAAAGTAATTGCACTGCTGCTGGCCTTATGTGTACTGCTTCAGTTTGTCGGCTGCGGCAAAAAGCCCGCACCCGCAGAGCCATCTGCACCGGTTGATCCTGTAGAACCCGCAGAGCCAACAGAACCCGCAGAGCCTGTTGCAAGAAATGAAGGAGCTTTGCAGCGCCTGTCTGAAATCAGCTGGGAAGGCAGTACCGATACCCAGCAGGTGAAGCATCATACCTATGATGAGTACCAGAAAATGATTGAGGATTTGGTTGCGGCTTATCCTGACGTTTGCAAGATGTACTCCATCGGCCATACCTCTCACGAGCGTCAGCTGTGGTGTCTGGAAATTACCAACCCGAAGGCAGACGGCGAAAAGACCGGCATTGGTGTGTTTGGCAATATCCACGGCGGCGAAATGGAATCCGCTGAGTGTGCAATGTATACCGGTTACTGGATTCTGATGAATCAGGACAGCGATGAAGTTCAGAATATTCTGGACAACTACATTGTCTACGTGATTCCCATGATTAACCCGGACGGTATGTCTCAGTCCTTCATTTACAACAACCGCCCGAATCTGAGTTACCGCGATGCTGATGGCGATGGAATGCCCTTCAGCGATCCCTATACAGATGTCAATGGTGATGGCTTTATTGCCAATGTTTATATTGGCGAAAGCGGCATGGACACCTCCGCAATGACGATTGAAAATCGTGCTCTGACCTACAATGGTGAGCCGCTGACCTCTCTTGGCATGGAGAGCCCCGACTGGAATCTTGATGGCAAGATGGGCAACGATCCCTGCACCAGTGGTGTGGATATGAACCGTACCTTTGATTACCTCTTTGGTGCATACAATGTCGATGGCTACAACCCGAAGGGTGTAAACTACAACGGCTATGAGCCTGCTGCTCTGATCGGCGCAAATTCCTGGGGCTCCAACGGCCAGCTGAATGGGCCTGCTTATGAGCTGGAGATTGCCGCTGTACAGAACTTCCTTGCTTCCCATCCGATGGCTGCACTCGTTACGCTGCACACGGGCATTCAGACTGTCCTGTGGCCGTGGTGCCACAAGGCTGCTGATTACGAAGATGAGGACATGAAGCTCATGGCTGAAATCGGCAAGAACATGGCACTGAAGTTTGCAGAGACTGCAAGCAGCGATGGTGTTACCCGTAACTTCTACTATCGTTCTTCCTGGAGCGATTATCCCACCACTGCTGAAATGATCGACTATGCCTATGGTCGATTTGGTATCCATTCCTACACCATCGAAGTATACAGCTCCGGCGACAGCGATCCCAATATAGATTCCGATTCTGAAGACGATGGCGTTTATCTGAACTATGATGGTACATATTCCAAGGGCTGCACTTGGCAGAATGGTACGCAGCTGAAAAACAGCGCCGCTGAGGATATTGTTGAGTATCCCTATGAGAAGGTCATCGGCACGGATGAAGGCTGTCTTGGTTTCACGGAACAGCAGGCTGAGGCACTGGGTCTGACAGAAGGCAACTCTCTGTACTTCCGTACAACGCAGACTGCCAAGATGTCCGGCTACTGCCCGACCAATATGAATCTGATGGTTGAAGGTGCTAAGGATGCCGTTCTGGTTATGATTAACTCTGAGCCTTGTGGTAATGGTTATTCCTGCCCGGAATATCTTCAGAACCCCTAATTTGTGCTTTTTACAACTGAAATAATCATTAGGGGGCTGTATTTCGCTACAGCCCCCATTTTTATATAATTAGAATATTTGACTTTTTTGTTTCCAAGGGATAAAATGAAATGGAGAGGAGGGGAGGCTCATGGCACTGGTTTTAGCGGAAACACTGCCAGAGCGACTGTTATCGTGGTATCCTTCTCATTGCAGAGCGCTGCCATGGCGGGAGGATCGGGAACCATATCATATTTGGCTTTCGGAGATCATGCTCCAGCAGACCAGAGTGGAGGCAGTGAAGCTCTATTATACCCGGTTTCTTTCCCGACTCCCTGATGTTGCTCAGCTGGCAAACGCGCCGGAGGATGAGGTGCTGAAGCTCTGGGAGGGCTTGGGCTACTATAGTCGGGCGCGGAATCTTCAGGCTGCTGCTGTAAAAATCATGGAGAAGCATGGCGGCGAATTCCCGAAGACCTACACAGAAATTCGTGATCTTCCCGGCATCGGTGACTATACTGCCGGAGCCATCTGCTCCATTGCCTATAATCTGCCCACCCCGGCAGTGGACGGTAATGTGCTTCGCGTTCTCTCCCGTCTGTGCTGCTCGGATGCGCCTGTGGGATTGGAGAAAACAAAACGTGAGGCTGCACAGGCGCTGGCTGCCATATACCCCAGAGAAGCTGGCACCTTTACCCAAAGCCTGATGGAGTTGGGCGCGACCGTCTGTACGCCCAATGGAAAACCCAGATGCGAAAAATGTCCCCTGTGCGATTTGTGTGCTGCAAATGCAGGTGGGGTTCAGGAGGATTACCCGGTCAGAATGGAGAAAAAGCCACGGCGTATCGAAAATCGAACGGTCTTTGTCCTGCGCTGCGGGGAATATGAGGCTGTAAGAAAGCGACCGTCCAGAGGCTTGCTGGCTGGATTATGGGAGTATCCCAACGTGGCAGGTGCATTGACTGAGGAGGAAGCGATTGCGCATGCAGCGGCGTGGGGAATAGCCCCTACCGGGCTTCTCATGCAGCTTGAGCGTACACATATCTTTACTCATGTTCAGTGGAACCTTCGCTGCTATTATATCTCCTGTCAGTGTATGCAGGAAGCCTTTGTCTGGGCAGATAAAAAGCAGATGCACAATTCCATTGCACTTCCTACGGCATTTCGAATGTTTCTTATGTAGAACACAAAGTAGTTTCAGAAGTTCACAAAATCGCGTGGGATCATGTATTTCTAGATTTTCGGAGTCACCGATGTGGTGACTCCGATGATTTACGATCAGGTAATCAATCCTAACCTAAGCTTTGCAGCAAGAATTCTTATAACGCTTTTATTGATGCGCTCTTCTTTGATGGCATTGCTTTCCACCGCATTAAGAAGGGCTTCGATGCTGGAATCCAAATCACTGGGACATAGGAGCATATCACAGCCTGCGTTGACAGCATTGAGTGTGACTTCTTCTGGTGTGTAGTAATCGGTAATTACAGGGATATCCAGTGCGTCTGTGAGAATGATGCCACGATAACCCATCTCATTGCGAAGCATTTCAATAACGCTTGGGGAGAGACTAGCGGGATGCTGGTCATCTACTGCGGTGAAAACTGCATGGGATACGACAATAAATCCGACATTTGAAGTAATCGCCGTGCGGAAGGGGAGAAGCTCCTCCTGATTCATCTGCTCCATAGTACGCGCAATACTTTTGCGCTCAATATGTGATACATCATCCAGACTTCCAAGTCCCGGAAAATGGCTGATAGCGCACAGTACACCGTTTTCCTGAGAGGCAAGTATCATAGCGGAGACCATAGAGGAAGTTATTTCGGGATCAAGACCAAAGGAGCGAGTGCCAATAACATCATTGTGGGTTGCATCTGCCAAGTCGGCAAGAGGTGCAAAGTTCACATTAAATCCAAGCTCCAAAAGATCCTTTGCAATGGTTTTTCCCATTTCACTAACAGCATCGGTGTCGCCAGATTCGCCCAATTCAGCCATTGTAGCAAAAGCTGTGGTATTGAGCATCTGGGCTACAGGCGCAACATCGCCGCCTTCTTCGTCAATTGCAAGGAAAGTCGGGAGAAATTGACCTTCTTTCAAGAAGGCTTGTGTGCCATCAAGAAGTTTTTTGACTTGGTCAGTATCTTCCAGATTCTTTTCGCTGTAGAGAATACCACCAACGGGGTTGGATTGCAACGCTTCTTTGGTAGTTTTACCTGCCTGAGTTGCTGCTTCTACGTTGGTAATGGATTCAGGAGTAATGAAGAACATCTGATAAATCTTCTGTTCCAGGGTCATATCCTGTAAAAGCTCCTGTGCTCTCAACTCTTCTGCAGTTGGTTCAGTTGGTGCAGGTTCAGGTTTTGGCTGAGGTGTGGTTTCTTCTGGTTTTGTCTCGGAATCATTGACTGCATTGGTTGTATCGGTTTGATCCGTCTGGGAGGGAAGTGTTGGCTCAACATGACGGAAATAAAGTTCATAACCTATAACAGAAAAAATGCCGATCGCAATCATAAAACAGGCAATAACGGATAATATTCCACGAACGACTTTCATTAGCATCACCTTTCTTATATCTTTCTATTATTGTGTCTGATGCTTTTATATATACTTTTTTATTATACTATATTTTCATGTATTTTTCTACGCCAATTTCAAAAACAAGGAAATCTTTTTAAAAAAAGCAGTAGGCTAGTGCTATATCCATTTCACACCTAACGCAACAAAATAAAAATTTTGTTGCGTTGGAGACGGACTTGTGATATAATAGGGATAGATGAACAGCGCCGGAGTCTTTCTGGACAGTGGCGCAATTATTGAGGTGAACTGCTGTGCAATTTGACCGGGACTGTCCGCAGGTGCTTCGTGAGTTCTTATCTTATCATGAAAACATTAAAGCACAATCAAAAAAAACCATTGCGGAATATTATCTTGATCTTCGTATGTTCCTGCGCTTTATTATGCTCATAAAAAATGATATGCCGTATGATACGCCGCTGGATACCATTCCAATACGCAATGCTGATCTTCAATTGCTTTCTCAGGTCACAGTGAATGACATTTATGATTTCCTGTCGTATCTTGCCAATGACCGTATCAAGCATCCAGATTCCCAGAGTGCGGAAGCCGGGATCGGCTCCAGTGCCCGTGCCAGAAAGTTATCGGCAATCAAATCCTTTTTCAAATACTTAACTGTTCGAACAAAGCAGCTTCCCGAAAATCCGGCAAAGGATTTAGAATACCCAAAGTTGCGGAAATCCCTTCCCCGATATCTGACTCTGGAACAGTCCAGGAAATTATTGGAAGCCGTTCAGGGTGTCAATGCCGAGCGGGATTTTGCTATTTTGATGATTTTTCTCAGTTGTGGAATCCGAATCAGCGAGCTTGTGGGGCTGAATCTCTCGGATGTATATGAGGATCGTATCCGCGTGGTTGGCAAAGGCAATAAAGAGCGCATCGTCTATCTTGGTGCGGCATGTAAAAAGGCACTGGATGATTATATGCCCATTCGTCAGAAGCTGGCGCTGACCGATAACCGCGCCCTGTTTGGCAGCCGCGATCATAATCGCATCAGTGTTTCCGCTGTCCATCGGTTGATCAAAAAGCATCTTCTGGCTGCCGGTCTGGATGAAAGTCAGTTTTCCGCCCATAAGCTTCGCCATACCGCTGCAACCATGATGCTCTCCGGCGGTGTGGATTTGAAAACGGTTCAGGAGGTTCTTGGACATGAAAATCTGAATACCACCCAAATCTACACGCATATTGAAAATACGGAACTGAAAATTGCGGCACAGGCCAATCCGATTTCTCAATTGGAAATCAAGAAATAAAGAAAAACAACCGGGGAAAATGGTAAAATCCACATTTCCCGGTTGATTTTTTAACATTCAATTTCAGATATGGGTACGGAAACAAAGCCATGCTGGGTCATAAACGCAATTTCCCGGAAGCCGCATTTTTGCACAAGCGCGAATGCACGGTCAAAGGCATAGCCAACCGCACCGGCAAAATGGGCATCGGAACTGAAACAGATTTTGCCGCCAAGCTCACGCAGAAGATTTAAGAGATTTTCTGCGGGATAGGGCGCAGTGCGATATTTTCTCGAAATCGCGCCGGTATTGACCTCAAAGACCTTCCCTGTCCTGACGAGCTGTTCCATGGCATCGGCGGCAGAGTACAAATAAACCTTCGAGTCCGGATAATAAATCGGTCTAATTTCATTGAATTTTGTAAGCAAATCAAAATGTCCGATAATATCAATTTCCGGATTTTCGGCAAGCTGTGTATACTGAGAAAAATAATACTTTGCTGCCGCATCGCTGTCTCCATTGAAATATCTGTTGATTCCTGCTTCGGCAATCTCTTTTGTATTGTCGGTATCAAAGATTCCCTCCGGCGTGATTGTCGCATGGATAGAGCCGATCACATAATCATAGTCAGAAAATTCAATTTTTGAGCGAAAATCATACTCAATGGCGCGAAATACGGTGATTTTATCGCGGTATGCTTCCTTTAAGTTGGCCGCTTCCTGTAGATATTTGGGAAGCTGTTCCGCACGGATCGTCCATCCCGGCTCGGAGGCAATGGGGCTGTGTCCGCTGAAACCGATGGCAGAAAGACCACGCTCCATTGCAGCAAGGATCATTTGCTCCAGTGTGGCGCTTCCATCGTCATAGAGACTGTGGGTGTGAAGATCCTGCAATCTCATTTGACCATCTTCTCCTGCTTGACCTTGTGGTCAATCACATGGCGGCCGGCCATTTCTTTTTTCAGGTCATCCAGTGTAATTCCCATCTCCAGCATGAGCACCATGGTATGATACATCAGGTCACCGATTTCATAGATGGTGTTTTCCTTATCCTGATCCTTGGCAGAAATAATGACCTCCGTGCACTCCTCACCCACTTTTTTCAGAATCTTATCCAGACCTTTTGCGAAAAGATAAGAGGTATAGGAACCCTCCTTTGGCTTTGCCTTTCTGCCAGCGAGCATTTCCATCAAATCCTCATAGTGAAATCCGGGAACAGCTTCGCCCTGATAGATTTCCTCATTGAAGCAGGAATCGGTACCCTTATGGCAGGCTGGACCATCCTTGCGGACTTCTACTACCAGCGCATCGCGGTCACAGTCAGCGGTGATGGAAACAATGTGCTGATAATTGCCCGAGGTCTCCCCTTTCAGCCATAGCTCCTGTCTGCTACGGCTCCAGAAGCAGGTCAAGCCCTTTTCCATGGAAATTTGTAGGCTTTCCCGATTCATATAGGCCAAAGTCAAAACTTTTTTTGTCTCTGTATCCACCACAATGGCAGGAATCAGACCTTTATCATCAAATTTAAGAGCATGAATATCAAACACGGGGTTTTACCTCCTGACATGAATGCCATGATCGGCAAGGTAGTCTTTTAAATCAGAAATAGAAATTTCACCAAAATGGAAAATAGAGGCCGCCAGACCGGCATCTACCTTGGGAAGCGTCTCAAACAGGGTGGCAAAGTGCTCCATATTGCCAGCACCGCCGGAGGCAATCACGGGAACATCGACAAGCTCACAGACAGCATCCAGCATCTCAAGATCAAAGCCCTGCTTCACGCCATCGGTGTCAATGGAATTGAGCACAATTTCACCTGCGCCATGGTCTACGCCCCATTTGATCCATTCCAGAGCATCCCGCCCGGTATCCTCTCTGCCGCCCTTGGCAAAGACGCGGAACTGTCCATCCACCCGCTTGACATCGGCGGACAGGACAACGCACTGGCTGCCATAACGCAGAGCAGCCTGTTCAATGAGGTCGGGATTTTTGAGCGCACCGGAATTCACACTGACCTTATCTGCACCGCATTTGAGCACACGGTCAAAGTCATCAAGCGTATTGATGCCGCCGCCAACGGTCAGCGGGATAAAAATCGTAGAGGCTGTGCGCGTCAGAATATCGGTAAACAGGGAGCGGCCTTCAGCGGAGGCGGTGATATCATAGAATACCAGCTCATCCGCGCCAGCCTGAGAATAGTAGCTTGCCAGTTTTACTGGGTCAGAAACATCGTTCAGCCCGAGGAAATTGACCCCCTTTACCACTCTGCCGTCCCTGACATCCAGACAGGGAATAATTCGTTTTGTAATCATTTTACCGCCTCCAATGCTGCGCGAAGATCAATCGCGCCGGTATAGTAAGCTTTTCCCACAATGGCACCATAAAGCCCCATGGAGGAAAGCGCTTGAATATCTGCCAGAGTTGATACACCGCCGGAGGCAATAAGAGAGATAGAATAATCCCGGCTGAGTGCTTCATAAAGACTCCGATTGGTGCCCTGCATGGCACCATCCCGAGAAATATCGGTGCAAATCACAGTCTGCACACCGACATCCTGCAATTTGGCAAAGAACGTCTCACAGCGCATATCGCTAAGCTCTGTCCAGCCGCGAATGGCAACATAGCCATCTTTGCAATCCACGCCTACCGCAATGGCGCTGCCATAGCGCTCTACCATGCGGCAAAGGAACGGTCCATCGGTCAGGGCTGCTGTGCCGAGAATGACACGCTTGACACCGGCGGCAATGTAGCGTGCAACGGTTTCCTCATTGCGAATACCACCGCCGATTTCTACCTGCAAGCCCATAGAGGCAACCCCGGCAACCACATCAAAATTGGGTGTGGTTCCGTTTTTTGCGCCCTCTAGATCGACCATATGAATCCACTGTGTCCCGGCGGCCTTGAAGTCTTCTGCCACGGACAGTGGGTTTTCGTTGTAGACCGTCATTTTCTGATAATCTCCCTGATAGAGACGAACGGCCTTTTTATCGTATAAATCAATTGCCGGTAAAAGAATCATAGCATATCCTCACAGCTCACAGAAAGCACGCAGAATGTTCAGTCCCACTTCCCCGCTCTTTTCCGGGTGGAACTGGCAGCCCATTACATTGCCTTGTGCAGCGGCAGCGGTAAGCTCTGCGCCATACGCACAGGTTGCCACAAGGCTGTCTCCGCAATCGGTGGCAAAGTAGCTATGGACAAAGTAGACAAAGTCCCCTTCTGCCGTATTCTTAAACACTGGGTGTGCTTTGTGGAAATGCAGACTGTTCCAGCCAATTTGCGGAACCTTCAATTCCTGTGGAATGCAGGGACGCATATCAATGACCTTACCCGGCAGCAGTCCCAGACCTTCATATTCGCCGAATTCATAGCTTTTTTCAAACAGCAACTGCATACCCAGGCAGATGCCAAGCAGCGGTGTTCCCTTCCCTGCTGCCTGCATGACCACTTCGCCAAGGCCGCTTTCCCGCAGCTTGGCGGCAGCATCGCCAAATGCACCCACACCGGGCAAAAGAACCTTTTCAGCATTTGCAATGACCTTCGGATCATTACTGACCTGGGCTTCTGCACCGATCATCGCAAAGGAACTTTTCAGGGAAAACAGATTTCCAACTCCGTAATCAACAATCGCAATCATGACAGTACTCCTTTGGTAGAGGGAATTTCATCCCGATAGACCTCATCCATTTTTACGGCAGCACCCAAGGCTCTGCCCATGGCTTTAAACATCGCCTCAATGATGTGGTGTGTATTTTCTCCGGCCAACATCTGGAAATGGAGCGACAGCTCTGCCTTTCTGGTAAATCCAAGAAGGAATTCCTGCACCAGCTCTGTATCGAAGGTGCCGACCTTTTGCGTGGGCAGGCAGACCTGATTTCTCAGGCAGGCGCGGCCGGAAATATCTGTAGCGCACAGGATGAGCGCTTCATCCATCGGCAGCAGCATACTGCCATAGCGGGTAATGCCGCGCTTATCTCCCAGCGCCTGGGCAAAGGCCTGCCCCAGAACAATGCCGATATCCTCTACGCTGTGGTGGTCATCCACGTAGGTATCTCCCTTGCAGGAAACCTTCAGGTCAAATCGGCCATGACGGGCAAACAGCGTCAGCATATGATCCAGAAAACCGACACCGGTTGCAATTTCGCTCTGCCCGGAGCCATCGAGGTTCAGAAAAAGGGAAATATCGGTTTCCTTTGTGGTTCTTTGGATAGAAGCCTCACGCATCGTTCCAACCTTCTTTCTCAAGAATTTCACGGGTTTTATTCAGGAAAATCTCCATCTGCTCCCGTGTGCCGATGGAAATACGGAGATAGTCTTGAATCGGTTCTTTTGTAAAATGACGCACCAAGACACCTGACTGCTTCAGCTTTTCATAAAGCGCTCCGCCGGACATTTTGGGTGTCGTGGCAAAAATGAAGTTGGCACTGGACGGAAGCACAGTAAAGCCCATCTCCTCCAGCTTGGAAACGGTATAGGCACGATTTTTCATAATGATCCGGCAGTTGGCAAGATAATAGGCATTGTCCTCTACTGCCGCGACACCTGCGGCCTGTGCCATACGGTTGACATTATAGGGATTTGTGGAATACTTGATGGCGTTGATATCTGCCAGCAGTTCTGCACTTGCATAGCCGAAGCCCAGTCTTGCACCGGCAAGGCTATGGGATTTGGAGCAGGTGTGTGCAACAAGCAGATTATCGTATTTTTGAATCAAATCCAGACAGCTTTCCCCGCCAAACGCGATATAGGCTTCATCCACAATAACAACATTGTCAGGATTGGTGCGGACGATCTCTTCCACCTGCCATTTGGGAATGGCAATGCCGGTAGGGGCATTGGGATTGGCAATGACGATCGTCTCGTGAAGGCCGCAGTAATCACGGTAGTCTAAGGTGAAGTCCTCTTTCAGCGGGATGATATGGGAAGGCACATGGTTGAAATCAGCGAAAACGGGATAACAGCCATAGGTGATATCCGCATAGGCCAGCGGATGCTGTGCATCACAGAAGGCCATAATGGCAAAATTGAGAATTTCATCTGAGCCATTGACCGGAAGCACGTTTTCAGGCAAAATGTTATAAAGATCAGCAACCGCCTTGCACAGTGCATGGCAGGTGGGATCACAATAGAGGTTTGCTGTAGAACCGGCGGTACGGATGGCCTCAATCACGGCAGGAGATGGTGGAAATGGAGACTCGTTGGTATTGAGCTTCACATATTGCTGATCCTGCGGCTGCTCACCAGGCACATAGGGAACCAAATCAAAGAATTTGGGGGTCAAAAAGCGGCTCATGATGATTCTCCCTTCGAAAAACGGCTCAGTGCACTTCTGGCATGTGCCTCCAAACCTTCCGCTCTGGCAAAGGTCGCAACCTGATTTGCAACACAGCGTAAAGCGTCCGGCGTAAAATAGCTGAATTGGGTCTTTTTGATAAAATCATCCACAGAAAGCGGACTGGAAAAACGTGCGGTTCCGCTGGTGGGCAGGGTGTGATTGGGACCTGCCAGATAATCGCCCAGCGCCTCAGGGCAGTATTTGCCGAGGAAAACAGAACCGGCATTGGTAATCCGTTCAAGATAGGGCATGGGATCTTCCACACAGATTTCCAGATGCTCCGGTGCAAGCTGATTGGAGGCATCAATGGCACTGAGTAAATCCTTGGTCACAATGATTCTGCCGTTGTTCTCAATGGAAGCTCTTGCAATTTCCTCTCTTGGCAGCAGGCAAAGCTGGCGCTCGACCTCATCGGAGACCTTTTGCGCAAGCTCCATACTGTCGGTGACCAGCACAGCGCTGGACATTTTATCGTGCTCAGCCTGACTCAGAAGGTCGGCTGCTACGCAGGTCGGGTCACAGGTGTTGTCTGCGATGACCAGAATTTCACTGGGGCCTGCAATCATGTCAATATTGACCTTGCCGAAGACCTGACGCTTTGCCTCAGCTACAAAGGCATTGCCGGGGCCGACAATTTTATCTACCTTGGGAATGGATTCAGTACCGTAGGCCAGTGCGCCGATGGCCTGTGCACCGCCAACCTTGAAAATGCGGTCAACCCCTGCCAGCTTGGCTGCTGCCAAAATGGGGGCAGCCACCTTGCCATTACGCGAAGGCGGGGTGGTAATCACAATTTGACTGCATCCGGCAATTTTTGCAGGTGTTGCCAGCATCAGAATTGTAGAGGGATAAGCTGCTGTGCCGCCGGGGATGTACAGACCGACCTTCTCAATCGGGGTAATTTTTTGCCCCATGAGCACGCCGTCTTTACGCTCTATGGTAAAGCCCTGACGCACCTGATGCAGATGATATTCCCGAATATTTTTTTCTGCCAGCTCCATAGCAGACAGAAGCGCAGAGGAAACAGAAGCCATTGCCTCATCCATTTCCTCTTTTGTTACTTCAAGAGAGCTTAGGGTAACATGGTCAAAGCACTCGCAGTATTCAAAAAGCGCTTCATCTCCGCGGCTTGCAACCTGTGAAAGAATCTCGGCAACCGGCTTCTCCACATGATATTGCTCCATGGCGCGCATAAAGAGCGCATTGCTGTCCAAAGAATCATAGGAAATGATGTTCATTACTTTTCCTCCTGCGAGATGGCTGCTTCCATGCGTGAACACATGGTGCGGATTTCCTCAAATTTGAATTTATAATTTGCCTTGTTGGCAATCAGGCGGGCACTGATGGGAACGATGGTCTCCAGCGGTGCCAAGCCGTTTTCTAGCAGGGTCTTGCCGGTCTCCACAATGTCCACAATGACATCGGAGAGATCCAGAATCGGTGCAAGCTCAATGGAGCCATTGAGCTTAATGATGTCAATCTGACGACTTCTGGTGCTGTAATAGCGTCGGGCAATGTTGGGGAATTTGGTGGCAACACGAAGGGTACGGGAGGGATCCATGCGGAAATCCTTTGCACCGGCCACGCACATACGGCACTTCCCTACATTTAAATCAAGAAGCTCATATACATCCGGCGTATACTCCAGAAGAATATCCTTACCGGCGACACCGATATCGGCGGCACCTCTCTCCACATAGATGGCCACATCCGAGGGCTTTACCCAGAAAAAGCGAATCTTCTTTTCGGCATTTTCAAAAACGAGCTTGCGGTTGTTTTCAAGAATTGATGAGCAATCAAAGCCGGCCTTTGCAAACATACCGTAAACGCGCTCACCGAGTCTGCCCTTAG
>JAZRZL010000045.1:0-19290 GCA_045601345.1 Faecousia sp. | reverse complement strand
CTAAGACCGCTTGGCCTCCGACTTCATGTCGTGCGCGGCATCCAGGATGGTTCCGCCGGGGGTTTCGTAGACGCCGCGGCACTTCATGCCGACCAGACGGTTTTCCACGATGTCGATGATGCCGATGCCGTGCTTGCCGCCGAGCGCATTGAGCTGATTGACGAGAGATACGCCGTCCATCCTTTCCCCGTTCAGCGCTACCGGAACGCCCTTTTCAAAGTCGACGGAGATGTATTCCGCCTCGTCGGGCGCCTCTTCCGGAGTGCAGCCCATTTCCATATTGCCCTTGTACTTGGGTTCCTGCGCGGGATCCTCAAGCTCCAGACCTTCATGGGACAGATGCCACATGTTCTTGTCCTTGGAATAGTTGGTCTCGCGGCTGATCTTCAGCGGCACATTGTGCGCTTCCGCGTAATCGATCTCTTCGCTTCTGCCCTTGATGTCCCAGATTCTCCAGGGAGCGATGATGGGCGTATCCGGCGCGAAGGCCTTGATGGCCAGTTCGAAGCGGACCTGATCGTTGCCCTTGCCGGTGCAGCCGTGGCAGATCGCGTCAGCGCCTTCCTTCTTGGCGATCTCTACCAGAGCCTTGCCAATGATGGGGCGGGCAAATGCGGTGCCCAGCAGGTAGTCTTCATAGATGGCACCTGCCTGCATGGAGGGAATGATGATCTCATTGACCATTTCTTCGCTCAGGTCGGCGGCATAGAATTTGCTTGCGCCGGTCTTGAGTGCCTTGGCTTCGAGACCTTCAAGCTCATCTGCCTGACCAACGTTACCGGCTACGGCGATGATTTCGGGGTTATTATAATTTTCCTTGAGCCAGGGGATGATGATGGAAGTATCAAGGCCGCCGGAATAGGCGAGAACAATTTTCTTGTAGCTGGTATTCATTTCGGGTTCCTCCGTTTTTGTTTCATTATGTGCAAATATATTAGCATAACTTGAATAAATATGCAACAGGCAGATGTGACAAATATCTGTTCAATTTCTATATGTTATCATGCGCATTCACCAAATTCATAAAAATTGAATAATTATACTTGATTTTTGCTTATATATGGAGTAAAGTATAAAAAACATGGAAGCCGTCTTGATTATTATTGTATAAATGCGGCGTATATATTCACAGCAGAGGTGAAGCGAATGAAGACTGTATTTATTGATGGCAGCGCCGGTACGACCGGACTGCGAATTTATGAGCGTTTGCAGGCGCGGGAGGATATTTCCCTCATGACGCTGCCCGATGCACTGCGAAAAGACCCACAAGCTAAGCGAGAGGCGCTGAACAGCTGTGACCTTGCTTTCCTGTGCCTGCCCGATGCGGCGGCGATAGAGGATGCGCAGATGGTGGAAAATCCGAATGTGGTGGTGTTGGACACCTCCACGGCGCACCGAACCAATCCCGCGTGGGTTTATGGCTTCCCGGAGCTTTCTCCGGCGCACGAAGAGGCCATCCGATGCGCGAAGCGGATTGCAGTACCCGGCTGTCATGCCAGCGGCTTTATTGCGCTGGTCTATCCGTTGGTTGCCGCCGGTATTCTGGAGCCGGATACCCTTCTGACCTGCCACAGCCTGACGGGCTTCAGCGGCGGCGGTAAAAAAATGATTACAGCCTACGGCGAAGAAAATCGCCCTGCGCTTTATGATGCACCCCGGCAGTATGGCCTGAATCAGCAGCACAAGCACCTGCCGGAAATGACTGTCGTCACCGGTCTTAAAAACAGCCCGATTTTCTGCCCCATTGTCGCGGATTTCTACAGCGGCATGGAGGTGACTGTCCCGCTGTTTGGCACGCAGATGGCAAAGGGAATGAGCGTCAAGGAATTGCGAGACTTCTATTCCGTCTGGTATCATTCCGCGCTTGTCTACTGTGCGGAGGTGCCGGATGATGATGGAATGCTCAGTGCCTGTGCTCTGTCCGCTAAGGATGCCATGTGCATCCATGTGACAGGCAATGACGAGAGAATCCTGCTCACTGCCCGCTATGATAATCTGGGTAAAGGCGCTTCCGGCGCGGCAATTGAATGTATGAACCTGGTGCTGGGGCTTGATCCGGCTACCGGCTTGGAGATTTCACAGGAGGAACCTATATGAAGCTGATTCCCGGCAGCGTATGCGCTGCAAAAGGCTATACCGCGAGTGGTATACACTGCGGTATTCGTGCCAATCAATCCAAAAAAGATCTGGCTCTGATTTATTCTGCTGTTCCTGCCAATGCAGCGGCAGTGTATACAAGTAATCTGGTCAAGGGTGCGCCCCTGACCGTCACGAAAACCCATTTGGCTGACGGCAAGGCACAGGCGGTCATTTGCAACAGCGGCAATGCCAACACCTGCAATGCCGATGGTATTGAAATTGCGGAGAAAATGAGTGCGCTTGCTGCCGATGCCCTCCATATCCGTCCGGAGGATGTAATCGTTGCTTCTACCGGCGTGATCGGTCAGCCGCTTTCCCTCACTCCCATTGAAGCAGCCCTGCCCGCCCTGTCTGAAAGCCTTTCGCAAGAGGGAGAGGCTGCGGCAGCACAGGCAATTCTGACCACCGATACCCACGCAAAGGAGGTTGCTGTGGAGTTTACCCTTGGCGGAAAGACCTGCCATATGGGCGGCATTGCCAAAGGTTCCGGCATGATCCATCCGAATCTTGCTACCATGCTGGTCTTCCTGACCACCGATGCGGCAATCTCATCTGAAATGTTGCAAAAGGCACTTTCCACCGATGTGAAGTCTACATTTAATATGGTCAGCGTGGATGGCGATACCTCCACCAATGATATGGTTTCCATTATGGCCAACGGTATGGCAGGAAATCCCGAGATCACAGAAGAAAATGAAGATTTTGCCGAATTTATGAAGGCGCTCAATACCGTCACCATCTCCCTGTGCAAAATGATTGCCGGGGACGGCGAAGGTGCAACCAAGCTTTTGCAGTGCATCGTCACCGGCGCGGCGACAGAGCAGACGGCAAAGATCACGGCCAAGGGAGTGATTTGTTCGTCTCTGACTAAGGCCGCCATGTTCGGCGCGGATGCCAATTGGGGTCGGGTACTGTGCGCTATCGGCTATTGCGGTGCCTGTGTGGATGTCCATAAGGTGGATGTGGCATTCCGCTCTGCCAAGGGAACCATCCCGGTTTGCAAAATGGGTGCGGGCATCGAATTTTCTGAGGAAATTGCCAAGACCATCCTGCTGGAGCCGGAAATTGATATTCTTGTGGATCTGAACGATGGGGAAGCGTCCGCCACCGCCTGGGGCTGCGACCTGACCTATGACTATGTAAAAATTAACGGAGATTACAGAACCTGAGGTGCGAAATGGAACTGAAGCTGACCAATGCCCAGCGGGCGGTTGTCCTGACACAGGCGCTGCCTTATATACAGAAATATTATAATAAAATTGTCGTTGTCAAATACGGCGGCAATGCCATGATTGATGAGCAGCTCAAAGCGCAGGTCATGGAGGATATTGTACTTTTGCAGCTCATCGGTGTGCGCATTGTGCTGGTGCACGGCGGCGGCCCGGAGATCAGTGCAATGCTCTCCAAGGTTGGAAAGACCACTCAATTTGTGGATGGCCTGCGCGTGACAGATCGGGAGAGCATGGATATTGTGCAGATGGTGCTGACCGGCAAGGTCAATAAAACGCTGGTGAACCTCTTGGAGATGCACGGCGGCAAGGCCATGGGCATTTCCGGCATTGACGGCCACATGATTGATGCTGTAGAAAAGGATCCCCGCCTTGGCTTTGTTGGACGTATTACGGAAATTAACGTGGAGCCGATTTTGGATCTTTTGGATCGGGGCTATATCCCGGTGATTTCCACCGTTGGCTGTGACAGCAGCGGCAATGCTTACAATATTAATGCCGATACCGCTGCCGCCAAAATTGCCGCAGGGCTAAAGGCAGAGTGCCTGATTACGATGACCGATATCTGCGGCATTCTCCGCGACCGCCATGACCCGGCAACTCTGATTCCCAGAGTGACGGTCTCTCAGGCCGTGGAGCTGTTTAAAACCGGCGTGATTGCCGATGGCATGGTGCCGAAGGTGGATTGCTGTGTGGATGCTGTGATGAACGGCGTAAAGAAGGTATTTATCATGGATGGCCGCGTTCCCCATTCGATTCTCATTGAGATGCTCACCAATGAGGGTGCGGGTACGATGGTAGTAGGAGATGACTATAATGAAAACGAAAGAGCTTGACAGCCAATATGTTGCCCATACTTATGCAAGATTCCCGGTAGAAATTGTCTCCGGCAATGGCTCTATCCTCGTTGACAGCGAAGGAAAGGAATATATCGACCTTGGTACCGGCATTGCAGTCAACAGCTTCGGTATGTGTGATGAGATCTGGATCAAGGCGGTGGAGGAGCAGCTCCATCAATTCCAGCATACCTCCAATCTTTATTATACCAAGCCGTGTGCAGAACTGGCAGCCATGCTGTGTGCACGTACCGGATTGAAGCGGGTATTCTTTGGCAATTCCGGCGCAGAGGCCAATGAATGCGCCATTAAGGTTGCCAGAAAGTATGCGCAGGAGAAGAAGGGTGCGGAATATTCGGATATTCTCACGCTGAAAAACAGCTTCCATGGCCGCACCCTGACGACACTCTCTGCCACCGGACAGGCGCATTATCATGCGCTTTTCCAGCCGCTGACCCCCGGATTTATCTACGGTGAGGCCAACGATCTGGAGGATATCAAAAAATTGGTTAAGGAAAACCACGTTGCCGGTATTTTGTTTGAGGCTGTGCAGGGAGAAGGTGGTGTGGTTCCGCTGGAAAAGGATTTTGCACAGGGTCTGGAGCAGCTTTGTTGGGAGGAGGATATTCTCCTGATGGCCGATGAGGTGCAGATCGGTAACGGACGTTCCGGTGCACTTTACGGCTATATGAAGCTGGGGGTGCAGCCCGATGTTGTGACCACAGCCAAGGGTCTGGGCGGCGGTCTGCCTCTGGGCTGCTGCATGATGGGGGAGAAGGTCTGCGATGTATTAAATCCCGGTGACCACGGCTCTACCTTTGGCGGCAATCCGGTCGCTTGTGCCGGCGCAAAGAGCATTCTCAGCCGTCTGGACGACGCTTGTCTGCGCGGCGTGGAAGAGCGATCGGCTTATATCCTTCAGGCGCTGTCCGATGCGCCCGGTGTGGAGAGTATCAGCGGTATGGGTTTGATGCTGGGCATCAAAACTACAAAGTCTGCCGGAGATGTTGTCACAGCTTGCCGCGAAGCGGGCGTTCTTGTCCTCACTGCTAAAGATCGTGTCCGTCTCTTACCTGCGCTTAATATCCCGATGGAGCTGCTGGAAAAGGCCATGGACATCATCAAAGCAGCCTGTAAGTAAAATATGCTTTGGAGGGATTGCCCCGCTTTGTTTGTAAGACAGCAAAATTCACTCATTCGATATAGAAAGCGATACGCAGCTTCCGTCGAACTCCAAAGGAGGGGGACGGAAGCCAATGGCAGTAAGTTGCTTTCCTCTCTAAGGGTGCCGCTCGCAGGCGGCGGATGAGGTCTGACTTCTAAGACGGAGTGCTTCCTATGTTAGGAAGATTTTCGGTTTTGGCAGTGCATTCAATGACCTCATCAGTCTCGCTTCGCTCGACAGCTTCCCCAGAGGGGAAGCCTGGGTCGCTGTGGAACAATGCAACCAAAACGAAAGATTTAATATTTGCTAACTTAATGCCATGGGGGGAAGAATGAAGCAAGCGCAGTTTAGCTTTCATCTTCTCAGAAAAAGAGAAAAACAGGGAATATCTGCACCCTAAATATGTGGAGTTGTCTCCTGATATTGTGGGCATTAGCGAAAAGGAAACCCAAATTGAAGCCCAGCGAAGCGGGTTCAACTTGGGGGAGAACGAAGCAAGCGCAGTTTAGCTTTCATCTTCTCAGAAAAAGAGAAAAGCAGGAAACATCTGCACACTAAAATATGCGGAGTTGTCTCCTGACATTGTGGGTATTAGCGAAAAGGAAACCCAAATTGAAGCCCAGCGAAGCGGGTTCAATTTGGGGGAGGAGGAGCAACGAAGCGATACGCAGCTTCCGTCGAACTCCGAAGGAGGGGGACGGAAGCGGAGGGAGCGCAGTTTGCTCCGACGATGTGGTGCCGGTAGTGGGACTCGAACCCACACGGATTTCTCCACACGATTTTGAGTCGCGGTCGTCTACCAATTCCGACATACCGGCATATACCCGGAAGCGTTCTTATTATAATACAGCTTTCGGGAAAAGGCAAGGGAAAAATTCAGGGGTTTGTCTTGATTTGAGCGGAGAGGTGTTTGGAAAGGACAGCGAGGGAGGTTGCCATATTTTCGTTTTGCACGAGAACGCCCTCTGGCACGTCCAAATGTACCGGGGCGAAATTCCAGATAGCGCGGATGCCAAAGGAAATCATAGCATCGCAGACGTTTTGTGCCTGCTCAGCGGGGACGGTGAGGATGCCCATGAGAATATGATGTTCCAGACAGAATTCCTCCAGCTCCTGAATAGGACGGACGATTTTTCCGGATTTGGTAAGACCGACGATTTCCGGGTCGGAATCGAAGCCACAGAGAATGTTCAGGCCGTATTCGGCAAAGCCGCTATAGCCAAGGAGTGCTCTGCCCAGACGGCCGGCTCCTACGACAACGGCATCATTGGTATTGTTATAGCCCAAAAACTGTTCGATATCGGCAATAAGATGCCGCCGATTGTAGCCGACCTTTGGGCGGCCACCGTCGGAAACCATAGCCAGATCCTTACGCACCTGCACTTCACCCCTGCCCAATGCAGCAGCGAGCGCGGTAGCGGAGATATTGGAAGGCGCATCGGGTGGGAGAGCTTTGAGGTAGGCAAGATAGCCGGGAATCCGCCGCAGTGCCGCCTTTGGAATGGCTTTATTTTCTGTATTTTCCATATTTTTCCACTTCCCATGACAGTAGATCAATTACAAAATTATTATACGAAAATTTTTCCCAAATTGCAAGCACCATCATGCTGACCACTGCCGATCCAGCTCTCGCCGCAGTCTTGCCATGATTCGTTTTTCCAACCGCGAAATATACGATTGCGAGATGCCAAGGAGGTCAGCCACCTCCTTCTGTGTACGCTCGGTCTGTCCACATAGCCCGTAGCGCCAGCAGACGATGCGCTGTTCCCGGGGAGTAAGCAGACTGAGAGCACGATGGAGCAGCGTTTTTTCCTCGTCCTCCTCCATCGGGCGCATGACCACATCGGCATCTGTGCCCAGAATATCCGAGAGCAGCAGTTCGTTTCCGTCCCAGTCGGTATTGATCGGCTCATCCAGAGAGACCTCACTTTTTTGCGTAGAAATCTTTCGGATGTGCATGAGAATTTCGTTTTCAATGCAGCGGGAGGAATAGGTTGCCAGCTTTATTTTTTTATCCGGCTGGAAGGTTCCCACGGCCTTAATCAGCCCAATGGTGCCGATAGAGATCAGATCCTCCAGATTGACCCCGGTATTTTCAAAGCGTCTGGCGATATATACTACCAGCCGTAGGTTATGTTCAATCAATATTTGCTTTGCCTCTCCATCCCCCTGTGCCAGACGTTCGAGCATGAGCTGCTCGTCCATGCCCTTCAGGGGAGGCGGCAGGACATCGCTGCCGCCAATATACATAATTTTTGACGGATGTAGAACACCTATCTGTACAAGAATGCCAGAGATATTACCCTTCAATTTAGTCTCCTTCCCCGATGAGGCCTTCATAGCCACCTCGTTCCGATACCCTTGTGGGCGAAATTGCCACGAAACAGTTTGTTTTTACTACCTTTTCCACGGTCAGGCGGTCACATTTGATTGCCAGCAGCATGGCACGATCCGTTCCTACGGCGCGATAGGGGATCAGCCGCAGGGACAGCTCTGGATAGATTCTGTGCAGATGCTCCATTGCGGCGACTGGCTCTGAAGGCATGAATCCTGCCTCGGGCAGAAGCTTGGCCATGACCGTCCACTCAATGACCGGGAGTGGCCTTCCTGTAAAGGGGTCATGCAGCGTATTACCTGTATCCCGCAGAAAGGAAAGTGCCACGCTTCTCCCGCCTAGAATCAACTCCCCGGATAAAATGCCACCCGAATGTTTAAGCGTACCCCACAGAAGAATCTGGGAAGCAAGATATACCGCCCCAGCAACGAGAATCAGCGTGGAGAATTCCAACGCATAGAAAACTCTGCCTCCAATAAGCCGCACTCGGGAGTTTCCTAGCAGCAGTACGATCCCACTCATAACCATACTCAATGCTGCAAACCCTGCACCTGGAAAAACCGCGCTTCGGGATGCGCCGTAGGACAGCATAATCATTACAATGAGCGCCACACTTCGCCATAGAAACCCGGATAAGAATCTCATTCCCGGCAAAAAGGTAGTACAGGCATAGAGACCGCCAAAGATTGCCGCAAACAGGGAGCGCCTTCGTCTGGGTGTTCTGCCGAACAGTGCGGCACTTGTGCGCAGGAGCAAATAATTGATTGTCGCATTGAGGGCAAATACCATGTCCAGGTAGATTTCCATACCGTGCCTCCGTTCGGATGCCTGTACGGCGATCATACCGCCATGCACAGAAAAAACAGGTCGCATTTCCTTACGGTGTACGGCCTGTTTGTCGTGACAATATGCAATTTCCCGGTATTTCCCCCGGCGGCGGTGGCAGAACGGTCAATTCTACCCTGCAATCGCAGAAGGATGGGGTGAGAACGGGTCAGGGCTTGTCGATCAATTTTTCACCCCGATGTATTTCCCGGATGTTCTTTTCCGCCTTGCTTCGCACGATCAGAATCTCGCGTCCGCAGCCAAGGCATTTCAAACGGAAATCCATGCCCGTGCGGAGCACCTTCCATTCCTTGCTGCCGCAGGGGTGTGTTTTTTTCATTAGCAGTACATCACCCAGTTGTACATCCATTAGCCGTTTCCTCCTTTGATTAGCTCCCAGTACCGCTTGGCGGTCTGTTCGGTTTTGTTTTCACCGTATTGGTAGTACTGCACACCAACTAGGGCATCCGGCAGATATTGCTGCGCGACCCAGTGGTTGGGGTAGCTGTGGGGGTATAGATAGCCCTGTTCACGCTCCTGTCCGGCACTATCGGCATGGACATTTTGCAATTCTCGTGGAATAGAACCGGTTTTGCCGCGCTTGACATCCCGAAGGGCGGTGTCAATGGCCACACAGCCTGAGTTTGACTTAGGGCAGGTGGCAAGGAACAGGACAGCATCTGCAAGAGGAAGTCTTGCTTCAGGAAGACCTAACTGCAATGCGCTGTCCACGCAGGCCTTGACAATGGGAATGGCCAGCGGATAGGCAAGGCCAATATCCTCGCAGGCAGAGCAGAGAATGCGGCGGCAACAGGCAGGCAGGTCTCCTGCCTCCAGAAATCGTGCCAGATAGTGAATGGCTGCATCCGGGTCAGAGCCGCGGATGGACTTCATGAGGGCAGAAAGACAGTCAAAATGGCTGTCCCCCTCCCGGTCATAGCGCATGGCAGAGCGCTGGGTAATCATCTTTGCATCGTTCAGCGTGATGTGGAGAATGCTGCTTCCCACACCGGCGGCGGAGAAAAGAACTTCGACTGCATTGAGCGCCTTGCGCAGATCGCCGCCGCAGGAGGAGGCAATATGCTCCAAAGCACCCGGCTCACATTCCGTGGTGAGGCCGGTTTTCTTCTCCATATAGGCAATTGCCCGCTTGACGGTCTGCATGGCAGCCTCGGGAGTGATCTGCTTGAATTCAAATACCGTGGAGCGGCTGAGAATGGCGTTGAATACGTAGAAATAGGGATTTTCTGTTGTGGAGGCGATCAGCGTGATTTTCCCGTTTTCAATGTGCTCAAGGAGAGTTTGCTGCTGCTTTTTATTGAAGGACTGGATCTCGTCGAGATACAGGAGCACACCGTTGGGAGCCAGCATGGTATCCAGCTCAGAGACGATCTGACGGATATCGGCAGTGGTGGCGGTGGTGGCATTGAGTTTATAGAGCTTTCGCTGGGTGCGGTCGGCAATGATGTTGGCTACTGTGGTTTTTCCCGTGCCGGAGGGACCGTAGAAAATTAGATTCGGAATGCTGCCGGATTCAATGATGCGGCGGAGCATTTTTCCGGAACCGAGGATTTCCTCTTGTCCGAAAATCTCATCAAGTGTAGTTGGCCGCAGCTCGTCTGCCAAGGGCTGATACATGGCGGATGCCTCCTTTCTGAAGCTTTTCCCTATTTTACTCCATTTGCACGGGATGTGCAAGAGGCAGGACGGATTGCGCCATGGTGAAAAATATGATATACTGTCAAAAAAGAGAGGGGAGAAGCATATGGATCTTACGGAACGGGTCAATGGGATTCTTCACGCTTTGGAGAAGGAATATCCCGGCGCACTCTGCGCCCTGCACGCTGGAAAAGATTATGAGCTGATGATCGCAGTTCGCCTGTCTGCCCAGTGTACCGATGCAAGGGTCAATCTGGTCACGCCCGCCCTGTTTGCACGCTACCCGACCCTGGAGGCTTTTGCCGGGGCAGAGGTTGACGAGGTGGAGAGCTACATTCATTCCTGCGGCTTTTTCCGGCAGAAGGCAAAGGATATTGTGCTGGCCTGCCAGATGCTCCTGAATGACTATGGCGGAAAGGTGCCTGAGCGTATGGAGGAGCTTTTGAAGCTGCCCGGTGTGGGACGCAAGACAGCGAACCTCCTTTTGGGCGATATCTACGGCATGGAGGGGGCAGTGGTGTGCGATACCCACTGCATCCGCATCTGCAACCTTCTGGGGCTGGCAAATGGGAAAGACCCTTTTAAGGTGGAGCAGCAGCTTCGAGCCATTTTGCCGCCGAAGGAAAGCTCTGCTTTCTGCCATCGGATTGTGCTGCATGGCAGAGCTGTCTGTGTGGCACGTTTTCCCAGATGTGGCCTTTGTGCGCTTGCACCTTACTGTAAATATTATGAAAAAAATAAAGAATAATTCAGGAATTGGTGTTATTTATGTCCTTTTAGCTGCCATTTTCTGGGGTACGATCGGACTTTATGTGCGACAGCTCCGTGCGGCAGGACTGACAAGCTGGGACATTGCCCTGACACGTATGGGCGTGGGTCTTATTGCGATGGCAGGGTATCTTTTGCTGTTTCAGCGAGAGAAGCTGGCCGTTCATTGGCGAGATTTGTGGCTGTTTGCAGGGGCGGGAATTTTGAGCCTTTTGTGCATGAACTACTGCTATACGGAGACGGTACAAATCACCAGTCTGGCGATTGCCGGCACACTTCTCTATACCGCACCCACCTTTGTGATGCTCTTCAGCCTTCTGTTTTTCCGTGAGATCATGACGAAGAGAAAGCTTTTGGCACTGCTGCTGGCGTTTTGCGGCTGCGCCCTAGTCTCCGGCATCGCCCGTGGACAGCTTTCTCTCACGCCGAAAGCACTTCTTTTGGGGCTTGGCTCTGGTCTAAGTTATGCACTCTACTCCATCTTCAGCCGTGCAGCACTGGAGCGGGGCTATGATAGCTGGACAACTACGTTCTATTCCTTTGCGTTTTGTACGATTGCCTGTCTGCTGTTTGCCAGACCGGGGCACATAGTTGCCTGTACAGTGGATGATCCTGCCCTGCTTTTTTCGATGGCGCTTCTCGGACTGCTGACCGGTTTTGCGGCATATCTCCTCTATACCCGCGGTCTGTGCTGTCTGGAGGCGGGTCAAGCCTCCATTATTGCCTCTCTGGAGCTGGTGGCAGGTGCGCTGGTGGGTGGTATCGCCTACCGGGAACACATTGGTTTTGACGGAATCATCGGCATTCTTTTGCTGCTTTGCGCCATTGTTGTACTGCGTGTACCCGGGAAAAAGTGAACAATTCGTAAACTATCTGGGTAATCGGTTGAAAAAAAATCAAATTTCAATATAATATAAATTTATGATGCTTATTCAAATGTGCAATATGGCAAGAAGAAATGCACAAATTTTATGCTTAGGGTGACAGTTCATGATGCAACGTTGGAAACAGCGCTTTGCGCAATTTATGTATGGCCGCTATGGGTCGGATCAACTGAATATCATGCTTTTGTTCGTGGGAATTCTCCTTACCATAATTGGGATGTTTAGTAAATTTTATCTTACGCCACTTTCTTATATCCCGTTTGGGTTTCTGATTTTTAGAATGTTTTCCCGCAATATTAGCCGTAGAAGGCAGGAAAATCAGAAGTTTTTGCAGTTTTTTGCTCGACTGAAGGATCGGGATAACCGCTATTTCTCCTGCCCGCAATGCCGTCAGACGGTTCGCGTCCCCCGGGGGCGAGGGAAAATCAATATCCATTGCCCGAAATGTGGGAACCAATTTATCAAAAAGACCTGATATTTTAAAGCGCCTCCCTGCATATGAATGCAAGGGGGCGCTTTTCATGAATATTCCAATTTATCAAAGAGGACAGGCGGTGGGCAGCCTTTGCATAGAGGACGATGGCCTATACCGTATCCTCAGGGCGGTGATTCCAGCAAGTAAAGGCATTGTCCGCTTATATCTTCCAAAGGGGCAAAGTCTTGGCGTATTTTCGCCGGAGGCTGGTTCCCTCTGCCTTACAAGGCGGCTAAGCAGAAGAAGTTTTCCGGCGTTGCCAGATTATGTTGTAGCATGGAGCGAGGCAGACGGGCAATGGGATGGACTGCGCCGGTACACCATCTTCGGGTGGGAGGAGGCAATGATCTGGCAGACAGATGCCCCTATGACATTTCCTGCTGCACCGGAAAAGCTCCGAGCAGTTTGGATTGGGGATCACATTTGTTTGTGTACAGAAAAACGCTATCAATAGACAATGCGGCGAACACCGTAGAGGTAGTAGTTTCCATCGTAGTCGATCGCATTGATGTCTACGCCATATTTGCTGTTTCTGGCGTGAACCATCATGCCATCGCCAATGTAAATGCCCACGTGCTGGATGGAGCCGGAGGATTTTGAGGCAAAGACCAAAATATCGCCAAGCTTCATATCTTCCGGGTCAACTGCGATGCCGTTTTGCGCTTGACCATCGCCGGTTCGGTTGAGCGTGTAGCCGCACTGGCCATAGACATAGTACACAAGCCCCGAGCAATCAAAGCCCTCTTCCGGGCTGTCGCCTGCCCAGGTGTAGGGGTAATCTACAAAGCTTAGCGCCAGCTCCACGGCATCAAGCGCCTTGTTCGGTGAGGTCAAGGGACCTTGAATTTCAAGCAGCGGATGGGTGCTGCACCAGTTCGATGCTTGTATGTAGGTACGCATAAGCATGGCAATGGCCTGTTCGCAAGTCGTCTGGGCGGTGGGTGTGATCTGACCTTTGGTGTTGCCGTTCAGGATGCCCATACGGTGGAGAAGGGCAATGGAAGTGCAGGCCCAGTCAGAAACAGCACTGCCGTCGGTAAAGCTGCTTTGCATTTGCGATGCGTCATCTTCTTTTATGCAACCACAGGCAGTCAATAGGTTATTGGTGATGCAGAAAAATTGCTGGCGGGTGAGATTCTGATCCGGCCGGAAGGTACCGTCAGGATAGCCGTTGACCAGTCCCAGAGCATTGGCCTGTGCGATGGCAAGGGACTGGGTGTCTGTGAAAACCGATTTTGTGGCTTCCGGTGTACTGCCTGTGAGGGTGCAGTAGGTACACAGGGCAAGGTCACACATCTGTGCCCGCGTGATGGGCGCTGTCATGATACAGTATTTAAGGGAAGCCGGAAGCAGACCCAGAAGATCCGTTTCCTTTACTGTTTCAATAGCCCAGCTGCTGGTACCGATATAGGTGGGGATATATTCGCCCACAGGCTCGGCAGCACTTGCAATGCCAAAGTCAAGCGCTTCGTTAAGAAGGTGGAAGGTGCGCAGGAACATGGCGCAGGCTTGCTCCACAGAAGTATTGCCGAGTGCCTTTAGCGTATTGCCGGATGAGCCGGTGACAATCCCGAGGGAAACCATCCGGGCGGCGGCATCCTCAGCCCAAGGTGCGACCAGTGTGTCATCGGAAAACGCGCTAAGAATTTGTCGGGATTCCGACCAACCCAACGTGGTCAGCAGATTTTGCACAATTTTGGAGAATTCCTGCCGGGTAATCTGCTTATTCGGTCGGAACGTTCCATCGGTGTAACCGTTGACCAGACCCAACTCATAGGCAATGCAGATCTCCCGATCCTGTGTGTCGATGAAATGGTTAATTGCTGCGGGGTACAGTTCTGTGCCGGTAATGACTTTAAAGAGTTTTACCGCCATATAGCACATATCTGCTCGGGTCATTGCATCAGAAAGAGGGGTACTTTGCAGCGATTTGGGGATAATACCGAGCGCATCGGCTGCACTGACCTCTGCTTGCGCCCAGTTGCTCACGCCTTCATAGGCAAAACAAATGGGGGACAGAGCAAGCAGCAGGGTAAGACTTAAAAGAAGCGCTGTCAGGCGCTGCGTAATTTTGTGTTTCATACAAAAGCTTCTTTCTCATTCAGGGTCAATCCCACCGGGCAGTGGTCTGAGCCGAATACATTAGAATAAATGGGGGTTGCCTCCACAAAGGGGGCAAGACGGTTGGAGATAATAAAATAGTCAATACGCCAGCCTGCGTTGTTCGCACGGGCATTGAAACGGTAGCTCCACCAGGAATAGACACCGGTGGCATCAGGATAGAGCAGACGGAAGGAATCAGAGAATCCGGCGGAAAGTAGCGCAGTAAATTTGCCGCGTTCCTCATCGGAGAATCCGGCTTTTCCGCGGTTGGAAGCGGGATTTTTGAGGTCAATTTCCTGATGTGCCACGTTGAGGTCACCGCAGGCAATGACGCACTTGTGCTGATCCAGCTGACACAGGTACTCGCGGAAGGCATCCTCCCAGGCCATACGGAAGTCCAGACGCTTCAGACCATCTTGGGCATTGGGGGTATAGCAGGTGACAAGATAGAAATTCTCAAATTCCAGGGTAATGGCTCTTCCCTCATGATCCAGCTCTTCTACGCCAATGCCATAGGTATGGGATAATGGGGTGAGCTTTGAGAAAATGGCCGTGTCGGAATAGCCCTTTTTCTCTGCACTGTTCCAGTATTGGCTGTAGCCCGGGGTATCCAGCGCCAGCTGGTCAGGCTGCATTTTGGTTTCCTGAAGGCAGAAACAGTCTGCTTGTGCCTCGGAGAAGAAATCCATAAAACCCTTCTGCACACAAGCGCGAAGACCATTCACATTCCAGGAAATCAGTTTCATATATAGCACCCTGCTTCATTAAAATTTGGTAAAAACATTGTAACAAATAATTACAAAAAAAGCAAGGCTTTTGGCTATATTTCTCCCGGCATAAGGTTGTGTTTTATGGAAATCCTATTGTGGGAGGGATGTACATGAAACGAACCGATCTTGCCATGGAAGCCCATGCCATGTGGGAGAAAGCAGCCGCAGGAGAGCAAATTCCGGGGGTGCAGATGCAAACCCGGGAGCAGGGCGCACTGAAAATCTCCACATTGGAAATCCGCAGTGATGAGGGTGCGCGGTCATTGGGAAAGCCGCAGGGAACCTATATTTCGATGGAGCTGTCCAGCCGACACGGTGCGGTACGAAAGCAGGCAGCGGAACAGCTGGCGCAAGCCATTCGGCGAATGCTGGGGGATGTGCGGGGGAGCGTATTGGTGGTTGGGCTGGGAAACCGTATGGTGACCCCGGATGCATTGGGCGTTCGGACGGTGGAGCAGCTTTTGGTGACGAATCATCTGTCTTTTCCCTATCTTCGTCCGGTGATGGCACTGTGCCCCGGTGTGCAGGGGCAGACGGGGATGGAGAGCCTTGCCATTGTCCGCGGTGTGGTAGAGCGGACGAGACCTGCGCAGGTAATTGCAGTCGATGCACTTGCGGCAGCGGAGGTTAGCCGGATCGGTACGGTGGTGCAGCTATCCGATGCGGGAATTCATCCCGGTTCCGGCGTAGGTAATCGGCAGGCAGCTTTTCATAAGGAGAGCTTGGGCATCCCGGTGCTTTCGCTGGGCGTTCCCACAGTGACCGATCTTGGAGAGACGGCCTCAGGCCTGATCGTAACAGGGGCAGATATTGATGCAGCGATAGAGGGAATGTCAAAAATGCTCTCTCAGGCGCTCAACCGCGCACTTCAACCGGAATTATCTTCGGAAGAAATTGAGGAATTTGTTATGTAGCATTTCTTGGCTTTATGTCAACACAGTATGCAAAAGGAATGATAGCCTTGAATGTTGATAACCTGTGGACTGTGTGAAAAAACCTGTTTTGCGTAGGGAAATCTTTCCTTTCACCCAAAATTAATCTGCAAAGTAGGTGGATATTCAGTCGAATATTCCGTATGACGGGTTAAAATAATTTGCATTACGTCTACGACAACATTTTACTGTGCCGAAGAGAGTACCACAAAAAGTTCGAATTTTCAGAAATTGCTTAAAATCGAAAAAACGGTGTTGACAAAAGGCACAGAAATTATTATAATAATGGAGTACTTGAGTGTGCTATGCGGAAGTGCTGGAATAGGTAGACAGGCACGTTTGAGGTGCGTGTGTCAACCGACGTGGGAGTTCAAGTCTCCTCTTCCGCACCAAAAACCGTCTTGCTTTTTAGCAAGACGGTTTTTATCATGCGACTTTGAAAACAGATACAGGAAAGGCGTGGGTAGATGGATATGCACACGCTACGATCGGTAATTTTTTCAGGGAAAATACGGTTCCTTCCATTCTGGTAAATGGTTTTTTGATGCAAGAATTCCCCTAAAGAAGACTATGACTAATTCCGTAGTCTACTTTAGGGGAATCATATCAAAATCAGCAAGTGCCTTACAGAGGCTAGAACTTGTTTATTCTGCTGAAATAATAAAATAGTATACTGGCTGACCACCAAAGATGAGGTTGACATCGGCATCAGGGCAATTTTCTGAGAAAATGCGCTGGGCAAGCTCTGTCTGCGCCTCGGTGGTGTCGGCACCAGAATAGATGGTGATGAATTCTCTGCCATCGTCTGCGGCCTTCTGCGCAAGGGAGCGGAGAAGAACCTCAATATTCTGATCTGTGCCAAAGAGACTGCCGTCTGCAAGCGCCAGATAATCGCCCGCGGAAATGGCGTAGCCGTCAAAGTCGGAATCTCTTGCTGCGTAGGTGATCTGCATGGTATCCACATTGGCAAGGGCTTCGGTCAGAGCTGCTGTCAGTGCCTCTTCCTTGGCTTCGGGATCGAAGCTGAGAAGACTGGTAATGCCCTGTGGAATGGTTTTGGAGGGGATTACGATGACCTTCTTTTTGGTCAGGGGAATGGTCTGCTCGGCAGCCATAATGATATTTTTATTGTTGGGGAATACATAGACAATCTCTGCGGGTGTACGGAGAATCTGCTGCAAAATGTCATCCGTAGAGGGGTTCATGGTCTGACCACCGGAAATGATGCCGTCTGCACCCAGATCGCGGAACACAGAGGCAATACCGTCACCGGCGCAGACGCTGACAATGCCGTATTTCTTTTCCGGCTCAGCTTCCTTCTGCGCCAGATCCTTTTCATCCATCACCTTTTCAGTGTGCTGGAGGCGCATATTCTCTACCTTCACGGTAATCAGACCGCCGTATTCCAGTGCCTTTTCCAGAACCACACCGGGATGATTGGTGTGGACGTGTACTTTGATGATCTCGTCATCATCTACCAGTACAAGGCTGTCACCCATACTGTTGAGGAAGGAGCGAAGGTCGGCAGGATTCAGGTCATTGTCCCGGGATACGATAAACTCGGTGCAGTAGCCGAAGCGAATATCCTCGGTATCGAAGGCGGTAAAATCTGCACGATCTTTGGGAGTTGTACCCTCGGCAGGGGGAAGAACATCCTCTCCGTGCAAAGCTGCCATCATGCCCTCAAGCACGAGCATCCAACCCATGCCACCGGCATCGACTACGCCCGCCTTTTTCAGCACCGGGTTCTGTTCCATGGTATTGGCCAGTGCGGAATGGCCTGCTGCAATGGCAGCCTCCAGAGTCTTTTCAAAATCATCGTCCGCCGCACTGGCATCCATCGCAGCGGCAGCGGCCAAACGGGAGACGGTAAGAATGGTACCTTCGGCGGGCTTCATGACGGCGTTGTAGGCAGCCTCCACGCCCTCCTTTAGCGCTCTGGCAAAAACGATACCGCCGCAATCCGTTTCGGGTTTCAGCACTTTGGACATTCCCCGGAACAGGAGGGACAAAATAACGCCCGAATTGCCCCTTGCTCCCCTTAACAGGGAAGAGGCAGTAATCCCGGCTGCTTTGCCGAGTGTTGGCTCATCGGCCTTGCGCAAATCGGCAGCGGCAGCATTCAGCGTCATGCTCATATTGGTGCCGGTATCGCCATCGGGTACGGGGAAAACATTCAGCTCATTGATTTTTTCTTTGTTAATCTCAATAGAAGCTGCGGCGCTGAGCACCATCCGGCGGAACAGCGCTCCGTCAATTGTATGTCTCAATTATCACACCTCCGGCTTATTCCGTTGTGATGGAGTCCACAAACACATGGACGGTCTTCACGGGGGTGCCGGTCTGACTTTCCACAACATACTGGACTTCAGAAATAATGGACTTCCCCACGGCCGCAATGTTGACTCCGTGGTCAACCATAATGTGCAGATCAATAGAAATTGTATTATCCTCGTTGAGTGTGACCAGAACACCCTTGCTCATGGCCTCCTTGCGCAGAAGATGGACAAGGCCATCGGTCATAGAGCGCACGGCCATACCCTTCACACCGAAACAATTGGTGGCGGCCATGCCCGCAATGGTAGTATAGACACTGCTGCTGACACTGATGAAACCCTTTTCCGTATCAAGACGAATCATATGAAAACCTCCTTCCGGTTTCAGCCATAGACTGCGTATTTGTTATTGTAACCGATTTTTAACAAAAGCACAAGAACTTTTTGGCTGGTTCAGTGAAATTCTTCTTTCAAAAGAGAGCCGCTGCCTTATCAAAATACGGAATCCGATTCAGCTGAAAAACGGACGTGTGAACCACGAAGGCGGTATTTCCGTCACTGCCAAAGAAATTTTGCTTGGAATATTTTGTAAAGCTCTGTGCAACACGATTCAAAAAGGTCTGCCCGCATTTGGAAAGGCTGTCTCTATTTATTCTGCGTGAGGCGAGCTGCGAGGGATTTTGTGAAGTATGATGGAAACAAGCCCCGCAGATTCGACTGTGATGAATTTTTAGAGGTGACCTAAATAAAGATGGGGCTGTCTCAAAATGCGAAAACGGCATTTTGAGACAGCCCCATTATTTCATAAAGTAGGCTATATATTAAAAATCACAAAAAAGCGGACAACAACCAAGGAGGCGTAAAATCCTCCCTAAAGCAAGCCGTGTGGCATTG
>JAZRZL010000044.1:0-3125 GCA_045601345.1 Faecousia sp. | reverse complement strand
AAATGCACTCAGACTTCGTTTATCAATTCGCCGGACTTTCATCACAGCATTGATGCTGTTGGAAATATCATAATAAACATTCGGATCATCGTTTACCCAATGATGATTGATAGGGATGAAACCACGAAAAATACCCTCGTCAATCACCTGCATGGAAGGCAGCGCACCGCGCATGTGATGCTTTCTGTTCTCCAGAAGGGTTTGTACAGCCTCAAATGTTTCAACGTCGATAATCGCCTCATGACGATCCATGTAAAGATATTGATCTCGATCCTGTCGGTTGCGCTTGTGTTTATGTTCATACAGATCCGCGGTAAAGGTTTTCCACGTCAGTACATTTCCGCAATACCGTTCGTTCGTGAGAATATAGCCGATAGCTCCGCCGCTCCAATCAACTCCGCCGGTTTTCGTTTCACAACCAATGTCCGATAAAAACGCAGCAATCTGATTTTGCGACCAGCCGGAGAGATAAGCATCAAAAATGAAGCGAACGATTTTTGCTTCTGCTTCATTCACCTCCAGGGGAGCATATTTTACATATCTTCCCGTTATATCTTTAGGACGGTCATATCCCAATAAGGCAGGAGTAAGCAGCTTGCCGTCTTTGAATCGCTGGGTCAGAGACCAGTTCATCGCCTCGCTCTTTTTGACAGATTCCTCTTGAGCAAAGGTAGCCAAAAAGGAAAGCATGAACTCTGTATTTTCACCGAGGGTATACAGATTGTCTGTTTCAAAGAATACGCCGACGGGCGGGTTCAGACCTTTCAGCATACGGATAAGCGAAATGCAATCCACCAGATTTCTGGCAAAACGGGATACGCTTTTTGTTACAATCAGATCATACTCACCGCTCCGACAGGCTGCGATCATTTCATTGAACTCATCACGATTCTTCAGAGAAGTACCGGATATACCCTCATCAGCATAAATATGCCGCAGATCCCAGTTGGGATGGTCGTGTACAAGCTGTTTATAATGAGCCTGCTGAAGCTCGTAGGACGAAAGCTGTTCATCATTGTCCGTTGATACACGGCAGTAGGCACACACCCGAAAAAATCGATCCCGTTCATTGGGATTGATTTTGGGCTTGGCCGGAATGAATGTTTTCTCGCCGGTTTCTTCGCGGCGATAAATCTGCCTCAGTTCTTCCTTATCGCTCCGCAAATACAAGCACCTCCTCCCAATGTTTTTTACTCATGGCTTTTCGGCATGTCCCAATACCAGATTCCGCCTTTTCGAAAAGACTCAATTCCGAGATATTTTTTGGTCAGCATGAGTGTTCTTTCGCTGATGCTATCGCTTTTGAATCTGTCACGAACGTCAGAGGCTTTAACAGGGCCGTTTGCAAGCATGGACAGTATGATTCTTGCGGTCTGTTCCTGCTTGCTCATTTTTTCCTGATATTCTTCCGCTATGGTCGGGACAGAAATGTCATCATTCCCGTTTTCGATCCAGTTGACGCCTGATGTAGAATCAATAGTGAAATATAGATTTGAACCCTTGGGGGCAAGGCTGCTTTTAATATGCCGAAGGACTCTCGCAGAGGAATCCTCACATAAATCGACCTGAAGAACGCTGCGGGCAGCTGCTACAAGATCAATACTCCCAAGACCGCGATAAAGGTCTTTCGTGCCTTGCTTTTTGTTCAGATGGCCGATCAGAACAATGGCGCAGTCATAGGCAGAAGCCCAGAAACCGATCTGCCGAAGAACCTTTCGTATACTTGCCGCACTTGCCATGTCCGTATCGCCGAGATATGCCTGGAACGGGTCGATTACCACAAGCTTCGCATTAAAATCAGCAATCGCCCTGCGCAGGTTTTCGTCATTCAGAGTAAGCGTCTCTATATCTTCATCGATAAATGCCACATTGCTGCAATCGGCTCCGGCTTTAATCAGCCGGGGTTTGATTGTATCTGAAGCGCCATCCTCAGAGCATTGGTATATCACATGCATCGGCTTCTTAAGCCTGATACCGTCCGCGGTAGCAGTACCGTTTGAAACCGCCGCGATAATGTTCATCATTAAAGTCGATTTCCCGCCGCCGGGATCGCCTTGCAGAAGGGTTACTTTTCCGAAGGGAATGTACGGATACCAAAGCCAATCAACAGATGTTTCCTTGACGCTGCTGTACAGCTTCAACTGTCCGGAACTAAGTGTTAGCATCGCAATACCTCCCATGCTGATTATTACATGGTAAAGTATATCCGCTGCAAAGCCCGGTCTCCATAAACCGCAGGTTAATTATCCGTTCATGATTAAACTGGCGGTTAATCAGGCGTAAGAATGCAACAATGAAGGGGTGATTCTATTGCATCCTTGCATTCTTGGCACAGCGTGAACAAAATGGCAAATATCGCATTATCTCTGAATCCCCGTTGATATGTTCTCTTTTCAGAGCTAACATACAAACCCCTTGGTGCGGCCGGAATCAAAGGAGGTCGAACATGAATATAGATTACGGAAGCATCGGCGAGAGGATACGATACATCCGAACGCAAAAAGGGCTGTCACAGGAAGAACTGGCGGAACTGGCTGATGTCAGCGCGGTTTATATGTGCAACGTGGAACGCGGGGATAAATCCGTGAGTCTCAAGGTGCTAATCGCCGTGGCGAATGCTCTGAATGTCACTGTTGACAGTCTGCTCGCTGATACAATGGCATCAGCGGACACAGCAAAAGACAAAGAGGTATTCAGCATTTTAGGTGATTGCAGCAAGGAAGAAAGCGATATAATCACCAGATGCATGAGGGCTCTAAAACAGATTTTAAGGGAATACAGGGTTAGTAAATAAAGGGACTGCCCACCAAGGGGCAGATGCACTCCGTGCTTACGGGGTGCTTCTGTGATAGGTGGGCAGAACGAAAGCAAAATGGCGGGGCAGCCATAACAGAGCAGGGATATCAAGGGTTTTGGCCTTCTGGTATGCCTGCTTTTATTATATTCTGACGGAGTTTGTACTTGTTTGTCTCTTTATTTCTCAATCTGTACTTGTATTGCGTAAATGCCTGTGCGCACAATTTCTTTTGCTTCTCCTGCTTGGTATAGTGGAAGTACCGAAACGCAAAGGAGGAGCAAATACCATGGAAAACCGCTATCACTACGGCATCGAGGCAGATCAGTAC
>JAZRZL010000043.1:0-37365 GCA_045601345.1 Faecousia sp. | reverse complement strand
AACACCGGCAAAGCTGGTGCTGATCGCGCAGGAACAACAGCAGCTTCTGAAGACCTGAGGACAGCTATTGAAATGTGGAAAACCCTACTGACTGCATTCGAAAATAGAAGCCTATGCCTGGGTTTTCCACATTTCAACAGCTCTACTGCTTATGGCCGCGCTGTCCTCCCTCCCTGGGAAGAGCGAAAAAAATTCATGGCCTACAGTTTTTCCCAAGAATACAGCAATATCTCATTCGGCATGATTGAATCATCTGATGCATGATTAATAAGTATGCTGCTAATATAGAATTTTATCTGAGGGAATTTACACACAATTTAGGAAAGCAAGATCAGTGTCCCCAATCGTTCAAAGTTTTCACGGGATGTGAATAGTAACAACGCGTTCAATTACCGTGTTAGACGAATTATTTTTCGTTGCAATATTATATTTCTTATGTTATACTAGTATATATGTATCTTTTTTGGGAAAGCTGGTTCACTTTATGACCGAACGTTTAACTGCTGCCACGCTTGAAGAATTTGAGCAATTTAACCAGAGCCATCCCAAGGGGAATTTCGCTCAAAGCTCCTACTGGGCAAAGCAGAAGCCCCTATGGCATTGGGAAGCCGTGATCTGCCGCGGCGCGGATGGTACCATCAAGGGCACCTTATCCATGCTCATTCGCAAGGCGGCCGCACCTTTACCTTATACCATCGCCTACTGCTGCCGCGGGCCAGTGTGCGATATTCACGATTACGATACCATCTGTTCACTTGTGGAGGCAGCAAAGGAAATTGCCAGAGAGCATCATGCCTATGTCCTCAAGATTGACCCAGATGTACCTTCCTCCGAAACCGCATTTTCCGATTGTCTCCATAATCTTGGCTTTATAAGCAAAGAGGGTGGCGCTGCCTTTGAGGCGCTCCAGCCCCGCTATGTATTCCGTCTGAACCTGCAAGGGAAAACCAATGACGAGCTTTTGGCCTCCTTCCACCAGAAGACCCGCTACAACATCCGTCTTGCCATGAAAAAGGGGGTCGAGGTGCGCGTCTGCGGGAAAGAGATGATTCCTGCCTTCTCCGAGCTGATGCTCATCACCGGTGTACGCGATGGCTTTGTTACCCGCCAGCCGGAATATTTTTCCTCTATGCTCGACAATCTGGGTGAGCACTGCCGCCTTTACATGGCCTTCCATGAGGGGCAGCCCATCGCCGGTACGCTTGCCATCTGGTACGGTGACAAGGTTTGGTATCTCTATGGTGCCAGCTCCAACGAGCACCGCAATCTGATGCCCAACTATTTGCTCCAGTGGGAAATGATCCAATGGGCAACCGAAAAGGGCTGCCGGATGTATGATTTCCGAGGCGTTCCGGGTCTGGTTCCCGAGGATCACCCCCTTTACGGCCTCGTAAAATTCAAGCGCGGCTTCAACGGTGACTATACCGAATTTGTAGGCGAAATGGATTTAATCCTCAAGCCCTTCATCAACCGCTGCGCACAAATTGGCTTCGATGTACTGCGTTCTGTCAGAATGCGTATTTATCTTTTGAAGCATCGGGACAAAAAAACCGATCATGTAAAGAATTCCCCCGGCAACGTCCAATAATTTTCGCGTTTGGCAGGAGGTAGAAGCTGTGAAAGCATATATTGTAGAGAAAGCGCTGCTGGCTGATAATCTGGAAAAGCTGAAGCATCAGGCCGGAGACGTACCCATCTGGGGTGTGCTCAAGGGCAATGGCTACGGACTGGGCTGCGTACCCATGGCGCGGATGCTTGCCGCGCACGGGATTGAGCGGTTCTGCATCACGGAGCTAAGGGAAGCTACCCTCCTGCGCGAAGCGGGCTTTACGGATGCCCCCATCCTGATGCTTCGCCAGACCCAAGATCCTGAAGAAATCAATGCCATGCTCGATATGAACATCATTTTCACTGTGGGTTCCCTGCAAGCTGCCATGGTACTCAACGGCATTGCAGCCGAACGCGCCTGCATGGCAGAGGTACACCTGAAAATTGACACCGGCATGGGACGCTACGGTTTCCTGCCGGAGCAAATTGATCAGGCCATCCGGGTCTATGAATACCAGAAAAATATCGTGGTTGGCGGTATCTATACCCATTTCCACTCTGCTTTCTGCAATGACCACGCCACAAGGGAGCAGTATACCCGCTTCCAGCAGGTGGTACACGACATTCAGGCCGCCGGATATGAGACTGGCATCGTCCATTGCTGTAATTCCTCTGCGTTCCTGAAATTCCCGGAGATGTATTGCAGCGGTGTGCGCCTCGGTTCTGCACTTCTTGGCAGAGTGACCGGGGCAAGCCGACTGGGGCTGAAAAGTGTAGGATATGTGGAGGCCGATGTGGAGGAGATTCGCTGGCTTCCCGCAGGCAGCAGTGTCGGCTACGGTGCGGCATGGAAGACCAAACGCCCCACCCAAATTGCTGTCATTGGTATCGGCTGGTATCACGGCTTAGGCGTGGAGGCAGGACACGACCTGTTTCGCGCAAGAGACTGCATCCGCAATATGATGAAATATTTCCGCATCCTCATCACCGGCAAGTCCCTCTATGTGACCATCGGCAGCCAGAAATGTAAGGTGCTAGGCAGAATCGGCATGGTACACAGCGTGGTGGATATTACCGACACCGACATCAAGATCGGTGACCGCGCTATCATTAACATGAATCCCCTTCACCAGCGCGGCATTAAAATCATCTACCGTTGACAGGAGGCTGAAATGAAGAAAATTTCCGGCTATTATCCTCTTTGGCGTGTTTTCGATCTGGAACGCCTGATGGACAGAGAGGAAGGCTTTTTTCTCACAAAGCTGGGGCAGTTCTCCTGCACCTTCCGGGAGGATGAAGCCGCCCGGGGCAATTGCTTCCGTATCGGCGCGTACCTGAGCCGTAAAGGTTCTGCGGATGAGGTTCGCTATGTGACCGAATGGCAGAAAAAGGGCTGGGAGAAGTTCTACGCTACCGGCAAGCTCCTGTTTTTCCGTGCCCCACAAGGAACCGCCCTGCCAGAGGACGATGGCCTACTTACCCTCCTAAAAAAAGAAATCCGATGGCGGGAGAAGGTTCGCAACATGATGCTGATTCTTGCCGCCCTGTGCCTGATTATCGGCTACCCTATGGAAGGCTTCACCGTAGTTCGCCTCGCAGCCCTCCCCCTGCTCATCGCCCTCCCCCTGACCTGGGAAGTCTCAAAGCTCCAAAAGGCTGCCGCACAATGCGAAAACCGAACATAAAATAAGCAGCTAAATTGCAAAGGATGCTGTGGATTGGTTACCGTCCCCCGTGTTATTGCATATAACGCATGATGATTGTTGCAATTTGGGCACGGGTGGCATTGGCCTTCGGAGCCAGAATGGTGCTATCCATGGTTTTTACGCCAGTGATAAGCTCGTTCTGTGTTGCCCAAAGGAGGGCATCCTTTGCATAATTTCCTGCTTGGCCGCTATCTGGGAAATCCAGTGTTCCCGTAACATCGGGACTTCCGGCATAGCGGTAGAGAATCGTGGCAATCTGCTCACGGGAGATTTCGACATCGGGCCGGAAGGTGCCATCATTGTAGCCGTTGACCATGCCGTTTTCTGCCGCCCATTGGACGGCTTCAGTATAATATCTGCCGTATTCCACATCTGTGAAGGCAATTTCTTTGCTTGCTGCGGGTTTTCCGGCGATGCGGTAGAGAATGGTAACCAACTGACCGCGGGTGACCGTACCGTTTGGCACGAAGAGGGTATCGGACATACCGTTCATAAATCCATTTTCAATGCAGAAATCTATGCCGCCATGTGCCCACGAATCGGGCTTAGGTGCATCGGTGAAGTTTTTTGCAGGACAGGCTTCGCCGCCATCGCATACATAATCGGGATTCTTTTCGCCGCAGCGGATACAGATGCCGTTTACATAATCATGTTCCAGTGCAGGGATTTCCGCAATTTCGCTGTAATCACAGCGCGTGCATTCCTGAGTGACCTTGCCGGAGGTGATGCAAGTCGGCTCTACTCTGGTTTCTTTGAGATTGTGACCGAGTGCGGCAGTCTCATTTCCCTTATAGCTATCACCGCAGCGGGTGCAGGTGTAGGTGGTGTAGCCTCCGGCGGTGCAGGTGGACGGGGTCACTACCGTCTTATAGTCATGACCCAATGCGGCAATCGCAACAGTCTCCTTATAATCACAGCGGGTACATTCCTTTGTGACCTTGCCAGCTGCGGTACAGGTTGCGTCTGTCTTTGTTTCTTTCAGATCATGACCGAGTGCGGCAGTCTCATTTCCCTTATAGCTATCACCGCAGCGGATGCAGGTATGGGTGGTATAGCCTCCGGCGGTGCAAGTGGGGGCGGTGACCACAGCCTTGTAGTCATGACCCAGCGCGGCAACCGTAACAGTCTGCTTATAATCACAGCGCGTGCATTCCCTCGTGACTTTGCCGCCCGTGGTACAGGTTGCATCTACCGTTGTTTCCTTCAGATCGTGACCGAGTGCAGCGGTCTCATTTCCCTTATAGCTATTGGCACAACGGGTGCAGGTGTAGGTGGTGTAGCCTCCGGCGGTGCAGGTGGGGGCGGTGACTGCGGCCTTGTAGTCATGTCCCAAAGCGGGAAGCGCGGTAACTTCCTTATAATCACAGCGGGAGCAGGCTTTTGTGACAGAACCGGCACTCGTGCAGGTGGCCTCTACTCTGGTTTCCTTCAGGTCATGCCCCCGGGCGTTGGTGTGGCTGCCGATGTAGCTGTCACCGCAGCGGGTGCAGATGCTGGTGGTGTAGCCGCCCTCGGTGCAGGTGGGCAGGGTCACTACCGTCTTATAGTCATGACCCAGCGCGGCAGTAGGATCATCCACATAGCTTTCGCCGCACTTGGCGCAGGTATAGGTCGTATAGCCGCCTTCCGTACAGGTGGGTGCGGTGACCTTGGCGACATAAGTATGCGGACATTCGGTTTTCTCGGTGGTAACGGTGATGGTAACATCGCCCATGATCTTGGTTACGCGGTAGCCGGTACCGGTTTCCTCAGGGAGCTTTAGATTCTTGTAGCTCTCCTTGGGTGCGGCGGTAACCGAGACGATCGTGTAGCCATCCTCCGGTTGCACGGTGAAATTCACCTGTCCGTCCCCGCTGAGATCATAAGAACCGGTATCGCCGTTTCTTGCATAGACAACCGCAGGATTCTCAACGCAAGGGCTGTCCACTGCCTGCGATTCATAGACCGTCACGGTGGCGTGCTCGGCAAGGAAATGGACAGCAAACAGCTTGCTGTGACAGAGAATACACTCGCCGTTCACAAATTCATGGGGAATTTTTGCTGTCTCATCTGCCATATAGCTCTCGCCGCACTTGGAACAGGTATAGGTCGTATAGCCCTTTTCCGTGCAGGTGGGCGGAGTAACAATGGAAACATAGATATGCTGGCAGACGGTTTTTTCGGTTTTCACCGTAACCGTTAAATCGCCGGTAATTTTGGTAATGCGGTAATAGTTGGGGATCAAGGTATCCACCGGGGTCTTGAGATTCTTGAAATTCGCGGGGGCGGCGGTCACGGATGTAACCTCATAGCCGGGGGCGGGGGTGACAACAAAATTCACCTGTCCGTCACCAGAGAGGTCGATTATGCCAGCCTCGCTGTTTTTGGCAAAGGCATGGTCAGTTTCGATACCATTTTCCAACGTCTGGGTGTCGTAAACCGTTACTGTGCAATGGTCATCACAGATAAAATCTGCTCGGTAAGCTTTCTGGCCGCAATGGATACATTTCCCATCGACAAATTCATGCTGACAGGTGACAGATTCCGTGATAACGGTAATTGTAAGGTCGCCTGTCACCTTGGTCACGCGGTAGCCGGAGCCGGTTTCGGCGGGGGGCTTGAGGTTTTTATAGTTTTCCGTCGGCGTAACAGCCACGGAGACGATTTGATAGCCCGCATCGGGGATAACGGTAAAATTCACCTGCCCGCCGTCAGCGGAGATGATACCGCTGTCACCATCTCTTGCATAGACAAAGGTGGGATTTTCCAGCGTATCACAGCCCTCCTGCTGAGAAGCATAGACGGTGACGGCGGCATGATCCGCCCGGAACTGCGCCTTATACGGCTTCATGCCGCAGCGGATACAGCTTCCATCCACAATATCATGGTCAAGTGCCGGGGTCTCATCCCCAACGGTGACCTCGCCGCAGAGGGTGCAGGTATAGGTGGTGAAGCCCACTTGGGTGCAGGTGGGCGGGGTGACATCTTTTCGGTAATCATGCGTATGTGCGCCGATATCCACGGCAAGGGTGACCGGCTCCAAAATGGCGCTGGCACCGGCTTTGACCTTCGCAATTTTCTGGGTCTCTATGCGCTGTCCATTGTTGCGAACCCGACAGCGGATGGAGGTACCGGTCAGCTCGGGGGTGGCCTTTACGCTGTAGGTTTTTTCGGTCGCGCTGGGGATGTCCTCCCATGCACCGCCACTTTTCGTGCTCTGCCACTGGTAGGTGGGATCGTCATTTCCGGCTGTGAGGGTGGCGGACAGGATCAACATTTCACCATCCTTGGGATTCAAATTGCCGGTAATCGTGCCAACCGGGGTTTCCACGCCCAGATTGTCGGAGAGGAACAGCAGGCGCTTTTCAATGTATTCATTGAAGTTGGTCAGATAATCCTCGCGGTCATCGGCAGCAATGAAATTTACCTGATAATCGCCACTGCCATAGGATACATCCTTTTCGCAGGTGTAGGGATTATGATCCTTATCCCGGTTCACATCCCACAGGTCAAAGTTCATATCCGCAGAAGCCTGAATCGCGGCATTTTCCGATGCGACAAAATCGGGAACAGAATCAAAGACCTCGCGGTATGCATTATAAAGCTCATACATCCGGGAGGTAATTTCCGGGTGCTTGCACAGTACCTGATACCAGGCATCGGTCTGGATATTATCGATATACCACTTGCCGCCAGAAACCTGCGCCTCATCCTCTACCGTGGTCACGGATTTCGGCCAGCCGCGCCCCATGGCAACATCCAGATCCCATACCGGACCACCGAAAATCTTATCCTCCGGCTCTAGGCCATTGCGGTACATAAACAGGCTGCCGGAGACCACGTCGGTATTCTTATAGAATTCCTGCAAAAGGCACATTTTTGCCCAAGATTCCACATCAATATAGTCAAGATATTTTGTAGAGCTTTTGTCGAGAATCGCGGTGGAGGCCTCCTGAATATAGGCCTTGATCTCGCTGGTGCTGATTCCGGCACCGTTGTCCTTGACGGTAAAGCTGGGGGTGCGAGAGCCTGTGAAGCCACGCACAGAGAAGGTCTCATCCCCGGCACTGGCGGAGTTGTCGATTTCCAGCATATAGCCGTTATCCGGTGCCTGATAGTCATTCTTCGGGGTCAGGAGATAGTTGCCGCGATATTCGCCGTTGAGCCACACATCCACGAAGCGGGTCTCCATGCCGATGCCCAGCTCGTTGGCCATGTGAAGACCCAGCCGATTGCGAAGCAAGGTGGAGTCCTTGGCATTGGCAATGAGCGACCATTTTTTGGTTTTCACGCCGTCAATGAATTTGACAGCTTCCTTCACCGTGCATTCTGCATCAGAGAAGACCGTAATGTTGTAGGGTTTTTTATCGAAGTTTGTCCAGGTGGTATTGCCTCTGCCCTTCATGGACATATAGTGCGCCTCACCGTCCATATTCAAGCTGCCGAAGCACTCGGTATTCTTGTTCCTGTCCTTATTCATGGCAGAGATTGTGCCGCGGGTCTCATCGACCTCCAGAAACAGTGCCGCAACACTTTCCGAGCCTTGCATGGTTCTGAGCGTAAAGCTGCCGTCGGAGAGCGTATACGTCATGCTCTTGCCGGGGGCAGGAATGGGAGCCAGACCGCTCAGATAGGTCTTCCCATCGACCTTCACTTCCTCCACGCCCGTGAAGAACAAATGCAAATTTTCTGCATCGGCAGCGCCGGGAAGATAAATGGTGCCGCTGTTGCCGGCATCCAGCGCCACAGTAATCTTTCCATGCAGACCGGCAGCATCATTTTGCCCCAAAAAGAGGACAAGGGAGCGGTTCTCCTGTCCCCAAACCTGCACAGGAAGCAGATTCAGCAATAGACCAAGCGTTAAGAGCATACATAAAAGCTTTTTCATAATCACTTACTTCTTTCTTATAATATGTGCTTAACATAGCACGATCAGATAAAAAAATCAAGAGATATCAAAAAACAACATCCACGGTAATCGAATGTGTTAAGAAAATATGAACATTGGGTAATGTTATGTTAACCGCGTATAACAGGGCAGTGGGCGGTTTTCAATAGCAGTAAATTAACAAGCCCTTGCCTTCCCCGCTGGGGAAGGTGCCGCCCGCAGGCGGCGGATGAGGTTGGCCTTCGAAGACGGAGCGCTTTCTATGTTAGGAAGGTTTCCGCAGTTGCTAACTTACTGCCATTGTGGACGGTTCGTTTGTTCATAATTTGTTTGCTCATTCAATTACCGCAAAACAATACCCATGGTGCCTTTAAGCAATAGATACAACGAGGGAATCTCTGATGAAGGCACATCTGATGGCGCAATGTGAACGCCATCTTTCATCAGAGATTCCCCAGCATTTTCTTCGAATGTAAATTGTCTTATTCCGCATATCGTTTGCCCACCAGCCAATTGGACAGGCGGCGGGGCAGAAGCTTGGCAAGTACAGCCACGCACTGGTAGGAAAAACCGATGGCAACTATGGGGCGGCTATGGCGTTTCATGGCAAATTTTGCAATGAATGCGCCTGCCGTTTCGGGCTTCATGCCGTTGCGCTCATCGTGCTCCATGCCGGATACACTGCGCTCGACACGCTTTGCATACACGCCGCCCCCGGATTTCTCTCTGGCATCGGTAAAGCCGGTGGCAATATCGCCGGGGAGGATGGCGCTGACGGTGATCCCATAGGGGCGCACCTCATTGGCCAGAGCCAGACAGTAGGATATAATAGCCGATTTACTTACAGAATACCAGAGCTGGAAGGGAATGGGCAGGACACCTGCAATGGAGCTGAGGCAGAGAATTCTGCCGCTGCCCTGTCTGCGCATGATGGGCAGTACGGCTCTTGTCACATTGTCCATGCCGAAGAGGTTGACCTCCATCTGGCGATGGGAGGCCGCAGAGGTTGTTTCTTCCGCTGCGCCGGAAATACCAAATCCGGCATTATTCACCAGAATGTCAATTCTGCCCTCTTTTTCGGCAAGATACGCCACAGCCTCCTGCACCTCGGCCTCGTTTGTCACATCGGCCTGCAAATGGGCAACACCCTCCGGCGGCATATTGCGGCGGGACAGCTCATAGACGATACAGCCACGCGCTAAAAGCGCCTTGGCGGTGCATTTTCCAATGCCGCTGCTACCGCCGGTGACAAGAGCGACCTTACGCATGAGTCTCACCGCCGATGATGCGGCCAATGATTTCTACAGCCTCGTCAATGATCGGCTCGGTGAGGGAGGCCATATAGCTGGTGCGCAGCAGACACGCATTGGGTGCGGTAGCGGGCGGGAGCACGGGGTTGACATACACGCCCGCTTCATAAAGCTCCTTGGCCTTACGCAGGGTATTTTCAGCTTCATAAGTATAGATGGGAACAATTGGGGTATTGGCCTCAATAATGGGTACATTTTTGGCTCTCAAGCCCGCTCTTGCATAGGCGGCCAGAGAGAGCAAACGCTCGGGAAGCTCTGGGTGCTGCTTGAGATGCCGCAAGGCTGCCAGCGCCACCGCACAGGCAGAGGGCGGTATGGAGGCAGAGAAAATAAAGGGGCGGGAGTTGTGCCTTACAAAATCACACACCTGCTCGGAAGCTGCCATAAAGCCGCCCAGACTGGCAAGGGATTTGGAGAAGGTACCCATGATGATATCTACAGAATCCTCCAGCCCAAAATAGCTGGCCGTGCCTCTGCCGCCTTCACCGATGACACCCAGACCGTGGGCATCGTCCACCATCACTCTGGCACCGTAGCGCTTGGCCAGTGCAACGATTTCCGGCAGCTTTGCAATATCGCCGCCCATGGAGAACACACCGTCGGTGACAATCAGGATACCGGCATTCTCTTCGCTGACCCTTTGGAGGATGGATTCGAGATTTTCCATATCACTGTGGCGGTAACGGAGCATTTTCCCGTAGCTCAGCTTGCAGCCGTCATAGATGCTGGCATGATTTTCGCGGTCGCAGATCACATAGTCGCCGCGTCCGACAAGGGCAGAGATAATGCCCAAATTGGATTGGAAGCCGGTAGAGAACGTTACCGTGCTTTCCTTATGTACAAATTCCGCCAGCTCTGCTTCCAGCTCCAAATGCATTTGCAGCGTGCCATTGAGAAAACGGGAGCCGGAGCAGCCGGTGCCATAGCGTTCAAATGCGCGGATGCCGGCTTCAATAATGGATGGCTCAACGGTAAGACCCAGATAGTTGTTGGTGCCAAGCATAATGCGCCTTTTGCCCTCCATCATGACCTCTACATCCTGCCGGGATTCCAAAGCATGAAAATAGGGATAAATACCCATTTCTCTATAGGTATTTGCAATAGTAAAACTTTCGCATTTTCCAAAAATATCCATAATCCGCCTCTTTCAAATTCTTTTGGTGTGGAAATACAGTTAGTATATCATAGCGCCTTGCGTTGTCAAGGGTCAATTCTGCGATCTTTCAAAATGATACGTTGGAGTGCCTCGACCGCCACACGGACGGCAAGGGAGGTGTCGGTACACATCTGCTGATCAAGGCCGGCTTTTTCCCGCTCCTGATTCCAGATGACATGGAAGCAGCTTGCACAGCGGCAGCCAAGGGCGGCAGCTACCACAAACAGAGCGGCAGACTCCATCTCCGAAGCCAGCACGCCCAGACGCTTCCAGCTCTCCCATTTTTGCACCAGCTCATAGGAGACCGGCGAAGCGGCCGGATTGTGCTGTCCATAGAACGAATCCTTGCACTGGACAACGCCCAGATGGGTGCGGCAACCCATGCCCTGCGCAGCCTCCTTCAGTTCCAGCGTCAGGCCGAAATCCGGGACGGCGGGATACTCGATCGGGGCATACTCCATGGAGGTATGCTCATAGCGAATCGCGCCCGTGGCAATGACCACATCCCCGGCACGGACATCCAGCTTGATGCCGCCGCAGGTGCCCACACGCAGGAAGGTATCCGCGCCAATGTTGTGCAGCTCCTCCATGGCGATGGAGGCAGATGGCCCGCCGATGCCGGTGGAGCAGACACTGACCTTCTCTCCCAGAAGCTTGCCGGTATATACATGAAATTCCCGGTTGCAGGCAACCTGATGTGCATCGTCAAAATACGCTGCAATCGCCTCGCATCTGCCCGGATCGCCGGGAAGGAGCACATAGCGTCCGACATCCCCCGGCACACATTGAATATGAAACTGTTTTTCCAGCTCCTGCATTGCAATCTCTCCATTTCCTATTTCTGGCGCATCGCGCCGATAGCATTGCCAATGGCCAGCACCGATACGCCAACGTCCGCAAACACCGCCAGCCACATGGAGGCCATGCCGAATGCGGAAAGGAGCAAGACCATTGCTTTTACAGTCAATGCAAATATCATATTTTCTCTGGCAATTTTCAAGGTTTTTGCGGAAATCCGCACAGCTGCCGGGATTTTTTCCAGATCATCGTGGAGGATGACCACATCCGCGGCCTCTACCGCCGCATCTGCGCCGACACCACCCATGGCAATGCCCACATCCGCAAGCGCCAGCACCGGCGCATCGTTCACGCCATCGCCGGTATAAATCGTAACACCTTCGCTCAAAAGCCCCTTCATGTGCTCTGCCTTATCCTGCGGCAGAAGGCGGGCATAGACTTCATCCAGACCGAGCTTCTCAGCCAATGCCTGCGCGGCACGGCTATGGTCACCGGTCAGGAGGACAGTCTTTTGGATGCCCAGCGCTTTCAATTCAGAAATCACCGCTTTGGCATTGTCCTTTGGCAGATCGGAAAGGTAAATCGCGCCGCCATAGCAGCCATCCACGGCCACATGAATGCAGGCAGCTTCATCCCCACGGGGAAGAGAAATGCCCTCACGCGCCATAAGTCTCGCACCTCCGGCAAGCACCCGCTTCCCATCGACCAGCGCACACACGCCTAAGCCCGCCTCCTCCCATTCTACCTTCCCCTGTGCCCCCGGCCTTGCCTCGGCAAGTGCCTTGCCCAGAGGATGGGAGGACATGGACTCTGCTGCTGCCGCATAGTACAGCAGCTTGTCCTCCGGCATGGACACGGATTCTATTTTGGAAATGCGGAAGCAGCCTTTGGTTAAGGTACCGGTTTTGTCAAAGGCGGCAATCCGTGCTTTGGCAAGCTGCTCCATGACAACGCCGCCCTTGATGATAATGCCCTGTCTGGCAGCCGCGCCCATACCGCCAAAAAAGCTCAGCGGCACGGAAATCACCAGCGCACAGGGGCAGGAAATGACAAGAAACGACAGCGCCCGATACATCCACCGGCTCCAATCGCCCCCGAAAAGCGGCGGCACAATTGCCAGCACCACCGCGCTGAACACCACAACCGGGGTATAAACCCGCGCAAATTTTCCGATCATCCGTTCGGTGGGTGCTTTGGTCTCCGTGGCATTTTCCAAAAGCTCCAGAATTTTTGCAACGGTGGAATGCTCATAGGCACTCTCTGCCCGAATTTTCAGCACACCCGACAGGTCAATGCAGCCGGACAGCACCCGATCCCCGGGGCCTACTGCAACAGGTATACTTTCGCCCGTAATTTGGGCTGTATCCAGACTGGCACTTCCCTCCATAATCACGCCGTCCACGGGAATGCGCTCGCCGGGTCGCACAAGCAGAAGATCCCCGGGGACAACCTCCTCTGGCTCGGTCTCCTCTATGGCATCGCCCCGAAGGACATAGGCCGTATCCGCCCTAAGCGCCATCAATTCCCCAATGGATTCCCTTGCACGCTCCACCGCAAGGCTTTCAAGCAGCTCACCGATGCGGAAAAAGATCATCACCGCTGCTCCCTCGGCATAGTCACCCAGAGCAAATGCGCCGACAGTCGCTATCGTCATTAAAAAATGCTCATCAAAAACGCCGCCGCGAATGACGGTTCGCACCGCACGCACGACAACACGCCAACCGGTCAGCGCCCAAGCTAGAAGCATCAATACAAGCCGAATGTTTCCCTTAAAAAACAGTCCGGCAAGAAACAGCGCACCGGCTGCCAAAATGTACACAAGGCTCTTTTTCTGCTTCCTGCTCACGGCATCACGACCTCGCAATCCGGCTCCACCTTATGAATCAGCTTGACGATCTTCTTCATCACCTTCTCCGGCTCTGCACCCTCGGCAAATTCCAGCCGCATTTTTTGGGAAAGAAAGCTGACGCTGGCAGATTCGATTTCGGGCAGCGCTAGAATCTGCTGCTCCATTTTTAATGCGCAGTTGGCACAATCTAAATCTCTGAGTGCATAGGTCTTTTTCATGCTTATACCTCCTCCAGATGTTCAATGGCCATATTCATAATGGTCTTAACATGATCATCGGCCAGCGCATAGACGATCATTTTTCCCTCTCTGCGTCCGGCAACCAGATCGGCCTGCTTGAGAAGCCGCAGTTGGTGCGAAATTGCCGACTGACTGGCTCCAACGGCCTCACAAATCTCTGTTACATTCCGCTCACGGTCAAACAGAGCATACAATATTTTGATCCGCGTGGAATCGCCAAACATACGAAACAGCTCTGCCATGGCAAACAGTCGCTCCTCATCCATATCCAATGCACCTCCTGTAATGTTTATGTGTTCATATGAACACTTCTTCATATAATGTACAGCCATCGCCGCTTTTTGTCAAGTCCCTCCCTGTCAGACGACATGGTAATTGAATGAGTTAAGAAAATACAGGACAGGGGACGGTTCCTTGTCTTGCCGGCAAGCCAGAGACCCCTCCCCTGTCCCCCCCCCTGTCCTCTCTAGATCGTTCAAATAATCATCTCATATTCCCCCATGGAGCCGGTTTCAAAGTAGGCGGGCAGATTGCAGGGAGAGAAAATACCCTGATCGGTGACAACGCCTGTCACCAGCTCCGGCGGCGTGACATCGAAGGCCGGATAATAGCCCTTGACCCCATCGGCGGCAGTGCGAACGCCCATGGCCTGTAAGGTATCATCAGGGTCGCGCATTTCAATGCAGATCTGCGCCTTGGATTTATGTCCAATGTCCGGCGCACCGGTCACATAATAGGGAATGCCCATATAGTTTGCGACAATGGCAATCTGGAAAGTTCCTACTTTATTTACAATATATCCGTCCAGACAAATCGCATCTGCGGCGGAGGTGAAAACATCAATCCCCTCCCGCTGCATCACAAAGGCGGGCATATTATCGGTAATAACGGTGGTGTCAAAGCCCATCTCATGGCAGACCGTAGCGGTCAGTCGCGCACCCTGAAAATAGGGGCGGGTTTCAGCGCAAAAGATGTTCATATTCTTGCCCTGCTGTCTCGCAATTTTCAGCATCATGCCCACGATGGTTTCACCGAAGCACTGGGTCATCACCTTCCCCCCATTGGGGATACGTTCCATGAGATACTCCGCCATTTTTTCCACCTTGCGGTAGCGGAGATTGTTGGCGCGGACGGTATGCTCTACAATGGCCTCAGAAACAGATATTCCCTCTGCCATCGCCTTCTTCGCTGCCTGAAGGCAGCCGCCGGTAATCAGCTCCATGCGCCCCACCGTTGTGGGTCGGGCATGGGAGATGGTATACGCCGCCTTTTTCAGGTACTCCAGCCGTTCTGCCTCAGGGCGGTCGCTGCATTCATCGGCAGCTAAGGCCATACCCATGGCGGCAGCGGTATAAGGTCCCGCCGACTGGGTGACCATGTCCGCAATGGCCTGCGTTACCTCGGCATGGGTACGGCAAATTACATGAGAAATTTTCTGCGGATAAATTCTTCGGTCTAAAATGCGGACAATGCCCCGGTCATACCAAGCAATATTTTCATAGCGCAGGAGATAGGCTAATCCTTCGTCTGCTCGTTCCATAGTGTACACCCCACATAGGACAAGAACCATTCTCTTTCCTATGCGTTTTTTCCAAAATTAAATGTTAATTTTTTAGGGCACCTCTAAAAATTCATCACAGTCGAATCTGCGGTTTTTGTTGCGCCTGACGAAACCCCCTCGCAGCTCGACTTGCGCTGCATTTTTAGAGCTGCCCTTTATAAATCCATAGATTTCCAAACGATTTTACGCAGGACAGAAGAAGCGTCTTCTGTCCTATTTTGCGCTTATCTTGGGCTTTATGCATTTTCCATCAGCATTTCACCGACCTTGTAGATATCTCCTGCGCCGACGGTGATGATAAGGTCACCGGGCTGTGCGATAGAACGGAGGTAATCGGCAACCTCGGGCAAAGTCTCAAAGAAAACAGAACCACGAATTTCCCGGGACAAATCCTCGGAGGAGATGCCAACGGTGTTGCTCTCGCGGGCGGCGTAGATTTCTGCCAGCACGGCATAATCCACACGGCAAAGCTCCTTGACAAAATCCGGGAACAGCGCTTTGGTTCTGGTGTAGGTGTGGGGCTGGAAGGCAATAATGGTGCGCTTGTAGCCCAGATTTTCCACAGAATCAATGAGGGCATGAAGCTCACCCGGATGGTGGGCATAGTCATCATAAATTTCCGCACCATGGAAGCTGCCCTTATGCTCCATTCTGCGACCCGCACCGTGGAAGCTGGAAAGCCCCTCCGCGATATCCTCCGGCGCAATACCCATTTCCAGAGCAGCAGCACAGGCTCCGATGGCATTGACGGCATTGTGGCGGCCAAAGACACGCAGACAAATATGGCAAACCTGTGCATCCTTGGCAATCAGGTCAAATTCGCGCCAATCATCAGAAAAGTTCTCACCATGATAGGTATTGGCTCTGGCAATACCGAAGGTGGTATAGTCCATGCCGGACAGCGCCTCTCTGGCACCGGGATCATCTCCGTTGGCCAGCACCTTACCGGTGGAGGGAACTAGCTCAGCGAAGGCGCGGAAAGAATGCTCCACATCCTCCAAATCCTTGAAAAAGTCCAGATGGTCAGCCTCCACATTCATGATAAGTGCCAGCGTAGGAAAGAAATTCAGGAAGGAGTTGCAGTATTCACAGCTTTCCATAATAATGGAATCGCCACAGCCTACCCTGTGACCTGCCCGCAGAAGCGGCAGATAACCTCCAATCATCACGGTGGGGTCACGCTGCGCCTGCATAAAAATGTGGGTCAGCATTGAGGTGGTGGTTGTTTTTCCGTGGGTACCCGCCACACAGATGGCGTGGGGATAGGCGCGCATAATCACGCCCCAAGCCTGCGCACGTTCAAAGACCGGGATACCTCTGGCACGGGCAGCGGCAATTTCAGGATTATCATTGTGGACTGCTGCTGTTCTAATAATGCAATCTGCATTTTTTACATTCTCTGCCGCATGACCGATATAGACTTTTATGCCCCGGGCGATCAGCTCATCGGTTGAAACAGAGGAATTCATATCCGAGCCAGTGATTTCCAGTCCCATACCGGAGAGCACCAGACCCAGAGGGCGCATGGATACACCGCCGATACCAATCAGATGAACCCGCTTTCCCGGAACAAGATAGGACTCAATTTTACTAAGCTTTATGCTTGCCATTGAAATGCCTCCAACGGTACAAAATTCATTCGTCACGGTATTATATACCAATTCACCATGAATTACAAGTAAAAAAATGGTTTTCCACACGATAATTGAACGAGTTAAGAAAATATGAACATTGGGATAGACAATGTTATGTCGATTGTGTACAACAGGACAGTGAGCGGTTCTCAATGGCAGTAAAATAACAAGCCCTTGCCTTCCCCGCTGAGGCAATGTCGCCCTATTGTGTTAGGTTGACAATATTGCCCCAAAGGGGAAGCCTTGGCTCTTACCGCCATTGGCTACGGTTCTTCTATTCATAATTTGTTTACGTGCGGCTTCCCACGCTCGGTTTTTTCTGCATTTTGGGAAATATTTTTTTCTTTGGAAAATCTGTGCATATTTTTTGGCAAAGGGCAAAGACTACCAGCGATCACTTCAAGGAGGTAACCATTCATGACGCAAAAGGTTTTCAAACGCGCCGCAGTTCATTCTCTGACGGCTCTTTGCCTGATGGGTGCTCTGCTGTTTCCGGCAAGCGCAGCGGTCGAGAGTATTGGCGGCGCGGACTACTGCTTTACCGTGGAGGACTTTATGACCTCATCCATTCCCGGCAGCGGAGTTTATCTGTGCGAGGTTCCGGCGGAGGATATCGGAAGTCTGCGCTACGGTGAACGCACCCTGCAAACCGGGGATATCCTGCCCACCGATGCGCTTTCCTCTGTTGTATTCCATCCCGCAGAGGCAACCGATGCCCTGACCTGTCTGAGCTATTATACCATCTATGATGACAAGCTCAGCGATGAAACCGTTATGACCATTGCGCTTCGCTCCGGGAAAAATCAGACACCCATTGCAAAGGACGGCACACTGGAGACCTACAAAAATCTCCCAAAATCCGGCATCTTCGACGCTTCTGATCCCGATGGCGATACCCTCACCTATACGATTGTGGAAACTCCCAAGCGCGGCACGATTCAGATTGAAAATGACGGCACCTTCATTTACACGCCCAAGGAAAATAAGGTAGGCAAAGACAGCTTCACCTATACCGTCACTGACCCCTCAGGTAGTGTGTCGGAGGAGGCCACCATTTCTGTAGAAATTCTCAAGCCCATGGACACCACCACCTATGCCGATATGGCAGGTGATCCCAATGAATTTGAAGCCCTCTGGATGCGCAGCACGGGTCTGATGGAGGGCAGTCAGGTCACCGGACAGCTATGCTTCCATCCTGAGGAAACTGTCAGTCGGGGAGAGTATCTGGTCATGGCCATGGCACTGGCTGGTCTTGATCCCGAAGAGGGAACACAGTGCAGCTTCGCAGATAGCGAGCAGACTCCCGAATGGATGCAGGGCTACCTGTGCAGTGCCCTTCGACAGGGCATAATCCACGGCATTCGCCGTGCCGATGGACTGTGCTTCTGCCCCCAGAATCCCATCACAGGGGCGCAGGCGGCAGTCATTGCACAGAATATTCTGAAGCTTGACACTGATGAAACGAAAACCGTCTTTGCGGACAACAACGCCATTCCCGCTTGGGCTGCTCACTCCATGGACGCACTCCGACAGGTCGGAATCTCCCTTCCGGAAAGCGCAACTGCCCCAATGACCCGACGCGATTGCGCCTGTATGCTCTACCGCATGAGCCGATTTATGAAATAATTTTCAGGATGACCTCATATCGGGGTCATCCTTTTTTAGGCACTAAGACAGACGCACAGCGGCGGGGAAAACTCCCTGCCGCCGTTATTACGTATGGAAAATTTCACATTTGTTTGGTATAATAACATCAGCTGAATTGCAATAACAAGTTGAACATTTATTGAGATAGTTAGTTAGCAGTTTCCAATCTGACCTTTTTGAAGGAGTTTTGACAATGATAAAAATACTATTCGTTTGCCACGGCAATATCTGCCGCAGTCCTATGGCGGAGTTTGTGATGAAGCAGATCGTGAAGGAAGCGGGGCTGAGCGGGCATTTTGAGATTGCTTCGGCGGCGACCAGTACGGAGGAGCTGGGCAATCCGGTGTATCCTCCGGCACGGCGAAAGCTTCTGGAGCATGGGATTCGCTGTGATGGGAAAAGGGCGCGCCAGCTGACAAAGGCGGATTATCAAAAGTATGATTATCTCATCGGCATGGATTCTTACAATCTTCGCAATATGCGTCGGATGTGCGGTGGTGACCCGGAGGGAAAAATCAGTCTGCTGCTTGACTATACCAACCGCCCCGGTTCTGTGGCCGACCCGTGGTATACTGATGATTTTGACGCAACCTGGACAGATGTAAATGAGGGCTGCCGGGGATTGCTGAAAATGCTGAAAACGGAAGGCAAGCTGTAAGACAAACGAACGACAGATTTTGCCAAGAATACAGTAATATCACTTTCGGCATGATTGTATCATCTGGTGCCGATGCACGATTAACAAGTATTCTACTAATATAGGATTTTACCTGGGGGAATTTACACACAATTTAGGACTTGACTATTCTTTTCAAAGTAAAACTACTATCATGAGATAGACTTTAGGCCGTTTATCATTTCAGAAGATAAGCAGCTTTTCTTTTTGCCAATAAGGAGGGTTTACCAATGCCACTATTCGACAGGATTTCATTTGGGAACAGCGAGAATTGAGGTGATAGTGAAACGTCATCTGAAAAAGGTGGCGATTTTTTTTGTCAAAAGAAAGGATCCTTTATGGAAGTAAAAATCAATAGAGAGATTCGGAATTATACCGAGTCAATGTTTTTCGGACTGTCCTTTCGACAGTTCGTTTTTTCTTTAGTGGCTGTTGGCGTGGCAGTGGTTCTGTATTTTGTACTGAAACCATATGTCGGAACTGAAACTGTGTCCTGGATACGGGATAGTGGCATATTGAACGATGACACGGGGCTGCATCAAAATAGAAATTTTGAGCAGCCCCGTGCTTTTACATATATTATTACAATCAGTCAATAAAACGCATAAAAAATGATATTTGCACATTCGTTTTATCTGAGAAGCTGACTTAAAATGTGATGGACAATTACAATCCATGCTTTTCGGATAAACTATGTATATCACTTATTCGGAGGAAAATACGATGAAAGGAAATATGATAACGGAAAAACAAATTACGGCGTTTGCTGTATATTTAAAAAGCGAGGAAAAGAGCGAGAATACCATCAAAAAATATATCCGTGATGTGCAGAAATTTACCACTTATATGAATGGTGCGGAAATTACAAAGGATGCCGTGATTGCCTACAAGCAAAGCCTGATGGATGGCGGGTACGCTGTGCGGAGCATCAATTCGATGTTGGCAAGCCTGAACAGCCTGTTTTCTTTTATGGGTTGGTATGAGCTTCGAGTGAAGTCTTTGAAGGTTCAGCAGCAGGTTTTCCGTTTCGAAGAAAAGGAACTGACGAAAGCGGAATACGCACGTCTATGCCAAACAGCGGAGAAAAAACAGAACAGTCGCTTAAATCTGATCCTACAGACGATCTGCGGAACAGGCATCCGCGTCAGTGAACTGCAATTCATTACGGTGGAAGCCGTTCGTAGAGGCGAAGCGACCGTCTCACTCAAGGGCAAGACAAGAAGCATTTTCATTGTCCGTGACCTGCAAAAGAAACTGCTCCGCTATATATCGGAGCAGAAGATTACGTCAGGCGCGGTTTTTGTTACGCGCACGGGAAAACCGATGAGCCGCACGAACATCTGGCGGGAAATGAAAAACCTCTGCATGGAAGCAGAGGTAAATCCGGAAAAGGTGTTTCCGCACAACCTTCGTCATCTGTTTGCGCGGGTATTCTATGGCATCGAAAAGGACATCGCAAAGCTTGCAGATATTCTCGGACACAGCAGCATCAACACGACACGGATTTATATCATTTCTACCGGCACAGAACACCGTCAACGTATGGAGCGGATGCAGTTGATACTATGAAAAAAACCGCCTGAAACAGCGGCTACAACATAATCGGTATTATGTTGTAAAAAAAGAAAGTACATATTTTAAATATATTCTTACAATTGCAAGCATACTACAAAAGATTTGAGAAATCAATAGATTTTGATGAAAAGTATGGACTTTTTTTAGAAATCAGTCAAAAAGAGTATAACAATGTAAGCCCATTCAAAGTGTTTTTTTTGAAAACTCCGAATGGACTTGATTTTGTGCGCCTATTTTCACTTCAGTTTAAGCCATAGTACTAATATTACCATTTTGCCGAGTATGACATCGACTTTTTATGTAACATAATACCGATTATGTATTTAATATATGCTGTGATTCGTTTTCATTAAAAATCATTTGTGTTTTTATAACGAGGTGTAGCGGAACGGCTTTATGCCGTTATCGGTATAAAACAATTTTTTATTTACGAGGAGGATTATTATGCACATCACCAAACGGCTCATATCACTTATCTTATGTGTAGCGCTGCTGATTGGATTGCTCCCTGCTAATGCGTTTGGAGCAGACCAGGATGCAGACACTACCAGTGGCTGGACGAATTTTGTTAAGCAGAAGGAATTTTCAGAAGAAACCTTCTCTGATGTCGATGTTGGCGACTGGCATTATGAAAATGTAAAAAGTACATATCAATTTGGACTGATGATCGGCAATAGTGCAACGACCTTTAATCCAGAAGGGTATTTGTCGATAGCTCAGGCAGTTACCGTTGCAGTTCGAATTCACGCGATTTATCATTTGGGTACGGCAGATTTTGTACAAGGGAAACCGTGGTATCAGGTCTATGTGGACTATGCCAAACAGAATAATATCATTTCTGAAGATTACCCCAATTATAATAGTCCGGCCACCAGAGCGGAAGTCGCAATGCTTTTGGCGAAATCCTTTCCTGAAAGCGCGGTACAGACAATCAATTATATTGCCGATGATTCTATTCCTGACGTTAAAATAGATGAGGAATACGGTACGGCCGTCTATTCACTGTATCGTTTTGGCATTTTAACCGGAAAAAATGCTACAGGAGCTTTTTTCCCGGATCAGCCAATTAAACGTGGGGAGCTTGCAGCCATTGCTTCGCGAATCATTGATATTTCTCTTCGTAAAACGGTAGATTTTGATTGTGATCGTACCGTGTTCTTTAATGGTAATGGAGAAAATGTCGAGAATCTTCCCGAATTTCAGGTTGTAAAGCTTGGAGACTGCGCTAAGGAACCTGATTCACCGGTTCGAGAGGGATATGAATTTGTTGGCTGGTATTACGATTCCACTTGCACAAAAAGCTATCATTTTGATACTCCGATTGAAATGGATCTTGCGCTGTATGCCGGATGGATGAAGCGTACAGTGATTGACGAAAGCCATAAAGAAAATAGAAGAATTGACCTTGATCTATCAGAAAGCTTTGATTTGAATCTGATTGATATAGATTCTTTGGTCTGGAGCTTTTCGGCAGCAGCACCGGCAGAAAAAGAACAAATTCGGGTAGATGAGAATACTGAATTGAGTTTTCGAAAGAGTCTCATTATTTCCGAAGAGGGCGAGTACTGCGCTTCCGTTATGGGCAGGAAGATAAATGGGGAAAGGATCAGCCTTCAATGGAACCTCAATATTGCTGAGGATATTCCGCCGATTGCAGGCTTTTCTGCAAAATCATATCTCGTAGAACAGAACAGAAACGGAATTGCAGTAATCAATCTCGAAGATGCTTCCTACTCAGAGGATATGGATGAGATCGGCAGCAGAACCTGGTCTGTTCGCTTTGACAGTGACAACGATGGAGACTTTTCTGACGAAAAAGTCGGTGTATTCCAAACCGGAAACAGGGAGAAAGTGACGTATTTCGCAAGCGAAATTGGCAAATATGAATTCACGCTTGATGTTACAGAATCCTATGCTCATACAATTCCGTATCTCCTTCCTGAAGATGCCTTCCTTACAGCTTCAACTGCTCAGATTGAATCAATTCAAAAAATAGTTGAAGTTACATACCACAGGTATACAGTATCTTTTGACGGGAATGGGGACAACGTAGAAAATATTCCCGAAGCACAAAGAATCAATGAGGGTTGCTGCGCAAATATGCCCAGCAGCCCCGAGCGTGTTGGCTACGGCTTTACCGGCTGGTATACCAATCGTGCGTGTACATCCGCATTTGACTTTGACTCCCCAATAGAAGATGATCTGACGCTGTATGCCGGTTGGATGAAACAGATCGTGGTAGAGGAGAGCTATAAGGAAAACAGACGGATTGACCTTGATTTATCAAAGAGCTTTGATTTGAATCAAATCGACACAGATTCTTTAATCTGGAGCTTCACAGCGGTTGCACCGGCGGAAAAAGAGCAAATTCGTGTCGATAAAAATATTGTATCGCATATGCGAAAGAGCCTCATTATTTCTGAGGAAGGTGTGTATTTTGCTACCGTTACCGGCAGGAAGAAAAACGGAGAAAAGATCAGCCTTCAATGGAAGCTCAATATCGCTGAGGATCTTCCGCCGGTTGCAGATTTTACTGCAAAATCATATCTTGTAGAACAGAACAGAAACGGTATCGCAGTTATCAATCTTGAAGATGCCTCCAGCTCGCCAGATAGCGATGAAATCGGCAGCAGAATCTGGTCTGTTCGCTTTGACAGTGACAACGATGGAGACTTCTCTGACGAAGAAGTCGGTGTATTCCAAACTGGAAACAAAGAAAATGTGGTGTACTTTACGGACAAAGTAGGACAATATGAATTCACACTTGATGTCACTGAATCCTATGATCATACGATTCCATATCTCCTTCCTGAGGACGCCTTCCGCAGTGCTTCATCTTCACAGAAAATTGTGGAAGTAACACATCATCAATACACGCTCTCCTTTAACGTGAATGGAGAAAATGTTGAAAATATTCCTGAAGCACAAAAAATTAGTGCGGGGTCCTGCGCAACTGTACCCGATAACCCCGAACGTGCTGGTTACAGCTTTACGGGCTGGTATACCAACCGTGCGTGTACATCTGCATTTGACTTTGCTACTCCAATAGAAGACGACCTGACACTGTATGCCGGTTGGATGAAGCAGATCGTGGTAGAAGAAAGTTATAAGGAAAACAGAAGAATTGACCTCGACCTATCGAAGAACTTTGATCTGAATCAGATTGATATCGAATCTCTGGCATGGAGCTTCACGGCAGTTGCACCGGCAGATGAGGAGCAAATCAGAGTTGACGAAAATTCGATATCGAATATCGAAAAAAGCCTGATCATTTCCAAAGAAGGCGAGTATCGTGTTACTGTTACCGGCAGGACAAAAAATGGCAATGTTCTTAACCTTCAATGGAAAATCAATATTATAAAGGATCTTCCGCCAATCGCAGGTTTCTTTGCAAAATCATATCTTGTAGAGCGGAACAAAAACCGTATTGCAGCAATCAACCTTGAAGACACCTCCTACTCAGCAGATGGGGATGAAATCGGCAGCAGAACCTGGTCTGTTCGCTTTGACAGCGACAACGATGGGGACTTCTCTGACGAAGAAGTTGAAGTCTTCCAAACTGGAAACAAAGAAAAAGTGGTATATTTTGCACGTGAAGTGGGAAAATATGAGTTCCAGCTCGATGCTACGGAAGCCTATCATGATACAATTTTCTACATTCTCCCCGAAAATGCTTTCCGCAGTGCTCCCGCTCCACGAAAAATTGTGGAAGTAACATATCATCAGTTTACGGTCTCCTTTGACGGGAATGGAGAAGATGTAGAAAACCTCCCCGAAGCACAGAAAGTCTGTGAAAATTGCTGCGCCGTTATACCTGACAGCCCAGAACGTGCCGGCTATGCATTTTCGTATTGGTACACCGATGCTGCGTGCAAAAATGTCTTTGACTTTGATACCCCGATTGAAGATGATCTGACACTGTATGCCGGTTGGATTAAGCAGATTGTCGTAGAGGAGAGTTATAAAGAAAACAGAAGAATTGACCTCGATCTATCAAAGAGCTTTAATCTGTATCAAATTGACACAGATTCTCTGACATGGCATTTTACTGCGATTGCACCGGCAGAAGAGGATCAAATCAAAATTGACAATACGACATCGAACACGAAAAAGAGCCTTATCATTTCCAAACCGGGATTATACCGCGTTTCTGTATCCGGCCAAGCCAAATCCGGTGAGGACATCTACTGTGAGGCGCTGCTCACCATCGTAGAAGATCTTCCTCCGGTTGCAGGATTTATGACCGAATATGAGACCGTGGAAAGAAATGCGGATGGAATTGCCCCAATCACATTGAATGATATCTCCTATTCTCCCGATGGAGATGACATTGGCAGCAGAATCTGGTTTGTTAAATTTGACAGCGACAATGACGGCGATTTTTCTAATGAAGAAGCGAAAGCATTTGAATTTGGAAACCTTGAAGAAGTAACGTATTCTGCAGCCTCCGTTGGTAAGTATGAGTTTGAGCTTGTGGCTGCCGAATATTTGGATGATACCATTCCCTCCCTTCTTGAAGACGATGCGTATCGCGCTGCATCCTCCAAAGAGAATCCTTCGGTTCGGGCAATCGTTGAGGTCGATAACCATGCGCCGGAATCCCTGCCTGGAATCCGCAAGGCCAAGGAAGTGGATCTTGTAATGACGGTTGGCAATGCTCTGGTCGAGGACATTGACAAACAGAATGAAAGTATGCAGGAAATTACGGATGAATTGCGGCAGAAGGGATATGATGTTAAGCTTTCTACCGTTTCCACTTCTACACTGACTGCAAAGGACACCTTTGCATGGAAGGAATACGATCATTATAACTATTCAGACAGATATCTTCCAACCCTGGCAAAGCATATCCTTTATGAAGAGAATGCAATCCGTATGGTCGGTTATAGTGTGTCGCCACTAAGAGATTGGCTTTTTGTGGATGAAGGAATTGAATCTCAGGTTAATCTATCCTTTGATATGATTCGAGACAGGACTGACTGGCATAGCATTGAGGGCGGCGGCTTCTTATTCAATACAACAATTGGAGAAACAACCATGAGTGGCTACTGCATTCTTTTGGTTAGCTCCGGATTTAAACTGATTCAGTTTACCAACCTGAATGTTGAAAGCTTCCGAAACGGTGGTGTCAGCGGAACGCTTCAAAATGCGGGTAAGGTCTTGCTCAGTATCCCTGTTTCAAACGTATATGACAGCTTCAATGTTCGTATTGTTGCAGATAAGCGAATTATTTCGGTGTTTATCAATGATGCTGCTGTGATCGAAAACTTTGTTCTTCCCGTTCAGAACACCGGAACCGGATTTGGCCCGATTGTCTGTCATGGATCCCACAGTTGTTCGCAGCAATCTTATTATACATTCAGCAATATACGAATGAGCACCATTCAAGGAGATAACCTTGGCGATGTCCTGAATGACTATCCCTGGCGGCCATCCGCAGAACACTATGTGGTCAATCTCAGCAGTGACAATGTATATGATTTGGCGGATGAAATGAAGATCGCCGGAGCAGCGCAGTCCATCATTGAAAATGAAATCAATTTCATTGGAATTGGTACTGCAAATGCAAAAGCCCAGTATCGGAGTTTGCTGAAATCGGCTGACGGCGTATCCTTTGATCTATACGATACTTATAAGGATGAAGACCTTCTGAAAAATTATCTGCTTAATCAGCTAAACGCAGTGGAATATGAAATCGCTGATTCTATTGTGACAACCGCGGATAAGCTGGATTACACCAATAACTATTTCGATAAAGAAAACGACCCTACAAAAGAGCAGGTCTGGAAGTATATGTTTGATGCGTCAACCTATGAGAACAGCTCCGGCACCGACAGTGAATTTACCACGGCGCAGCCTCTGACTTCCTTTGACGCAACAGGAACATACAAAATTTCTTCCCAGGTAAGAGATGATCCTACAGGAAACAATGAGAATCTTGCGGCGTACAGCAAATGGTCTGAGGAATGTGTCTGGACAGATGCTCTGAGAGTCCATTGCCGACCTGTTGCCGCTGTATCTCATGAGCTGTTCAAAACAAGTGATGTAAATGAATTTATCTGCAATTTAACATTTGAAGGTACCGATTTGGATGGCCTGAGCCAGGAGAACCAGGGTATTGTTGCAGAAGAATTTGAATGGAAATGCATTGATGACGATAGCTGGACAACCGGAACTGTCCCCAAAAGGGTTCAGGCAGAAAAGGTCTATCTACAGAAATACAGAGTACAGGATGCGCAGGGCGCATGGAGTGCACCGTGTGTTCATCTGATTTGCGCGGAAAAGCAGGAGAATAGTGGCCTCGTTGTGGACAACGAACCTCCGAAGGTCTCGTTGTCTGTATCGGATGAGGCTCCGTGTCTTGGCGATGCTGTATCCGTCTCGCTCAGTGCAACCGATAATGTTGAGATTACCTATCTCTATATGAAACTCAATGGTCGGGTGATTTGGGGAATCAACGGCGAAAGCCAGCAGGGAAGAAGTGCGCGTATTGCCTGCAATGAAGTCGGAGAGCAGGTTCTTACTGTGGAATGCGGCGATATCGGCGGCAATACAATTGTGCAGTCTATCGTGCTCCATGTAACCGATAAGCGGGATATCATTGCACCGACCATCGAAATTGATACCGAAAACGGTGTATCGGTCAATGATCGGCTTGTTAAAATTCAAGGCAGCATTACCGATGATGTGCTGTTAAGCCGCTATACTGTGAAATATGCTCCGAACGGTTCGGAAGATTATACACCTGTCAAAGAAGCATTTGCCGAAGTGATAAACGGCGAAATTGTATCCTTCCAGTTGCCCGAAGAGCCGCAGGACACTTATAACATCCTGTTCGAAGCGTATGATGCTGCGGGTAACAAAAAGTATGAAACAATTGTGTTGACAATTACAAAGGAAAGCAGCAGTATCGGTGAGCAAACAGAGGAAGAAGAAATCAACGATCAAACGGATCGTATTGCACCGGTGATCGCAATTGATGCCGAAAACGGTGTACAGGTCAGCGATCAGCTTGTTAAAATTCAAGGCAGCATCACCGATGATGTGCTGTTGCGCGATTATACTGTAAAATACGCGCTGAGCGGTTCGGAAGATTATACTTCTGTCAAAGAAGCATATGCCGAGGTTGTAAACGGAGAAATCGCATCCTTCCGTTTGCCTGATGATGCGCAAGGCTCCTATGAAATTCTGATTGAAGCCACTGACGCTGCGGGCAACATGAGGCGCAATACCCTTATACTGACGATCACACAGACGAGCAGCAGCATTGGTTCGCAAACAGAGGAAACAAAAATTGTCGAGCAGCAGCCTACGGATGAGTTGGATCGTATTGCACCGGTGATCACAATTGATGCCGAAAACGGCCTACAGTTCAGCGACCAGTTCGTTGAAATTCGAGGCAGCATCACCGATGATGTGCTGTTGCGCGATTATACTGTAAAATATGCGCCGAGCGGTTCGGAAGATTATACTTCTGTCAAAGAAGCATCTGCCGAGGTTGTAAACGGAGAAATCGCATCCTTCCGTTTGCCTGATGATGCGCAAGGCTCCTACGAAATTCTGATTGAAGCGACTGACGCTGCAGGCAACATAAAGCGTAATGCCATTGTGCTGACCATTAGGAAGGCAAGCGGCAATATTATTGAGCAAAGTCAGCAATCCGAAATTGCAGAGCTTCCTCAAATGGAAGATCATCCGGCAGAAATTACGCTGGAAGCCTCTCCTCTGATAGCAGAGATTAGCGATTCGGTTACGGTGAACGTTGATGCAGATGATGCAGACGGCCTTGTTCAGCTCAAAACCTATAAGGACAATGTCCTGGTATTTGAGGGGATCGGCCAGATCAGATTCTCAGAAACGGTTTCCAAAACGGTCACCATTAAAACCGTTGCTGTTGATGCAAACGGTAATGAATATGAAAAGAGCATCATCATCTCGTTTGCAGATTCAAAGGATTACACCCTGCCGACGGCTGATATCCGCAGTCCGGAATTGGGCGCTACGGTCTCGGGACAGGTTTCTGTTATTGGCTCAGCAATGGACGAAAATTCGTTGAGAAGTTACGTTCTTGAATACAAAAACAGAACAGAACGCGATTACCATACCATTACCTCTTCCTATCAGGCTGTGGACAACGGAGAACTCGGCCTTTGGGATACCTATCCCCTTGTGGACGGAATTTATGAGCTTCATCTTGTTGTAACAGACAGCAGCGGCAATATGTCCGGCGCTTCGCTTGAATGCAATGTGCGTAATGAGAATGCACTTAGCAATGAAGAGCTTGCGCAGGAGCTGATTGCCTTCAGCAAGCCGGATAACAACATGATCGTTGACCAGGTGCTGTCGATTGTCGTGCAGCTTGACCCGTCTGCAACGGATGGGGAATTCATGATGGAAGTCAAAAAAGACGGTGCAGCGAACTCCGCAGCCATTCCCGAATATGAATTGGATTCTTCTGCGAAAAAAATCACCGCAACAGTGGATACCGCGTTGTATGACAACGGAAAGTATACCCTTTATCTTGCAACAAAGCTGCCCGACGGAAGAGTTGCCCGGAAGGAAGTACACTTCTATGTCCAGCACCCGAACCTTGTCCCGACAAGCAATCAAACCTGCAAGCTGTTGTCACCCGGTGAGATGGACGAGCTGACAGAGAAAACCGCAGTCAAGGCGAATATTTCCAGCAGCTTCACGCAGTATAAGCTTGCATATTCCGTTGCCGGTCATGAGGATTATGTTCTGATCGCGCAAGGCGATGTTGCAAGTGCAGACGAAATCCTCGGCTATTTTGATCCCACATTGCTGAAAAACGGTTACTATGATATTCAGTTAACTGCAATTGGCAAAGGAATCATCGCAACAGATTTGGTCACAGTCAATGTATCCGGCAATATGAAGATCGGCAACTTCTCCCTCAGCTTTGCGGATTTGGATACAAATGTGCGAGGTGTTCCGGTTTCCGTAATCAGAACGTATGACAGCCGCACAAGAAATACAAGCGGAGATTTCGGCTTCGGCTGGGATATGTCATTTACAGATGTTACGCTTGATTTTAGCAGCAAAATCAGCGAAAACTGGTACTCCGAAGTTAGTGCTAGCTCCGGCCTGTTCCCGATTTCAACCTATTCGATCAGGGAATCAAAAGCACACAGAATATCAGTAAACCTTGGCAATGGAATGCAAGATGAATTCGCTGTTCAGCCTTCGCCTTTTGCACAAGCCTTCTCTCCTATTCGCTATTTCGATCATGTGGATTACATCGCTTTGAATCGTTCCAAAGCAACACTGCAACCGGTTCATGTTAACAAGGATTCTTTGCTGTTTGTAAACGACATCATTTATACTATTGATTATTCCACTGGTATGGAGCCATATGAGCCGCAGCAATATATTTATACTACGGAAGATGGCACAAAATATTGGATTGATGTGAAGGAAGGCCTACAGAAGATCGTCACCATGGATGGAGAAGAGATAACCTTTACGCAGCAGGGCATTGATTTCTCCAGCGGAAAATCTATCCGTTATACCCGCGATGAAGCCGGACGGGTCACTGCAATTACAAACGATGCAAATGAAACCATTACATATGAATATGACATTTTTGGAGATTTAGTATCAACTACTGACCTGAACGGAAATCAGACTCGCTTTGTCTATCAGGATCATTACCTCACCGAAACCATTGATCCGCGGGGAATCATGGTTTCAAGGAATGAATACGATGATGATGGCAGACTGGTAAAGACAATTGATGCCAATGGTAACGAGATGGTATTTGAGCACAATTTGGACGGTCGGGAGGAATTAATCACAGATCGGAACGGCGGCATCACAAGGCATATTTATGATAAGAACGGTAATGTTCTATCTACCACGGATCAAAACGGAAATACCGTTTTAAATACCTATGATGAAAACGGCAATATTTCCACCAAGACCGATGCCATGGGCAATGTCACACAATACCAGTGCAATGACAGCGGAGAAGTCCTTTCTATGACGGATGCGGAAGGTTATACCGTCACAAATTCCTACAATTCTAAGGGAATGCTCACATCAATACAGGCTATGGGCATTTCAAAGATGCAGATTACCTATGATGAGAAAGGAAATGCCACAGAAACCACCGATGCAATGGGCAATTCTGTTTATTATCAGTACGATAATAAGGGGCAAATGCGTTCTGTGACAGACGCGATCGGCACATATTGCAATGTGACGTATGATGCGAATGGAAATGTCATCAGTTCAACAGATGGTATCGGCACGACTACCACTTATACCTATGATGAAGCCGGTCACTGCCTCTCTGAGACCACGACCTACACATCGGACGGCGAGTCCCAGACACTTACAGAGTATTATACCTATGATAAGGCGGGCAATGTTCTGACAATCACAGATAATGAAGGACATATCACTGCTGCCGAATATAACAGCATTGGTAAAGTATCGGCAACCATAGACGAAAAATCTCGGAAAACCACTTATGATTATGATTACGCTGGCAATCTGACAAAAATCTCCTATGCTGATGGAACCTTTGAAACCTTTACCTATGACCGCGAGGGCAACAACCTGACGGCCACGGATCGTTCCGGCATTACCGTAACCATGGCCTATGATAAGGTCGGCAATCTGACAGAGCTGGCCTATCCCACTGGCGCAAAAATCACATATTCCTATGACAAGAATTACAACCTCATTTCTGAAACAAAAACTTATGGAGATGAGGAAGCTGTAACAACATATGAATATGATCGCATTGGCAGAAATACCGCAATCATTGATGCCTTTGGTAATGAGATGCGATATGCCTATGACAGCAACTCTCAGCTTGCCTCAATAACCGATGCAAAAGGCAATGTCTATCAGTACACCTATGACCTGAACGGGAACCAAATTAAAACAACGTACCCGGATGGGGAAAGTATCCAGGCAACCTATGATGCAAGAGCACGTCTCACCAGCCAGACGGATCAGAACGGTTACACAACTCTCTATCAGTATGATGGAAATGACAACCTCACAAGCGTTACGGATGCGCTCGGAAATGTTACATCCTATACCTATAATGAGGTCGGCAATCTTGTAACCGTTACCGATGCAAAGGGGCAGCAGACCCACTATAGCTACGATAAGCTGGGCAGAGTTATTGCAGTAACCAATCCGGCAGGTCAAAGCGCACAGACCGCATATGACGAATGCGGCAATGTGGTCTCTGCAACAGATTATGCAGGGAAGCTTACCACCTTTGCCTATGATGAATTTGACAGAGTAACGAGCAAGACAACAGAGGATCAGACCATCACCTATCAGTACACCACCGATGGCAAGCTGGCAAAGGTGACTGACAAAACCGGAACCACGGCCTTTACCTATGGCTCTATGGGTGAGCTTTCTAAGGTTGTATATCCTGATGGCAAGTATATCGCCTATACCTATGATGCGTGGTGCCGCCTGACAGGTATTTCCACGGCAAACGGTACAACGGCCTACAGCTATGACATCATGGATCGTCTGACCCGCGTTGTTGACCGCAATGGCGATGCCACCGAATACGAGTATGATGTCAACGGAAACCGCGCCAAAACACACTATGCGAATGGAATCGACATTACCTATGACTATGACAAGGTCAACCGTCTGATTCTGGAGCGGGGCGTTAATTCCACCGGAGAGGTCATCCTGCAATACGAATATACCCTCGGCAAAGCGGGAGAACGGCTTGCGATTACCGAGCTTGACCAAAATGTGGAATACAGCTACGATGCGTTGTATCGTCTGGTAAGCGAAAAAATCACAGATCATGTTGACAATGTTACGGAAAAGGCATATGCTTATGACGCAGTAAGCAACAGAATTTCTAAAACCGAAAACGGTCAGCAGACGGTTGCAGCCTACAATAATCTCAACCAGCTCGTTTCGGAGGATGAAAAAGAATACCAGTACGATGATGCAGGCAACCTGATTTCTGTTACCGCACCGTCCGGTTCTGTGCACTATTCCTACGATAGTGAAAACAGACTGATTCGCGCAGCCGTGCAGAATGGTGCAAATGTTTCCATTGAGGAATACAGCTATGACTTCGCGGGCAACAGAACGGAAAAGAAATCGGAAGGAGGATATACCCGCTATCTCAATGATATCAGCGGTAGCTTGAGCTATGTCATTGAGGAATATAACGTGCGCAGTGAAGAGACCTGCCATTATACCTGGGGTGCAGAGCTGATCTCTCAGGAGCGCAGCAAAAACACGTCCTATTATCTGTGTGACGGCCACAACTCCGTTCGTCTCCTGGCCGATGAAAGCGGCAGTATTACGGATACCTACACCTTCGATGCCTGGGGCAATTTGCTCTCATCCACCGGAGATACGGAAAACTGCTTCCTCTATTGCGGCGAGCAAATGGACGCAACGACCGGCCTGTATTACCTCCGCGCCAGATACATGAACCCGGGCACAGGCACCTTCCTCACGATGGATACCTACCCCGCGTCCATCTTCGAGCCGGCAACACTTCATCGCTACCTCTACGCCAACGCAAACCCGGTGTCATATGTCGATCCTAGTGGCTACAATCCTTTGCTTCTTTACTTTACCGCGAGCAAAATAATTGAAAGTTTTCTTCTGGCAGTAATTAGTTTTGTAGTACTTATTAGCCTTGTACAGTATACACAGAGTCTCGTAGATCAATATAACTCCAAATTCCAGATTGAGTTTTATCATGGTGCAAATTCTTACGAATCTGTGGGTGAAACAACAGCTACAATAGAAGGAACGCTGGAGCCTCCGATTCCTTGGGTCGATATTCCTAAAACTCGTATTCCTGGGATCGATATTCCCGGGTCATTATCTGAAAGTTTCAAATATATATTGTTCTTTGCAGCAATGGGTCTTGCATATAAAGCAGTTGAAAGCTCAAAGGTTGAAACACAAGAACAGAAAGTCAGTTATTGGACTGCAACAATAATAGCTGGACAAGTTACACCCATTGATCCACTTTCCTATTCTGACGCGCAAGACTGGGTAGCAAAAGGCGGAGATTTACTTTGTATAAACCTTGGTGCCGCGTTTGCAATAATAAAATTTTGGCCGAGCGCTATATGGGAGCCTGCTCATCATCCAGATGATCCAAATTATTTACCCCATTTTCACTTGAGTAGTGCGCACGAAAATCATATTTGGTATTTACCATAATAAGGAGACGGAATGACTCAAAAAGTAATATATTTTGAAAACGATGGTCAAAGATATGACTATTGCAGAGATCAGGTTTATCAAAACTTTATCGACTACGCTTTTAATGAAGCAGATTACTTTATGCTTGTGTATGAGAGCTATTATCGGAAGGGGCTTAATAGCCGCATGAAGTATTTCAAGAATGCCTTATCACCCCATAAAGTGAAACGTAGGACTAACCCAAGTTGGCCAGGTGTGCCGTTTACATTTACACTTGATAATAGTACAGCCTATCAGATTGTCTTTTATCGCTGCGCACCAGAAGCAAAAGAGTTCCTGAAAGAAGTTTCGATGCTTAGCGCATGGACAAGGCCGCAGTACCCAGAAGATTTGGCGTTTTTCAAAGGAAACAAATGCTGGTTTTATTCTATTGGTCACGAAAAGATTGCCGGTTTCATTGACGCAACTGAGAAAGATATTGATTTTGTTGAGACGCAAGGCCTTGCACGGCGATCCTCGGCAAAAGATATGGACTGTCATGTTTTTGATTCATATAATGAATTAATAGAAGTATAAGTAAGGAAAACTGAGGCTGCAGCAAAATCAAAATTTTGCTCAGCCACAGTTTTGCGTGCAATTTTGTTGTTAATGTATGAGTGAAAAAGTAAGCAATACGCTCATGAATATTTGAGCCACTGCGAAAGGGGAATCAGGCGCTTCGCCGGAAGGCAGATTGTCTGTATGAAATTCTCTGAATACCGAGTACACCCGATCATCTGTTCATCGTTTTTCGCAATTTCAATCCTAAAATTGACCGCCGGGCTGCCGATGAAGGTCGGAAGCCGAGATGCTATGCAGGTGGCCTAATGTTTTCTTGATGGATTGACAATTACCGCCGATTTTGCCAACGAACGCGACTAGGCACATTGCGGCCTTTTGTCCATCCATGCCATTCTGAATCCCGCCGCAACGGTGCTGTCTCAAAATGATTTTTAAAAAATCATGCAAGGCAGCACCATCTTTTTGCCGCAAAGCCTCCCCTTTTTTTGATCGCAGAATTCTTCCTCGGCTGCGCACCGTCCCGGCACTATTTTTCTCCCTGTAACGGACGTTCGCATTGATTTTTTGCGGCAATTCGTGCTACAATACAAACAGGAAAATTCGTTCTGTGCGGTACAATTGTTAAATAGGGGATGCTAAGATGGGTAATGATATGGTGCTGTACCAATCGGTGATTTCAGACATAAGAGATATTATTACAGCGGGGCGCGATTCTGCGTACAGTGCGGCGAGTGCCGCCATGATTATGACCTATTGGAACATCGGAAAACGAATTGTAGAGCAGGAGCAATCCGGCGAAGATCGTGCTGAATACGGTAAGCATTTAATTTCTGCCCTTTCGGATGAACTGACAAAAGAGTTCGGAAAAGGGTTTTCCGAACGGAATCTTCGTAATTTCAGAAAGTTCTACACATTGTTTTCCGATGATCAGATTTGGCAGACGTGTCTGCCAAATCTCACTTGGTCGCATTTCTGCTGCTTACTTCGTGTCCCGGATGAAAATGCCCGCATTTGGTATCTGAATGAGGCTGCAAAAGAAAGCTGGAGCTCTCGCACATTGGATCGAAACATTGGCACACAGTATTATTACAGGCTTTTGCAGGCACCGCAAAAGGAAGCCGTGATTGCCGAAATGCAAAACAAAACCAAAGCATATCAGAAATCTGGCTTTGAACTCATCAAAAGCCAGGTGGTAGCTGAATTTCTTGGGTTCAAAAACGAAGATAGCTTTTTAGAGAGCGATTTGGAATCGGCGATTCTTTCGCATATCCGGGATTTCCTGATGGAAATGGGCAGAGGCTTTGCTTTCGTGTCCCGTCAGCAGCATATCATCACAGAAACCGAAGACTACTATATTGATCTCGTATTCTACAACATTGAACTAAAATGCTATGTGCTGATCGACCTGAAAATGGGGAAGATTACGCATCAGGATGTTGGGCAGATTGATATGTATGTCCGAATGTATGACGACTTAAAGCGCAGGGAGGGAGATAACCCGACCATAGGCATTCTGCTCTGTGCTGAGACAGATGAAGATATTGCACGGTACTCCGTTCTGCACGACAATGAGCGGCTATTTATGTCGAAATACCTGACCTATCTGCCGTCAAAGGAACAGTTGCGGGAAGAAATCGAAAGGCAAAAGGAAATTTTCTATATGCAGCATCCGGAGCTGCAAGAAGAAAATGCGTGATGCTATGGAACCGTCAAAAGCAAAGTCAAACCGCACATTGCTCGTTTTGAAATACCTGTGGGACAATACGGATATTGACCATCCGGTAACCATAAAGGATATTGCTGCGTATTTGGAGGGCTTTGGCTATAACGCTACAAGAAAGACCATTTCAAAAGATATTGGGGAGCTAATCGGAATCGGCATTGATATTGACTGTAAGCGTGAAGAACACAACCTCTATTTCCTTGATGTGCGCGTTTTCGAGCTTGCGGAGGTGAAGCTTCTTGTCGATGCGGTTCAGTCATCCCGGTTTATCCCTACGAAGAAAAGCAAGGCGCTAATTGAGAAGCTTTCGACCTTTGTTGGCTCTCATCAGAGCAGCATATTAAAACGCCAGTTGTATGTAGATAAGAGAGCCAAAGCCAATAACGAAAGCCTCTTTTATCTGGTAGATAACATACATACGGCGATAAGGGATAAAAAACGGGTAACTTTCCAATATCAGGAATTTAATCAAAACAAAGAGAAAATATTGAAGCACAACGGGCAGGTCTATTCCGTATCGCCCTATGCGCTGGTCTGGAATGATGATTGCTATTATGTGCTCGGATATTCAGATAGCCATGAAAAGGTGGTCAAGTTCCGCGTTGACCGAATGGTCGATATGCGAATATCAGAAATGGCGGCTGTCCATAAACCGAAAAACTTTGACGTTTCTGATTACTTCTCCCAAATTTTCTCCATGTATGACGGCAGCGAATGCCGCGTAACGCTCCTTTGCGAGAACGAGCTGATGAAGCACATCATTGACCGTTTTGGAGAGAAGGTATTCACTGTGCCGGTTGACGAAAAACACTTTATGGCGAAACCAACGGTGTCACTAAGTCAAACTTTTTACGGTTGGGTTTTCTCCTTTGGCGGGAAGATGCAGATAACAGCACCGCAGCAAGCAATAGACGGGTTTACGGCGATACTGGAGAAATTCAAATAAGAAAAAATTTCCAAAAGGTGGGTTCAAATGGACCCACCTCTCTTTTGCGCTATTGACCGAACAAATTTTCTTGAATATAATGATAACGCAATGAGCGTTGCAGATAGAAAAAGCGAGGTAGATAAAGATGCGCTCAAAGAGTATAGATTTCAAAAACAGAATCTGTAAGGTTGTGAACGACTGGAAGAGAAACACCGGCAGAACGCCCTCTCTGAAAGAAATCGGGGATGAACTTGGTGTGAATAAATCCACCATATATCGCTATCTTGTGGAAATGGATGAAGAAGGTCTCCTTTCGTATGATGGCAATACCATCGACACGAAGGAGCTTAACTTCCGAACCATGAATACAGCTCGCGCTGTTATCGTTGGCAGTATTCCTTG
>JAZRZL010000042.1:0-15420 GCA_045601345.1 Faecousia sp. | reverse complement strand
CCCCGTCTGCCACAGTACGAAGTCACCCTGCTCGACTGCATGGAAGAGCACAAGGGCACCAGAAAGTATGTGGCCTTCGCCAACAAGTGCTGGCCGGCCTTCCAGACCGAGTTTGGCTTTGTTCCCTGCTATGTCAACAGCCGCTTCACCGGCCGTGGCATTCCCATTAGCTGCGAAGTGGATATCTACGGCGCTCTGTCCGAGTACATCGGCGTTTGCGTTTCCGGCAAGCCCGTCACCCTGCTCGACATCAACAATACCGTTCCTGCCAAGGCTTACAACGATGAGATCGCTGGCAAGTTCGACTATCGCCTGACCGAGACCTTCATGGGCTTCCACTGCGGCAACACCTGCTCCAAGCTCCTGAAGAAGCCCACCATGGGTTATCAGGTCATCATGAAGCGCGATCTGGAACCCGATCTGCCCGAACCCGATATCACCCGCGGCACCATGGAAGGCGACCTCATTGCCGGCCCCATCACCTTCTTCCGTCTGCAGAGTGCAGCCGACACCACCCTCCATGCTTACATGGCAGAAGGCGAAGTTCTCGATGTTCCCACCAACAGCTTCGGCTCCATCGGTGTGTTCGCTATTCCCGAAATGGATCGCTTCTATCGTCATGTCCTGATCCAGAAGCGCTATCCGCATCATGGCGCAGTTGCATTCGGCAACTACGGCAAGGCTCTGTTTGAAGTCTTCAAGTATCTGGGAATTGCTGATATTGCTTACAACCAGCCTGCAAATCTGCCCTATCCCACCGAGAATCCCTTCAAGTAAGATTTGATTCTTAAACTGAATAAATTTTAACTTCGTGTCATTCTGAGCGACAGCGAAGAATCTACGGATCCTTCACTGTCCTCAGAATGGCTTTTTTGATGAAATTTCGCTGTTTTGTGAATAGAAAGGAATAACAATGGAAAAGTTCTCCTATGGCACATTATCCGATGGCCGCGCTGTTACAGCTTACCGTATCACCAATGCCAATGGCTGCTCTGCTGTGGTTCTGGATTACGGCTGCACGCTGGTATCCCTCACCATGCCCGATCGGGACGGCAAGCTGGTCGATGTGGTTCTGGGCTATGATACCGCGAAGGAATATGAGGAAAATGGCGGTTTCTTCGGCGCATGTATTGGCCGTGTCTGCAACCGTATTGGTAAGGCCACCTTTACGCTGGACGGCGTAATCTATCCTCTGGTTCCCAGCGAAGGCAAAAACCAGCTCCATGGCGGCACCAAGGGCTTTGACCGCTGCTTCTTCACGCCGGAAAAGTCTATAGATAAGCTCGTTTTCACCCGCCTCTCTCCCGATGGAGAAGAAGGTTTCCCCGGCAATGTGAACGTAAAAATTCAGATCGAGCTGACCGACAATAATGAGCTGGTCTTCACCTATGAGGCCGATACTGACAAGCCCTCTCCCGTGAGCATGACCAACCATGCCTATTATAATCTGGCTGGCGAAGGCACGATGCTTGATCATGAGCTGAAAATCTATGCCTCTAAGTTCACCGTTGTTGACCCTGAGAGCATTCCTACCGGCGAGATCGCTCCTGTTGCAGGAACACCCTTGGACTTTACAGCCGGTAAGGTCATCGGTGATGACATTGGCGCGGATATGGAGCAGATGAAACTGGTTGGCGGCTTTGACCACAACTTTGTCCTTGACAGCGCTGACGAATGGAAGCTCGCTGCTGAGGCCTATTGCCCCCGCACCGGCATTGCTGTCAGTGTGCAGACCACGGCACCCGATATGCAGTTCTATAGCGGCAACTTTATTACTGCGAAGGTCGGCAAGAACGGTACACCTCTGGATGTACGCTATGGCTTCTGCCTGGAAACCCAGCTCCCCCCGGATGCAGTGAATCAGCCAGACTTCCCCAGCCCCTTTATTCGCCCGGGTCAGCATTATTTCTCCAAAACTGCCTACACTTTTACTGTGCGCTAAGCTATGGATACCCTCATTCATGTGATTGAAACGGCTCTGCCGGTTTTCCTGACGCTGGGGCTTGGTATGCTGTGCAGGCGCTGCAAGCTGCTGACCAGAGAGGGTGTGGGTGCGCTCAAGTCGGTTGCGGTGAATATCACCCTGCCTGCGGTCATGTTCTCTGCCTTTGCTACAGCGGATTATTCTCTGTCCAGCATCAGCATTCCGGTGGTGATTTTTGCGCTATGCCTGCTGGCAATGTTCCTTGGAAAGGTGTTCTGTCGTCTGTTCAAGCTGCCCGGTCGTCTGACACCGTTCCTGTCTACCGGCTTTGAGGCTGGAATGCTGGGCTATGCACTTTTTGCGCTGCTGTTTGGCAGTGAAATGAATTCCCATTTTGCCATTGTGGATTTGGGACAGGTGCTGTTTGTCTTCACGGTGTACAAAATTGCACTCTCCGGCAAGGATGGCGCAACGGCGACTGTGAAGGAAGCACTGTATTCTCCCACGGTCTGGGCAATTGTTGCAGGTCTTCTCATGGGGGCAACCGGTGCATTTAAGGCTCTGGCTCCCTCCGGGATTGCCGGGATTCTCAGTGCCTGTGCAAGCTTTGTTGCAGCGCCCACCAGCGGCATTATCTTACTCTCCATCGGCTATGATCTGATACCCGGTGAGATTCGCTGGAGAAAAACGGCGATGATTGTGGTGATGCGCGTGGTCATTATGGCCATTGTTTTGGCGTTGGCGCTGCTCATCAATCGCTATGTCCTGAACAGTGCCATGCACATCGGCGCGCTGGTACTGCTCATGACGCTGCCGCCTCCCTATGTCCTGCCGGTATTTGCCGATGCAGGAGATGAAAGAGCCAATGTTTCCTCGGCATTGTCTGTGTTGACACTGCTGAGCCTCGTTATCTTTGCGATTCTTACAGCAACCTTCCACTAACAAACAGACGCGAAGGCCACAGCTCATGCGGCCTTCGCGTTTTGCAGTCAATCGGTAATTGAATAAGTTATGAAAATGTGAACGGCGGCATAAACAACATTATGGGTACCTCTAATTATTCTTCGCGGGCGAATCTGCGGGTCTTATTTCTGTCAGATTTAATAAAAATCTTGAAAATACGTCAAGTATTCCCTGCGTTTTTTATTAAATCTGACAGAAAAATCCCTCGCAGCTTGCCTCACGCAGAATAAATAGAGATGCCCTTAATAGTGCAATGATTGATAGAATCTAGTATTTTAGATATATGTTTTTTGTCTTTTTCTGTTTATTTGATTAGTACAACTATACATATATTTTTTCAACGAGTCAAGAATCAAAATTGTGTGATAGCATATGGCATATTTAGGGGGAATTTTAGTGTTATACTGGAATATAACCGGCATTGCGAAGACACTGAGAGCCGGATTCTCCACAGAGCCAGTCAAATATCATTCGCACAGGACTGTCAGCAGGCGTGTCTGATCGAATGGCAACATAATATTCATTGCGCAAGGGATAGCTTCCATCGGCAATGGTATCGTCATTAGGGGCAATGCCGTCCACAGAAAGGAAGCGCAGCGATGGATCATTCTTCATGTGCGTGACATAGTAATAGACGGAATAGCCGATGGCGTTTCCGGCATTGTTATAGTTTGCGACAGATTCAATTAATTCACCCATATCCAGAGCGATATAACGGTCAGTCGGCTTCATGGGCGGGATATCCTTCATGAGGAGCTTACGGAACAGGGTCTGACTTCCGCTGGAGGCATCCCGCTGGAACGGTGCGATCTCTATGTCATCACCGCCTACGGATGACCAGTTGGTGATTTTTTCTGTGTAAATGTCAATGAGCTGTTGCTGCGTCAGAGAGGAGACAGGATTTTTTTCGTTTACCAGAAAGACCAGTGCATCCACTCCGATTGGAACGATCTCCAGATCAACATCTTCAAAGGATGATTCCCAATCAGAATTTGTAGCCTCCGGCATTTCATATGCGAAAATGATATCGGCATCACCGGTCAGCAGGTTATACCAGCAGTTGTTTGTTCCTGTGCAGTTGATATAGAACTGTGCATCGTCCGGACTCATGCCGGAAACTTCCTCCACAACCTGCAACATCAGGGGGATACAAGCGGTGCTGCCATCAATCATGGGCAGAGCATCAGAATCAATAAATGCAGTGTTCGGTGTCTCGGTGGACACGGCGCTGGGCGTAAGCGGTGTGGAGGTCTCCATGGAATGGGAAGGTTGATTTACAGAGTTGGTCGATTCCGTCATTTCTGGCTCTGTTTCTTCTATTGCGGTTTCCTCTGCCTGTGCAGATGTATTCAAAACAGACTCTGATTCTACTTTTGCTGTGCAGGCGCAAAGGAGCAGCGCCATTGCCAAAATCATCAGGAAATTCTTTTTCATATTCCCTCCTATTTCGTTTCTCTATTTCCGTGATAGTAGATATTGTCGTCATTTTCTGAGAAGACATATTCCGACCAAATCCAGTTGCCATCCTTATCAATCAGTCCATGCACAAGTCCGCGCTGTGCCGAATAGATGCCGGGATAATCTGTAGATTGAATATTGGAAAATCCTGAGCGAATCACGCGACCATTTTCGTCAAGAAAGTCATACGATAAAGCGCATCCGTAGGAATCGGCAATCAAACCGGCGAAACGGTTGTGATTTATATAGTTCTCGAAAGTGTAGTCCAAATATCTGATGTAGGAATAATTGCTTTTTTCCGGCGTACAGAATGTATCTCCAAGGAAGTATTGATTATTAATTCTTAGATACCCAAAATAATCAACCTGAGCATCCTGAATTGATTCCAGAATTTCGCCTTCTGCATCATAGTGTGTTAGTGTGCTGCTGTCCAGATCATACACAAAGAAGCTGCTGTTTCCCAGATAAAAATGAAAAGTTGTGTATTTATTATCATGGGGAAGCTTCAAAATCGGTTTCCCACAATAATATACTATATAGCATTCCAGATCTCGCTCTATTCGGAATTGCTTGTTATAAGCGATAATTTCGTTCTTGCAATTTTTAACTAGAACATTGCAATCCATATCCCATACTTCGAACTTATCATCAAGGGTACGGAAAACGCGGTAACCGTCAGCAATTTCTGATCCACACAGGTAGCGATACTCCTTCAAAGTGGCAAGGTCGATCATCTTGCTACCCTCTTTTTCCCAGGTTAGGAAAACGTCATCATCACCCGATGCATTCTTGAAATAATTGAAGCACTGATATGATGGCAGAGGGCTGTATTGGGCAAGAATATTCAGTTCACTGTCTACTACGTAAAAGCCACTGCCGTCAAAAAGATCACAATTTTCATTGTCTGCAATTATGCAGCGATTCTCGCCGCAGTGGGCAATTCTTGGTGCGTCCTTACGAGAAGCAGGGTTCGATGGATCGGTAGTATAGTACAAGGGGTAATTCCAATTATGATCCACGCCGCCAAAGAAATAGTCGCCTAACACCTTGGTTATGCAAAGATCAGCAGTATCATACCAGAAGCTTCCGTCTGTGTGAAATAGCTCATACTTTACCTGACAGTGCTCAGAGAATTTGTACATTTCCGCAGGGTCGTCGGTATCCATGAGGTAACTTCGCATGGTGAAACCGACGGTCTCGCCTGTTGCAAAGTCTGTGACCGATATGGCATCGCCTTGTGCAATCACTCTGCCATCCCAAAGCACAAGCGACTTCTCTGTGTAATCACTGCGCACGTCAGGAAAAATCAGCAGATGTCCTTTTAACTCCGGCGGAACGGAAGCCGGATCGGTCATTGCCGAAGTCACACCGCGCCATGTGTCAGACGGTGGGGCAGAAGATGCACTCCAGTTATCGGAAAGTGAATAGTTAGACGGACTTAGGGGCGTATCGGTCACTATTTCGGATCCTGAAATCGGTTCGGCTTCCGAATCCGTTTCCGATGCAGGTGCTGGAGCAGGTTCGTTTGCGGAAATGGGGGATAGGACAGGCGCAGGCTTATCTTTCGGAATGTCCCGATTTGCCAGCAGGAATCCCGTCACAACCAAAAACCCAATCGTGAATGCTCCAACAAATAGGATTGTCCACAGCTTTTTGTGCATAAAGTAACCCCTTTCCAATTTGTTATGATGGCAAAAATATATATGTATTTTTTAAATATAACAAGAACAATATTTGAATTTTTTGTTAATTTTTTGCAAAGAATGACGGACTTAAAAACATATTTGAATATTCCAAGGCGTTGCTCTATCAAGTGTACATAGGCAAGATGACCGAAAAAACAGTATAACAAAGCCAGATGCACCAAAGAAGGCATCTGGCTTATTTCGGGTTATATAGTGGAAAAGGAAGGTTTTTGGTTAAAAAATATCTGCAATTAACAGTTATTTAAAGTTTTCCAGCAGTTTATCGAGGAAGGATTTTCGCTTCGGGGTTGTTGTTTCGGCGGTTGCGTCCTCGAATTTCCGCAGGAGCTCCTTTTGCTCTTTGGTGAGTTGTGTGGGTGTTTCGATCACCACAGTTACATACTGGTCGCCGCGATTTTTATAGCCGACATAGGGGATACCCTTACCACGCAGTCGGAAGGTTGTGCCGGTCTGGGTGCCCTCAGGGATGCTGTAGCGAACCTTGCCATCAAGTGTCGGCACCTCAATATCTGCACCGCAGGCAGCCTGTGTGAAGGAGATGGGCATCTCACACAGCACATTGGAGCCGTCACGGCGGAACAGGGGATGGGGACGGATGGAGACAGCTATCAGCAGGTCACCATTGGGGCCGCCGTTGGAGCCTGCGCTGCCCTGTCCGGAAACACGCACGCTTTGACCATCATCAATACCGGCGGGAATATCCACCGTAATTTTTTGACTGCGGCGGATTTTGCCTTTGCCCTTGCAGCGGGAGCAGGGGGTACGGATGAGCTGACCTTTACCACCGCACTTGGGGCAGGCGGCGGTGGACTGCATGGTCATACCCATGAAATTTTGAGTTGTGCGGATCTGGCCGGTTCCGTGGCAGCGGTCGCAGGTTTCCGGGTGCGTACCATCGGCAGCACCAGAGCCATGGCAGCGGTCGCAGGTTTCGATCCTGCCTACGTTGACCTCCTTCTTAGCACCAAAGGCAGCTTCCTCAAAGCTCAGCTCTACCTGTACGACAACATTTTCACCCTTACGCGGTGCATTTGCAGAGCTTCTGCCTCTCGTTGCCCCACCGAAGAAGTCACCGAAGATATCACCCAAATCGCCAAAGCCGCCGAAGCCACCAAAACCACCTTCAAAGGGGTTGCCTCCGGCGTTAAAGTTGGGATCGACACCGGGAAAACCGAATTGGTCATAGCGTGCCTTCTTGTCTGCATCGGAGAGCACCTCATAGGCCTCGTTGATTTCCTTGAATTTCTCCTCAGCACCAGGCTCATGGTTGACATCCGGGTGATATTTTGCTGCCAGCTTGCGGTAGGCTTTTTTAATTTCGGCCTCAGCAGCACTTTTTTCTACGCCGAGAACCTCATAATAATCTCGTTTATTTTCATTTGCCATGTAGGTCACCTCTCATGGTGATGGATAACCCCACGCAGCGGGGTTATTGCGCTGCGTGGAGTTAAAAATTGTTGATTAGTCGTTGACTTCTTCAAAATCGGCATCAACAACGCCGTCACCACCTGCACCGGCGTTGGGATTGTAGCCGGCACCGGGATTGGCATCGGACTGGGGTGCTGCATTCTGGTACAGCTTTTCGGATACCGCATAGAAGGCCTTCTGGAGTTCATCGGTGGCATCCTTAATGGCCTGCACGTTGTTGCCCTTGTTTTCCTGCTTCAGCTTTTCAATGGCTGCAAGGATGGGAGCCTTTTCGCTTTCGTTGACCTTATCACCGAGATCCGTAAGGGTCTTTTCGGCCTGATAGATGGTCTGCTCGGCAGCATTGTGCGCATCCACTTCTTCACGTCTTGCCTTATCCTCGGCGGCATACTGCTCTGCTTCCTTCACGGCCTTATCAATATCGTCCTTGGACAGGTTGGAGGAGGAAGTAATGGTAATGTTCTGCTCCTTGCCAGTGCCCAAATCTTTAGCGGTAACATTGACAATACCGTTGGCATCAATATCAAAGGAGACCTCAATCTGCGGAATTCCGCGGGGAGCCGGTGCAATGCCGGACAGCTGGAACTTGCCAAGGGTCTTATTATAAGCGGCCATTTCGCGCTCGCCCTGAAGGACATGAACCTCAACGGAGGTCTGGCCATCGGCAGCGGTGGAGAAAATCTGGCTCTTCTTGGTGGGGATGGTGGTGTTGCGGTCAATCAGACGGGTAAAGACACCGCCCATGGTCTCAATGCCGAGGCTCAGCGGGGTAACGTCCAGCAGCAGCAGACCCTTGACATCGCCGCCCAGCACGCCGCCCTGAATGGCAGCGCCGACAGCAACGCATTCATCGGGGTTGATGCCCTTAAAGCCTTCCTTACCAGTGATGCTGCGGACAGCATCCTGCACTGCGGGAATACGGCTGGAGCCGCCGACCAGCAGAACCTTGTTCAGCTCGGAGGACTTGAGGCCTGCATCGGACATGGCCTGACGAACCGGACCCATGGTGGCTTCCACCAGATGTGCGGTCAGTTCATTGAACTTTGCGCGGGTGAGGGTAACATCCAGATGCTTGGGGCCGGTGGCATCGGCAGTGATATAGGGCAGGTTGACATTGGTGGAGGTGACACCGGAAAGCTCAATCTTTGCCTTCTCAGCGGCTTCCTTCAGGCGTTGCATGGCAACCTTATCGCTGGAGAGATCGACACCCTCAGCCTTCTTGAATTCTGCGACCAGATACTTCATGATGCATTCATCGAAATCATCGCCGCCCAGACGGTTGTTGCCTGCGGTAGCCAGAACTTCAATGACACCCTCGCCGATTTCCAGAATGGAAACGTCGAAGGTACCGCCGCCCAGATCGTAAACCATGATCTTCTGCTCGGATTCCTTATCCAGACCATAGGCCAGTGCTGCGGCGGTGGGTTCATTGATGATACGTTTGACCTCAAGACCGGCAATTTTGCCAGCATCCTTGGTGGCCTGACGCTGGGCATCAGTGAAATATGCGGGGACGGTGATGACGGCATCGGTGACCGTGCCGCCCAGATAAGCCTCTGCATCGGCCTTCAGCTTTTGCAGAATCATTGCGGAAATTTCCTGCGGGGTGTATTTCTTGCCGTCAATGTCTACCTTGTAATCGGAACCCATTTCGCGCTTGATGGAGCTGATGGTACGCTCATGGTTGGTGACGGCCTGACGCTTTGCGACCTGACCGACCATGCGTTCACCAGTCTTGGAGAATGCGACGACAGACGGGGTTGTGCGGTTGCCTTCTGCGTTGGCGATAACGACGGGTTCGCCGCCTTCCATAACAGCAACGCAGGAATTGGTAGTACCAAGGTCAATACCGATAATCTTACTCATAATAAAAATCCTCCTATATCAATACTATAATATATATGGTTAATTTGCCACTTGAACCATGGCGAAACGGATCACTTTGTCACCGATGGCAAAGCCCTTTTGGAATACCTGGGCAAGAACATTTTCTCCGAGGTCTTCCTTCTCAATGTGCATGACGGCGTTGTGGCGGTTGGGGTCGAAGGTGTCGCCAATCTGGCCGAATTCCTCCACGCCCATCTTCTGCATGACCTCCCGCAGACCGGCCAGCGTCATTTCAACGCCCTTTTTGTAGGCCTCGTCCTCGGTAGGCTGCTGTGCGGCGCGTTCAAGATTGTCGAAAACGGGAAGGAATTTCCCGATGGTGTCTGCTTTGGCATCCAGATAAATGCTGTCCTTTTCCTTTTGACTGCGTTTGCGGAAATTATCATATTCTGCGGCCAGACGAAGATATTGCTCATGCTCCTTTGCAAGCTCCTGTGTTTTCAGCTCCAGCTCGCTGGGTGCGGCTTTCGTATCAGGTGCTTCTGTTTCGGGCATCGCTGCTTCCTCGGCGGGAATCTGAACTTCCTCCTGCTGGGCGCTTTCCGTTTGATTCTTATCTTTCTTAGACACGACTTATGTTTCCTCCTGCTCGTGATGTTCTTCCGGGATATCCGAAGGCAGCTCCGTCTTGCCGAACATTCGGCCAAGACCCTCTGCAAAATAGCTCAGGCGAGCTGTAATCTGTGCATAATCCATTCTTGTCGGGCCGACCACGCCGATCATGCCCTGCATTCCGTCACCAATGTCGAACCGGGTCATCACAACGGAGGTATCCTTCAATTCCTTTGCCACATTTTCCGGGCCGACAAGGATCTGTACCGGGCTGTTCTGCGAGATGGTAGCGGGAAGATTGGAAATCATTTCTTCGTCAAGTCCTTCCAGCAGGGTCTGTGCCTTATCCACATCCCGGTATTCCGGCTGGCTGAGCAGTCGGGTCTGACCGGTCAGGTAGATGTCGGAGCGCTGCTGCTCACGAAGCACATTGACGGTGTAATCTACAATGATGGGTACCAGAGAACCGGCAGCACCGGCGCTTCTGGTGATGCGGTTGAGAAGCTCGGGGGTGATTTCCTCGGCGGGAATCTCGGTGAGGCTGGCATTGAGTACAGCACTGAGAAGCCGAAGATCCTGCTCAGTGACATCAATGGGGAGCTTGATGAGCTTATTTTTAACAACCTCGCTGCTTGTCATAACCACCAGAATAAAGCTGTGCGTCTGTGCCAGAATCAGCTCAAAGCGCTTGACCGTGGCTGTCCCGGAGCGAGAGGCGATGGTATAGGCGGGAAGGTTTGTGAGCTTGGAGATCAGCTTGCCGACCTGTGCCATGGCGGTGTCAAATTCCACCATGCGGTTTTCCATTGCCTGATTCAGGCTTTGGGTTTCTGCCACGCTGAGACGGTAATCCTGCATCAGCTCATCAATATACAGGCGGTAACCGGCAGGGGAGGGAATGCGGCCTGCGGAGGTGTGCGGCTGCTCTAAAAGCCCCATGGTGGTCAGCTCTGCCATTTCGTTGCGGATGGTGGCAGAGGAAAAGTTCATGTCGGGCATGGCCGCAATGGCCTTGGAGCCAACAGGCTCTGCGGTGCGGATATAGCTGTCCACAATGGCGCGAAGGATGCGTTTTTTTCGGTCAGTCAGTTCCATAGCGGCCTCCTTTCTGTTAGCACTCTTACTCCATGAGTGCTAAGCATAATATACTACCATCTACTCCCATTGTCAATAGTTCTTTTTTAATATTTTGTGAAGGATTTCCCCGTTTTAACCATATCGGGAGTGGGAGCGCGTGAGGGGATTATCGAATATCCATTGCGCTGCAAGATGCGGTCTGCAATGGATAGATGATTACCGTAAAACTCCATTTCCTTAAAAAATTGCACAAAATGAGGCAAAGTTTTTTTACGATTTGGAGATTTTTCTATGCAATAACTTATATTGTTGAATTTTAGGGAGAAAAGGGCTAGAATATGCATTAAAGGGGAGTCTCGGCTCTGTAGCCGGAGACAATCCAAAAAATAAAGGAGGAACTTTATGAAAAAGACCGCAAGAAGAGCTTTGGCGCTGCTTCTGTGTCTGGTTATGTGCCTGGGCATGTTGCCCGCAGGCATTGTCAGCGCAGCAGAGCCGGAGCAGGTAGCGATCCCCATTTATGAGGATACCAGCTACTCCTTTGAAGAACGTGCAGCCGACTTGGTTGCCCGTATGACCCTGAAGCAGAAGGGCTCTCAGCTTGTTGAAGGCTCTCCCGCCATTCCTGCATCCCAGTTGGGCGGCGGCGCCCTGAAGACCCCTGCTACCAAGGATATCGCCCGGTATTCCTGGTGGGCAGAAGCACTTCATGGCCTGCTCCGCGACAACCTCAACCCCCAGTCCGAGGGCACCAAGGACAATGTCAGCTATGCACAGAGCCTGACCATGGGCTCTACCTGGAATCCCGACCTCTACTATGAGGGCGCGATCGCCATCGCTGATGAATGCCGTGAGCGTTCTGTCAAGAACTATCTGGGCAATGCCCTGAACATCAACTTCTACTCTCCCACTGTCAACATGCAGCGTGACCCCCGCTGGGGTCGCAACGAAGAGTCTTACTCTGAGGACGTTTATCTGAACTCCATCATGGGTGCAGCTTTCGTCAACGGCATGGAAGGCAAGGACAGAGAAGGTAATGTCATTGACCCCTCCGGCTACCTCAAGACCCACACCACCATCAAGCACTACACCGCCAACAACACCGAAGCGATCCGTACCAGCGGCGGCGCAACCTCCGATCTGCGCGCCCTGCGTGAGTACTTCACCGCTCCTTACCGCAATGTCATTCGGATGGCTGATGTCTCCTCCGTCATGACCGCTTACAGCTCCTTCAATAGTGAGCCCTGCTCCTACAGCTCCTATCTGATGGATACCCTGCTGCGTCAAACCTTCGGCTTCACCGGCTACATCACCTCTGACTGCGACTCTGCCAAGACCATCTCCAACCTGAACTACACCAACCCCCGTACCGGCAAGAAGCTGACCAGTGTAGAGCAGATGGCCGGTGCTCTGGCACACGGCGAAGATCTGGAGTGCAACAGCGGCATCAGCGCCAGCGTGGGCGACTACAATGCCCAGTCCCAGGGCATGGTCGATGCCGGTGTCCAGACCGATAAGGGCACCTTCACCGAGAACTCTATTGATGTTTCCGTACATCGTCTGATGACTGCCCGTATCGCTACCGGCGAGTTCGATGAGAACAACCCCTACACCATCGCTGCCAACCAGCGTATGGCTGACCAGAAGGCCAACGGCACCAATAACTATACCCCCGAGCGTATCGCTCTTGTTGACCGCGAGGTCGAAGAAGGCGTTGTCATGCTGAAGAATGACGGCATCCTGCCCCTGAATATTCCTGCTTCCGGTGCATACAATGTTGCCATTGTTGGCTCCTGGCAGACTGATATGTATCTGGGTCTGTACTCCTCCGAGCAGCGTCATGCTGAGGATGACAAGTGGCGTATCAACATCCAGAAGGGCATCACCAATGCCATCAAGGAAGTCAACCCCGATGCCAGCTTCACCTACATCACCAGCACCTCCCTGAACTCCTCCAATGAGGAAGACATCCGCGCAGCCGATGTGGCCATCGTTGTTGTCGGTACCGGCAGCAACTATTCCTCTGAAGGCCGCGACCGCTCCAGCACTGCACTGAACAACAATCAGGCAACCCTGATCTCCAATGTTGGCAAGCTGAATGCGAATACTGTAGCCGTCATGGAGACCTGCGGTCCCATGGAAGTTAAGACCTTCGAAAATGATGTCAAGGCTATCCTCTGGTCCAGCTACGGCGGCATCCGCAAGGGTGTTGGCTTCGGTAAGGTTCTGACCGGTGCTGTCAACCCCTCTGGCCATCTGACCGCTACCTGGTATAAGAACGACTCCGATATCCCCGGCATCCGCGATTATAATATGTATGCAACCAATGGCTCCAACGGTCGTACCTATATGTACTACGTTGGCGCAAATGCTCCCAGCTATGTCTTCGGCTATGGCCTGAGCTACACCACCTTTGCATACTCCAACCTGAAGATCGACAAGAGCGCATACGATGCAAATGACACTGTGAAGGTTTCCTTCAATGTCAAGAACACCGGCAAGGTCGCAGGAAAGGAAGTTACCCAGCTCTACATTGCACAGCCCAACGCTCCCAAGGAACTCAACCGCCCGATTCGCCGTCTGGAAGGCTTCCAGAAGGTAGAGCTCCAGCCCGGTGAAACCAAGACCATCACGATGGAAGTCAAGATCCCCGATCTGGCTTACTATAATGAAGCAAAGGATTGCTATGAGGTCGATACCGGTGCTTATCAGGTTCAGGTCGGCGAAGACTCTGCCCATGCAAACCTGATTGCTGACTTCACCGTTTCCGGCGAAATGGATGAATACCCCGTCCTGCTGACCGTCAAGGCCAATCAGGAAGGTGACGAAGCTCTCGGCATTGAAGAACGCATCATCTATGATAGAGGCGCGATCGTCAATCCGCAGTTGACCGTTGCCATGAACAACGAAAAGCTCTACGGCTACATCATCAAGGAGCAGACCTCCATCATCAAGTCCCTCAAGTCCTGCCCGCTGCCCGAAGGCATGACCTTCGAGTACAGCTCCAACCGTCCCAATGTTGTCAAGGTTGAAAATGGCGTTATCAAGACCGTCGGCCCCGGTGTTGCTACCATTACCGCCACCGGCAAGCTGGACGGCGTGACCGTCACCGATGATTTTGTTGTCTATGTCATGGCAAATGCCAAGGTAGACGGCATCAATGTGAATGGTGAGCCTCTGGCCAAGTTCAACCCCGATAAGCACAGTTACAAGATGACCCTCGAATCCAAGAAGATCCCCGAGGTCACCGCTTTTGCTAAGGAAGGCCTGGTTGTGGATGTGAAGCCGGCTACCGCACTGCCTGGCACCACCACCATCACCTGCACCGATCCTGAAGCAGGCATTTCCGAAGTCTATACCATCGACTTCAAGGTCAAGGCGACCAGCAGCCAGACGGTAGCGATTGACTTCACCAACCCCGATGATGCTTCCAAGTTCGACATCATCAACGATACCGGCATTGCCATTGCCGAGGGCAAGGGTCTGACCCTGACGGCTACCCGTCCCGCTTTCGAGACCTGCAACGGCCAGAACTCCGGCGATCAGGCAACCAACCCCGAAAACGTTGTTGAAATTCCTGTGGCTGGCGACTGGACCGCTACGCTGGAATTTGACTTCAGCACTGGCTCTGCCAATAACGGTTATTATCAGTTCTTCGGCTTCTATGCAGGCGAAGGCGATGATTATCAGAATCTGGCCGGTATCCGCGGCGGCGACAATGATCTGCAAAACTTCCTGCGTGTGGACGGCAGCATCACGGCGGATACCGATGGTGTGAAGTCCAGTCCTGGTCTTGCTTCCGTCGGTACGTACTGGTTCCAGCTCATCAAGGAAGGTGATACCTACATCTGTCTGCGCTCTGCCGACGGTGATGAATTCACCGAAATGTTCCGCTATGAAGCCACCGGCATCGAAGCCGATAAGATCATCATTGACGCTTACACCGGCATGACCGAGGGCTATCAGTTCACGCTGAAGAGCCTCAATGTGGAGGTTGTCGGCGGCGGTCTGCCCAACATCGACTTCACCAACCCCGAGGATGCTGCAAAGTTTGACGTAGTCAACGAGAAAAATGCTGCTATTGCAGAGGGCAAGGGTCTGACCCTGACTGCTACCCGTCCCGCTTTCGAGACCTGCAACGGTCAGAACTCCGGCGACCAGGCTACCAACCCCGAGGATGTCATCGTTGTTCCCGTGGCTGGTGACTGGACTGCTACTCTGGAATTTGATTTCAGCACTGGCTCTGCCAATAACGGCTACTATCAGTTCTTCGGCTTCTATGCTTCCGAAGGCGATGACTTCCAGAATCTGGCCGGTATCCGCGGCGGCGACAATGATCTGCAAAACTTCCTGCGTGTGGACGGCAGCATCACGGCGGATACCGATGGTGTGAAGTCCAGCCCGGGTCTTGCCTCTGCCGGTACC
>JAZRZL010000041.1:0-8842 GCA_045601345.1 Faecousia sp. | reverse complement strand
TCCAGTCCCGTATGCTGTATAATCTACCTGCTTATTGTTTTGTTTCATACCAATATTATAAGCCATCGGACGGTATTTTCATAGTACCGTCCGCTGTTTTTTCGTAGGAAAGGGGCTGCCTCGTTTTGAGACAGCCCCTTTGCGTAATTACTGTTCTGCGTAAACGGAGCACTGCTTGCGATCCTTGCCCAGGCGCTCGAACTTGACCTTGCCGTCAATGAGAGCGAAGAGGGTGTTGTCGCTGCCCATGCCGACGTTGGTGCCGGGATGGATATGCGTGCCTCTCTGGCGAACCAGAATGTTGCCGGCCAGAACGAACTGACCGTCCGCACGCTTCACGCCCAGTCTCTTGGACTCGGAGTCACGGCCGTTCTTGGTGGAGCCGCCGCCCTTCTTATGTGCGAAGAACTGTAAACTGATGTTCAGCATGATGTTACACCTCCATAACTTCGATATAATCTGGATACTCATCCCGCCAATGGCTTAAAGTAAGCATCATTCCGGTGAGGATCGCCTGTACGGCATCTTCCTCCTCACAGGTGACGGGAAGCTTCAGGGTGATCTCGGCATTGTCGGGATCAACTTTGGTTTTGGCACGCTCGCCGAGCACCTCGGTAATGGTGTCGGAAGCGAATGTTACGGCTGTGGAGACGGCGGCGCAAACGATGTCGCTGCCTTCCTCTGCATAGCCGCTGTGGCCGGAGCAGCGGAACCCTGTGATTCTGCCGTCCTCGTTGAAAAATTCAACCTTCGTCATAGCTTACAGAACGATCTTTTCAATTTTGACCTTGGTGTACGGCTGTCTGTGGCCGCGGAGGGACTTGGAGTCCTTCTTGGGGCGATACTTGAAGACGATGACCTTCTTGGCCTTGCCGTTCTTCAGAACCTTCGCCTCAACCTTAGCATCACTGACAACGGGCTTGCCAAAAGTGGAATATTCGCCGTCCACAATTGCCAGAACCTGATCGAAGATCACGGTGTCTTCGGCCTGCGCGTTCAGCTTTTCGATGAAGAGCTCGTCGCCCTCCTTCACGCTGTACTGCTTGCCGCCGGTAACGATAATAGCCTGCATGGATTTAGCACCTACCTTTTTTGTAGTCTCGCTCTGGGGGTGTGAGGGCATACCTCAGCTTCTACCCCTTCAATGCGGCCTGATTATCTTATCATTTGAGACAGAAAAAGTCAAACTTTTTTTGCAAAAAAGTTTGTTTTTTCTTTGAGGGAGCGTACCGCTGCTTGTTGTCAGGATTAGGGAACGTCACAAATTTTTTACAAAAAAACCTTATGATTCCTTTGCACAGGTGCTTTGAAAATGCGAGGGAATATGATATAATAGTCAAGATTGTGAGAAGTGTAGCTGTCTTTCCGATCAGTAAATAAAGGAGGAACGACTTTATGAGGAAAAAATTTACAGGCATCGCTCTGTTCATCGTCATATTTGCCCTGTGTCTGGCTGGCTGCAACGAGTCCGGCTCGAAGGTATCTGTCACATCTGTATCTGAAATTGTAGGCATCGGGCCTGTTGGAACGGTCAACCGTTTCGCCGGTGTTGTGGAAGCGGGTGAGACAGTCAATGTAGAAAAGAATGCGGATATGGAAATTAAGGAAATTTCCGTCAGTGCCGGTGATGCAGTAAGTAAAGGGCAGGTACTTTTTACCTATGAGACCGACAGTCTTTCCATTGAAATTGAGCGTATGCAGCTTGAGGTGGAGCAGATGAACAACAACGTCACCACCAAAAAGTCGCAGATCACCGCACTGGAAAAGCAGCAGAAAACTGCCGCCTCTGCGGATAAGCTGAAGTATACCCTTGAAATTCAGCAGCTTGAGCTGGATGTCAAGGAGGCGGAATTCAACATTTCCTCCAAGAAAAAGGAAATTGAGCGAACCAAAACCAAACTCTCCGCTGCCAGTGTGCTCAGTCCCGTGTCCGGCCATATAAAGGCCATTAACAACGGTATCAACGATTATGATCCCACAACCGGTCAGCCGCTGCCCTTTATGTCCATCACAGAAGAGGGCGATCTCCGCGTGAAGGGTACCATCAATGAGCAGAACGCAATGAATCTTTCCGAGGGTACGCCGGTGATTCTCCGCTCCCGTACCGATGAGACCCTGTTTTGGACGGGTGTGGTTTCCATGGTAGATTTTGAGAATCCTGTTACCAGCAATGACAACTATTATTATATGCCCTCCGATGAAATGACCACTTCCAGCAAGTATAATTTCTATGTTCGCTTGAATGGCGATGAAGGCCTGATGCTCGGTCAGCACCTCTATATTGAACCCGACAACGGCCAGACACAAGGCAATGATAGCTCGGATAGCTTCTATTTACCCTCCTACTATATCTCCGACTTGGATTCCTCACCATGGGTATGGGTAGCCAACGAGAGGGACAAGCTTGAAAAGCGCTATGTTACGCTTGGCAACTATAATATTGATATGGACAGCTATGAAATCATGGATGGCCTGATCCTGGAAGATTATATCGCTTATCCCGATGAGACCTGCTCCGAAGGTGCTCCTGTGCGCTATCCCGGTGAACCGATAGAGCTTGACGAGGAAATGCCGGAGGACGGCGGCGATTTGGGCGAATTCGATACGGAAGTCTATGAGGACGGTATGCCAGCAGAGGAATTTGTTGATGAGGGCTGGGTGGACGGTGTTCTGACCAATCCTGAAATTGCCGTAGTGGAAGGAACGGAGGCCGTGGGATGATTCTTTCCATGCAAAATATTTTCAAGGACTATATTCACGGGAAAATGACCGTCCCGGTGCTTCGGGATATCTGCCTTGAAGTGGAGCAGGGCGATTATGTAGCCATTATGGGGCCTTCCGGCTCCGGCAAGACCACGCTGATGAACATCATCGGCTGCCTTGACCTGCCCACATCTGGAAAATATATTTTCAATAACCGCGATATTACCACAAGAACCAATGACCAGCTGGCTGTGATCCGCAATGAGGACATTGGCTTTGTGTTCCAGAATTTCTATCTCCTGCCCAACTACAGCGCACTGGATAATGTTGCTCTGCCGCTGGTGTATGCCAATGTGCCCAAGAAGGAGCGCATTGCCCGCGCACAGGAGGCATTGCGCATTGTCGGCCTAGCGGACAGGATGAAGTTCCGCCCCAACCAGCTTTCCGGCGGCCAGTGCCAGCGCGTGGCCATTGCCCGCGCCATTGTCAGCCGCCCCCAGCTTCTGCTGGCAGACGAGCCAACCGGCGCACTGGATACGGCCTCCGGCGATCAAATCATGGATATTTTTGAACGTCTGAACAGGGAAGGCGTGACCATCCTTATGATTACCCATGAGCTTGCAATTGCCCAGTGCGCACATACCATCTATTATCTGCTTGATGGTCAATTGGGCGATTCACAGAATTTCCATCGGCATGATTCGGCAGCAGAAAATATTTCACAGGGCATTCTTAGCGATGCGGAATCCTTCTCCTTTGCTGCGGATGAGCCACTGCCTGATGAGGAAGAGCCTGTGGAGGACAGTGTAGTATCGCTTGAGGAGGAGATTTCTTCCCTTTTGGAGCATGGAGAGGACTTCGGCTTTGAAGCTCTGGATGAACTTATGAACTTTGAGAAATCTGAAGAATTTTCCGATGCACCCTTCGAGGAAGCGCCGATACCGTGGCCGGACGATGAAGAAAGGACGGTGCAGGATGAAGAGTAACAAAAAGAAAAAAACCATAATTACCGTGGTCTGTATTATGCTGGTTTTGGCACTGGGCGTAGGCAGCATTGCTTATTTTACCAATCCAAAGCGGCGTGTTGTGAATGTTTATCATGTTTCCGATCTTGCAATGACCGATTTTTGGGGTGATAACCCCACCATCTACGGAGAGGTTCATGCGGATAATGTGCAGGCAGTTTATCTTTCCGATACCCAGCAGGTCACAGAGGTCTATGTCACGCAGGGTCAAAATGTGAAGCCCGGAGATAAGCTGATGGCCTATGATACCACCCTGTCCCAGCTTTCCGTGGATCGTAAGACCTTAGAAATTAAACTGATGCAGGAAGAACTGAACGATGCCAAGATAGAATATAATACGCTGGCTGGCTCAAAGGTCTATTCTGTGACAACCTCTAAGGACAGCACAACCACATCTAAGAACAATACAACGACAACGAAGAACAATAATACCACCACAACAAAAAAGAATAACGCCTCTGCGACCAACCTTTCCACGCAGACGCAGCAGGATAATGAGAGTACGAAGCCGCTCCGTACAGCAAAGAAATCTTCCGAGCTAACAGAGAACCAAACGGAAGATACGTCTGAGATTGAAAATGCTGAGACCATGCTGCATACGGAGAATGCAGCCGGCAGTGAGGAAACCGCATTGGAAGAATCTACCGATGATTCTGCCGATGATCCTTCCAGTGATCCCAGTGAAAAGGATGAGAATGTACAGGTAAAAACCTATGCTTGCAAGAGCGGCACCGGCACCAGCGATGATCCCTACCTCTATGTGTGTGCCAACGGCATTCCCTTTGGTGAAGATTTTTTGGAAGAGCTGGGCTTTATTGATCCGGAGACCGGCCTTGCTGTGAGCCAAGGACCTGTGTATGTGGTGTTTGGCATCAGCGAAGGGAATATGCTGAATGGAAAGATTTTGCAGGCTGGCGGTATGTGCTTCAGCGGAACGGGAGCCGATGTTTCCTTCATCCTGTTTGATGCCTCCGGCTATATTGGCCGTCCCTTCGGAGAACCCAAGCCCGAAAAACCGCCGATGGAACCTGACAATGATGACCCCAGCGGCGATGACCCTAGCGGCGATGACCCCAGCGGCGATGACCCCAGTGGCAATAATCCCAGCGGCGGTAATACCAGTGGCAATAATCCCAGCGGCAATAATCCCAGTGGCGGTAATACCAGCGGCGGTAATACCAGCGGCAATAATACCAGTGGCAGCCACAGCAGCGGCAATACCAGCGGCAACAGTTCATCGAACAAACCCAGTTATTCAGAGACACAGGCGCAAAAGGCTGAGCTGCAACAGAAAATCAAGGATCTTGATTTAGACCTTCGCATGGCACAGGTTGAACTGAAGCAGATGAAGCAGGAACTGTCCGATGGCGTTGTGTATGCCGATATGGCAGGTACCATTGCCGAAGTTATCAGTGCAGACGAAGCACTGAACTCCAAGGAACCCATCATCAAGGTGGCTGGTGGCGGCGGCTACTATATTCAGGGTACCGTCAGTGAGCTGGATCTTGATGATGTCTATATTGGTCAGAGCGTTACGGTTAATTGCTGGGAGAGCGGCAATGTTTATCAGGGCACCGTTAAGGAAATTTCTGATACACCCACTGAAAACGGCTATTACAACGGCAACGGCAACATGAATGTATCCTATTATCCCTTTACTGTGGTAGTGGATGGTGACGTATCCTTCCGTGAATATGAGGGCGTGGAAATGACGCTGGATATTCCGGTGCAGGTTTCCGATGCGTTCTATCTGGAGCAACCGTTTGTACTTCAGGAGAACGGCGAAAACTATGTTTATCTGGCAGGAGAGGACGGTATGCTGGAAAAACGGAGAATTTCCGTGGGCGTTATGCTCTGGGGCTCCTATGTGCAGGTTCTTGATGGCTTGACTTTGGAGGATACCGTAGCATTCCCCTATGGCAAGGATGTCGTAGAGGGTGCAACAACCAACCCCTCTACGCTTGATGCGCTGTACAGCTGGTAAGGAGGGCATATGAGAGAAAATATTCTTCAGGCTTTCCATGGCGTATGGAGTCATAAGCTGCGCTCCATCCTAACCATGCTGGGCATTATCATCGGTATTGCCGCTATCATTGCCATTGTGTCCACCATCAAGGGCACCAATGAGCAGATCAAGCAAAACCTGATCGGTTCCGGCACCAATGCGGTTACGGTAAACCTCTATCAGGACGATTATGAATACGATTTTTCCTATAGTCCTGTCCCGGATGGCATTGGCATCATCACACAGGAGACCAAGGAAAAGCTCAACACCCTCAAGGGTGTTGAGGCAACCTCCCTGTTCCGCCACCGTGGCTATACCGAAGGCATTTTCTATAAAAATGTAACCTATAACGGCGATCTGTACGGTGTGGACGATGATTATTTTAACGTCTATGATTATACCCTGCGTAGCGGCAGACTGTTTGTTAACTGTGACTATACCGATAGCCGCAAGGTTGTCATTGCGGATAGTAAAGCGGTTACGACACTCTTTAACGGTGAAGACCCGGTGGGTAAGGTCATTGAGATCATGGCAGAGCCATTCACGGTGATCGGCGTTGTAGAGACAACGAGTACCTTCCGTCCGGTAATCGAATCCATTGATGAGTACTATCTTTATACCGACACCACCTCCGGCCACCTGTTTGTGCCGGATAGCACGTGGCCGATCCTCTACCGCTATGATGAGCCGCAGTCCGTGGCCATCAAGGCATCCAGCACCGATGATATGGCAGTCGCAGGCAAGGCTGTGGCCGACTGCCTGAATGAGCGCCAGATTCCCGGTGAAGACAGCCCCTTCAGCTATCAGAACCGCGATATTCTGGAGCAGGCACAGCAGCTCCAGGAGATGAGCAGCGCCACCAACCGGCAGCTCATCTGGATCGCCAGCATTTCTCTGCTGGTCGGCGGTATCGGCGTTATGAACATTATGCTGGTATCCGTTGCCGAGCGTATCAGTGAGATCGGTCTGAAAAAGGCCATCGGCGCGAAAAAGCGGCGCATTCTCGGGCAGTTCCTTACGGAGGCTGCGGTACTCACCAGTGCAGGCGGTATTCTCGGGGTGATCGCCGGAATTGTCGTAGCCACGCTGTTGTCCAAGCTTTCGGGTACTCCATCGGCCATCAGCGTCCCAGCGATTATCATTGCGGTGGTCTTCTCCACCGTCATCGGAATCATTTTCGGTCTGCTCCCCGCATCTAAGGCCGCCAATATGAACCCGATTGAAGCACTTAGAAGAGATTGAGCACCAAGGGCTGCCTCATTCGTGAGGCAGCCCCTTCATTATATGTTATGGTGTATATAAACAGGAAAAATGTGGAAATTTTTTGGAATTAATTGACAAATTGTTTTACTATGTTATAATTCAGATAGTAGTGTTGCTCTGTTGAATTGACAGAGTGCTCCTGTAGGACATTGCTACAAGTGCGGGATTTATAGATGTAAGCAACAATACATGGTATACCAAAGCTGTAGCTTGTGCAGTGGAAAATGACATTACCCGGGGAACCGACGAAAATGTATTCAGCCCAGCGAAGAGCTGCACAAGAGCACAGGTAATTACATTCCTCTATCGCAGCGAAGCATAAGAAATTGTACTGTAAAGTATGGAGCTGTCTCACTTATCTGGTGGGACAGCTCCAAAAATTATATATTTCATGGCCAGAGGAATTGCGCGAGAGCTTCCACGGTGGGAGCATAGTGGAGGCAGTTTTGGCGCATATATTGCTCAATGGAGGGGAAATTGTATGCCCAACCGGCGGCAACGCAGTCTACGCCAGCGGCCTGTGCCATATCGCAGCCCGGTTTCAGGTCATCTACCATGAGAAGCTCCCCGGCGCTGTAGCCGAGCTGCTCCATAATGGTGAACAGAGGATAGGGATTGGGCTTTCGAAGCTCCGGCGGATCATCCCAACCGAAAACCAGCTTCGGCTCCGGCAGACCATTTTCCCTCCAGTCGCGCAGAATGTGGGCAGAGAGAGAATGAGAAACCACGCAGATCGTGCCGCCTTCGTCTACATGATGCCAGAGAAACTCCCGCATCCCATCATAGGCAACAGGAATATGTTCTTTGACGTATTGATGCCAAAATTCCTGCTCCACTACCAACTCCTCGGCGCTCAGATTAAAATCCTCCCGGCACATGGCAAGAAATCCCGGATCAAAGTTCTTGATAAAGAATTCATCCTTGCCAATGGTCATACCGGGACGGTAGCACTTGAGATATTCTAAAAAACAGGGATAATGAATGGTCGCAGAGCTGTTGACCACAGTATCATCGTGATCCATAACCAGACAGGGATATTTCAAGCGGCGGCCTCCTTTGTGTGTCATGAACAGAAGGGGTGCAGATAAGAGAGTATATTCTGCATCCGTGTGCGGTATGCTTACAGCTTATCGTAAGCTTTTTCGAGAAAGCGCTCGGCATTGACAATGACGCGCTCGTGGGTGGCAGTGCCGATGGTGCCGGATTCATCCTTAGCGGTAATGTCAAAGGTGAGCTTTTTGCCCTCTACCTTGGTGAGGGTCGCTTCTGCGATCACGCCCATGCCGACTGGCGTGGCGCTCATATGAGAAAGATTCAGGCTGATGCCTACCGAGGTCTGTCCTTCAGGCATAAGCGCTTCGATACAATTGCAGGCCGCGCCCTCCATCAGCGCTGCCATGCAGGGAGTAGCATACACCCGCAAAGAGCCAGAGCCAACCTCCAGCGCAGTATCCGCAAGCTCCACCATCGTTTCCGCAGTTCCGATGCGTCCAATTTCAAAATCCATGGTAAGGTCTCCTTTGCTGCAATGATGCATTTTTTTATATTATCTCATGTCTTGCCCCGCATTGCAAGATGTCAGAAAAACAATTTGGCCGGGTATGCGCCTTTTTACGGGCGCATACCCGGCCATTTTTAGGGATCAGGATTTACTTGTTCATCACCCAATGTCTGGGATATTGCAGAGGATTATTCTGCGATTGCACGCCAGATGAAGGTGACAGCCTGTGCACGGGTGCAGTTGTTTTCGGGCTTGAAGGTGCCATCGGGATAGCCGGTGGTGACTTCTGCTTCCACTGCCCATGCGACTGCTTCTGCGTAGTACTCATCGGCGGGAACGTCGGTG
>JAZRZL010000040.1:0-9033 GCA_045601345.1 Faecousia sp. | reverse complement strand
GATTTATTTAGCGTATAATTGTTTGGAAAATAAGGTAAATTGTTTTGAGAATTATGTACTTTTTCTATGTACTATCTTGAGATTTGGAAGCTGGCTCTGAGGCTTTTAAGTTCCTGTCGGCGGTACAGCTTTTTGGGTATTTCGATGCCAAAGGCGGCAAAATTTCGCATTAAATCCGGGTTATCTATATTATTAAATCTGAAATAGTCATCCGGGAGTCTTTCTACCGTCCATGCGTCCAAGGCATCCCGCACTCGTTCTGCGGAGATGGCGTATGACCATGAGACATCTGTAGGCTTCTCAAATCCAGAGTGTTCCCGGAGAAGATTTCATATGAGATGGGGTAGCCGGAATTGTCCATGCGCAGATATACCTTGTTCCGTTATTATTGGATATTTCAAGTCTCATAATAGCCCCTTTGTATGCACTTATGTACCAGTTTTATTATATCACAAATTAATTAAAAATGCAAGTGTTTTTTTCTTGAAAAAACAAAATTTTTTTCAATTTTTTGGAGCAATCGGAACTATTTTGTGAGATTTCATTTTTACAAGTGGCAAAGTCGGGAGGTTATGTCAACTAAAAAATTTCATGCGTTTGCCATGCCGTGAAAACAGGATTCCCTTGTTTTTTTTTGAAAGCGTGTTATAATATGATTAATAATCGTAATCGAAAGGAATGTTTTTATTGAATGAGCAGCGTGTCGGACGAAAAAGTCTTATGCAATGGCTCAAAGAGAACCGTTACGCCTATTGGTCAGTCAGCCTGATTTTGATTGTTATTTGTTATTTAGTTCCCGAGTACCTGGTCACTACGGAATATACTGCAACAGAGCTTGCATTGGATGGAGAGATTCCCTTTTTGCAGGGCTTTGTTTATTTTTACATATTATGGTTTCCCTTACTGGTGGGAACTGGATTGTGGCTGCTCCATAAAGACGGCTTTGGTTTCCGTCGGTATATGATTTTCCTTACCATTTCCTATGGACTTTGTGCATTCATCTATCTGCTCTTCCCCAATGGGCAGAATCTCCGGCCTGATGCACTGGCAGAACATCGGCTTTCTACATGGATTTTATCGCGTCTTTACCAAATTGACACCAATACCAATGTGCTTCCCAGCCTTCATGTGATTGGGAGCATTGGTGCTGCTATATCCATCTGTACGACCCCCACGATAAAAAGCAGGGGATTTCGAATTGTAACGGTCATTCTTTCTGTGCTTATTTCTATCTCTACCGTGTTTGTGAAACAACACGCAGTGTTGGATGTGATTGCCGGCCTGATTGTGGGTTTTATGGTCTTTGCACTGACTTGCTTGGTAACGCGAAAAAAAACATAATAGTCAATTCGGGACATGGTTGACAGCCATGTCCTTTTTTGCTATGATGCACATATCATTTCTGATGGTCGGGGAAGCGGGGTGCAAATCCCCCACGAAGCCGTCGCTGTAAGGTGGAGAATGCACGAATGCCACCGGTTTTTTCCGGGAAGGGGTGCGGACAGGGAAGCCAAGTCAGAAGACCCGGTCAGAAATGCCATGCAAAGGAGCTGCGATCCTCAGCCATTTGCCGAAAAGCATTTGCTTCCTTTCTTTGCATGGCGCAGAAGAAAGGAAGATTTTTTATGAAAAAGAAAACCATCGCGCTGCTGCTGGCGCTGGTGTTGCTTGTTGGTGCAATGCTGGCGTTATGGCTGCATTTTTCTCCGAAGACTGCTTCCGGGGAAAAAACCATTACAGTAGAAATTACGCACTCTGACGGCACCGTAAAATCTTTGGCGCTTCAAACGCAGGAAGAATTTCTTGCTCCTGCGCTGGAGAAGGAAAATCTCATTTCCGGCGAGGAAGGGGAGTACGGCCTGTTTATCCATACCGTAGACGGGGAATTTGCTGATTCTGCCCAAAACCAATGGTGGGTCTTTACGGTCAATGGTGAAATGGGCAACTATGGTGCCGATGCCCAGCCGATTGCGACGGGGGATGTCTATGCCTTCTCCATCTATGAGGGGTAAGAGGCTGACATTGCGGGAGCTTGTGGAGCTGAGCCTTCTGGCGGCTCTGATGTTTGGCGCGAAGGTCGCCATGTCTATGCTCCCCAATGTGCATCTTGGAGCGGTGCTCCTGATTGCGGCTACCATGCGTCATGGCATCAAGGCGCTGTATATGGCTTTTGTCTACGTGATGCTGGAGGGGCTGATTTATGGCTTCGGCCAGTGGTGGATCAGTTATCTTTACATCTGGCCGCTTTTAGTGCTGGCGGTGCTGCCCTTTCGGAAGCGGAAGAGCTGGCTGATTTTAAGCGTGATCGGTGCAATGCACGGATATCTTTTCGGAGCGCTTTGTGCCATTCCGGTGGCTGTCCTTGGAGGCATTCCGGCAGGAATTTCTTATTGGATCGCAGGAATTCCTTTCGACCTGATCCATGGCACGGCCAATTTTGTATTATGTATTGTTCTGCTGCCGCCACTTGATAAGCTCTCACAGAAATTCTGGCCAATTTAGTAGCATGGTACCAATATTTTCTTTTTCTATGGATGGAAATTGCTTTTCCTTCTGTGGCGTGGTATACTGTGAAAAAAGAAAGGGGGCAGGGATATGCCGCGTCTGGAGGATCATATTGCTGTATTTGATTCCGGTCTTGGTGGGATTAGCGTATTACGCGAGCTTACAAAAATTATACCCCACGAAAATTTTCTCTATTTCGGAGACTCTGCCCATGCGCCCTACGGAACAAAAACCACCGCTCAGGTGCGGGAGCTGACCGTGCAGGCCATTGACGCGCTGATGCCTATGGGGGTCAAGGCTGTTGTAATTGCCTGCAACACCGCAACCAGTGCCGCAATCGACACCCTTCGCAGCCGCTATCCTGATATTATCATGGTCGGTATTGAGCCTGCCATTAAGCTGGCCGCTGCGCATTGCCCGCAGGGTCGGATCATCGTTATGGCCACAGAAGTCACCTTACGGGAGGAAAAATTCTGCCACCTCATGCAGCCTTTCCAATCCAGCCATGATATTCTGCCGCTTCCTTGTCCACGGCTTGTGGAGTTTGTGGAGCAGGGTCTGCTGGATGGGGCAGAGCCGGAGGCCTATCTGCGGGGAATTCTTCTCCCCTGTGTGACTGACGATACTTGCGGCATCGTTTTGGGCTGTACCCATTTTCCCTTCCTGCGCCATCTCATCTCCCGGCTCACCGGAGGTAATATCCCTATTTTTGACGGCGGGGAGGGAACTGCCATGCATACCATGCACTGTCTGGAAAACGAACGGCTTTTATGTACCGAAGGAGATGGCAGCATCATTATACAAAACTCTCTCGGTACACCTGAAATTCTCCAACGCAGTAGGATGCTTTTGGAACTGTAATAAAATCTACTCCGCCTATGCCCCAAAAACGGCAAAGGCGGAGTTTTTTAATGGATCACGGAGCGCAGACGGCGCAGAAGAAACAAAGAAAGCATAATTTTCAGCGCATCGGGCAGCAGGAAGGGCACAACACAGGTAAGCAAAATGGCACCAAGCTCACCGCCGGAATAGAGCAGCGCATACCAGAGTGTGCCGAAGCCATAGCATAGCAGCACCGCCGCTGCAAAACAAACAGCAAGCAGCCACGCACTACGGAAGCGTTTCCCCGCCCAGCCTGCCACAAAGGCTGACAGCAGAAAGCCCAGAAGATAGCCTCCCGTTGGCCCCAGAAGAACCTGAACGCCGCCTCGGAATCCGGAAAATACCGGCACACCGATCACCCCAAGCAGCAGATACACGCCCACACATATACACCCTTGACCAGAGCCAAGCAGCGCACCAATGGTCAGCACCGCCATGGTCTGCATGGTAAACGGCACCGGCGCCGGAACGGTCATCCATGCACTGATCGCAAGCAGGGCAACACACAGCCCCATACGAACCATATGCCTACTCTTGCTCATGTCCCCGCCCCCTTTGGGGAGTATTATACCGTCAAGCTCTTTAATTGTCAACCTACTTTAATTATAAGGTTAACTTTTCCTCGCCGCCGCTGACAATGCGGTAGTACACATTGGAGGTCATGCGATAAACTACCATATAAAACAGGGCAAAGCAGGCAATACTGATTCCAGTCGTCAGGAGCAGCAGCACCAGATTGTTCAGGTTAAAGAGCATCAGGAGCTTGCGGATCATAGGGAAAGCGAAGGCCAAATGCAGCACGGAGAATACCAGCGGCAGGAGGAATACCGTCAGCATCTGAGAATTGATGCTTCTGCGGATTTCCTTTTTGGTCATACCGATGCGCTGCATAATATGGAACCGGCTCTGATCCTCATAGCCCTCAGACAGTTGCTTATAATAGATAATCAGAACAGCCGCCACCAGAAATACGATGCTCAGCAAAATGCCGATAAAGAACAATCCACCGTAGGTTCCATAGAAATCATTCCGTTCCTCTTCCATGGCGACACAGTTATAGGCGTAAATATCGCCTTCGCCCGCAATGGACAGCTCCCGCATGGTTTCCCTGCATTTTTCTGCCACTTCATACTGGGCTTCTTTGTCCGCTTCGGTATTGAAATCCAAATACCAGCAGGTTCGGAGCATGGGTTCTTCGGAGCTGTCGGTCAGATCCTGCAAGGAAGCAATGGTTTTTGACAAATCAGGGACAATGAAATAGACGCTTGGAACAATTTCCATGCTGAAAATATCGCCCACCTCAAAGCTGTCCAGTCGTTTTACGACATGAAGCTTCTGTCCACCGAGATCAACATCATCGGGAATGCCCTTGTATCTGCGGGAATAGAGCAGCGCCTCTCCGTCTGACAGCGTTTCATTTGCCCCGGTGGCCTGATTATATTCCGACAGCGAAACGAAATACAGTGTCAAAATATCCGAGAACATATCCAGATTGAAGGAATCTATGGTCTCTGGATCAAAATAAAATTTTCCGTTGCTGATAAATGCCGAAATATGGGTCTCCTGATAGTCCAGAATATCTTCCTGTGTATAGCCTAGCTCCTGAATATCGGCTCCAATGGCTTCGCGGATGATCTGCATAGTCTCCGGCGAAGCATCTTCATATTGGTAGTAATCCACCCGATTGGAAAAATCTCTGGGATAGCGGCTGCGCAAGCTATCCTCCGCGCCAAAATACAGGCAGGCACTCGAAGAGATCATAACCAGCACCATGGTAGCCAAAATGCAGATGGAAGCCAGACCTGCACCGTTGCGCTTCATGCGGAAGGCCATGGAGGACACGGAAACATAGTGGTCAGGATGATAATAATACTTCTTATTCTTCTGCAAAATTTTGCAAAGGAGGACAGAACCGGCAACGAAAAGAAGATATGTTCCTAAAATGACCAGAATGACCGCTACAAAGAACCAGACAAAAGCATCCAGAGGATTTTCGATGGAAACCGCCAGATAATAAGCGGTACCCAGCAGCACAAGACCCAGAATACCCAGAATCCAGTTGGCTTTCGGTGCCTTCTCTCCGTAATGCTCTGCGCGCATGAGTTGGGTCGGATTGGAAAAATGCACCTGCCGGAGGCTGTTGAGCAGGATCAACACGAAAATGATCCCATACAGCTCTGCCGTTTCCCCGATGCTCTTAGGCGGAACAGAGAAAGAGAAGCGAATATCACAGCCAATGATATTGACAAGCGCAAGCTCTGCCATCTTGGATAAGGCAATGCCGATCACAAGACCCACAGCCAGAGCGGCAAATGCGATAATTACCGTCTCCCAAAGGAGAATTCTTGCAATGTTCCACTTATTCATTCCCAGAACATTATAAAGGCCAAATTCCTTCTTTCTCCTGCGAATCAGGAAGGAATTGGTATAAAACAGGAAAAGCACAGAGAACACGGCGATCACAAAGCTGCCCAGATGCAGCACAAAGCTTGTGGAGCTGCCGCCGTGCATATATTCCATAAACTGTGCATTGGATAAGTAGCTTAAAATATAAAACACCGCCACCACAAGCACGCAGGTCATGATATAGGGCAAATACAGGGTGCGGTTTTTCCGAATGCCCGACCAGGCCAGCCGGGGATAAAAATTCCGTTTCACTTCGCATCACCGCCCATCGTCAGCATGGTCAGCGTGTTGGAGATGTTCTGATAGAGCTGCTCATTGGTAGCGCTGCCCCGGTAAATCTGGTGGAAGACCTCACCATCCTTGATGAACAGGACGCGCTTTGCATGGCTGGCCGCCTTGACCGAATGGGTCACCATCACGATGGTCTGCCCTGCCCGATTGATCTCGGCAAACAGGCGCAGAAGCTCATCCGTTGCCTTGGAATCCAGTGCGCCGGTCGGCTCATCGGCCAGAAGAAGGCGGGGATTGGTAATAATGGCTCTGGCAACCGCAGCACGCTGCTTTTCGCCGCCGGAAATCTCATAAGGATATTTCTTCAAAAGGTCAAAAATGCCCAGCTCCTTTGCAATCGGCTCTAATCGGGCTGCCATTTCCTTATAGGGTTTCCCTGCCAGAACCAGAGGCAGATAAATATTATCCTCTACCGTAAAGGTATTCAGCAGATTGAATTCCTGAAAAACAAAGCCCAGATGATCTCTGCGGAAAACCGCCGTCTCTGATTCCTTGATTTTCGTCAAATCCTTGCTCTCCAAAAGCACCACGCCTGCGGTGGGGCGATCCAGTGCAGCAAGAATATTCAGCAGCGTCGTTTTACCGCTGCCGGATTCGCCCATAACGGCTACATATTCGCCCTCCTCCACGCTGAAGGTCACATTGCGCAGTGCTTCCACTGCATTGCCTCCGAAACGGGTCTTATATACTTTTTTCAGGCTCTGAACCTCCAAAATGTTCATCATAAAACCGTCCTTTCCATATTCTGAGGCTATTATAACAAAGCAAGCCGATTCCCTCCATGGAATCGGCTTACATTTTGCGGTTCATTTCTTACAATCATGTCATATTTATTCCGAACCAAAGGGGGAGTGTTCCCAATGGCAGTAAGTTAACAGCCCTTGCCTTCCCCGCTGGGGAAGGTGCCGCCCGCAGGCGGCGGATGAGGTTTGCTTCCTGAAACCGAGTGCTTTCTATGTTAGGAAGATTTTCGGTTTTGGCAGTGCGCCCAATGACCTCTTCAGTCTCGCTTCGCTCGCCAGCTTCCCCAGAGGGGAAGCCTTAGCGCGGGCTATGTTAGGAAGGTTTCCGTAGCTGCTAACTTAACGCCATTGGGGAGCGCTCCAGTCCGATACAAATCACCGTACCATCCTCCTCTTTGGAGCGAGCTGAAATCCTGTGACCCAGATTTTTGCAGATACGGCTGCAAAGGTAAAGCCCCAAACCACTGGCACGGCGATCTCTTCGACCATTCAGGCCGGTATAGCCCCGCTCAAAGATTCTTGGCAAATCCTCCTCGGCAATTCCAATGCCGGTATCCCGGATGCACAGGGTCATGGGTTCTTCCAGATAGATGGAGACGGAACCCTCCGGGGTATATTTCAGCGCATTGGAGATCACTTGCTCCACCACAAAGCCCAACCATTTTTCATCGGTCAGTACCCGGACATGGAGCGGCTGGTAATCCAGCTTCAAATGCCGTCCAATGAATTCTCCCGCAAATTTCCGAACCGCCGGACGAACAATATTGTCAAGATCACATTCGCGGATTACATAATCCGTGGTATCAGAGCCAAGACGCAAATAGGCCATGACCATATCCGCATACTGCTCAATTCTGCTAAGCTCCGGCTGAAGCTGCCGGGACAGCGACGAATCCTCCTGCTGCAAGCGCAGGCGCATAGAGGCAATGGGCGTTTTGATCTGGTGTGCCCAAACGGTATAGTATTCGAGCATATCCTCATACTCTGCCGACGCAAGCTTCTCAAACGCCTGATGCTCCTGCTGAAAATGCTCCAAAAGCGCCTGATCATCGACCTCGGAAATGGTTTGTGCTGTGGGCAATCGGTCAATGACGGAAATCGTCTGCTCTTTCAGCTTCTCCATCTGCATATGCCGCCGCCATACCCGCAGGAAATCAAAAAACAAACCCAGAAGGCACACCAAAAGGCACAGCACCGCCGGATAGGCCACCGCCGCAAGCGGCAAATGATACAATGCAAAGGTCAGAAAGCAGATGAGCACACAGACAATGAAGTAAAAAAAGATACGTCTTCGCTGACGAAGATAACGAAAGAATAGCTTCATAGCACTCACCCGACAAGATAGCCCACGCCGAATTTTGTAACGATGAAGTTCGGAAGTCCAATGCCATCAAGCTTTTTCCGCAGACGACCAACATTCACGCTGAGGGTGTTTTCATCCACAAAGCTGTCTGTTTCCCAAAGTTCCTCCATCAGCTTCTCCCGACTGACCACCTTCCCCCGATTCTGCATCAGGGTCAGAAGAATTCGGTATTCATTTTTACTCAGCTCCAGCTTTTCATCGCGGTAGTATAAGGTGCCGTCACCGGTGTTGAGCATGGCCTCCCGATGGATCAGCACCGGGGCAGAGACGCCAAAATCATAGGTACGGCGAAGCAATGCCTGCATCTTGGCAATCAGAACACTGCTGTCAAAGGGCTTGGCAATAAAATCATCCGCGCCCATATTCATTGCCATGATGATATTCATCTTATCGGCTGCTGCGGAAATAAAAATGATCGGTGTCTGGCTGACCTTGCGGATTTCCTGACACCAGTGGTAGCCGTCAAAAAGCGGCAGGGTAATATCCAGCAGCACAAGTTGAGGCTGAAAGGCAGCAAATTCCTCCATGACGCTGCGGAAATCCTGCACACAACGCGCCTCCATCTGCCACATCTGTGCCTGCTGACAGATACCTTCCGCAATACCGGGATCGTCTTCTACAACAAGAATACGGTACATCGCCATCCCCCCTTTTTCTATTCTATCACACTTTGTACGCTCCTGCATCCTTTTTCAGCCAAAAGATTACAAAGGGATAAAGTTTTTTTAAGGGGACAAAAACAAACCGATTCGCTTTTTCTTTCACATGGGATGAAGATATAGTAAGCTGCTATTCGCCAAAGCGCAGGAGAACAACCATTTTATACATTTTGGTGAACGAGTC
>JAZRZL010000039.1:0-2469 GCA_045601345.1 Faecousia sp. | reverse complement strand
CGCCTCATGTTTGCCAGACTGGTCTACGGCTGGATCAACGCCGGCGAAACCCACGATGGAGCTACGGTGCGGGAATCGGCGCACATCCCCAATTTCAGCCATGAGCTGAGCGGCTGTTGTTTCGCCAACGCCATACATGGCTCGTACGGTCTCATACTCAGGGAGTTGTCTGGCAAGCCGTGTCATCTCCTCTCGTAAGGCAGCCAGCGTTATTTTGCCTGCAAGCAGTTGTTGCGCGGCTGCGGTAATGAGCAGCTTCGTGTTGTCATTCTTCGGCAGTGTGGTGAAATGCCCGCAGCTCCCAGCATAGATGTCCAGTGCTTTTTCGGGGCTGAAATGGTAGCCCTTGCGTTTGCACCACTTCTGGTAACGCTCTGTGAATGCCTTCTCACTAACACGGCAGATGCAGTCACAGTGCCAAAAGGTCATGACAAAGTCCACCCATTTTTGGTGGCCGTCTGCACGCTCCGGGCTGGAAAACAGTTCGTTCACGCCGGGGAATGTTTTGTCGGTCAGAGAAATGAGATTATTTTGCAGCGACACCACCGTCTTCATGTAGAGATTATACTGGCGGCTGCACAGCTTCAGTTGTTGCCTAATCGTATCCATGGGAGTATATTCCCGCAGATCCACCCAGTTGTCAAGACCGTACTTGGCAATTTTAATCGCATCAGCCTTATCGGTCTTGACCTTCCGGATGGAGCCGCCTCCGCTCTGCTTGATGTACAGCGGATTCAGGACACAGACATAGATGCCGTACTCATGCAGTGCTGTGGCTACTGGTTCATGGTAGCGGCCGGTGGCCTCCATGATGACGCGGGTATCTTCTCCCAGCGCGATGATGGCGTAGGCCATCTGCTCCAAACCGGTTGCTGTATGGAGAAATTCCTGTGGCAGCAATGCCACTTCACCCATTGGCCGCAGGGCGGCCACCATGCTTTTCCCTTTGGAAACATCGATTCCTACTGCGTTCATTTAGTTCCTCCTTTTGATTGGATCTGGCTTTCCGCCCTTTACTCATTGCCTGTTCAATCTCCTGGGTGACGCGAGCGCACATGGTGGCTCTACCTGCGCAAATCGAATGCTGCGAATGAAAGAGGCGGCTGACGGACTCCTTGGCGGGCGTGTTAGCCCAAGGTGAATTGCGCCATGCCATTTACTCTTCCATTCTAACAGCTTCGGCTTTGAGATGGAAAAAGACGCGGCTGGCTGCCGCGCCTTAAACCGTAATTATTATTGTAGGAGGTGATACCATGCGTCCATTGGCTGATGAAATTCGTCCCCAGACCTTAGAAGAAGTGGTAGGGCAAAAGCATCTGCTGGGTGAAGGGGCCCTTTTGCGCCGCCTCATCGAAAGCGGCAGCGAAACGAACCTGATTTTTTATGGCCCATCTGGTACCGGTAAGACGACCATCGCCAACATTATTGCTAAACGTACCAATAAGGCGCTGTATCACCTGAATGCTACCACAGCCGGCCTGCAGGATGTGAAAGATGTAATCGCCGATGTGGACACAATAATGGCGCCCAACGGGGTTCTTCTTTATCTCGATGAGATTCAGTATTTTAATAAAAAACAGCAGCAGAGCTTGCTGGAGTTTTTGGAAAACGGAAAAATTACCCTGATTGCCAGCACCACGGAAAATCCGTATTTCTATATCTACAACGCGTTGCTTTCCCGCAGTACGGTGTTTGAATTTAAGGCACTCACCCCTGAGGAAACGCTGCCTGCGGTAGAGCGGGCACTGAAAATCCAGCAGGAGCGCAGCGGTTTGCCGTTTACCTGGGAAGATAGCGTTCCCATGACGATTGCCCGTGCCTGCGGCGGCGATGTACGCAAGGCCATCAATGCCGTGGAGCTGCTCTATCAGTCTGCACTGCCCAAAGATGGCGGCTTATATGTGACAAGCGATGACGCTTTACAATTATCGCAGCGAAGCGCCATGCGCTATGACCGAGATGGCGATGCGCATTATGATTTGCTGTCCTGTCTGCAAAAATCGATACGAGGCTCTGACCCGGATGCAGCAGTCTACTACCTGGGCAGACTCCTTGTAGCAGGGGACTTGCTGTCGCCGTGCAGGCGGCTTTTGGTTGTTGCCAGTGAAGATGTCGGGCTTGCCGATCCGCAGGGGATCGTGGTCACAAAGGCCTGCGTGGATGCCGCGTTGCAGGTGGGACTTCCCGAGGCCCGGCTGTCGCTTGCGGAAGCGGCGGTCTATCTGGCCACGGCACCGAAGTCCAATTCCTCACATAACGCCATCATTGCCGCCATGGAGGATATTGAGCGCGGTGCCATGGGGAATATTCCGCGGCACTTACAGAACGTCCACGCAGACAGCGCGGGGACGGAACATGTACCCACATATAAATATCCCCATAACTATCCCAATCACTATGTCAAGCAGCGCTATCTGCCGGAAGAACTGGGAGAGAAGCAGTACTATGAGTACGGCCCGAACAAGCGGG
>JAZRZL010000038.1:0-88081 GCA_045601345.1 Faecousia sp. | reverse complement strand
AGGCGCAAAACCTATTTGGTGTTGCGCCCAGTTGTTGTACGCATTTTGAATTAAAATGCGCATCCTGCGGAATATCCTCGTTGTACGAAGTTCATTCCTTGCGATGATAGATGTTTAAATGCTATTAGCCGAAACTCAAGCCTGAAAAAAAGATGGCATCTTTTTCGCGGATGGTGCATAGACTGGTGCTATTGGAAAGGAGGCGGTGAGGGATTGTGAAGCTGATTTCCCGATGCGCACAGGAGGATATTGACGATCTGATCTTTGCGGAAGAAGAATATCATATCAGTACCCGATAGAGGTGGCGGTGCTTCGCCACCTCTTTTTGGACGGATTCCTGCACGGTAATTGAATGAGTAAACAAATTATAAACAGAAGAACCGTCTCCAATGGCGGTAGGAGTCAAGGCTTCCCCTCTTGGGAAACTGTCGAGCGAAGCGAGACGGATGAGGCTTGGACGCACTACCAAAACAGAAAATCTTCCTAACATAGAAAGTGCTCCGTCTTAGGAGGCCAACCTCATCCGCCGCCTGCGGGCGGCTCCAGCGGGGAAGGCAAGGGCTTGTTAATTTACTGCCATTGAGAACTGCCCACTGCCCTGTTGCGGGCAGTTGACATAACATTACCCAATGTTCATATTTTCTTAACTCGTTCAATTACCGTGTTTTGCCCCTTTACAGTGGGCGTTTTTTTCGCTATACTATCTTAGATAACTATGAAAATGGGAATGAGTAAAAATGATTCAATTTGAAGAGTACAAAGGGAAGCTTCTCAATCTGAAGCCCGCGCTTTCTGCACTGCGGGAGTCCTTGAACATTGACGGTGCCAACGATGAGCTGGAGCGCCTCCATGCCATGCAGGAGTCTCCCGGCTTTTGGGATGACCCTGTGAAGTCTCAGAAGGCTGTCATGAAAACCCGCACCTTAGAGAACAAAGTAGAAAAATATAATAAGATGTGTACCCAATGGGATGATCTCATGACCATCATCGAAATGGCGCTTGAGGAAAATGATGACTCCCTGCTGGACGAGCTGATGCAGGGCTATGACACGCTGGAGCACGAAATGGAGGTCTCCCGTCTCGAAACCCTCCTGACCGGCGACTATGATGACCATAATGCCATCCTCTCCTTCCAGGCCGGTGCTGGCGGCACAGAGGCGCAGGACTGGACGCAGATGCTCTACCGTATGTACACCCGCTGGGTCGAAGCACACGGGTTCAGCTACAAAATTCTCGACTACCTTGATGGCGATGAAGCGGGCATCAAATCCGCAAGCATTCTGGTCGAGGGTGAAAATGCCTATGGCTTCCTGAAGAGTGAAAACGGTGTCCACCGTCTGGTGCGCGTTTCCCCCTTCGATGCCAACGCCCGCCGTCAGACCTCCTTCTCCGCTGTGGAGGTTATTCCTGAAATCACCGATGATACCAACGATGTGGAGATTCGTCAGGAGGATATCGAGATGCAGGTCTATCGCTCCTCCGGTGCAGGCGGCCAGCACATCAATAAGACCTCTTCTGCCGTCCGTCTGATCCACAAGCCCACCGGCATTGTGGTCTCCTGCCAGACCCAGAGAGATCAGTTCCAGAACAAGGAAACCTGTATGCGTATGCTCCGCTCCAAGCTTGTGGAGATCAAGGAGAGAGAGCATCTGGAAAAAATCTCCGATATCAAGGGTGTTCAGCAGAAAATTGAGTGGGGCAGCCAGATTCGCAACTATGTTTTCATGCCCTATACCCTTGCCAAGGATACCCGCACCGGCTATGAAATGACCAACATCAATGCCGTTATGGACGGTGAGCTGGACGGTTTTATCAACGCTTACCTGACCTGCGCCGCAACCAATACCTGGGTTACAAAATAATTCAATCATCAAAAAAAGTACTTGCGTAACACCACTTTATATGCTATTATTATTTATGCTGTTTTGAAATTCGTCCAATTCGGATATCATATCGGATCACCGATTGCCGGAAGAACGGATGTTTTGGAGGTTTAAAAATGGAAGCTTTAAGAATCATCTGCACTATTGTAATGCTGCTTTCCGCAGTGGCTATGACCGTGGTTGTTCTGTTCCAGTCCGGCAAATCCGCAGGTCTTTCCGGCGCGATCGCTGGCAATTCTGACTCTTTCATGAGCAAGAACAAGAACCGCTCTTGGGATGCCCGTCTGGCTGCCAGCACCAAGTGGATTGCTGCTGTTTGGCTGCTCACCACCCTCGGCCTTTGCCTGCTGTAAGCATCAAAAACAAGGGAAGGAATTCCCATTTAGAAAAGGAGCCGATCCCTATGGGATTCAGCCCCTTTTCTTTTTTATTCTGAAACAACAACTGCGTAAGTGTCGATATTCTCCATGAGCTGATCGTATTCCTTTTGCGTTATGAAACCGCTTGCAAGATTCCGCTTTTGGTTTTCTATGTATTCTGTCCTGAAATACTGCTCATCCACAGGATAATCGTCAGCTCGTCCGATCAGTTCGCCATAGGTAATCTTAAAACCGCTTTGTGATTGATACACATCTGTCAGAAGCGGTTCAGCATTACCTGAAATTTTCTGAAAAATTCCCTGCGTCAGACCCAGAATATAGTAGTAATCTCCTTCGGTGTTAAAGGCTCCTCCACGAGCGGGCTGGTACAGGAATAACAAATATTCTTCGCCGGTTTTTAATTCCGGTTCGGGTGTATAGGTTTCTGTAACACCCCCGGCCGTGCCGCCTTGTACGCGAACAGTGACAGACGTTTTTTCTGAACTTCCGCGCAGCGTATCAGCTACCTCAATTTCATAGTCAGTAAAATTTGCGGTTTTTCCGGCCGCGTTTTTCACTTGGAAAGCATGAGCATCTCCTACGACAGTCCCGAGAATTAATAAAGAAGACTGTTCAAACAATTGATCATCGTTTTTTTCTGCAAGCGTTCCTTCAATTGTCAGAACCGTATCATCATCAGGCGCAGCCGCATCAAGTGCAGAATTATTTGGACTTTCAGCACCACAGGCAGTTAACAGCATGACGGTCATAAGTATCATGCATGAGACAATTACCGCAATCATTTTCTTGTTGTTCATTTTTGCACCTCCTAAACCTGATTAGTTATAAATATCATCTATTCCGTTTATATCATCTGTTTTTAAACTTCTCTTTGTCGAGTTAGTTTTGACAGCATACCACATTACAGTAGAATCATAAGGGCACCTCTATTTATTCTGCGTGAGGCGAGCTGCGAGGGATTTTTCTGTCAGATTCAATAAAAATCGCAGGGAATACTTGACGTATTTTCAAGATTTTTATTGAATTTGACGGAAATAAGACCCGCAGACTCGCCCGCGAAGAATAATTAGAGGTGCCCATAAGTATAATATCTGGTATCCCTTACGTCAGCAAGTCCTAAGGTGTGTCCAAACTCATGCAAAATAACTGAATATACATCATAACTGAGGGCTGTACCAAAATTTTGTTCGCCATAAACCATGCTGTTTGTCAATAAAACGATACATAATATTACCTCCAACCATCTAAACGTCAGGTAGCACAATCTATCTGTATATTCTATTATAACAAAATACAGGGGAATTGCAATAGCTTTTTGGAAAAAATTTTATTTTTTTATATACGTTCATGTTACTATTCACAGTCCGTGTTAGTTAGCACATTATGGGCAGAAATAAAGTCTTTTTGACACGCCGGCAAAGGGCTGCCTCAAAATGCAGTTTTCGCATTTTGAGACAGCCCCACCTTTATTTTCTTCGACAAATTTCGTTTATCTGTGCTGTTAGCTATGTGACGAAGACGCATTGTTGTTACTTTGCGCAATCACTGCGTCAATAATCAGCACAACACAAAGAACCATTACCTCATCCGCATGGTTGGCAATATCAATCTCATAGGTATCGCCCCATGTAAACCAGCGCTTGGAAATCGAAGCAATCGTCCTGCCCGCAGCGCTAATTTCATATTCGTGTGCCCAAAAGTTTCCGCTCACAGTCCATCCAAGACCTTCTACAATATATTCCTGACGGAAGAACGTGAATTTCTTGACCACCTGTGCCACGTCAACGCCATTTTGGCTGATGAAATACTTTGGCAGGAAGGACCACACCTTCTGATGGATGAAGGCAAGCTCGTTCTCGGACAGATTGTAGAGATGGAGCTTCTTGCCGAAGGAAAACACTTCGCCTTTTACATAATATTTGTCGTTTTCGTTTTCATCGTAGATACGAAACTTGTCTCCCCACGAGAATACCTTTTGTTTAATATACAGTTTCATATAAAGCTCCTATCTATACATTCTGAGAAAAGCGGTTTAGTTGGTCTTGACGGATTCCACAAGTCCCGTGGCCAGACCTGCAAGACCCTGCAGCTCGGAGGGAATAATGACCTTGGTGGCCTTGCCGTCGGCAACCTTCTGCATGGCTTCGAGTGCCTTGAGCTTGATGACCTGATCGTTGGGCGCGGCTTCGTTCAGCATCTTCATGGAGTCAGCCAATGCGCGCTGCACCTCCAGAATGGCCTGCGCTTCGCCCTGTGCCTTGAGGATGGCGGCCTGCTTTTCTGCATCGGCGCGGAGGATGGCAGATTCCTTTTCGCCTTCGGCAATCAGAATCTGGGAATGCTTGGTGCCTTCGGCCTGAAGGATGGCCTGCCGGCGGTCACGCTCGGCCTTCATCTGCTTTTCCATGGAGTTCTGAATGTCAGCCGGAGGCAGAATGTTCTTCAGCTCAACGCGGTTGACCTTGATGCCCCAGGGATCGGTGACTTCGTCCAGAATGGCGCGCATCTTGGTGTTGATAACGTCGCGGGAGGTCAGAGTTTCGTCCAGCTCAAGGTCGCCGATAATGTTACGAAGGGTGGTTGCGGTGAGAGTTTCCATGGCAACCATGGGATATTCCACGCCGTAGGTGTAGAGCTTCGGGTCGGTGATCTGGAAGTAGACAACGGTATCAATCTGCATGGTAACGTTATCCTTGGTGATGACGGGCTGGGGGGGATAGTCCAGAACCTGCTCCTTCAGGCTGACCTTCTTGGCAACGCGCTCAATGAAGGGCATTTTGATGTGCAGACCCACGCCCCAAACGCTGCTGAATTTACCCAGCCGCTCAATGACATAAGCCTTGGATTGCTGTACTACAAAAATGCAGCGTGCCAGCACGATCAGAATGAAAATGATCAGAATGGCCGCGGGCACAATGGCGGAAATTCCGCTGGCTAAAACGAATGTTGTCATAAAAATTTCTCCTTTTCGTTATGTTCTTTATATTTTTGCGCCAACGGGGACACGCTGGACGCAAACCTTTACACCTTCAATGCGAAGAACCTGAACGGCTTCGCCGACCTCAATCACGCTGCCGTCTTCACTGCGGGCGGTCCAGTCTACGCGGTCAATCATCACGCGGCCTGTGCCGTGGAGGTTGTCGATTTTTTCAATGACCACGGCGATTTTGCCGATGTTGCTGTCCACATTGGTGGCCGTACCGTCGCTGCGGATGCTCTTCTGCACAAAGGGGCGAAGAGCCAACAGCAGACCAACAGAAACGACAAGAAATGCGGCAATTTGTCCCCATAAAGGTGCGCCGAGCAGTGCTGCAATCGTAGCTGCCAGCGCACCGCCGACAAACCAGATGCATACCAGACTGACGGTGAGTGCCTCCACAATGCCAAGCACCACCATGGCGCATAGCCAAATCCAGATGAGCTTCATAAAAATACCTCCTTTAGGTTACCTCTAAATACGGATGCGCTTTTTCTTTCATAATACACATATTTCACAATTTGTCAATCGGAAAAGGCCGGAAGTTTTTGGTTGCGGAGGTTGCTATTTTCGGCATGATTCGATATAATAATCGGGAATAATATGGTAGGCGGGTTTTATCATCCGTTTGTTCTTTAGACGATGAAGCGGGAAAAAGGTTCCCGATTTTTTTCAGGAGATGCATATGAATCAGTATACCCTTTGTATTCCCTGTCTGTTTGGACTGGAAGGGCTGGTAGGCGATGAGCTGCGGCGGCTCAATATGGAGCAGGTGCGCGTAGAGGATCGCCGGGTCTATTTTACCGGCGGCGCAGATGCGATTGCACGTGCCAATCTGTTTTGCCGTATGGGTGAGCGGGTTATGGTGCAGCTTGCCCGGTTTGAGGTACACAGCTTTGAGGATTTGTATCAGGGCGTGAAGGCCGTACCGTTGGAGGCGTTTATTCCCAGAGACGGCGCTTTCCCTGTGAAGGGCTACAGCCTTTCCAGCCAGCTCCATAGTGTGCCCGATTGCCAGTCCATTGTTAAGAAGGCGGCGGTTGACCGTCTCGGCAGATACTATGGCCTTACATGGCTTCCTGAGACCGGCAGTACCTTCCAGCTTCGTTTTTCCATTATGAAGGATATTTGTGAGATGTTCCTCGATACCTCCGGCCAGAGCCTCCACAAGCGCGGCTACCGGGCGGTGGGCAATGATGCACCTCTGCATGAGACCATGGCAGCGGCTATGGTGACGCTGTCACGCTACCGCGGCAGAGACTTTTTCTGGGATCCGTTCTGTGGCTCCGGCACCATTGTGATTGAAGCTGCTCTGATTGCCATGAACCGAGCACCGGGACTCAACCGCACATTTGCTGCTCAGAATTGGCCGTCCGTTTCGGCAGAGGTCTGGAAACAGGCGCGGGAGGAAGCAAAGGATCGGGAATTCCATGGAAGCTATCGTCTGCTTGGCTCAGATATTGATCCCAAGAGCTTAGGTATCGCCATTTCCAATGCGAAAAAGGCGGGCGTAGATAAGCTGATTGAATTTCGTGAGGCCGATGCGACGAAGCTGAGTCTGCCCGCAGACCGCGGAACGATTGTATGCAACCCGCCCTACGGCGAGCGAATGCTGGAGCAGAAGGCAGCCCAGCGGCTCTATCGGGCAATGGGAAAGCACTGGCGCTTTGCCGACGGATGGAGCAAATATATTATTTCCTCTGATCCCGAGTTTGAATTTTTCTATGGAAGCAAGGCAGATAAGAAGCGCAAGCTCTATAATGGCCGCCTGCAATGCAATGTTCATATGTATTATTCTGCCAAACCGAAGGAAAAGCCTGTAAGCAGGAGCGCAATATGAGGCACGTATGGATCACGAATACGTCTGCTACAGATGGAAGCGACAGGAAATGACATAAAAAAAGTGGAAATCCCTCTTGACTTTTTGAAAAAAATGGGTATCATATACGTGTTGGCACTCGAAACGCAAGAGTGCTAACACGTCGCTTTTCTGATTTTATATACCATGGCCGAAAAGGCCTCATAATAACAGGAGGTAGTCATATGAAACTTATTCCTTTGGCTGATCGCGTACTTTTGAAGGCAGTCGAAACCGAGGAGACCACCGCTTCCGGCATCATCCTCTCCACTGCAACCAAGGAAAAGCCCGCAGTTTTTGAAGTCATCAGCGCAGGCCCCGGCGGTTTTGTGGATGGCAACGAGGTCAAGATGGTCGTTAAGGCCGGTGACCGCGTCGTGACCGGCAAGTATTCCGGCACAGAGGTTAAGCTCGACGGTGTGGAGTATACCATCGTCCGCCAGAGTGATATTCTGGCAATCGTAGAATAATTGGAGGGTACAATTATGGCAAAGCAGATTATTTATGGTGAAGATGCCCGCAAGGCACTGTTATCTGGCATTGACCAGCTGGCCAATACCGTGAAGGTTACCTTAGGTCCCAAGGGCAGAAATGTCGTTCTGGGCAAGAAGTACGGCGCTCCCCTCATCACCAACGATGGCGTGACCATCGCCAAGGATGTGGAGCTGGAGGACGCTTTTGAAGATATGGGCGCACAGCTGGTGCGCGAGGTCGCTACCAAGACCAACGATGCCGCTGGCGATGGCACCACCACCGCTACCCTGCTGGCACAGGCCATTGTCCATGAGGGTCTGAAGAATGTCACCGCCGGTGCCAACCCCATGGTCATGCGCAAGGGCATTCAGAAGGCTGTGGATACCGCAGTTGCCAGTATTAAGGATTGCTCCGTTGCCATCGGCGGCAGCGAGGATATCGCCCGCGTAGGCGCTGTCTCCTCCGGCGATGAGGCCGTAGGTAAGATGATTGCCGAGGCAATGGAAAAGGTCACCGCTTCCGGTGTCATCACCATTGAGGAATCCAAGACTGGCGAAACCTCTCTGGATGTTGTGGAGGGTATGCAGTTTGACCGCGGCTATATCTCCCCCTATATGATCACTGACACCGACAAGATGGAAGCCGTCATTGACGATCCCTATATTCTCATTACCGATAAGAAGATTTCCACCATTCAGGACATTCTGCCCGTTCTCGAGCAGATCGTCAAGATGGGTCAGAAGATGGTCATTATCGCTGAGGATGTCGAGGGCGATGCGCTGGCAACCATTCTCGTGAACCGTCTGCGCGGCACCTTCACCTGCGTTGCTGTCAAGGCACCCGGCTTTGGCGACCGCAGAAAGGAAATGTTGCAGGATATCGCCATTCTCACCGGCGGTACCGTGATTTCCAGCGACCTCAATATGGATCTGAAGGAAGCCGATATCAGCGATCTGGGTCGTGCCCATCAGATGAAGATCGGCAAGGACAACTCCACCATCGTGGACGGCTGCGGCGATCCTGCTGCCATTGCAGCCCGCACACAGGAGATTAAGGCTGCCATCGAAGCAACCACCTCTGACTATGACCGTGAGAAGCTGCAGGAGCGTCTGGCCAAGCTGGCTGGCGGCGTTGCCGTCATCCGTGTCGGCGCACAGACCGAGGTTGCCATGAAGGAACAGAAGCTTCGCATTGAGGACGCACTGAATGCCACCAAGGCCGCCGTAGAGGAAGGCATCGTGGCAGGCGGCGGCACGGCCTATGCCAATGCCATCCCGGCTGTAGAAGCACTCGTAGAGACCCTGAAGGGTGACGAGAAGACTGGTGCCCAGATCATTGTCAAGGCACTCCAGATGCCGGTTCGTCAGATCGCGGAGAATGCCGGTGTGGACGGCTCTGTGGTCTTTGAGAAAATCCGTTCCAGTGGCAAAACAGGCTATGGCTACAATGCTTATACGGAAGAATATGTGGATATGATGGCTGCCGGTATTGTGGATCCCACCAAGGTCACCCGCAGCGCACTGGAGAATGCAGCATCTATCGCAGCGTGTGTTCTCACCACCGAATCTCTGGTTGCCGATAAGCCCGATCCCGCAGCCGATGCAGCAATGGCCGCAGCAGCAGCCGGTGGCGGCGGCATGGGCGGTATGTATTAATCCGTTAAGAAAATTATTTCAGCCCTCTGTGAACAGCAATGTGCACAGAGGGCTTTTTTGAATTGGAAATGTCACGGGTGTGTAATCGCCTTTGGAAGAATGTATTCTTTGCTACTTCGGGTTGATTTTTATTTTTGCCGACATATTTTCTATGTCCTGATAGGGTGGCGGTGGCGATGATGACCAGAAACAGTCCATATTGAAGTTGTATTCCCTTAATTTTGCGTCAAGATTTGAGACACGAATCACATCACTTTTAAAGCCATCATTGCTTTGACTGTTCAGTAGCTCTTTTATCTGTTTTATGTTACAACTACGGATCAATTCATCTTCCAGTTTTGATACTTGCGGTATGGTAACGACTTCAGACACTGCCTTACACGCCTGAAGCTTCTTGATATTCTTTCGAAGAATTTGTACACTTCCGGCATCTGTGTCAAAGACCAATACCACCATCGTACCAGGCGAGAGCGATCTAAGACGCAAATCCGTGATTTCTTCCGTCACAGCATTCAGTATCTGGACTTTTCCGGGTCTAATCAAGCCCATTTTTGTTTTAAACGTATCTACAACCTTTTTATCATCTTCACCTTCGACGTAATACTGAACAAATTTGCTCTTCATGGCAGGCACCTCCGTCTTTACAGATCGGCAATTGCATAAATAAGATCAACGGCAGGTGCGCACGAGAATAAATCGTTTTCCACTGCATTTTTTATAGAATCCGTATTGCGCTTGAGGAAGGACGATGCTGCAATGGCTGTGATAGGGTGTTCCGCATCCTCCATATCCTTACGCAGGAAGGTAAATGAATGCTTGGGCAGGTTCATATTCAGAATATCCGTGTTGTGTGTTGTAAAGAAAAGCTGACTATTTGGACGTAAAAGCTCAATCATCAGAGAAAGAGCTGCCCGTTCCACATCGCTATGAATATAGGAAAATTTTTCATCACAGTAGAAGAATCTAATGGAGCTTTGCATGATAGAAAAAATCATGCACGCAACTGCCACACCGTTTTTTGTGCCGCTGGAGAGCACGGGGGTAGTTAAACCTTCGCCATCCTGTAATACGACATCTCGATCTTTCATTCGGATCACGTATGTTTTCTTCACTTCTGTAGATATTGCAACAGAAAGAATAGATGGATCCAGTGCTTTCAAAATATGTTCCAAAACAGCGCGGAATTTTTCATCTTTGTCCGGAAGCTTTAATGTTTTTCCTATATCACTGGGATATTCAAACATCCAGTCAAGAGTTTCTATTTTTTCTAATTCTTCAATATAATTGTCCGCACGCACATATTTGGCGCTTTCCATTTTTTTTACGCATGATTCATAGCTGTCGCTATGAGAAATATTTTCCTTTCTAATTTCAAGGATAAAATTCTCCGGAGTATACTTTCCTGTATCATTAGGCGTAATCGTACATGTAATTCGGTAGAGACAGTCACCGTAAATTACGATATCTACAGAGAAGAATGCATCCCGGCTCCGATCATTGATGGCTTCGGCAAGAAAGTCATAATTTTTTCTCTCAATAAAATTGAAAATTTTCATTAGTATTTGGCCAAAAGTGGTTTTGCCTGAAGCATTGGCACCCATAATCACATTGACTTTCTTATACCGAAAGTTTGGGCGGTCAACTAAATGCTCGCTTTCTATGCTGGAACCAACGATTTTTTTAGGGTAAGTGAAATTCACATGAAAGCCCTTAAACGCATAAAAATTATCCAGCCGAACATCTAAAATAATCATTGTGCTCCTCCTTTTATTTTTTTCTTCGCGTTTTTCGAAGTAATCCCGCATTTGCATTGTAACGCACCTTTCTTCAAAAATCAAGTTTTTTTTAAAAAATAACCATATAAAAAATACATGAATGCATTTGGGGAATCTCACGAAGCGGGTCGAGAGCAGCAACTTGCTTTATTTTCTGCCCAATAAAATGTATGTTGCCCTGTTTATGAGGAAGCCTGTAAAAGAGAGGAATAAGAAAGCACCTGCCAAATGAATGACAGGTGCTTTAATGTTGTACTTACCAGGGGAAGGGATGACGAAGATAATAAATAAAGCCATAGAAGGGGGCTGCACTAAGGAGCATGAGGAGGATGCCCCACAGGACACGACGACCCCAGCCCTTTACGAGCAACTCCTTGGGTTTTGCAGGGTTATAGCGAATGGGAAGTTGGTCACCGAGCCGATATTTATCGAAATTGGTGGTTTTTAGCGCTGCCTTTTTGGTGTAGTCCTTGCTATCCACCTGATAGGTCAGCACCGGACGAAAGCTCTGTTTTTTGCCAGCAGAAGGCTGGGCGGGTCTGGCAATAATCTCCGCAATGGCAGCGCTGCACACAGCAGAGCAGCGGCGGCGCTTTTTGATGGCGAAAACCAGAATCAACAGACCCGTCAGAAACAAAGCTACACCTGCAAGGAAGAAATAATACTTTGCTTCCATAACATCACCTTCGATATCGGTTGGTGCGGGTATAGCGTATGATTGCATTTTAAACCAAGGAATGCTTGCGTGTGGTGGACAGACTTCCCAAATGACGCTGCGAAAAGAATATTATTCCTGTTCTGCTTCGACAGCTTCGAGTTCGGCCTTCTCCTGCTTTCTCAGCGCATGATATACCTTGCCCAACTGCTTGACCGTGAGCATATCGTTACGCACAAGGTCGGCAACCAGTTCATCAGCAGCACCGCGATAAGCAACATTAACCAAAGTTGTGGCCTCCTGAACAGAGACATCATTGCGGGCAACCTTGGAGAAGCAATGGAACTTGGGATCCTCTCTGCGGATATAGCCCTTGTTCACACATACAGAAATCATGGTATAGGTGGTGGTTTTGCTCCAGCCAATTTCCTCTCCGAGACGCAAGGAAATATCTTTGGCAGTGCAGCCTTCAGAAGCCCATACGACTTCCATAACTTTACGTTCGGCATCAGACATTCTCATAAATAATCCACTCTCCATTTTTTGGTGTATAACTATTGTAAAGCATATGTAGTATTTTGTCAATCCATGACTGGAAAAAAATTGTAAAACTTTTCTGTTGATTATTCTTTATTTCAGTAAAAGCGGTTTCATTATCTTGTGTTTCAACATCAAATTAAATAGAATTATTTTTCGATATGAAAAGAAAAAATTCAGAAGGTTTATTTTTTCTCTTTCTCCCGGAAAAACCGGGAGAAAGAGACGTGAAAGGCTTAGTGATTATTGATGGAACGCTTCACATAGGTGGTATGCAGACATTCGTGTGCCTTGTGGCTGCCCGGTTTGCCAAAGTATTCGGCATAAAGCTTCTGGACACCGGGATTTTCGTGGGACTTACGGATGGGCATTGCGGCATCCTGATCGTACAGCGCCTTGGCACGCAGAGCACGGATGTCCTCGAAGTTGCGCACGGAAGCGGGCTGCTGGGGCTGACCGCCGCCATTGACGCAGCCGCCGGGGCAAGCCATAATTTCGATGAACTGGTAGTTAGCTTCACCAGCTTCGACCTTCTTGAGCAGATCGTGGGCGTTCTTCAGGCCGGAGGCAACGGCAACGTTGATATCCAGACCGGCAACATTGTAGGAGGCTTCCTTGATGCCGGCGGTACCACGGACATCGTGGAACTCCAGAGCCTTGAGCTCTTCACCGGTGAGTACTTCGACTGCGGTACGCAGAGCGGCTTCCATAACACCGCCGGTAGCGCCGAAGATAACGGCAGCGCCAGTGTCCTCGCCCAGAGGAGAATCATATTCTTCATCGGGCAGATCAAGGAAGCGGATACCGCACTTCTCGATCATGCGGCCAAGCTCGCGGGTGGTGAGGGCGAAGTCCACATCGGGAAGGCCGGCAGCGCTCTGATTGTCGCGGCCAATTTCGAACTTCTTTGCGGTGCAGGGCATGATGGATACAGAGACAATGTTCTTCGGATCAATGCCCATGGTCTCAGCGAAGTAGGTCTTAATGACAGCACCCAGCATCTGCTGAGGAGACTTGCAGGAGGACAGGTTCTCGGTCAGCTCGGGGAAGTAGTGCTCGCAGTACTTGATCCAGCCGGGGCTGCAGGAGGTGATCAGAGGCAGCTTGCCGCCGTTGTTGATACGGTCGAGAAGCTCAGTGGCCTCTTCCATGATGGTCAGGTCAGCGGAGAAGTCGGTGTCGAATACGCGGTCGAAGCCGATGCGGCGCAGAGCAGCGACCATTTTGCCTTCGACGTTGGTGCCGATGGGAAGGCCAAAGCATTCACCCAGACCGGCGCGGACGGCGGGAGCGGTCTGCACGACCACATACTTGGTGGGATCGGCAATGGCTGCCAGAACATCGTCAATGTATTCCTTCTCATGCAGAGCACCGGTGGGGCATACGGCGATGCACTGGCCGCAGGATACGCAGCTGGTCTCGCCCAGACCCATTTCAAACGGGCTGCCAATGTTGGTTTTGAAGCCGCGCATATTGGCACCGATGACGCCGATGCCCTGTACCTTCTCGCACACAGCGGTGCAGCGGCGGCAGAGGATGCACTTGGAGTTGTCGCGGATCATATGGGCGGCGGAGTCATCAATTTCACTGGGGGTCTTGATGCCGTCGTAGGTACCTTCATTCTCAATGCCGTATTCACGGCAGAGGGTTTGAAGCTCGCACTTGCCGCTGCGCACACAGCTCAGGCAGGAGCGGTTATGGTTGGAGAGCAGAAGCTCAAGGTTCTTCTTTCTGGCAGCAATGACCTTGGGACTGTTGGTCATAACTTCCATGCCGTTGGAAATGGGATAGACACAGGCGGCGACCAGCTTTGCGGGTCTGGGGCCTTCCTTTGCTTCCACAACACACATACGGCAGGCACCGATTTCGTTGATGTCCTTCAGGTAGCAGAGGGTGGGGATGTCAATATGTGCCAGTCTGGCGGCCTGGAGAATGGTCGTGCCTTTGGGAGCAGTCAATTCAACGCCGTTAATTTTGATAGTAATATCCATGATCTGTTCCTCCTTACTTCTTGCTGATTGCGCCGAACTTGCAGGTGTCGATACAGCTTCCGCACTTGATGCACTTGGCGGTGTCGATCACATGGGGAGCCTTCACAGTGCCGGAGATTGCGTTCACTGGGCACTTTCTGGCGCAGGCGGTGCAGCCCTTGCACTTTTCAGGGTCGATAACATACTGCAGCAGGTTCTTGCAGACACCGGCCGGGCAGCGCTTGTCCACGATGTGGGCAATGTATTCATCGCGGAAGTAGCGAATGGTGGACAGAACGGGATTGGGAGCCGTCTGACCAAGGCCGCACAGGGAGTTTTCTTTTACATAGTAGCAGAGGTCTTCCAGCTTTTGGAGGTCTTCCATCGTGCCGTTGCCATCGGTGATCTTGGTGAGAATTTCCAGCATACGGCGGGTACCGATACGGCAGGGGGTACACTTGCCGCAGGATTCGTCCACGGTGAATTCGAGGAAGAACTTTGCAATATCGACCATGCAGTTATCCTCGTCCATGACGATCAGGCCGCCGGAGCCAACGATACAGCCCAGAGCTGCCAGATTCTCATAGTCAACGGGAACATCAAAGTGCTCAGCGGGGATACAGCCGCCGGAGGGACCGCCGGTCTGGGCAGCCTTAAACTTCTTGCCGTTGGGGATGCCGCCGCCGACTTCTTCAACGATCTGGCGCAGGGTGGTGCCCATAGGAACTTCCACGAGGCCGGTGTGCTTGATCTTGCCGCCCAGAGCAAAGACCTTGGTGCCCTTGGACTTTTCGGTGCCCATGGAGGCGAACCATTGCGCACCCTTCAGGATGATCTGGGGGATGTTAGCGTAGGTTTCTACGTTGTTCAGGATGGAAGGCTTCTGGAACAGACCCTTCTCTGCGGGGAAGGGAGGACGGGGACGTGGCTCGCCGCGGTTGCCTTCGATGGAGGTCATCAGAGCCGTTTCTTCGCCGCATACGAATGCACCGGCACCGAGGCGGAGGTCAATGTCAAACTTGAAGCCGGTACCCAGAATGTCGTTGCCCAGCAGACCATAGGCTCTGGCCTGGTCAATGGCGATACGCAAACGCTTAACAGCGATGGGGTATTCGGCACGGACGTAAATGTAGCCCTGGTTGGCACCGATGGTGTAGCCGGCAATGGCCATAGCTTCCAGAACGGCATGGGGGTCGCCTTCGAGAACGGAGCGATCCATGAAAGCGCCGGGGTCACCCTCGTCGGCGTTGCAGCAGACATACTTCTGCTCATTTTCATAGCCTCTGGCGAACTTCCATTTCAGGCCGGTGGGGAAACCTGCACCGCCGCGGCCACGCAGACCGGAATCGAGAAGGGTCTGGATGACATCCTCGGGGGTCATCTGGGTAAGTACCTTGGCAAGAGCGCCGTAGCCGTCACGGGCGATGTACTCGTCAATGTTTTCGGGGTCAATGACACCGCAGTTGCGCAGAGCAACGCGCTTCTGAATCTTATAGAAAGTGGTATCAGAAAGGGAGGTGACCAGCTGTTCGGTGGTCTCGTCGGTGTGGACAAGGCGCTGGACAACACGACCCTTGAGCAGATGCTCTTCTACGATTTCGGGAATATCCTCTACCTTGACGTTGCTGTAGAAAACGCCTTCGGGATAGATAATCATAATGGGACCGAGGGCGCACAGGCCGAAGCAGCCGGTTTCCACGATACGGATCTCGTCCTGAAGTCCTTTTTCTTCCAGTGCCTTTTGCAGCTCAGCCTGCAGGGTTTTGCTGCCGGAGGCGGTACAGCCGGTACCGCCGCAAATCATAACATGAGAACGAATCATTCTGTCTACTCCCTCCTGTTAAACCTTGGAATAGCCGATGGTGTATTCCTGCACGACCTTTCCGCCCTTCAGGTGCTCAGCAACAATGCGCTTTGCCTTGTCGGGGGTCATCTTGACGTAGGTGACTTTGTCATCGCCGTCAAAGACTTCTACAACAGGCTCAAACTGGCAGATGCCAATGCAGCCGGTCTGGGAGACGGATACCTTGTCGGACAGGTTTTCCTTGCTGACTTCTTCAGCCAGCGTATTGAGGACGGGTCTTGCGCCGGCGGCGATACCGCAGGTGGCCATGCCAACGACAACGCGAAGCTTGCCTTCCTCGGTACGAACTGCCATTTTCGCTTTCATTTGCTCTCTGAGCTGTACAAGTTCTTCGAGTGTTTTCATGATATTATCCTTCCTTCTGTGATTGGTGATCGTATTGTTCTTCCAGAAAGTCCCGAATCCAATTGAGGATTTCCAGAGAGTTGATGGGAATGTCACCGAGCATATCCTTGATCTGGCGGGTGGACAGGCTGACCTCACCTTGCGCTGTGCGGTGAGTGAAATCAAGATCAATGTCCGGGTAGCCGTGGATCAGGGTGGTGACGGTGGAGATGATATCGCCCAGGGGCGTAAAATCAATGTGGTCGGTATAAAAACGGGCGGTAATGACGGTGCCATGGCCGGGATCGGGTTCCGGGACAGAATCAATCGAGATGCTGCCGCCGGTTTGTTCTGCGGCCAGACAGTAGAACGGAACACCAAGCCCCACATTTCTGGTGGTGCGTGTGGTGTAGAATGGATCCGAAAGCCGCTCTACGGTGGCACGGCTCATGCCGCAGCCGTTGTCACGGATGGTTATGGTAAGCCAGTTTTGAAGCTCCTCCAGTTCAATGGAGATTTGGCTTGCGCCAGCCTTTACGGAATTCATGGCAATGTCCAGAATATTCAGAGAAAGCTCTTTCATAGGCAGCCTCCTTGCAATAGTGCCTCCATGACGGCCTGTGCTGCGTCTCCCGTCTGAGAGATCTCCATGGAGAAGACGGCATCTGTGATGGCATCGGGACGGTGCGCATCAGAGCCGAACAATGGGATCAGATGCCGGAGACGGGGATAGCGGAGACACCAATCCTCCCGATTTTCCGGCTGGCGGAACTCCGCGTGGGTGAACGCGGGAACCTCGGGCATATCGCCTAAAATGGCCAGAATGCCGTTGCTTTCTCGATCCACATGAGCAGGGTAGCACACTGCGCCGAATTCCTGTGTGAGGGCGAAAGCATCCTCCAGGCTCAGGTCGGTAGCGTTGGGGAGGAGATTGGGTTCCTCACCCAGCAGATTGTCCTCTGCGTCCATGAGCAGCTGATGACCGAAGAATTGGGGTCGGTTTCGGATGAGAATCCGATGCCGGTTGACCGCTTCTCCGAAAGCCATGGCCTGAGAGCAGGTGGGCAGCAGACAAACCAGATGGATGTCCTCTGCCGTTGTCAGCTCCATGCCGGCCAGGGGGGTCAGGCCGTAGCTTTCGCAGGCGCGGAAGAAGGCCGGACAGTTGCCCACAGCGTTATGGTCGGTAAGTGCCGCCACATCATAGCCAGAGAGCTTCAGCAGTCCTGCCGCCAGCGCCGGTGTCATGGTATCGTCACCGCAGGGGGACAGGCAGGAGTGAATGTGGAAATCGCAAAATACCCGCCTCATAGGAGCTTGGAAATTGCCGCGCAGGTATCATACGCGCCAAGGGGAGAGGAGAGAATATTGATTTTCTGTGCATTTGCCAGCTGGAGCAGCTCCTCAGGGAGGGTGCAGCCCTCAGCCAGAATGATGCAGGACATCTCAATGAGAGATGCAACGGCCAGAATATTGCGGTTGGTCATGATCGTGACCCAGGCGCAGCCGTGTGTGGCGTTGCCCATGACCCAGCTGAGCAGATCACCGGCGTAGCCGCCTGCAATCTGTCGCTCGGGTTGTGGAAGAGAGAGCGCGGAAAAGCCGGTCTTCTCGCAAAGCTCATGTACCGTCATGGCCGAAACCTCCCTCCAAAGCCTGCATTCGATCGCGCATCTTCACGATGCATTCTTCCTCTGTGGCATTGCCGTTTACGATGTCCAGCGCAAAGGCCAGACACGTAGGGGAGCCGCAGGAGCCGCAGTCCAGGGCGGGCAGACGCTCCACAATGCTTTGGATGCGGGCACGCTTGCGGAATGCCTCCACCATATTGTCAGAAAGACTGCTGGGGGGACTGTACTGTAGTGGCTCATGAATAAACATATGCTCGGGGATGGTGGTGTCGCTGCCCATATCACCGGCCACATTCCAGTTTCGGGAGACCGGAAGATAGTGGCGGACGGTTTGCAGGCGTGCTTTGGCAATAAAGCCATTCTCCACCGTGAGGACACCGCCCACGCAGCCGCTGGAGCAGGCGTTCAGTTCAATGAACTCCAGCTCCGGGAAGGAGCCGTTGTCGATGTTTTCAAGCACACGAATGACGTTTTCTATGCCATCGGCGGCAAGATAACGGTCATTGAACAGGGCGCTGGCTTCACCGCCGCTGGAGGCCCAGCTGACACCAATGATGCCGGTTTGGGCGCTTTGCGTTGGCTCGGTTGCACGGCTCATGATGTTGACCAGCGAGAAGTAAACATCGCTCATAGACACGACGCAATTGACATCAGAGCGGCCTTTGGCAATCTCGTTTTTCAGGTAGCTGACCTTGGCAGGGCAGGGGGAGATAAAGCAGATGCCAATATCCTCGCGGGAAAGCTCGGGATGTGCCTCCATTGCCTTTTTCCGCGCCATGGATGCAGCCACATCGACCGGGGGCAGCATGGGAATAACGTTGTCAATCAGGTTGGGAAAGCGCTGCTCAATCAGCCTTGTCACGGCGGGGCAGGCAGAGCTGATGGCAGGTTTCGGAACTTCAGGACGGCGCAAATATCTGCGGGTATAGCCGGAGACGATTTCCGCTGCTCTTGCGACCTCAAAGACATCGTCGAAACCATAGTCATAAAGACCCTGAATCAGGTAATCAATGTCATCCAGGTGGTCGAACTGACCGTAGAGGCTGGGAGGCGGCAAGGCGATCTTGTATCGGTATGCCTTAATGGAATCCAGCTTGTCGCAGGTGGCCGTTTTTGCGTTGTAGGGGCAAAGCCGTATGCACTCGCCGCAATCGATACAGCTACTGGCAGAAATCTGTGCATGACCGTTGCGGATGCGGATTGCTTCGGTAGGGCATCGCTTCAGGCAATGCGTACAGCCTTTGCATTTGCTGATATCCAGCAAAACCGAGTGATTGTAGTTTGCCATAAATCCTCACTGCGCCGGTATGGGCAAGGCCTTATCCGGCGTTAATTTTCATGTATACGGTGGTTCCTTTGTTCAGTTCGGAGTCAATCCGCATTTCATCGGTGTACTTTTTCATGTTGGGCAGACCCATACCCGCACCGAAGCCAAAGGAACGGATGGCATCGGGAGCAGTGGAGTAACCCTCCTGCATGGCAAGGTCGATATCGGCAATGCCGGGGCCGTGGTCAACCAGAATGATTTCCACGGATTCCGGGCGGATCAGCACGGTGGCGGTTCCACCGCCAGCATGAATGACCATATTGATTTCGCCCTCATACATGGCAGTTGCAGCACGGCGGATTACAACTGGGGAGAAACCGAGTGCGCGCAGCTCTTTTTTCAGGCGCATACTGGCCTCTCCAGCGGAGTCAAAGTTTTCTCCGCTAATATCATATTCAAACTTCAGCGCATCTGCCATGGGTCAACTACTTTCTCGCAGTCCGCTTCGGAAGAGTCTTCCGCAGGATTCATACAGGTTGTAGCCGGTGGTGAGGATGGCAATGCCATTTTGCTTCGCAAGCTGGAGCATACCCTCTGTGGGCTGCTTGCCGCGAACCAGAATGACACAGCGCATATCCAGCATCGCGGCAGTACGGATGACCTGCTCGTTGATGAGGCCGGTGAGCAGTACGGTCTGGTCAGTAACAAAGGCCAGCACGTCGCTCATCATATCGCTGGCGTAAGCGGCTGGGCTGGCCTCAGAGTCCAAAAGCTCTGCACCGCAGGCCGCTTCCGCATTGAGAATCTGTCTGATCTGCTCAAATTTCATAAAATAGCACCTGTTTTAGGCATATTTTTCGAGAATACCCTTGACCATATCCGGGGTGAGACGACCGTAGACATCGTCATTAATCATCATAACGGGGGCCAGACCGCACGCACCGATGCAGCGGCAGGAATCCAGAGAAAACTTACCGTCGGGCGTGCAGCCGCCTTCGCCGATGCCCAGCAGCTCTTGCAGCTTGTCATACACAGCCTGAGAGCCTTTGACATAGCAGGCAGTGCCGAGACAAACGGAAATCTGATACTTTCCTTTGGGTTCCAGTGTAAACTGGGAATAGAATGTGGAAACACCGTAGATCTTCTCCAGCGGTGTACCGGTGGCATCGGAGATCATAGTCTGCACCTCAATGGGAAGGTAGCCGTAAATCTCCTGTGCTTTCTGCATAATGGGCATGAGAGAGCCGGGTTCGTCCTTCATTTCCATGATAGCGGCCATCAGGGCGGCTTCCTGCTCTTTTGTCCCACGGAAGGGAACCGTTTCATGTTTGCAAGCCATACTTTTCATCAATCCTCCTGTAAAAAGTTATTGACACGAATCGGGTGATATGGCTTTATCCCAGAATTCAATCGGGCTTTTCGTATCGAATAAGCCATACCGATTATAACTATACTCTAAAATTCCGATAAAATCAATTGATTTTTTCACAAATTCAACTATTTTTCCCGGTATTTCTTTGGAACAAATTTTTTCTTCCTGAATTGGAAACTTTGAAAATGGCATTTGGGTATAACAGCCAATATTTCAAGAGAAAAACGATATATTTTTCCGAAGACAGTATAACAAATTGTCGAATGGATGCAAGCGGTAATTCATGGTAGCAAATAATAATGTTTTGTGATAGAATAAATAAAATAAAGGAGTGTTGTGTATGAAGGGAAAAAGAACCTGTTCTTGGTTGTGGTGGGTTGCCTGTGTGCTTTGGCTTGGGATGATATTTGGTCAGTCCTGTATCGTCGCAGATAGGAGTGCGGCCGAAAGTCAGGGACTTTTGGCTTATTTTGTACAGTTTTTTCCCTCCCTTACGGAGGCAATCCTGCGAAAGCTGGCACATTTTGCGGAATTTGCGATATTGGGACTGCTGCTAAGCCAATGTCTGCGCTGTGATCTTTTACAGCCGTTGTTTGCAGGTCTCCTGTGCGCTATGTGTGATGAGAGTATCCAGATTTTTGTGGAGGGACGTGCAGCCATGGTGCAGGATGTATGGATTGACTTTGCCGGTATTACGGTGGCAGTCCTAATCACTTTTGCCCTTCGTCGGCTGATACACCGAAAAAAGCAATAAATGCCATCTGCATCTTTCGCAGCCGGTTTTCCGGCTGCTTTTTTCGGGAAAACACGGAAAAAACCACAGCAGTGTCTTGTGAAATGGCGGGAAAATTGTTATAATAGTAAAAAATAAGCGTTCGGATGTGGATTTGAAATGAAGTATGGAATCTGGAATGTATCAAGCTATCAATCCGAAGATGTAAAGGCTCTTTGTGAAGCGGGATTTTCTCCGCTGACCTCACGGGTGCTATGCGCCCGTGGCTATACCACAGCGGCACAGGCGCAGGATTTTTTGCGCTGCGATGTTCCTCTTTGTGACCCCTTTGCCCTTCGGGAAATGGATCGTGCGGTAGCGCGTGTACAGCAGGCGCTGAAGCGTGGAGATAAAATTGCTGTCTACGGAGACTATGATGTGGACGGCATTACTGCGACCTGTCTGCTGGTGGATTTTCTTCGCCGCCGGGGAGGACACTGCGTTAGCTATATCCCCGGCCGTCTGGAAGAGGGCTACGGTCTGAATGAGACCGCCATTCAGCAGCTCTATCGGGATCGGGTTGATTTGATTATTACGGTCGATTGTGGCATTACCGCCACCCCGGAGGCCAAGCTTTGCCGCGAGCTTGGCATTGATCTGATTATCACCGATCACCATGAATGTAAGCAAACGCTGCCAGAGGCTTGTGCGGTTGTGGACAGCCATCGCCCGGATCGCACCTATCCCCATACCGACCTGAGCGGCGTGGGTGTCGCGTTTAAGCTGGCCGCTGCCCTATGCGGAGATCAGGAGGCGGTATTGGAGGCCTATGGCGATCTGGTCTGTCTGGGCACCATTGCCGATGTCATGAATCTGCGGGGGGAAAACCGCACCTTTGTTGCCCGGGGTCTCAAGCAGATTGCCAATCCTCATCGTGTGGGCATCGCGGCGCTTTTGCAGGAATGCGGCTGTGAGCCACAAAATGTCACCGCCGCCACGGTAGGCTATGTATTGGCACCCAGAATCAATGCGGCCGGACGTATGGGGCGGGTGGAGCTGGCGCTGGAGCTATTTCTCACAGAAGACCCGGTTCACGCTGCCAGACGAGCCAATACCCTGTGCCGTATGAATCGGCAGCGGCAGACCATTGAATCGGAGATTTATCAGGATGCTGTTTCCCGTTTGGGCAGTGGAGAAGCCCCGGATGTGATTGTGCTTGCGGGGGAAAATTGGCATCAGGGTGTGGTGGGCATTGTTGCCTCCCGCATGGCCGAGGAATATTCCTGCCCTACCTTCCTCATCTGTATGGACGGAGACCGGGGCAAGGCCTCCTCCCGTTCCTATGGCGGCTTTAATCTGTTTTCGGGTTTGAGTACCCTGTCGTATCTTCTGGAGAGCTATGGCGGCCATGAGCTGGCAGCCGGCTTTACCATCCGCAGAGACCAAATTGATGATTTCCGCCGGGAGGTCGGCCAGCTTGCCCGCAGCTTTATGGATTCGGGCGAAGCGAAGTCTGCGCTGGAGGTGGACTGCGCTGTGACCATGCCGCTTTTAACGATGGAAAATGTCGCCGCGCTTGCGCAATTGGAGCCATGCGGCAGCGGCTGCCCGAGGCCGGTGCTGTGCATGGAGCATATGCTGGTAGAGCAGCTCAATGAGGTAGGTGGCGGTAAGCATCTGCGCTTGCGCCTTCGTGCGGATAACGGTGCTGTCTGCTCTGCCATTTTCTTTTCCACAACGGCGCGTCAGGCAGCTGTGGATTTGGGAGATGTTGTTGATATTGCCTTTACACCGCAGGTGAATGAATATAAGGGTGTACGCACCGTCCAGCTCAATCTGGTGGATATTCGCCTGAGCCGCAATGAGCGGGAGAATAATGCCGCCGAGGAGTCGATTTATCGCCGCTGCTCCACACGGCAGCCACTGTCTTTGCAGGAGGCCATGATGCTTCGACCCAGCCGGGGAGAATTTGCCATTGTGTGGCGCTATTTGATTGCGAACAACAGCAATGGCGAAATTATTGAGAATGCGGCCTGCCTGTGTCGGAAAATAACCCATTCTACGGGGAAACCCTGCTCTCTGATGCGTACTCGGGTCTGCCTGGATGCCTTTCATGAGCTTGGCCTCATTCGGCTACAGCTCCATCCTAAGTATTTACATATAACGATCACATCCGATGGCAGCAAGGTGGATTTAAACCAAAGTGCCATTTTACAATATCTTAGCAAATGCGCCGAAGGGAGGTAATAGAATGGAAACCTTTCAGGAGCATTATGATTCCATGGTTGCAGCAATCGCCCGCTATACGCCCAATGTGGATATGGATTCGGTGAACCGTGCCGTGGACTATGCAAGAAAAAAGCATGAAACCCAGAAGCGGAAGGACGGCTCTCCCTATATCATCCATCCTCTGGCCGTTGCAGAAATTATTGCCGAAATTGGTCTGGATACCGATTCCATTCTGGCCGCGCTGCTTCATGACTGCATTGAGGATACGGATTCCAATTATGACGAAATTGCGAGCAAATTCGGTGCTACTGTAGCCGATTTGGTAGAGGGTGTCACCAAGGTGACCCGTGTGGAGTATTCCACGCTGGAGGAGCAGCAGATGGAAAATCTGCGCAAGATGTTCATGGCCATGAGCAAGGACATCCGTGTGATCCTCATCAAAATCGCAGACCGCCTCCATAATACCCGCACTATGCAGTACCAGACCCCGGAAAAGCAGAAGACGAAATCCAGAGAGACCATGGATATCTATGCCCCTCTGGCACACCGTCTCGGTATGCAGAAGATCAAGTGGGAGCTGGAGGATACCAGCCTCAAATATCTTGACCCTGATGGTTATGCCGAGCTGATGGAATATCTTGATGCCCACCATGATCAGGCAGAGGAATTCATGCAGACCATTCAGGATACCATCCAGCAGCGTCTGCGCGAGGCCAATATCCATAGTGCCATCAATGGCCGCGTAAAGCACGTCTACTCCATCTACCGTAAAATGAAGTCACAGAATAAGTCCATTGACGAGCTGTATGACCTCTATGCCTTCCGCGTTATCGTGGACACCATTCCGGACTGCTATAATGTGCTGGGGCATATCCATGACCTTTATAATATTGTCCCCGGCAGATTTAAGGATTATATTTCCACCCCGAAGCCCAATATGTACCAGTCCCTCCATACGACTGTCATTGGCCGTCAGGGTATCCCCTTTGAGGTACAGATCCGCACATGGGATATGCATGAGACCGCCGAATACGGCATTGCCGCCCACTGGAAGTATAAGGACAACGTTGCGGGACAGGGAGATGAGAAGGAGTTTGAATGGGTGCGCCGTCTGCTGGAAAATCAGCAGGAGGTTGACGCGGAGGACTATATCCATTCTCTCAAGGTGGATATGTTCGATGATGAGGTGTTTGTTTTCACCCCCAAGGGCAAGGTGATTTCCCTGCCCTCCGGCTCTACGCCCATTGACTTCGCCTATGCCATCCATTCCGCCATCGGCAATACCATGGTGGGCGCGAAAATCAATAACCGCATTGCGCCCTATGACCAGAAACTAAAAAACGGCGATATCTGCGAGGTTATTACCTCCAAAAGTGCCCGCGGTCCCAGCCGCGACTGGCTCAAGGTGTGCCAGTCCAATCAGGCGCGAATCAAAATCAAGCAGTGGTTCAAGAAGGAACGCCGGGATGAAAATGTTATGCGAGGCCGCTCCAGCTTTGAAAGTGAGCTGAAGCACATGAATATCCAACCCGCCCTGCTGATGCAGGATGAGGAGCTGGTTTCTACCCTTCTGAAACGTTCAAGCTTTGAGTCCATGAACGAGCTCTATGCCGCCATCGGCTATGGCGGCCTGTCCGCAGTCAAGGCGGTCAACCGCATCCGTGAGGAACTTGTCCGCGCCAACCGCGCCATCAGGGAGCAGCCTACCCATGAAACGGCAAAGGAGACAACACCTAAGGATCGCCACCACGATTCCGGCGTGATTGTGGACGGTTTGGATTCGTGCATGATCAAATTCTCCCATTGCTGTACCCCGGTGCCGGGAGACGATATTGTGGGCTTTATCACCAAGGGCTTCGGTGTCTCCATCCACCGCAGGGATTGCCCCAATGTCCGTTCCATGGCCGATCCGCAAAATGCGGGTCGCTGGGTGAATGTCGAGTGGTCGGGAGATTGCAGTAAAGCCTTCTCCACCTGTCTGGAGGTACGCACCCTTGACCGCAACAATATGCTTCTGGACATTGCCACCGTGCTGTCTACCTCTAAGGTTCATGTCACTGAGGTCAACGGTCGGAATCTTCCCGACGGAAAGTGTATGTTTACCCTGACCTTCGATGTGGAAAATGTCAAGGGATTGGAGGCGGTGCAGTACCGCATCCGCTGCATATCCGGCGTTCTGGATGTGCGAAGAGGACAAAATTAACATGAAAACCTACGCATACGCATAGGATACCTACAGGAGAACGTATATGAAAGCAGTTATAACAAGAGTGAAGCACGCTTCGGTCAGTATTGACGGCGTGGTGAATGGAAGCATTGGAAATGGCCTATTGATTCTTCTGGGCGTTGCGCCGGAGGATACTGAGGTGCATTGCCGCAAGTTGGCCGAGAAAATTCTCAGTCTGCGCATTTTTTCAGATGAAAACGACAAGATGAACCGCAGTCTTTCTGATATTGGCGGCAGTGTCTTGGTTGTCAGTCAGTTTACCCTGTATGGCGATTGCCGCAAGGGTCGCCGCCCGTATTTTAACGGTGCAGCTTCCCCTGAGATTGCCATTCCTTTATATGAAAAATTCCTTGCCATCTGTGAAGCGCTGGGTTTTCCACCCCAGCATGGCGAATTCGGTGCCAATATGCAGGTGGATTCTCTGAACGATGGCCCTGTGACCTTGATTCTGGACACGGATGAGTTGATGGAAAAGAAACCGTAACGGGAGTACACTATGGAAATGGAAATTCTGGAGCTGGGACTGCTCCGCACCAATTGCTATTTGATTTGGGATGATAAAACCCATGATGGTGTGATTCTTGATCCCGGCGATCAAGCAAATAAAATTATGAACCGTCTTGGCCAGTTGGATTTTTCCGTGCGCGGAATTGTTCTGACCCACCGGCATTTTGACCATGTGGGTGCAGTGGCACAGCTTCGGGAGGTCTATGACTGCCCGGTGTATGCACCTGCGGGAGATGTTGACCTGCCTGCGGATTTGTCGGGCGAGCCGATTCCGGATGCCGTGCTTTATCAGGACGGGGATGTGCTGTCCTTTGGCAGCGTATGTCTCCATGCGCTTTGCACCCCCGGCCATACCCCCGGTTCATCCTGCCTACGGGTCGGAAACTGGCTGTTTTCCGGGGATACGCTGTTCCGTGGCTCGTGCGGACGCACGGATTTTCCCGGCGGTGACTGGCGGGAGATGTACCGTTCCCTCAAGCGTCTTGGCGCTTTGGAGGGCGACCTTTTTGTTTATCCCGGTCACGGTGAGGCTACTACATTAGAGCATGAACGAAAAAATAATCCTTATCTTCAGGAGGCCATGCGCCGATGAAGCTATATCTGCAGGGTCATGATGACCGTTATGCCGTAGAGCAGCTTCAATTGGCGCTGTTTTCCGAGGAACCAATGGAGTCGGTGGATTCCGACAAATTTACCGGGGATGGTGCGGTTTCTACATTATTCCGGGGAGAAAAATGGCTTACGGCTTCCACGCGGATTGTCTGGCACGGGAAGGAAGCACAGGCCACCTGCCGACTTTTAAAGGAGCGGGAGACAGTCTCTCTGCGCCGACAGACTTTGCAGCGAAGCTATTATCTTGCTGCCTGCAAGCTTTTGCCGGAAAAGCCCGCCTGGGGTGCGCTGGCCGGCGTTCGTCCCACCAAGCTTACCACCCGGCATCTACTCTCCGGCGGCACGGCAAAGAGTGCCGCGAAGCTGATGGAGAAGACCTATTTTGTGACCCCCGCAAGGCAAACGCTGTGCGTGGATGCTTCCCTTGCCACCGTGAAGGCTATGGAGCTGCTGCGGCCGGGGGATGTTTCTGTCTATGTGGGCATTCCCTTCTGCCCCACCCGCTGCACCTATTGCAGCTTTGTCAGTCAGGCCATTGACCGCTGCGCAGGGCTTTTGGAGGAATATCTGGAATGCCTTCTTCAAGAGATTGCCCATGTAGGTGCGGCTATGAAGCGCCTTGGCGTAACCGTCCGCACCCTGTATATCGGCGGGGGCACTCCAACGACCTTATCTGCCAAGCAGCTTCGCCGCCTGATGGGGGCAATTTCCGAGAGCTTCGACCTTCAGGAGCTTCTTGAATACACCGTAGAGGGCGGTCGCCCGGACACGCTGGATGAGGAAAAGCTCCGTGTCCTTTTGGAAAACGGCTGTGACCGCATCAGCATCAATCCCCAGACCATGAATAACGAGGCTCTCCGCGCCATTGGCCGCTGTCACAGTGCAGAGGATACCCTGCGCGCCTATGAACAAGCCGTGGCGGCAGGTTTTGAGAACATCAACATGGATTTGATCGCGGGTCTTCCCGAGGATACGGTGGATACCTTCCGCGATTCTCTTACCCGGATTCTTGCCCTTGCCCCGGCAAACATTACTGTCCATACCCTTGCGCTGAAGAAGGGCGCAACACTGTTCCAGAGCCGCTGCCGACTTCCGGATGCACAGGAGGTGGCACAGATGCTGGCGCAGGCTTCGGCAATGCTTCGTGCAGCCGGTTATGCCCCTTACTATCTCTATCGGCAGAAATATATGTCCGGCTGCTTTGAAAATGTCGGCTGGACAAAGCCCGGGCGGGATTGTCTTTACAATATTTACATGATGGAGGAAATCCACAGCATTATCTCTCTGGGCGGCGGTGGTATGACCAAAATCATGTTCCCGAACGGTACATTGGAGCGCCAGCACAATCCGAAAGCGCCCCAGCAGTATATTGCCCGCATAGAGGATACCCTTGTCCAAAAGAATGCGGCTCTGGCTCTGATTCAGTTTTAGAGGAGGAAACGAATTGGAAAATTTTGATATTAATGATGATATTCGGAAGAGTGCCGGTACCTTTATTGCCGAGTGCGATCACCATTACCGTCAGCAGGTGCATGATGCAGCCGAAGCGGTTGCTGCACGGTTGACCGAGAGCCGTGTGATCCTGCTCTCCGGTCCCTCCGGTTCGAGCAAAACGACCACTGCCCTTACGCTTGCGGGCTATCTTGGTCATTATGATATCCTGTGCCATGTGGTCAGCTTGGATGACTATTACCGGAATCATGATGAGGAATATCCGCTGGATGATGATGGCAGACCGGATTATGAATCCCCCCTGGGATTAGATTTGCTGCTGCTCAATGAGCAGATGAATGCCCTGAGCCGTGGGGAAACCGTCATGCTTCCGCACTTCAATTTCAAAACCCAACGCCGCGAACCGGCGCTTGCGCGTCCCATGCAGCTTGGGGAGAAGGAAGCGGTGATTTTTGAAGGCATTACGGCACTGCATCCGCTGATTGCCGACCGCTGTCCCGGTGCTATCCGGGTATTTGTTGCGCCATCGACACCCCTGACCCGAAAGGGGAAGGTGCTGTTTGACTGTATGAAAATCCGCCTTTTGCGGCGCATGGTGCGTGACTACAATTTCCGGCATCAGGATCCGTTGGGGACGCTGGAAATGTGGGGCAGTGTGCGGCGCGGAGAGCGGCTGTATGTGATGCCCTATGCGTCCACAGCAGATATTACCATTGACTCCACTCTGGGCTATGAGGTTCCCGTGCTGGGCTATATGGCAAAGCCCATGCTGGAGCAGCTTCCCCCGGATGTGCCGCAGCGTGGCCTGATTGACGAAATTCTTCAGGCGCTTCCCGCCATCGCGCCCCTTGCCCCGGAGATGGTGCCGGACTCATCCATTCTGCGGCAGGAATTTATTAAGGATTAACAGGAGGTTCTTATGGACATTTTATTTTCCAATATTACCTGCGTTACAATGGATGCAGCACTGCACGTCTATCCCAACGCCTTTGTCGGCGTGACCGATGGGAAGATCAGCCACGTGGGCAAAAGTGCGCCGGAGGAGCAGCCAGCCCAGATCATTGACGGCACCGGTCTGGTGCTTATGCCCGGTCTCATCAACTGCCATACCCATCTGCCTATGAGCATTCTTCGCGGCTATGCCGATGGCTATGATCTGCAAACCTGGCTGAATGACTATATTTTCCCGCGTGAGGATCGTCTGGATGGACGGACGGTAAAGGCGGCAACCCTGCTGGCCATTGCCGAATGTCTCCGCTTTGGGACAACCTCGGTATCGGATATGTACTACTTCTGTGATGATATTTGCCAAGCAGTTGCAGAGTCTGGTATCAAGGCCAATATCTCCCGCGGAACAACGATGTTTGCCGAAGAATTTGATGTAGAGACCTTCCCGGCCTGTGTGGAAATGATGGAGCTGCACAAAAAGTGGCATGGCTATGACAACGGCAGAATTCAGGCTGAGGTGTGCATCCACGGAGAATATACCTCCGATTACCGCGTCTGGGATGCGCTGAGTGAGTATGCGATCAATAATAAACTTGGAATGCATATCCATCTGTCCGAAACCAAATCCGAACATGAGGCTTCCTTGGAGCGCAACGGCCTGACACCTGCACAGGTGCTCAACTGCCACCATGTTTTTGATACCCGCTCCATTGCCGCCCACTGTGTATGGCTCGATGATGAGGATCGCCGTATTCTGGCTGCCCATCATGTTACGGCTGTCCATAATCCTGTCTCCAATATGAAGCTTGCCAGCGGCTGTGCCGATGTGACGGCGATGATTGAGGCCGGTATGAATGTGGCGCTTGGCACGGATGGCGATTCCTCCAACAATAATCTTGATATGTTTGAGGAAATGAAAGCTGCTGCGCTGTGTGCCAAAATCGTCAAAAATGATCCTGCTGCACTGCCGCCTGCTGCTGTGCTGACCATGGCAACGGTCTGCGGTGCCAAGGCACAGGGCAGAGAAAATGAATGCGGCCAAATCAAGGTAGGCATGGATGCTGATCTGATTGCACTGGATTTTACCCAGCCCCATCTGATTCCCTGCCATGATGTGCTGTCTAATCTGGTCTACAGCGCACGCGGCAATGATGTGGTGATGACCATGGTGCGCGGCAAAATTCTTTATATGAATGGAAAATTCCTCACCATTGATATGGAGAGCGTCATGCGGGAGCTGACTGAGTACGGCATTCCCCATGTGTTCGCGGATTGAGTATAACCCGTCATTGAAAGGAAGTCCTTAGCATTGAACGATAAATCTTTAAAAAAGCAAACCTTTTTAGGTGGTGCGGCAGTTCTGGCGTTGTCTGCCGCCATTGTAAAAATCATTGGTGCGTGCTATAAAATCCCGCTGGGCGGCCTGATCGGTGATGCGGGCTTCGGCTATTTCACCACGGCCTATGATATTTATTCCGTTCTTTTGATGATTGCCACTACCGGCCTGCCGGTGGCCATGAGCCGCATGATTTCGGAGGCACAGGCACTGGAACAGGGTCGGCAGATCAAAAAAATCTACCGTACCGCCCGCTCAGTCTTCCTTGCCATCGGCATTGTCGGCGCGGGCGGCATGGCAATTCTATGTCGGCCACTGGCCAGATTCATGAATTCCCCGGATTCCTGGTATGCGATTCTGGCACTGGCACCGTCATTGCTGTTTATCTGCCTCATTTCCGCTTATCGCGGTTATTTCCAGGGGCAGGGCAATATGGTACCCACCTCTGTCAGCCAGATTTTTGAAGCTCTGTGTAAGCTGGTTCTGGGCTATAGCGCAGCGTGGATCATCATGAAGCGCTGGAACAATGTGCCGTTGGCTGCCGGCGGTGCCATCATCGGTGTGACCATCGGCACGATGGTATCCACGCTGTATTTAGGTCTCAAGCATCGGAAAGCAGACCGGCATCTGGAGGCCATGGGCGGCGAGGTGCTGTCTACCGGCACGACAGCAAAGAAGCTGCTGGGCATTGCCATCCCGATCACCCTTGGCTCTGCGGGTCTGCAAATCATCAACCTCGTTGATGCAAAAATTGTTATGGGTCGCCTTTTGGGCGCTGCCGGTTTTATGCAGTCGGAGGCGGATGTACTCAAGGGCATTTATAACTTCTGCCAGACGATTTTCAATCTGCCTTGCGCCTTCATTACGCCCATCACCATTTCGGCCATTCCTGCCATTACTGCCCACCTGACGATCAATGACCGAAAGAATGCCCGCATGGTGGAGGAGAGTGCGGTTCGTATTATGGCACTGCTGGCGCTGCCCTGCGCAATCGGACTTGCGGTACTGGCCAACCCCATTCTCCAGCTCCTACGCGGATATTCTGGCGAGGCACTGTCCACTGGTACGGCGATTCTTGCCATTCTGGGTCTTGCCGTGGTATTCAATTCTCTGGTGTTGGTGACCAATGCCATTATGCAGGCACATGGGGATGTCAAAACGCCGGTCATTCATATGATCATCGGCGGCGTTGTGAAGGTCATTATCAACTATATTCTGGTTGGCACCCGTACCTTCCATATTGTCGGTGCGCCCATCGGCACCATATGCTGCTATGCCGCTATCACCATACTGAACCTCATTGCTCTTCGCCGCAATACTACGCCTCCCTCCTTCCGCAGAACCATGCTCAAGCCGACCCTTGCCGCTTTGCTTATGGGCGGTGCGGCCTATGCAAGCTACGGCGCGTTAAGCCGCATCCTTTCTTCTCAGAGGCTTTGCTGCCTTGGTGCCATCTGCGTGGCAGGTGTGCTGTATCTGCTTCTGGTAGTCGTGATGAAGATCATCACACTTGATGACTGTGCGCTGCTTCCCAAGGGGGATAAGATTGCCTCTATTTTACGGATCAAAAAATGAAAGCAGGAATAGATATGGAAAAATTTACCATAAAAAACCACTACAATTTTGAGGATCTTTTAGCGCTTACGGCATTTTTACGTACACCCGGCGGCTGCCCGTGGGACAGTGTCCAGACCCATAGCAGCATCCGCCGCAACTTTATTGAGGAGGTCTATGAGGTCTGCGAGGCAATAGATCAGGATGATCCCGTGCATATGTGCGAGGAGCTGGGCGATGTACTCTATCAGGTGCTATTCCATGCTGATTTGGAGCGGGAGGCCGGACGCTTTACCATGGATGAGGTGATCGACGGTGTTTGCCGCAAGCTCGTTGACCGGCATCCCTTCCTCTTTGGAGAGAAGCAAGCCGATTCTGCCGATGAAGCACTTGACCGCTGGGACAATGTCAAGCGCAGTCTGAACGGACATAAAACCCACACGCAGGCGATGGACAGCGTATCGCGCACCCTTCCTGCTCTGTGGCGGGCAGAAAAACTGCATACTAAAGCAGAAAAGGCTGGACTTCGCAGACAGTCACCCATGGAAGATGCCGAAGCAGCCCTTGCAAAGCTGAAATCTGTCGATGGAGAAAACCGGGAGAAGGCGCTGGGGGATGCACTTTTTGCGCTCACCGGGTACGCAAGGGAGATGCAAATTGACCCGGAGGATGCATTAAATGCCGCATCTGAGCGCTTTATTCGCCGCGTGGAACAGGCAGAAAACACTGGAAATCTAGATAATCGTGTGTGGAAGGAAGAAATATGAACAAATCAGAGCTGATTGAAGCTGTAGCACAGCAGACGGGTCTGACGATTTCGCAGACAACACAAATGATTTCGGCAGCGCTGGATACCATGGCGCAGACTCTGCAAAGAGGGGAAAAGGTGCAGCTCAGCGGCTTTGGCACCTTCACCCCCAAGCACTGCGCTGCCCGTGCGGGCAGAAATCCTCGGACGGGTGCGCCTGTGCAAATCCCAGCGCATACCACGGTCAGCTTCAAGAGCGCTGCTGCACTACAAAAAGGAATGGAGGATGCAATATGCGTCTTGACAAATATTTAAAGGTATCCCGCCTCATTAAGCGCCGTACCGTGGCCAACGAAGTCTGCGATAACGCCCGCGTCAATGTCAATGGCCGTCCTGCCAAGGCCTCCTATGATGTGAAGGTCGGTGATACCATTGAGCTTCAATTTGGTGCCCGAACCGTCCGGGTCGAGGTGCTGCAGGTGGCTGACAATGTCCGCAAGGACGATGCCGCTGCCATGTATAAAGAAGTGTAATAAAAATGTGATGCAAATCCGCTTTGGAAATGCATCACATTTTCTGTTTATAGGGTTTTGAGGGCAGCTTTTTCTCTGCTTTGGCAGGTGAAAAGGAGCACCTGTCTGGTTTTGGCTTCCTCCTTCAATACCTTCAAAGCTGCCATGAGCCGCTCATCATCGAAGCGTACCAGCGCATCATCTAAGATCAGGGGCGCTTCGGGCGCGAGAAGACGGCTGACAGCCAGACGCACGGCAAGATAAAGCTGGTCTTGCGTACCGCCGCTGAAATAGGCAGCTTCCCGACTGGCGGGGGCATCGGCGGCATAGAGACTGGCGGCCAGGTCACGCGCAAGCACCAGCTTTGTATAAGCGCCCCCGGTGAGACGGGAGAGATAGGAAGCAGAAAGCTCCGTAAGCCTAGGAGAGAACTGCTTTTGCAGCTGCTCGTTGGCCTTGCCCAGCGCGGTAATGGCAGTGGAGAGCGCATCATATTCCTCTTCCAGAGCTTCTAGCCGCTGCATAAGCTGCTGTTTTTTTGCATTCAGCTCCATCGGATCGCCTAATGTGCTGAACTGACCTTCACTATGGTCAATTGTGGAGCGCGCCTGCTGAAGTTCCCGCTCGTTGCTGAAAATCTCTGCCTGCAATGTGGGGATGGTCTTCCCCTGCGGGATTTCTACCTCCGGCACCTTTTTGTTGGGTATATCACCAATGGCTTCCTTCAGGCTCAAATAGTGGCGGTAGGCCTGTTCGGCTGTGCGCGAGGCATTTTCGCTCTCCATGCGTTGGGTAATGGCGGCGTGGACTGCGGTAGGGGCATCGGATACGGAAAGCTGACGGCCTAGAATGGGGCGGATGATTTGCAGTAGCTTTTCCCAGTCCTGCTCCAGCACAGCACGGGCATGGTTCAGGGCTTCCAGCTCCTGTTCCTGCTTTCGCTGGTTGCTCTCCCATTGCTTATAGGCCTCGCGGCAGCGGTCTGCCAAATCGCAGAGCGCATCGGGAGAGCGGATACCATAGTCGTGATAGTATTGTTCCAGCTCCTTCTGTGCCTGCTTCCATTTCCGTTTGCATAGGAAGAAGCTGATGGCTCCTCCAAGGGCAACACAGACGGCAGAGGCAAAGGCAAGCCACATCAGGAAGGAAAGCTGCGCAAAGGCGCATACCGTACCGGCAACAGCAAGCACCCCCGTCAGAATGCTCCACCACAGGGGGGAAGGCTTCTTTTGCTTTGCAAGAAGACGCATCCGGGCTTCATCCACATTGGCGCGCTGCCCGATGGCATCGTTGTTCAGGCCGAGGAAGGGCTTTGGCACAGCGGGGGCGGCCTCTGGTTGGGGGAGACTGGCAAAATCCAGCGCCAACGTATGCTGGCGAGCTTCCAACTGGCTCAGTTCACGCTCCCAGCCTTCGAGCTGTGTCATTTGGGGAAGATTGCAACAGGCGGCTTCTAGTTTTTGTGCCTCATCCATTTTCTGGGTGGCTTCTTCACCAACCTGAACAAGTTGGGTACGCCGTTCCGCTGCCTGTCTTGCCTGTAGAGTGGAGAGTTGAAGCCGTTGCAGACGGAGATTTCCTTGTAGGCGTTTCTCATCTGCTCTGGCGCGGGCAAGAACATCGTGCAGACCCTCCAGACGGGTCAGACGCTCATTTAAATCATCCAGCTTGGCCTGCGTTTGGGGAATGAGACCTGTGTGGTTATGGCGGCAGCGATTTCGGCGCTCACGCAGAATGCGCTCGGCCTGCTGGTAGCTGATTCGCTCATCCCCAGAGGAGACCAGAGCACCCAGACGCTGCTCTAAGGTGTCATCCATGGAAATGGCAATACCGTCCTGCCGCAGGAAGGCACTGCGCTCAAATACCTGCCGGGGAATGCCAAGTAAGCTTTGCCCACAGGTCTGGGAGGTCAGTTCCGGGAGCGGCTGTCCCGTTTCTGTCAGAAAGGCACGGAACACGCCGAGGGGCACTCTGGCAGTGCTTTTCCGTTCAATGGTGATGCGCTGCCCGTTCTGCTCTAAAAGTAATTTTCCTTCCATGGCACTGCCCGACCAGGGTGCATAGTGCTTTTTTACAGGAAAGTTGGCTTTAGACTCCCGCTCGGCGGTATCTACGCCATAAAGCATGGCCAGAAGAAAGGCACACCAGGTAGATTTTCCGGTTTCATTGGGCATTTCAAGGATATTGAGGCCGGGATTCAGGGAGAGCGTTTCGGTTTTCAGCTTGCCAAAGGTGGCGTGCATGGATTCAAGGATCATAATACCGGCATCTCCCTTCGTTCACAGACCTCCGCAATGCGCCGTGCAGCCAGCTCAATGCAGCGCCGCTGCCTTGGCGTTTCGCAAAGGGCAAGTGCCTGATGCAGGGTGTTGAGACTCATGCCCTCCAGCGTATTTTCGCCGCAGCTTGTCCAAAGTGAGAGTGGAGGTACGGTTTCGTCCAGAAGCTGGAGTGCAAAAAAACGCTCCTGCAATTGACGATAGATGGCGGGCAGCGCAATGGTATCACTTTCTCCGGTGAGGATGATGCGGTAAATGTGGCGCTCCGTTTTCTCGGGCAGGGCAGAGAGGATATCCTCCAGCGGATCATTTTTTACTTTCACGCGAAGACATTCGTAACGGCGGCCGGAGAAGGGCAGAAAGCGGCAGGAAACCTCATTTCCTTCGACTTCTCCGAGGAAAACGCCCTTCGCGCCGGTTTCATCAAATCCGCGCCCCATGGGGCAGCCGGGCCATGCATAGAAGGTGTTTGCGGTATGATTGAGGTTACTTCGCTGATGCACGTGGCCAAGTGCCAGATAGGTCAGTCTGCTGTCGGCAATGTCCCCGGCAGAGATGGGGTTATAGGGCGAATCTAGAGCAAGGGGATCGGCATGGAGCACCATGAAATTGGTCTGCGCCTCAGGAGCCTGAAAGCCGTGCAGCATATTTTGCATATTGGGCGCGGTGAAGGCTCCTCCATACACGGTGCAGCCCAGCTCCGGCACACTTACTGCTTCAATCTTAGGAGAGGTGAAAATGTGCACATTTTCCGGCCATGTGCGGGTCAAATAAGGGGAGGCGGGGTGAATATAGTCATGGTTGCCGGGGCTGATGAATACCTTAGCGCCGCATTCGGACAGTGCTTCCCAGAGAGCGTCGAGTGTATCGCGGTACACACTGCGCCCATCAAACAGATCACCTGATAAAAGAAGCAAATTGCATTCATATTGGCGGCAGGTCTCGGATAAATCCTTTAAAAGCTCCCGTTGCTCCTGCCGCCGTGCGGCAGCCTGCTCGGGCTGTAGGGCTGCAAAGGCGGAATCCAGATGAAAATCTGCGGCGTGAAGAAATTTAATCACGGTAAAACACCCTTTCTGTATCCCGGCAAAGGCCGGTTTCGGTGTCGATGAGGAACAGCGCCCCCTCTATTTTGCACGGGCCGGGAGCCGGTTCATAGCGGCGGGGCAGTTCCCCCCGGAAGCGGGCGATGGATAGCTCGGGTTTGATGCCAAGAATGCCGCCGATGGGGCCGCTCATGCCGAGGTCGGTGACATAGCCAGTGCCGCCGGGGAGAATTTGCAGATCGGCGGTGGGCACATGGGTGTGTGTCCCCCAGAGGGCGCTGATTTTTCCGTCCAGATGATAGCCCATAGCCAGCTTTTCCGAGGTGGCCTCCGCGTGCATCTCAACAAAAATCAGCTTGGTATCTAAGCCTTTGAGGATGCGTTCGGCTGCCAGAAATGGATTATCCGGCGTATAATCCATCGCAACACGGCCTTGCAGCACCATAACCGCCGCAGAGCCTGCGCAGGTATCGAAGATGCCCCAGCCCCTACCGGGGGTGAGGGGAGAGAGGTTGGCCGGACGCAGTAAATAGGGGTTATCCTCCGTCATGGGAACGATGCTGCGCTGGGAAAAGGCATGGTTGCCGAGGGTGATGATATCTGCCCCGGTATCGAATAGACGGTCAGCCTGCTCCGGCGTGATGCCGACATTGGAGGCATTTTCACCGTTTACAATGCACAGGTGGACACCGTACTCTTTTTTTAACTGCCGAAGCCGCTTGCAGACCAGATTGAGTCCGGAGGGCGCAACGACATCGCCGATGGTCAGAAGCCGAAATTCCATGAGCAAAACTCCTTTCAGCATCATTTTTTCTTTATCTTTATTATACTATGCGTTCTTCCATGGAGCAAGAGAAAAAACGCAGCCGCCGGGAAATACAGTCTCATAGGGATATTTTTGCACAAGAGAACCCGCCGAAAAGGAGGATATCCTATTCGGCGGGTAATTCTTTGCCAGACAAACTGAAATTTGTCGTGGTTATCCTTTTGAGATAAAATGGTTCATAGGCTCGTTCAAATTCTTATTTCTGTGCTTCAATCTGATCCATAATCAGACGGTAAACCTTGTTCACGCCGTCAATCAGAAGGAAGCGATCCGTTGGGATTGCAACAGAATGAATGTTTCCTATCGTGGGATTTCGGTATCCGTATTCGTTGAAAACGCTATATCTGCCAGGAAAGACGATTGAGCCGCTATCCTCCTTCATATCAGAGAGGTTGACACCTTGCATCGAATGAAACAAATAGGAGGTCATATCATACCCATTTTTTGACGGGATCAGAAGGATCGCCCGGGTATTGGTCACGGCGTAAACCGTGCGGGGGATCTTCTTTTTCGGGGCGATAATAAACTGATACAGCGTAAAGAAGCCAATCACGAGGAACGGGATGCCGAACAGTCCGAAAGCCCCTCCGGCAAAGGTTGCCGTAACCGTCCAGAAAACGGAAAATCCTGTCCAAAAAATCATAAAAACAAGAAAGAAAACATTGGTTTTGTTCTTTCTCGTCGTACAGGGATTTCCCGACCAAAGAACCTGCTCATTCACGTTGAGATACGGTCGCAGAATCTGATAGCGTTCACTGTTCTCCAGACAACTATTTGGATATCCCATTAAATTCTCCTCCAAAAAAACGAGTATCGGATTTTGCCGTACAAAATCCATATTCAAAAAACATCCTTCACTAAGCAGCTGCGTCAGAATGATTCGTTCTTATTTTCAACAAAGCTGTCAAACAGGGAGCTGTTGTCATCCGTGGGAATTTCCCGGTTTTCCATGCAGGCAAGGAACTGCTTCTGGCTCATGGTCTCATGCTCCAGAAGGAAGCTGGTCACGCGGTCAAGCTGGTCGCCGTGCTCGGTGAGGATGGCGGTACACTTGGCGTAGGCCTCGTTCACGATACGCTTAACCTCTTCATCAATATCCCCGGCGGTACGCTCAGAGTAGGATTTGGTCTTTTCATAATCGCGCCCGACAAATATTTCGCTGCTGTTGCTGTAGTCTACCGTGCCGACCAGCTCACTCATGCCATAACGGGCAACCATATCCCGGGCAATGGCGGTGGCATGGGAAATATCGCTGGAGGCACCGGTGGAGATATCGCCCAGTCGGAGTTGCTCAGCCACTCTGCCGCCCAGACCGGCAACAATGTCTTCAAACATTTCCGTCCGGGTGTTATAGCTCTGGTCGTGATCGGGCAGGGAGATCGTCATGCCGCCTGCGCTGCCGCGGGGGATAATCGTGATCTGATGCACCGGGTCACAGGTGGGCAGATGGTAGATGGCAACAGCATGACCGGCCTCATGGACGGCAGTGAGCTTTTTCTCGCGGGGCGTAATGACGCGGGAGCGCTTTTCCGGTCCTGCAATGACCTTCATGATGGCCTCTTCCAGATCCGGCATGGTGATGAAGCGCTGATTGCGCCGTGCGGAGAGAAGGGCAGATTCGTTGAGCAAATTGGCAAGGTCTGCACCGGTAAAGCCGGTGGTGGCTCTGGCAATGACACCTAAATCGACATCCTCTGCCAGCGGCTTATCCTTGGCGTGTACCTTCAAAATGGCCTCTCTGCCGCGGGAATCGGGAACACCGATATAGATTTGACGGTCAAATCTGCCGGGGCGAAGCAGTGCTGGGTCAAGGATATCCTTGCGGTTGGTGGCTGCCATGACAATGACACCGGTATTTTTGCCGAAGCCATCCATTTCTACAAGGAGCTGATTGAGGGTCTGCTCTCTTTCGTCATGACCGCCGCCGAGGCCTGCGCCTCTTCTGCGGCCAACGGCATCAATTTCATCAATGAACACAATGGAGGGTGCCATTTTCTTGGCCTGCTCAAACAGGTCTCTGACACGGCTGGCACCGACACCGACATACAGCTCTACAAATTCAGAGCCGGAGATGGACAGGAACTGTACCCCCGCCTCACCTGCGACAGCCTTGGCAATCAGAGTTTTGCCGGTTCCCGGAGGACCCACCAGCAGAATGCCCTTGGGAATTTTGGCACCCATTTTGGTATATTTTTCCGGGTCGCGCAGGAAATCTACAATTTCTGCCAGCTCTGCCTTTTCTTCCTCTGCACCGGCCACATCAAGGAATGTGACCTTATCCTTATCGCTTGCCGGACGGGCACCAGAACGCGTAAACTTCATAGCATTTGGCCCGCCGTTGGCACGGTTCATCAGGAAGAACCACAAAAGAAGGAAGATCAGCCCGACAATGATATAGGGCAGCAGGGTGGAAAAAATGGAGGGCTGGGTGTAAGGGGGATAATCGTAGCTTTCAACGATGCCCTTTTCCTTCTGCTCCCGCACCAGATCGTTGAGATCGGAATAGAAGAGCGTGAAATCCACCATGGGGGAGTAGACCTGCTCCTGCTCCATGTAGGGCGTGTTCAGCTCCATGGTGATTACATCATCTTTGATTACAAAGGATTTGACCTGCTCGTTTTCAAACAGCTCGACAACCTGAGAATAAGGAATCTCCGCTGTGTCAGGCTGCTTGGCAAAGGAGCTGATAAGCAGAACACCAACCAGAATGAACAGGGCATATAGAATCAATGCCGCAAATTTTGGTTTCTTCTTCAAGGAGAACCTCCTAAGCTTTTTCGTAAATTTCGGGCTTCAGGACACCGACAAAGGGAAGATTGCGATATTTTTCGGCAAAGTCCAGGCCATAACCGACAACAAATTCATTGGGGATGGTAAAGCCGACATAGTCAGCTTCAATCTCCACCTCACGGCGATCCGGCTTATCCAGCAAGGTGCAGATTTTGAGGGAAGCTGGTTCCATAGACAGCAAATGCTCCACGACAAATTTCAGTGTTTTCCCGGTGTCCAGAATGTCCTCCAGAATCACCACATGACGACCCCGAATATCTATAGAGACATCCTTTTTCATGACAGCCTTCCCCGCATTGGTGCCGGAGCGGTAGGAGCTGACGGCAAGAAAGTCAATTTCACAGGGAATTGGGGTAGCACGGATCATGTCGGAGAAATACACAACCACGCCTTTAAGCACACCCAAAAAAACAGGATTTTTGTCGGCATATTCTGCCGCAATCTGTGCGCCCAGCTTTGCAACACCTTGCTCCAGCTCCTGCTGGGATATAAGAATACGATCGATATCATCCATCATGAAAATCATCCTCTTGTTCTATCTGAATATAAAGGTAGGCATCACTGTCCGCACACTGTCTTTGGATATCTGCGCCCAGCCCACCCACAGCGATGACACCGTTTTGATCTGCCAATACTGGCACACGGCTGCGCAGGGAGGCCGGTATTTTTCTGTCAATGAAAAGGCGCTTGAGACTGCGACTGCCGGAGGGAAGGTGCAGCAGATCTCCCTCCCGCCGGGAGCGAACCACGAAACTGCCGATGTCTATCATATCACATGAGAGCTGAAAAGTGAAAGTGTTATTTTGTACTTTTTCACTCTTTTTTTCTAAGGTACATAAAATGTAGCTTTTAGAGCTGGGAATCCGCGTAATTCCCGGTACTTGTATTGGTGTTATAGGAATGGGGGCGGTATCCGCGCCTGTACACAGCAGATCGTAGCGCCGCTCCAGAAGCACATTGCCGGGAAAGCTGGCCTTTGCCGAGGGCTTTGCCGATTGCACTAAGTTGGACAAAAGCAGAAAATGGCACTGCGCGGGAGCTTCAATACCGGCATCCTGCAAAATTGAAAACAGGGCGCGGCGATAGAGCACCGGGGGTAGGGCAATCAGCTTTTTGCAGCTATAGCCGCCGGGAACTCTGGCAGCTTCCAATTGCTCGGCTGCCTGAGAGGACAGGAAGGCATCCTCCTCCCGGAGCGTTTTGGCAAGAGTAAGTGCCTGTGTGCTTACCTGCGGATTTTCTGTGCGCAAAAGCGGCACCACGTGATGCCGCATCCGATTTCTGGGGCAGAAATCGGTCTGGTTACTCTCATCCTCGCGGTAGGAAATCTGCTCGCGGGAGAGGAATTCAAGAATTTGTGTGCGCGTGGCAAATAAAATGGGGCGAATCAGGCGGCCATGCTTTTCCGGGATGCCGCCCATACCGCGCAGGGAGGTGCCGCGTGTCAGACGCAGAAGCAGGGTCTCCAGATTATCGTCGGCGGTGTGTGCGGTGGCAAGAAGCCCCTCGGTTTTATCCAGAAAGGCATAGCGAAGCCGCCGTGCAGCCAACTCCAGACTTTCTCCGGGGAGGGCTTCCGCGGCGACATTTTTAGCTTCACAAATAAAAGGAATATCATGCGTTTGGCAGAAATCGCGCACAAAGACGGCATCCTGCGCCGCGTTTTTCCGCAGACCGTGGTTAAAATGGGCGCAGAACAGCTTGAGATTTAAAGACTCCCGAAGACAGCATAGCGCCCAGAGAAGTGCCATGGAGTCTGCACCGCCCGAGACGGCGCAGGTAACGGTAGTGCCGGGGGGAATTAGGCCGGTATCTAAAATCCCCTGTAGGAACGGATCATTCTTCATGCTGCCACTCCCGGTTGGTGAAGGTGGTAAACTGCGGAAGCCATTGGAGCTTGACGGTGCCGGTTTCGCCGTGGCGGTTTTTGGCAACGATGCACTCCGCCACGTTCTTTTCCGGAGAATTTTCGTGATAATAATCATCACGGTACAGGAACATGACCACATCAGCATCCTGCTCAATGGCACCGGATTCACGCAGGTCAGAGAGCATGGGTCGCTTATCCTGACGCGATTCGTTGGCACGGGATAGCTGGCTCAGGCAGATGACCGGAACATTCAGCTCCTTGGCCATAATTTTCAGAGCGCGGGAGATGTCAGAGACGATCTGCTGACGGTTTTCCCCGCTCGTGGGCTTGCCGCCGGAGGAGGTCATGAGCTGGAGATAGTCAATAATGACCAAACCCAGATTGTCCAGCCTACGGCATTTGGCGTTGATTTCCGCCACGGTAATGGTGGGGTTGTCATCTACGCGAATATCGGTTTGCGACAGAGCGGAGGAAGCCATGCCCAGCTTGCCCCATTCGTCCTCGCTGAGCTGGCCGGTGACCAGCTTCTGGTTATCTACGAAGCTTTCATTGGACATCAGACGCATACCCAACTGCTCTCTGGACATTTCCAGAGAGAAGAAAGCAACTGTTTTTTTGCTTTTTTTTGCGGCGTTCAGGGTAATGTTCAGGGCGATAGAGGTTTTGCCCATGCCGGGACGGGCAGCAATCAAAATCAGGTCTGATTTGTTCAAACCGTTAATTTTTCGGTCAAGATCAATGAGGCCGGAAGGAAGACCGGGAAAGGCATTGCCGCTTTCGGCAAGCTCAGTGAGGCGGTCAAAGACCTTTAAAAGCACTGTGCCAATATGCTCCAGTGTATCGCCAACGTTTCCCTTACGAAGGGCAAAAATTTTCTTTTCCGCGTTCTCCAGAATGTCCTGTGCTGTGCCAACGCCATCAAATACCGATTCGTTGATATCCGTTGCGGCCTCAGCCACAGCGCGGAGCAGCGCCTTGTCCTTGACGATCTGCACATACTGGCGAACATTGGCGGCGGTGGGCGTAATCTCCATGAGCTGCATCAGGTAGGAGGTAGACTTCTCCGTAAAGATGCCGCGCTCCTTCATCTTGTCCAGCACGGTCACAGGGTCTACCGCCTGAGAAAAGTTGAACATGGAGTATATCGTTTCGTAAATGTCGCGGTTTTGCGGAAGATAAAATTCATCCGGCTGCAAAACGCCGATGACATCATTAATGCAGCGGCTGTCAATCAGCATGGCACCCAGCACGGCCTGTTCGGCCTCCAGAGATTGGGGCATTTGCCGATGCAGAAGCTCATCCAATTTTGCTCACCTCCGTCTTTTTTGTATAGGGGTTGTGCCTACAGCTCCTTCACATCCAGGCGGAAGCTGCCGATTACCTCATAGCCCAGCTTGCAGCGGATGGTGTAGAGACCAACGTTTTTAATGGATTCATCCATAATAATGCGACGCTTATCCAGTACAATATTTTCCTGTGCCTGTAGGGCATCGGCAATTTCCTGTGCTGTGACAGAGCCAAAAAGCTTGCCTGCACCGCCGCCCTTGGCCTGCAAATGGACGATAATTTCCTTCATGCGGTCACGGGTGGCAATGGCTTCAGCGCGTTCACGGGTTTCGCGGTCAATGCGTGCTTTATCGGTCATGCGCATCGTATTGACGTTGTCCGCAGTGGCTTCCACAGCCATCTTGCGGGGAAGCAGATAGTTGCGGGCATAGCCATCAGAGATTTCAATCATCTGACCCTTTTTGCCCTTTCCTTTGATGTCCTGCTGGAGAATAACCTTCATAGTAACATACTCCTTTCTGCGCTACGGCCATTAAACGGCCTCAAAATACTGGTCTATGGAATGAAGCAGTGCGGTAAGCACACTGCTGATGCTCTGGTCAGAAATCTGGGCACCCGCGATAGCGGCATTGCCGCCGCCGCCGAGCGGCTCTAAAATAACCTGCACGTTGGTATTGCCGAAGCTTCGTGCGGAAACAATGACCTGCTCCGTCTTGGGATCGGGATAGAGGACGAAGGAGGTAGTAATGCCGGAAATGGTCAGAAGCTCATCGGCTGCCTGTGCGGCAATAATTCTGGAGGTGGGATGCTCCAGCGCGGCAATGGCAATATTATCGCGGTAGACCTGCGCCTCCTGCACGATATGGTAACGCTGGATGGTGGAATCTAGATCATTTTGCAAAATCAGCTTAACATCTACGGTATCTGCACCCAGACGGCGCAGGAAGGCGGCAGATTCAAAGGTGCGGCTGGAGGTGCGCATACCAAAATTCTTGGTATCAAGCACAATGCCGCTCAAAAGTGCCTGTGCTTCCGCCGGTAAAAGGTCGGCGGCATCTACTGCATAATTCAGAAGCTCAGTTACAAGCTCGGAAGCAGAGGAGGCAAAGGGATCGTGGAGATTTAGTACAGCATTCTCAATATAATCTGCGGCACGGCGATGGTGGTCGATGATGCATACGCGGCTGATGCATTCAAGAAGCGGTTTGCACTCGGTCTGCCCCGGGCGGTTGGTATCCACCACAATTAAAAGGCTCTTCGGGTCTGCCATCAGCAGGGCATCCTGCCCGGAAATCAGGCAACTGTGATATTCCGGCTGCTGCTCCAGCTTTTTTAACAAGGTCGCGGAGGCGTTTTTCTCCCGATCAATGACAATTCTAGCCTTTTTTCCTAGCTTTCGGCAGATACAGGCAATACCGCAGGCGGCACCGACAGAGTCAAGGTCAGCGTTTTTGTGACCCATAATAAAGATATGGCTGGATTGGGAAATCAGCTCACACAGGGAGTTGGCCATAACGCGGGTTTTAACCTTCGTCCGCCGATCGGTTTCCACATTGCGTCCACCGTAGAAGGAGAAATTGTAGCGATCCTTCAGGACAGCCTGATCGCCGCCGCGTGCCAGAGACATTTCAATGGCCAGATTGGCGAAGGTGTAGCCCTCTTCAAAATCCGCGCCATCGCATCCAATGCCAAGCGAGATGGTGGCGTGAACGCCGCGAGGATTGACAATGGAGCGTATGGATTCAAGGATAGAGAATTTCTGGTCGGTAATGACGGAAAGATTTCTGGCTTCCAGTAAGAATAGATAGCGATTTCGCTCCAGCTTTCGCAGCAGACCGCCAACACCGTCTGCCCAGTGCTTAATACGTGCATCCAGTCCGGCATTCAGACTGGAAATGCTGGAATCCGGCAGATTATTGGTCAGCTCATCGTAGTTATCAATCAGAATAATGCACACCACAGGACGGGAGGCGGCATATTCCTCTTTAAGAAGCAGAAGCTGTGTCTCATCAATAAAATACAGGGAGGCTACAGCCTGTCCGGCCTCGTCTTCGCTCAGAAGCAGATTTCCTGCAACACGGTAACGGCAGTTATTCCGCGTGACAGGTATTGGATTTTCTGTTTTTCCCTCTTGAAGCCAGTCGGTGGTAAAATCTGGGAAAAGCTCGGAAAGATAATGAATTCTGGCATCCTGCGTGATTGCGGAAAATAGCTGGTTGCTTGAAAGAATCTCTCCACTTTGAGGCTGTACCAGCACAGCGGGGAAGGGAACGGCACTGTCAATGGCGTTATGGCCAACAGCGGCATCAATATATTCTGCCAGTGCCTTTTTCCGGCGGCTTCGGCTGATGCGGAAGATCAAATAGGCACCCAAGCACACGATTCCAGAACTCAGTGCCAGCACATACTGTCTCAGCACACCGGCAGCTACAGCAAACCCAGCGAAAAGGATAAAGTATAGGAACATATCTGGCCAAAGCAGACGGCTTAGCTTCTTTTTCACCGGGAAATCCCTCCATTTCTGATATTTGTAACCGAATAGAGTGTGTGCATTGTTTTCGGTTATCCCGTAGGGAGTGAAAAAATACCACATTAATTTCTTTAACAATTATTATATCACACGCATAATCCCCTTAGCAAGCCCCATGGTAGACCTTGCACACCATTTTTCCTGAGTTTGCCAGTTGACAAAAAGTAACCTCTTGAAATAGTTCCGTAAACCCAAAAAAATTAAAAAAATTAATTTTGCAAGTGGCAAACTCGGGTTTTTAGAACTGCCATCTTTCATTGTGTTAAAAGTCTGCCTTAGACTCCAAAAGAGACTTTTAGAGTTTAGCTTGCTGTTACACATCATAGTAACACCTACAAGGCAAGAGGAAAGCAAAAAAATAACACGGTAATTGAATGAGTAAACAAATTATGAACAAACGAACCGCCCCCAATGGCGGTAAGAGCCAAGGCTTCCCCGCTGGGGAAGCTGGCGAGCGAAGCGAGACGGAAGAGGTCATTGGATGCACTACCAAAACAGAAAACCTTCCTAACATAGAATTTCAGGAAGCATACCTCATCCGCCACCTGCGGGCGGCACCTTCCCCAGCGGGGCAATGCCGTCAACCTAACGTGGACACGTAAAAATATACAAAAATCGGCACAAAAGATTGTAAATAATGCGAATTGACAAATAAAGAAGCGCCAAAAAAAATCGAAATGTGAAATTTCACTTTCGAGGTGCTTTATGAGAAAATTAATTGAGATTGCAAAGGAAATGTTGGAAAACGCCAACGAAACGATACGCTCAGAGAATTATCGCTTAAATGCATGGACAAAGAAGCATTTCTATCCGAGACCTTCAAGATGCAAAATATCATTTGAGGCTTTTATCTCTTTGCTGCTGAATCCATCAAAAAGAAGCATTCAGGTAGAACTGAATAACTTCCTACTGGAGAACGAGAACATGAACGACACTTACTCTAAGCAAGCCTTTTCAAAACGTAGACAATTAATAAAACCAGAAGCGATCAAGGAAATTTTTCAGGTAATCACGGATACTTTCTATAGGAAAGCCGATTATAAGACATCAAATGAGTATCTTGTAGTTGCAATAGATGGATGCCGCCTGAATTTGCCGGATTCGGCAGAGCTTGCACAACATTTTGGAAGTCAGATTACCGGCAACGCACCTCAAAATCAGGCGCTGTCATCATGTGCTTTTGACGTTCTCAACGGATTGTACCTTGATGCGGTAATATCCCCCTGCAAAAGCAGCGAAAGAGATTTGGCAGAAAGGCATATCGACTATATTAACGGCAGATATGGTTTCGAAAAGGTACTGTATTTGTTTGATAGAGGCTACCCATCGGCAAAACTGTTACAGAAGCTTACTGATTGCGGGGCAAAATACATCTTTAGATGCGACAAATCCTTTGTAAAAGGTATAAAAGCCAGTGAAGATGATTGCCTTGTAACACATAAATTTATATCTGCCGAAAATGAACTGACCTTCAGAACAGTTCGGATTGGGCTGACGAATGAAAATGGCGAATCAGATGAAGAAATACTTATTACAAATCTTTCAGAAGACGACTATTCTAAGGAAGAACTAGGTAAGCTATATCATTTGCGTTGGGGTATTGAGACATCATATGACCATGCAAAAAATTCCATTTGTATTGAAAACTTTTCCGGTCTATCCGCTGTTGCAATAGAGCAGGATTACTATGCCGCAATGTATCTGTTTAATTTGAGTGCCGGCTTTGCTTATGATATTGAGCAACAATTTAATGCAGAACACAACAGCAAAGGCAATAAATATATCTATAAGCAAAACTTATCTGTTACTATCGGCACGTTAAAGCCTGTTGTAACGAAAATGATCTTGACACAATCAGATTCGGAAAAAGAAAGGTATTTCCAAAAGATCGCGTCGCAGCTTGCTAAAGCTGCAACTAAAGTTGAGCAAGATCGTCATTTTGATAGAACTAAGAAGCATAAAACCAGTAAATATTCTTCTTCTCGCCGTCCTGTTCGTTAGGTTGACGGCATTGCCCCAGCGGGGAAGGCAAGGGCTTGTTAATTTACTGCCATTAAGAACCACCCACTGCCCTGTTGTGTGAAGTTGACATAACGTTGCCCAATGTTCATATTTTCTTAACTCATTCAATTACCGTGGAATTACAGGAAATTTGCATTGAAAACCCTGCTGCAATCTGCTACAATACCACAATAAAATATCTTATTGAGGGAATGCATATGGCCAACAAGAAGTTATGTTCCTTACACAGAAGGATGAATCAATTTCTCTCTGTACTGCTGCTTTTGGTATGTAGCGGGGTGATTTTTCTGATCGTGGTGGCAATCCAACCCGGTTCGCTGCATGATTCCCTAAAATCAATCCAACGGATTCCCAACCTGCTTTTGCTGAATTTTGCGCCTGTTGTTTTTCTGGCACTGGTTTTCTATTGCATTTTTGGCAATGTTTTTACCTCTGCCGGAATCACGGCCTTCCTTGCGGAAGGGCTTTCCTATGCGAATCTGCTGAAAATGGAAGGGCGCAATGATCCGCTTGTGCCGGGTGATATTATGCTGCTCAAGGAAAGTCTAGTTGCAGCGGGGGATTATCATCTCGATTTGCACCCCAGAGTGCTTGCGCTTATGATTTGTTCCATTGTCGGTTTTTTTGTGTTGGCTTTCTTCCTCAAAAGCAAACGGATGAAATGGCTTCCGAGACTGATTATTTTGCTGCTTGTTGTAGCGATTTTTGTTGGAATGTGCGCGAACATCTATGCGGATAAGGATTTCTATAAGGCGCTTCCGGATGTGGATAAATCCAATGTTGCGCTGGTGTATTATACCTATGGCTTCCCCTATTGCTTCCTGCACAATTTGAATCTCTATCCTGTGGAAAAGCCAGAGGGATATCAGGCCTCTGAGGTAAAGCAATGGGCAGAGGAGTCCTTGCCTAAGGAAACCCCGATGGATGTGGATATCATCATGCTGATGGGCGAGGCGTTTACCGATCTGTCGGATGAAGCTGCCTTTACCTATCCAGCACAGGAGAATCCGACCTATCTCTACCACCAGATTGCAGACAGTGACCGTGCGATTTCCGGCCATATTGTGGTTTCTGATTTTGGCGCAGGTACAGCCAATACAGAATTTGACGTACTGACCGGGATGCAGACGCATATGATTTCCTCTGAGCTAACCTCTGCCTTCCGTGTCGTGCGGCACGATATCGGCTCTATTGCCCGCGTGTATCAGGAGCAGGGTTATGCCAACTGGTTCATGCATCCCGGCAAGAGCTGGTTTTATAATCGCTCCAATGTTTTTGCGTATCTGGGCATTGAAGACCAGACCTTCGAGGAGGCCTTCTCTAACCGTGATGAATGGGAATGCAGCTTCTGTCCGGACAGTGTTCTTCTGGAAAAGCTTGCGCAGAAGTACAGCCAGACGGCAAGCCCCAGCTTTTCCTATATTACCACGTATGAGAATCATCAGGCATATCGCCCGTACAAATATAAATTCCCCATCACGGAGGAGGTTTCCACGACAATGTCGTTGGAGTACGATGTGCGGGAGCAGTTTGCGGTGTATTTTACCGGCATCCGGCATACTTCGCAGATGGTTTATTCTCTGGCGGCGTATCTGGATACCGTAGATCGCCCCACGATTCTGGTATTTTTCGGTGACCACCGGCCTGCTATGGGGGCGGATTATCAGTGCTACCGCGCCATTGGCAGCGATGTGGGGCAGGATCAAACGATGGAGCAGATGATTTATGCCCATGAGACCCCGTTCACCATCTGGGGAAACGAGGCCTTCTGCGAGGCATATGATTTTGCTTCGCTGGTTGAGGGGTTGGATTTGCCGTCCGATCATCTGATCAGCGCCAGTTATTTAAGCTCTCTTGTCTACGAAATGACCGGCATGACCGGGAGTGATGCCTACTTCGATTACCTTTCTCAGGCAAGAAGGATTCTGCCGGTCATCAGCAACGACAACTATATGCTACCTGACGGAACCTGCACCAACACCCTGACAGAAGAACAGGCAGAGGTGCTGAAAAAGCTCAATTGGTGGCTTTATTACCGCATCAAAACAGGCGTGAATGGATAAAGGGCACCTCTAATTATTCTTCGCGGGCGACTCTGCGGGTCTTATTTCCGTCAGATTTAATAAAAATCTTGAAAATACGTCAAGTATTCCCTGCGATTTTTATTGAATCTGACAGAAAAATCCCTCGCAGCTCGCCTCACGCAGAATAAATAGAGATGCCCTAAAATAAAAATAATACGCCCCATCATACAGTTTCTCGAACGGGTCGAGACTGCGTGATGGGGCGTAAATTCTATTTATTGGATGCCCAGCGTTTGGGCGTAGCGCTGTAGGGCTTCAAAGGTTTCGGGGCTGATGTCGTGCTCCAGCTTGCAGGCATCGGCGCGGGCAATTTGTTCCTCTACGCCGAGGGCGATGAGGACTTCACTGAGAACCTCATGGCGAGTGTAGATGGTCTGGGCGATTTCCAGACCCTTGGGGAGCAGGAGAATCAGGCCGTCGGGGTCGGTGTCGATGTAGCCAGATTCGCGCAGACGTTTGGTGGCGTAGCTGACGCTAGGCTTGGTGACACCAAGGTGGGCGGCAATGTCCACGGAGCGGATGAAGCCGTTGCGTTCGCGCAGTACCAGCATGGCTTCCAGATAGTCCTCGGCAGATTTCTGAATTTTCACGACTCCATCTCCTTACTTTCATTTTTATAAAGTAAAAGAAAAGCACGCCTAAGCGTGCTTTTTGGTGGACGGTAACGGACTCGAACCGCTGACCTCCTGCACGTCAAGCAGATGCTCTACCAGCTGAGCTAACCGTCCAAAAACAGGCATATTATAGCAATGCTTTCGCCATTTGTCAAGCCCTATCTAAAAAATTTTTCCATTGCTGCCGCCGGGGGAAGGTGGTATAATCACAGCTGCAAAACAAAGGCAGGAAGGAGGCGGCGCGATGCTGTCCTATCGGGAATGTCAATTATGTCCCCGGATGTGCAGGGTGAACCGTGAGGCGGGGAAGGTCGGCTTTTGCCGGATGCCCGCTAATGCGGTTTGTGCCAGAGCGGCGGCGCATTACTGGGAGGAACCGGTGATTTCCGGGAGCTTTGGCAGCGGGACAGTATTCTTTTCCGGCTGTACCCTTCGTTGCAGCTTTTGTCAGAATCAGCCCATCAGCACCGGCGGCTTCGGCAAGGCAATCCGTGCAAAGCAGCTTCGTGACTGCTTTTTAAAGCTGATTGATGATGGCTGCCAGAATATCAATTTGGTCACGCCCACGCATTTCCTGCCTACGATCGTGGAGGCGCTGTATCCGAAGCTGCCGGTGCCTGTGGTATATAACTGCGGCGGCTATGAGCGCGTGGAAACCTTGCGGGAGCTGGAGGGGCTGGTGGATATCTATCTGCCGGACTATAAATATTCCGATTCTGCGCTTGCGGCGAAGCTCAGCGCCGCGCCCAATTACCCGGAGGTGGCGCAGGCCGCGATTCTGGAAATGCTTCGGCAGACAGGCGTGTGCGTTGTGGAGAATGAGGAACTGGTGCGGGGAACTCTGGTACGCCATCTGGTGCTGCCGGGGTATGTGGACAATTCTCTCGGTGCAGTGGAATGGCTGGCAGAGAAGGCGATCCCCCTCGGTGCGCAGGTGTCCATTATGGGGCAATATGTGCCGATGCCGGGTATGGAAGGCTCCCTCTCCCGCACACTGCGCGAAGAGGAATATGCCGCCGTGCTCAGCTGGGCATCCCTTTGTGGCATTGGGGAGGGCTATTTTCAGGAGCTGTCCTGTGCCAGTGCCGCCTATATTCCTGATTTTTCCCTGCAAGGATTGGATATGACTTAGGGTCAGTTCTAAAAATCCATTACAGTCGAATCTACGGGTCTTGTTTCCGTCATACTTCACAAAAATCCTTGGGAATACATCCAGTATCCCCTATGGTTTTTGTTGCGTCTCACAAAAACATCCCTTGCAGCTCGACGCGTGCTGAATTTTTAGAACTGCCCTTAAAATAACGAAAAATTTGCCATGGGTAAGCCATGAACACACAGCAAAAAGAGGTATACTTTTCCTGATTTTTGTGCTATACTATACCAACCGATGTGCAATTGCACAGGTATTTTTTATGGATATAAGGGAAACTACTACCCTTCTATATTTGAAAATTCTGCCCTCGCAGGTCAGCCACCGGGACGAGGGTACGACAAAGGAGTTGTGATCCATTTGGCTGAAAAACTGAAAATAATTCCTCTTGGCGGCCTGAATGAAATCGGCAAGAACATGACAGTGCTGGAATACGGCAAGGACATGATTGTCATCGACTGCGGCATTGCCTTCCCTGAAGAAGACATGTACGGCGTAGACCTTGTCATTCCTGATGTCACCTATCTTGTCCAGAATGCGAGGAAGCTCCGGGGCTTTTTTATCACCCACGGGCATGAGGATCATATTGGGTGTCTGCCTTATGTGCTTCAGGCGGTTAATGCGCCAGTGCATGGTACCAGACTGACCAATGGCCTCATTGAGCTGAAGCTTCGGGAGCACAATCTGTCCGATAAGGTCAAGCTGATAACCCATGTTCCGGGAGAGGTGGTCAGAGCGGGCTGCTTCAGTGTGGAGTTTATCCATGTGAACCATTCCATTGCCGATGCTGTTGCCTTTGCCATTACAACCCCGGCGGGGGTGATTGTCATGACCGGCGACTTTAAGATCGACCCCACCGCCGATGAGGGTATGACCGATTTGGCACGTTTCGGTGAGCTTGGCAGGGAGGGTATTCTGGCGCTCCTGTGCGATTCTACTAATGTAGAGCGTCAGGGCTATACCCCATCGGAAATGAGTGTTGCCGATAATATGGACAGGCAGTTTAAAAACTGTGATGAGCGTATCATCATCACCACCTTTGCCTCCAATCTCCACCGCCTCCAGTCTGTGCTGCAAACGGCCAGCCGCTATGGGCGCAAGGTGGCAGTCACGGGACGGAGTATGGAGAATATGCTCAAGGTTGCTACAGAGTTAGGCTATATCAAAATCCCACCGAATACCCTTGTGGAGCTGGGGCAAATTAAAAGCTTGCCAAAAAACAAGGTTGTTGTCGTCTCTACCGGCTCACAGGGCGAGAATATGTCCGCCCTTTATCGCATGGCGTTTTCCAACCATCGGTATATTGACATTCAGCACGGTGACCGCGTCATCATCTCCGCTTCCGCCATTCCCGGCAACGAGAAGGCAGTCTCCCGTATCATCAATGAGCTTTACCGTAAGGGTGCCGATGTGGTTTATGATAAGCTTGAGGGTCTCCATGCCTCCGGGCACGCCTGTCAGGAGGAGCTGAAAATCATCCACGCGCTTACAAAACCCAAGTATTTTATCCCGGTTCACGGCGAACAGCGCCATCTGCAAAAACACGCGCAGCTTGCCGAGATGATGGGTATGAGCCCCAAGCGTATTCTGATTGCAGACATTGGTAAGGTGATTGAGTGTACCGCCAAAACCTGTAAGCTCTCTGATGAGACCGTTGCTTCCGGGCGCATCTTTGTGGACGGCATTGGCGTGGGCGATGTGGGTACCGTCGTTCTCCGGGATCGCCGCCATCTGGCACAAGACGGCATGATTGCGGTCTGTGTTATCCTCTCGTCGGAGGATCAGAGCCTCATGTCAGGCCCCGATATCATCACCAGAGGCTTTGTTCATGTGCAGGAAAACGAGGATCTCATTGAGGCCATGCGTATGATCTGCATGGATTCTCTGGATTATTGCCGCAGCAAAAACATTACAGACTGGGCAACCATCAAGGCTGTAATGAAAAATGATTTATCTTCCTTCCTCTATAAAAATACCAAGCGCAATCCTATGATCCTACCGGTAATCATGGAGATATAATAAAAAAACGCCTGTGCATTCCAAACAATGCACAGGCGAAAGATTTTAGGGCAACTCTAATTACTCTTCGCGGGCGAATCTGCGGGTCTTATTTCCGTCAGATTTAATAAAAATCTTGAAAATACGTCAAGTATTCCCTACGATTTTTATTGAATCTGGCAGAAAAATCCCTCGCAGCTCGCCTCGCGCAGAATAATTAGAGATGCCCTTTATTTGGGGAATTATTTCAGGCTGTAGTTAATTTTTATATTTTCATAATTTCTTAAAATCAGGTGATCCGGGTGAGCTTCTACCACATATTCCGGCTGCACAGGAACCTTGCCCTTGCCACCCGGGGTGTCAATGACAAAGGTGGGGACAGCCATACCCGTTGTCCAGCCGCGCAGACCTTCGATGATTTCTATGCCCTTGGAGACGGGTGTTCGGAAATGGCCGAGGCCTTCGACAAGATCGCATTCATACAGGTAATAGGGTCTGACACGTGCAGCCATCAGCTTATGTACAAGCTCCTTCATGACTTCAACGGAATCATTCACGCCAGCAAGGAGTACAGATTGGTTGTTCAGGGGAATGCCATGCGATACAAGCTTTGCACAAGCCTGCTTTGCCTCTTCGGTCACCTCTCTGGGATGGTTAAAATGTGTATTGAGCCACAGAGGATGATACTTTTCCAGCATGGAGCAAAGCGAGTCCGTAATGCGGAAGGGCAGCACGACCGGCACACGGGAACCAATGCGGATCATTTCCACGTGCTTGATCTCACGAATGCCGCGCAGGATGTATTCCAGTGTTTCCTCCGGCAGGGTCAGCGGATCGCCGCCGGAAACCAGAACATCACGCACCTCCGTATGCTCGCGGATATACGCGAAGCACCGGTCATACTGCTGCTTCATATCCACGTTCGGGGCTTTGCTGACAAAATGCCGTCTGGTGCAGTGCCTGCAATACATATAGCAGGAGCTGGTGGCCAGAAACAGCACACGATCCGGGTAACGGTGTACAAGACCCGGAACCGGGGAGCTTTCTTCCTCATGCAGGCAGTCCAAAGATTCTTCCGGGCAGCCGCTTAGCTCATAGGTCTGCGGTACGCATTGCAGACGAATGGGATCCCTAGGGTCGTTTTCATCCACAAGGGACAGGTAGTAAGGCGTGATGCGCATTTTCAGACGCTCAAGGCACTGGCCAATCTGTTTTTCTTCCTGCTCATCCAAAGGCAATTGTTCCTTGAGTGCATCAATTGTGCAGATGGAGTTTTTCACCTGCCATTGCCAATTCGTCCAGTCTTCCATTGGAACCTGGCCTTTTTTGATAGAAATATTTTTTTCGTTTAGCATTATGTTACTCCTTACTACGATAATAAATCATACCAATGTCTGTATTTTTTAAGCAGACCGAAGCGTGGACTAAAATCGGCAAAAATCTCAACAAGGATACGCTTCTCCCAAGTAGGCATTACATGGCAGACATTATACAGCGAATTTAGGGAAAAATCAAATCCCAATCAGAAAAAAGACAAATTAATCGGCCATCTCATCCAGCGCCTCCACAAGGAAGCTGACCGGGCGAAAACCATCGTTACATGAGAGCATGGCAGAGCGTTTATTTTTCATCCAGCCATCGTAGAAATCCTGTGCGCCGTGGGCGAGCGCCATAACAAAGGGGGAGAGGGTATCCCAGGCACTGGAGCACAGGCCATCCGGCTTTTGCCAGCCGTTGGCGATAAAAACCATGCCTTCCTCTAAATCACAGGCGTGGGCAATGGGGTTTTCGTACTTCTCCATCAAATCCGGATAACAGGCCTTGCGCAGAACGGTGATTTTTACTTTGTACATTCGTTACCTCCCGGCATGGGCAGGGGAGAGAGGTTTACATAATCTATATACTGGAACGAAACACCGTTTTCCTCCAGCATCTCATATTTGGTCTCAATCTGCCAGTTGGGGTCGGCATCCAGATCGGGGAAGAAGCGGTCAGCGGCAAAGCTTCCGTAGCTTTTTGTGACCAGTGCCCGTGTGCAGTAGGGCAGCAGCAGACGGTATACACTCTCGCCACCGATGACATAGCACATTTCCTCCGGGGAGATCAGAGAAAAAACCTCCGCAAGACTGTGGGCAACTTCGGCTCCTTCCACAACATACGTGGGAGAGGTGGAGAGAATGATATTTCTTCGATTTTTCAGAGGACGGCCACCGGGGAAGGTTTGCAGGGTCTTTCTGCCCAGAATGACAGTGTGGCCGCTGGTAATTTCGCGGAAGCGCTTTAAGTCCGCATGGAGGGAGACCAGCAATTCATTATTCCGCCCGATGCCCCAATCAGCAGATACATTCACAATCAGTTCCATCATATGGCCACCGGAATTTTCTCGTCAAAGCTGTGATAGCGGTAATCTGTCAGTGTGACACTGTCCTTTGTGAAGGCGTAGAAGTCCTGCACATTGGGGTCAAGGGAGAAGCTCGGGGCGGGCAAAGGCTCATTTTCGAGCATTTTTTCTACCAGCGGAATGTGGCGGTCATAGATGTGGCAGTCGGCAATGACGTGCACCAGCTCGCCTGCCTCCAGACCGGAGACCTGCGCCAGCATATGCACCAGCACCGCATACTGCACCACATTCCAGTTGTTGGCGGTGAGCATATCCTGAGAGCGCTGGTTGAGGATGGCATTGAGGGTGTTGCCGGAGACATTGAACGTCATGGAATAGGCGCAGGGATAGAGGTTCATTTCGTGAAGGTCACTAAAATTGTAGAGGTTGGTCAGAATGCGGCGGCTTGTGGGGTTGTGCTTTAAGTCGTAGAGCACCCGGTCAACCTGATCGAAATCGCCCTCAGGGTAGTGATGCTTGATCCCAAGCTGATAGCCGTAGGCTTTGCCGATGGTGCCGTTTTCATCTGCCCAGCTATCCCAGATATGACTGGAAAGATCCCGGACATGATTGGACTTTTTTTGCCAAATCCACAGTAGCTCATCGACACAGGAGCGGTAGAAGGTGCGCCGCAGGGTCATAATGGGGAATTCTTCCTTGAGATTGTAGCGGTTGACAATACCGAAGGCCTTCACGGTGTGGGCAGGGCTGCCGTCCTCCCAGTGGGGACGAACCTCCCGATCTGTGTCCCATACGCCGTGCTCTAAAATGCTGCGGCAATTTTCGCGGTATATCAGATCAGCTTTGCTCATAATGTGCCTCCTTAGGCAATCTTTTTCACATCATACCACATTTTTCTGACAAAGAAAAGAAGCCATCGTTGAAAAGCAAAAAAAATCTGCTATAATGTAGACTGAGATTTTATATGGAAAGACAGGATTATGAGCATGAGCGAAACAACAGCTTCCTTCCGATCCCTCGGCTTGCCGGAACCCATTTTGAAGGCACTGGAACAAAAGGGCTACGGTTATCCTACAAAGATACAGTCTGAGGCCATCCCGCCGTTTATGCAGTGGAAGGATGTCATTGCCAAAGCGCCCACCGGTACAGGCAAGACCTTTGCCTTCGGGATTCCGCTGATTTGCCATGTAGATGCCGCAGCGAATGCGGTGCAGGGGCTGATTTTGGCACCCACCCGGGAGCTTGCTATCCAGATTGGCGATGAGCTTCGGGGACTTCTGCGCTTTTATGAGGGCATTCGCGTGGCAGTTGTCTATGGCGGCGCGAAGCTGGAGGGGCAGACCCGGCAGCTAAAAAAGAATCCGCAGATCGTCGTTGCCACCCCGGGGCGGCTCATGGATCACTATAAACGCGGCAGCCTGAAGCTCGATGGCATCCATACGGTCATTTTGGACGAAGCTGACCGAATGCTGGATATGGGTTTTTTTGATGATGTAACCAAAATTCTAAATCTGATCCAAAATCGCCGTCAGTTGGGACTGTTTTCTGCTACCATTTCACAGGAGGTCATGACCGTTTCTTGGATGTACCAGCGCGATGAGGTAGAGATCACCGTGAAGCCGGAGGCGCAGGAGCGTCCAGATATTGACCAGTATTCCCTCACAGTTTCAGCGCTGGAAAAGGAAGAGGCTGCCCATCGTCTGCTCACCATCATTGGCTATGAAAAGGCGCTGGTGTTTTGCAATACCAAGCAAATGTGTCAGCGCCTTTGCGATGATCTGAAACGTGCAGGCCTCATAGCCGAGTGCATCCATGGCGACATTCGCCAGCAGGTCAGGGAGAAAAATATGAATGCCTTCCGGCAGGGCAGTGTGCCCATCCTCATCGCTACCGATGTTGCCTCCCGGGGCATTGATGTGGACGATGTGGAGCTGGTCATCAACTACGATATTCCGTTGGAAAATGAATATTACATCCACCGCATTGGCCGTACTGGCCGTGCCAGAAGAAAGGGTATTGCCATTTCTATCATCGGTTCCTTCCCCGAACAGGCCAAGCTTGATGAGATTGCAAAATACAGCCACTTTTCTATTCAGCCCATCGCCTTTGGTGAGAATGATACGCTGGTGCAGGCAGCGGAGCACAAAGCGCCTCAGAGCAAGCGGAGGTTCCGATGAATATGCAGGAATGGGGTATTGCCCTGTTGTGTACCGTTATCCCCGATGATGGCCTGATACCGCTTACCATGGCACAGCTTCGCACCCTGTCCCAGCGGGTCAGCGCTCTGGGTACACCTGAAGAGCCAATGGAAAAGCTGAAGCCGACAATTCTGGAGAAGCTGGGCTACAAAAGCGAACAGGCACAGCATATTTGTGCGCTCATGTCCCGTGAGACGCAGCTGGAACGCTATCTGGACAAGGCGCGGGAGCAGGGGATTTTTATTCTGACGCGCCTTTCTAAAAATTATCCCCACAGATTTCACCAACTGCTGCGCCTTTATGCGCCGCCTGTGCTCTTTATGGCGGGCGATGACCGTCTGCTCTCGCGCTGCGGTATCGGCGTGGTAGGCTCCCGTGTACTGAAGCCTTTGGGTACGCAGTTTGCCCGTCGGGTGGGACAGTTGGCCGCCATTGAGGGGCTAAGCGTGATTTCCGGCAATGCACAGGGCGCCGATCGGACGGCACAGGAGGCCTGTCTCCGTTTTGGGGGCGGCGTGGTTTCCTTTGTCGCTGATGAGCTGAATCGCCACCTTCCTCCGAAGGGGGCACCGGTGCTTATGCTCTCCGAGGGGGGCTATCATCTTCCCTTTTCCAGCCCCCGGGCACTGCATCGCAATCACTTAATCCACACACTGGGAGAAAAAACCTTTGTTGCACAGTGCGATTTGGGGTTTGGCGGCACTTGGGCCGGAACGATGGATAATCTCCGCCATAACTGGTCAGAGGTCTATGTCTGCAATGACGGCACCGAGGCTATGGCGGAGCTGACGCACTGGGGCGCTACGGCAGTGAACCTTCAGGAGCTTTACAGCCTAGAAATGCTCACCCCGAATCAGCGCAGTTTTTTTGATAGAAAGTGAAGCATCCGGCGGCAGCAGGGATAAAGCCTGCGCCGCCGGATGAAACTATGTAGGCATTCAGGAACGGATCGCACGGTAAGGGTGGTGCAGATAGATGGCCTGTGCAGAACGCAGCGTTTCGCATATGGTATCCGTATAGTAAGTACTAAGAATTTTTTCGGCCTTCGCTCCTTGCCGCGCCATAGCCTCCGCACCCCATTGGCTCATACCAACCCGGTGGCCAAAGCCCAGCACGCGGAAGCAAAAATCCCCATTTTCATAGGTCAGCGTAAATTTTGCAGAACGAAGACCAAAGCGGCTGCGAAGCTCCGTTCCCTTAAAGGCCGTACCTCCGATGGTCACGGTATCCACACCGTTGCCCTTCGTCCAAACAGTTTCTCCCAGCCAGTTGGCGGCATCGCCGGAGAGATCGGCCTCCGGGAGCGCTTCAGCCAATTCTGCCGGAGAAAAAATACATTGGCTCTCAAAGCAGTCCGCAATTTCCTCCCCGGGACTGTCCACGGATTGGAGATATGGCACATCATTTCCCCACACGGCTTCGGCAGCCTCCGTTGTCCCGCCGGAACAGGCAAAGAAGGTGGCATCAATCAGCTCGCCGCCATAGGTCAGCACCATGCCATCTGTGGCCTCTACCGCCTGACGCGCCGTTTGATAGTATGCCTCATAATGTTCTCCGAAGCGCTCTTGCAGTGCCTTTGTGTCCCCCCAGGCCTGACAGCAGCCGCTGTCTGTACACACATCAGCGTTATCATGCTTGCGGCAATGCAGGGTGAAGGTGCGCGAGGCGATAGCCTGCGCTTTCAGCGCTTCATCGGAAAAGGACATCGGTACTTCGGAAAGAAGCACGCCGATCAGATAATCCTGAAGGGTGCAGCGCTCTGTCTCATTTCCCCGACGGAGCGTCAGCATATATGCCGTATCAAAGGATGAGCCTGCCACCGATGCCAATACCGGCTTTGGCGCGTGTACCTCAGGTCGGCTCTTCAACACAAGGTTCAGCGTCAAAGCTAAAATCAGTCCCATTAAGATTTCTACAGCGTATTTTTTCATGCTTGTCCTTTCTTCCCCGCCCTTGCCGTCCTTGACAGAAGTTTTCGCGGGAAGTATAATAATGTAACAATAATGTATTTTTTGCACTCTTTCACAGAACGGAGTCGTTTTATGAAAAAAGCACTTCTGACAATTTTAATTCTAATTCTGGTTCTTGCCCTTCTGACAGGTGCAGGGTGGTATTTTCTGGTCTATCAAGGAAATATGACCGCCGAACGCTGTGCCATGCTGGCGCAGAGGGCACAGGCTAACGGCTATGACCAGCGTGCAATACGTCTTTATAGCACAGCTTATGAGCTTGACCCGGACAATTATGACATTGCAATCGCACTTAGTGATACCTACGCTGCCGCTGGCAACTATACCAAGGCAGAATTCACGCTCGTCCATGCCATTTCGGCACATCCCGATGTCACTGCTCTGTATTTGGCGCTGTCCAAAACCTATGTGGCGCAGGATAAGCTGCTGGATGCCCAAATGATGCTCGATGGCATTGGCAATGGTAAGGTCAAGGCAGAAATCGACCCCATGCGTCCCGTTGCCCCTACTTTAAGCCCAGAGAGCGGCTACTACAGCGACTATATCTCGGTATCCATGACCTATGCCTCCGGCACACCCTACCTTCGCATAGATGGCGAATATCCCTCCCTTGCCGATGCGCCCTACAGCCTTCCTGTTGAGCTGGGGGCGGGTGAAACCTCGGCCACGGCCATCGTGGTCGGGGATAACGGTTTGGTCTCCCCGGCAGTCAGCTGCGGCTATACCATTGGCAATATTGTAGAGGAGGTCAACTTCTCATCCTCTGCCTTTGAATCCTTTGTGCGCGAAACGCTGGAGCTGGGCAGCGAGACGGTGATGACCGATGACCTGTGGAGTGTGACGGAGCTGACGATTCCCGACACCCTCACGGAATTGGGCGACCTTAGCTATTTTACCGGCCTGACCTCTCTGACCATGCCCAATTACCATGGCGGTGACTTCTCCTTCCTCAGCGTGATGGCCGCGCTGGAGTCGCTCGACCTCAATCAGAGCAGCGTATCCACCCTTGCACTGGAGACCATCGGTCAGCTTCCGTCTCTGCGGACGCTGAATCTCAATAGCTGCGGCGTTACGGATGTTTCGTCTCTCGGAACCCTCAGCACTTTGGAAACGCTTGATCTTGGCAGCAACACGGTGAAGAATATTGCTCCGCTTGCCAATTGCACTGCGCTTACAAGTCTGAATCTCAGCGGCAACGGCATCAGCGATATTTCGCCGCTTGCTTCCCTGCGAAGCCTCCAGCAATTGGATCTGAGCTATAATGCGCCCGCTACGATGGCAGCGTTTTCTCAACTGCAAGCCTTGCAGGTGCTTGACCTTTCCAATTGCAATCTCACCGATATTTCTGCGCTGAAAAGCTGCACAGCGCTGACCCATCTGACCTGTGCCCACAATGAGATCACGGGCATTGCCGGATTGGAGGCCTGCATGAAGCTACAGGAGGTCGATCTTTCCTACAATAAGCTTACCTCCATTGATGAGCTTGGCTTGATTGACTCTATTACCTTTGTCAACATCAATGAAAACGATGTGGTCAGTCTGCCGCCCTTCACCGAAAACAGCAGCCTGCAAAAGTTCTATGCTGACCACAATTTCCTTGAAGACCTCTCCGGTCTGACGGCGCTGCCCTATCTCAACTATGTCACGCTGGATTATAACAATATTGATAATATTGACTGCCTTGCCGACTGCGTCAATCTGGTGCAGGTCAATGTGTTCCACACCAACATTGGCACGGAGGAAGAGGTCTCCGCACTAACAGATCGCAGTATCATTGTCAACTATACGCCTGATTATTAAGACAAGGGGACGGGTCTCTGTCTTGATACTCAAGACAGAGAACCGTCCCCTGTCTTATTTGGAAAAGGGGGGAGCCGCGTGCGGAAGCATACCGTACAGGGACTGATTTTGCTGGGCGTTACGCTTCTCGCGCTTGTATTGCTCCTTGGCAATTCCGAGCATTGGACGGCTGCTTCCCGGCTGTCGCAGAGCATGGTTTCGGAGGAGGAATTTAAAGCCCTGACCGAAAATCTTACCGAGCAGCCGGATTTGATTTCCCAGCTTCGATGCAATGATTTTGTCCTCCCCGGCGGTGCGGGCAGCTACTATTATTCCATGGTCGAGGGAGACAGGCTTGCCTTTGACCCGGTTGTGCAGGCTGGCGGCAGACGAGAGCTGCACATCGCTTTCCCTGCGCAGCAGCTGGATGAAGAATTTCTCCGGCAGGGCGGGGGGCTTCCTTTTGTGGCCTATACCAGCAGCAGCTTTGCCCGGGGGACGCTGTACTTCACAACGCTGCCCACCGTCAGCATTGATGTGCTGGAGCCAGACAGCAACGGGTCTTTGGATATCTATGACCGCAATCATCGGCTGGCAGAAATGAATCTCTTTGATAATCGGGAAAATGTTCCATCCAATAGCCGCCGCGTACATTCCGAAACATCCATCCGTATCCGTGGCGCTTCCAGTGCGCAGTTGCCCAAGCAATCTTATCGACTTTCCCTGTCCACCCTTTCTCTGGGCGACAATCGGCGCAGTAATCCTCGCGCCCTGTTGGGAATGCGGGAGGATGAGGACTGGATTCTCTATGCCGGCAGCAATGATCCCGAGCGGCTTCGCAACAGCTTTTGCAATAATCTCTGGTACCAGACCGGCGCAAGAAGCAACAGCTTTGGCGTTTGCCTTGGCATTGAATGCCGCTATGTTGAGCTGGTGCTCAATGGTGAATATATGGGTCTTTATACGCTGATGTACCCGCTGGATGAGAAGCAGGTCTCCCTTTCAGAGGACGGTCTCTACTACCGTGCCATCAGCTATGATAAGCCTGCGGAAGACACATTCCAAAACGCCGATGATGAAACCGAGCTGGGCGGCTGGGAGCTGCGTTATCCTGCCAAAGCACACGGCTATGAAACCTGGAAGTGCCTGGAGGATTACCTGGATCATACCCTCTATGAGACCACGGAGGATTTTGAAACGTGGTTTTATGAAACACTGGATGAGGAAAATATCATTTCCCTTCAACTGTTTCTGTCCCTTGTGCAGGGTATGGACAACTACTACAAAAATAACAATGTGATTGCCTATCCCGAGGCTGACGGCTCCTATCGCTGCCTTCTTGCCCCATGGGATTTGGATTTAACCTTCGGCAATCAATATTCGCCGGATAATGAGTGGCACACCCTCCCCTATACCATCCCGCCGGATCGAAAATTTAAGGCATGGACACTCCCGGCGACCCGCATGATCAGCATCTCCTCCTCATTCTGGCAGGAGCTTTGCAGCGCATATCAAGCACTGCGGCAGGATGCGTGGTCTGAGACAGCGCTGATGGAGATGGTGGATGCCTATGAGGGAAATATCTATTTCTCCGGCGCGATGGCAAGGGAGCATGAGCGCTGGCCAACCGCGCCGACTTCAGAAAATCTGGATGCGTTTCGCACGTTCCTTACAGCAAGGCTCCAATATCTGGACAGCTATTTCGTAGAGGGGGCGCAGGAATGACTGGACGATACGAACTGAAATACCTTTGCCACACCCAAGAGCTTGCCCAGATCGAAAGCCGCCTGTCACATTTGGCGCATCGGGACAGCCATGCGGGTGGGAGCGGAACCTACAGCATATCCTCCCTCTATTTCGACGATATGAACGATACCTGCTGCAAGGACAATGAGGCGGGAAATCCCCAGCGTTATAAATTCCGTGCCCGCTATTATGGCCATGACATTTCCTCCCTGCATCTGGAAAAAAAGGTTCGCCGCTATGATGTGGGATATAAATATAGCTGCCCTCTAACATCCGGGCAGCTGGAGAAGTTCTTTACAGGGGACACACAGGAATTGCTTTATGATACGCCGCCGCTTTTGCGGGAGCTGGCGATTCTCCACCAGAGCCGGCGAATGGAGCCGCGTGTGATTGTCTGCTATGAGCGCACCCCCTTTGTGTGGGAGGCGGGCAATGTGCGCATCACGCTGGACAGGAGCATTTGCGCCGGTGCGGAGCTTGCGGAATTTCTATCCGGCGATTACCAGCGCTTTCCCGTGCAAAATGCAGGGGAATCTCTGCTGGAGGTGAAATTTGACACCGTCTTATCCGGCGAACTGCGGCAAGCTGCCTATCTTGACCGTCTGCAGCAGATCAGCTTTTCCAAATACTATCTGTGCCGTCAATTTTTCGAGAGAAAAGGGGTAACACCATGGACAACATTTTAAAGCTTATCAGCCAGAATCTGTCTTCCGGCTTCCAAACCACAGAGCTTTCCACTGCCGCCGTTTTTTCCATGCTGCTGATGGTGACGGTGCTGGCGCTGTACGAATTTTTCGTCTATCGCTTCGTATCCAAGCGCGCCTTTTATGCCAAGCAATTTAATATTGCCCTTGCCATTGTGCCCTATTTTATCTCCACCATCATTATGACCCTGCAATCAAGCTTGGTCATTACGCTGGGCACGATTGGTGCCTTGGCCATTGTCCGCTTCCGCACAGCGGTGAAGGATCCCATTGATATGGTCTACCTTCTCTGGTCGGTACATACCGGCATCACCGTGGGCTGTGGCTTGTATGAGCTTGCCATTTTGACCAGCCTTGTTGTGACGGCGATGCTCATTGCACTGGATATTCTGCCGATGAGCAGAGCACCCTATCTTCTGGTGGCGCAGCTCTCTCAGCCGGATGAGGAAGAAAAGCTTCTGGCCGTGGTGAGAGAATTTTCCCGCTCTCCCAGAGTCAAAAGCCGCAGCTTCAGCTCCCGGGGTCTGGATGTGATTATTGAACTGCGCTGCACCAAATGTCAGGAGCTGAGCCAGCGTCTTTCCGAGCTGCCGGAGCTAAAGCGCTTCAGCCTGATTGCACATGACAGTGAGGATGTAGTACACTGACAACATTTTCCATTAGCGCCATTTTTTCTGCGTGGGAGAGCTGCTTGATTTCCCACTCCCGGCGCATCGCCTCCTGCTTTGTGGGAAAGGCTTCATAGTACACCAGCTCCACCGGCTGGTGTGCGCGGGTATATTTGCTGCCGCGACCTGCCTGATGCGCCGCAAGACGCTTCGGCAGGTCGTTTGTCCAGCCGGTATAAAAGCTGCCATCACCGCAGCGAAGGATGTACATATAATTTTCCATAGAAAGCCTCGGTTGTATCCCCCGGCGAAATGCGGTATAATAATTGCTGACGCAATTATTATACAAAAATATGTGCCATTTTCTCGCCCCTTGCGGGGCAATCGAAAATGATGCACAATTATACCATTCGCTTTCGCTTCATGGTATAATTATAAAAACAACCGGGAGGAATGAAAATGAATGAACAGTTTCTGATTGAACGCCAATTGGGTTCCAAGCTGATTTTCGATGGCAGAATTCTCCATGTATACGATGACGCGGTTGCCCTTCCCGATGGGAAAGAGGCCTCCCGCGAGCTGATCCGTCATGTGGGCGCGGTGTGCGTAATTCCCCTGACGGTGGATGGGAATGTGATCGTGGAGCGGCAATTCCGCTATCCTGTGGGACAGGTGCTCACGGAAATCCCCGCCGGAAAGCTCGATTATGTAGGGGAAGACCCAGAGGAGGCTGCCCGCCGGGAGCTTCGGGAGGAAACCGGCTACAGTGCGGAGGAAATGATCCCCATGGGCGTTTTCTATCCCGCCGCTGCCTATTCTTCCGAGGCCATCCATATGTTTTTGGCGCGGGGGCTGCACAAGGGCGCACAGGAGCTAGATCCAGATGAATTTCTGATGGTAGAAGCTATGCCCTTAAAAGAGCTTGCCGCCCAGGTGCTTGCGGGAAAAATCCCGGACATCAAAACCCAGGCGGCTGTATTGCGAGCCTATCTTATGACCCAAAATCAGTAATTTCGGAATCGGCGGTCAGCCCCGTGGCTGCGGAAGCATTTGGAGCACAGGCTTCCCTGATGGTGCAGGGGCAGCGCACCGCCGCACATCCGGCAGAAGCGAATGTTGTTTTTCAGATTGTGGAGCAGGATGGTGTTGATACGCTCAGCGATCCACTCCCGCTCGTCATAAATAGCATCCGCGTCAATCTCACAGCCGAAGGAACGGGCGAAGGAATAGAATAAATCCAGCTTCCTGCATTGAAGCTCCAGCTCCGGCAGGGTAAATTCATCGGCTCTGCGGTCAGGAAGCTCCGGCGGGTCGGGATTCTGCCCCAGTGTCCAGCTTTGCATCAGGCGGAAAAAGAGCTGATTCAATTCCTGCTCGGTCTCATCATAGGGAATGCTGGCAGCACGAAGCTCCTGCGCCTTGGTGAGATGGAAGCCCTGATCGCGCAGGCGGGAGATCATCGTAAGATAGCGGCTGACATCGAGCCTTTTGTAGGGCTTTACCGCAGGCATTTTGTTCCAAACCTCCAGCACCTCCAGAAGGTCGAAGGGGCCTTCCAGCACATAGTCGGAAAAGCCGGTGACCGCATAGGTGAGGGGCGGCACGACACTTTCCAGTGCGGTGCGGATATCCATGAGATTTTCCATTGCGCCGACATAGCCCTTATCGTACATACCGTAGCGGCCTGCCCGACCGGCAATCTGCTGCACTTCCTCGGGACGGAGCGGTCTGCGCTCTGTCCCGTCAAATTTTTCTGTTTCCATGAAAATAATGCGCTGAATCGGCAAATTCAGCCCCATGCCGATGGCATCGGTGGAGACAACATAGCGCATCTGCCCGCAAAGGAAGCCCTCCATCTGCCGCCGCCGGGTGGTATAGGGCAGAGCACCATAGATGATGGCGGGGTGCAGGCCGCGCTGACGTAAATCCTCAGCAACGCTTAAAACACCGACCTTTGAGAAGGTAATGAGCGCATCCCCGGGCTGGAGCTGGTTGTAGTCCACCGTGCGCTCCATGCACACGAGAGGGGTTTTCCTTTCGTGGCGCACCAGCTCATAGGTATCATTGCAGGATTCAATCAGGCGAATGAGGATGTTTTTTGCCTCTGGAGCAGCACAAAGGTGAATTTCCGGGGCACAGATGCCCAAAATGGCACGGGTCCAGGCGTAACCTCTTTGCTTGTCCGCGATCATCTGGCATTCATCAATGACGGCAACATCATAGTTGAGCGATAAATCCAGCTTTTCCGCTGTAGCGCAGATGTGGGTATCGCCCTCTGCCCAGTCCTCCTCCTCGCCGGTACACAGCGCACAGGCCACACCGGCGTTCAGGAGGGTTTCCTGTGCCTCCATAGCCAAAAGACGAAGCGGGGCAAGGTACACCCCGTTCCGGGCACGTTTGAGCTTCTGGAAGCCTGCATAGGTCTTTCCGGTGTTGGTGGTGCCGATGTGGAGAATGAAGTGACGATGCATGGCGCGGGCTGCCGGGTATTCGTCCTTGGGATTCAGGGCGACCAGCAGCTCCAGATTATTGCGGATGGCACGGGGAATATAGATGACGGTATAAAGCTGCCCCAGAGACTGAGACAGCAGCTCATTGATTGGGAAGCGGGGCATTTGCAGGAAATCTTCCATATCCGCCTCAGGCTGTGCAGCGGAAAAAGCTTCCAATTCTTTCTCAGCTACAGAAAGAAGTACGGCACTGTAGCGCTCTGTGACCCGCTGGCAAAGGGGTGCTGCCGGATTGCTGCCAAACCAGATGCCGGTCATAATGAAGCGGCGGAGGGTATCGCCCAGTGTGTCAGGATTATAGCGATGCTCAAGGGACAGGAAGGCGGCAAGATAGCTGCTGGCCTTGCCTGTGTGGACGGTGGTGGAGGGGCTGAGATGGCGAAGCTGATGGAGAATGGCGCTGTGATAGTGCCTTGCCAGAAGTGCTGCCTGCGTTTCAGGAAGCTCGGCATCTGTCCATGTATGCTGCAAGGTATTCAGGGCATCCAGGATAGCCTGCTCTGCCTGCTGCACGGCGCGGACGGCATCGGTGATGATCGGTGCGAACTTGGGGTCGCGCTCGGCCTTGAGCACATCCTCCCGCCGCCAGGTGCGGACTCTTCGGGTGCCGACAGAGCGATAGATCGGATTGGGCAGGAGCGTCTGCACCTGCTCACGGGTCCAGCCACGGCTTTCCAGAAGCCCCATCGTCCAGAATTTTCGGTCTCTTTTGTCACGCATCCCCCGGCACCCCCTTTCTTTTTGCAATAGTATACCACAAACCGCTCAAAAGAACAACCGCCCGCTGCGATACCAGCACATTGGAAGCCAGAACAGAAATGCCAACGTGTGTCAATGGGCTATGCATCGTCACAATCCAATGCACAATTTTGAAAAAATCGGGCGAATTGTGCTTGCGGAAAAAATACGAATGTTGTATAATAGGTACGGATATTTTATCCACTACAACGCGCCGACCCCGGAACGCGAAAAATGTAAAGGAGTCTACTACTATGAAGAAATTGATTGCCCTCCTGCTTGTTTGCCTGATGATTCTTTCTCTGGCTGCTTGCAATAAGTCCACGCCCAAAACTCCCGCAGCCACCGACACCGAGCAGAGTGCAGCTCCTGCTGATGCAGCCGATAGCAGCGATGTGGCATCTCAGGATAATTCCGGCGGCCTGATTACCATTGATGAGGACCCCGAAACTACCCCTGCTACATCCGAGCCAGATGCAGCCGAAGAGAATGTCAGCGAAGAGGATGATAATCATACGACCTGTAACTCTATTGAAGAGGTCAACCAACGCACCGGCGGCAAAATTGCCCGTCCTACCAATGTGGAGCTTCCCTTTGAGCAGTTTGAGGTTGTTACAAGCGGCGAAGCTGAAATTGGCCAGTATGTCTTTGAGGCAGGCGGCGTACCTTGCGGTGTCCGTTTCTGCTCTGATTTCAATCTTTGCATCAGCGATATGCTGAATGAAGACGGTACCCTGCTGTTCGAAGGCAGCCACGAAGAAGAGACCGTTACCTATAATGGCAGCACTGCTGCCCATTGGGAGACGGTTGATGGCCAGTATATTCTGGTCGTTGCCAGCGAAGATGAGACCTTCTTCAACAGTCTGTATGAGGAAATTAGAGCAGCTTCTGTCCCTGGAGATGTCTAAACGTCCGGGACTTTAAAACTCTCTGTTTGCCGACCCGGAACAATTTTTCCGGGTCGGTTCTTTAAACCACGAAGAGATTGGAGGCAGAATTATGAGAATTGTCATCAAGGTGGGTACTTCCACTCTGGCCTATCCCACAGGCCATGTGAATCTGCGGCGCATCTCCCAGCTATGCCGGGTCATCAGCGATTTTAAGAACGCAGGACATGAAATGATTTTGGTCAGCTCTGGTGCTATTGGTATGGGCGTGGGAAAGCTGAGTCTAAGCAAACGACCAGAAGATATCCAGGGAAAACAGGCTGCCGCGGCTGTGGGGCAGTGCGAACTGATGTATACCTACGATAAGGAATTTTCCGAGTATCACCATACCGTTGCCCAGATTCTGCTGACCGGCAGCGATGTGGAGCAGCCTGAGCATTTCCGCAACTTCACCAACACCATGGAGCGTTTACTTCACTGGCAAGTGCTCCCCATTGTCAACGAAAATGACACCATTGCCACCCACGAAATCTCCATTGGCGATAATGATACGCTGGCCGCCATTGTGGCCGCCGCCATGCGGGCAGATCTTCTGGTTCTCCTGTCGGATATTGACGGCCTGTTTACCGCCAACCCCCATGTTGATTCCCATGCCACCCTGATCCCTGAGGTGTGGGAGCTGACCCCGGAAATTCTGGCGCTTGCCGGAGATAAGGGCAGTGCCTTGGGCACCGGCGGCATGATTACTAAGCTCTCTGCCGCCAAAATCTGCACCGAGGCTGGCTGTGATATGATCATTGCCAATGGTGCAAATCCGTCCATTCTCTATGGCCTCTTGGATGGGGAGCGCTTCGGCACGAGATTTTATGCAAAGAAGGAGAATGCCGAATGAGCACACAGGATATTTTGATCGCTGCCCGCGCTGCCTGCGCCGATGCCGCCGCCCTGCGGGAAAAGGATATTAACGCCGCACTTTTTGCCATGGCAGAGCATCTGGAGGCAAACTGCGAAACGATTTTAGAGGAAAACCACAAGGATATGGAAGCGGCAAGGGGCAAGCTCTCCGAGGTCATGCTTGACAGGCTCCTGCTGACCAACGCACGGATTCACGCCATGGCCGATGGCATTCGTGCGGTTGCTGCCCTCCCCTCCCCGTGTGGGAAGGTGCTCTCAAAGCACCAGCTTGCCAATGGGCTGAAGGTACGCAAGGTGGCGGTGCCCTTGGGTGTGGTGGCGATTATTTATGAGAGCCGCCCGAATGTGACCTCCGATGCTGCCGCGCTTTGCCTGAAAAGCGGCAACGTGTGCATCCTGCGCAGCGGCAAGGATGCGTTCCTCTCTGCCAACGCCGTGACCAATGCCCTGCGGGAGGGACTTCGTGCATCGAACCTCAATCCTGACCTGATCCAACTGGTGCAGGATACCAGCCGCGCCAGTGCCAATGCGTTAATGACCGCAGTGGGCTATGTGGATATGCTGATCCCCCGCGGCGGCGGCGGACTGATTCGTGCCTGCACGGAAAATGCCAAGGTGCCGTGCATCCAGACCGGCATGGGTATCTGCCATATTTTTGTAGATAAGAGCGCCAAGCAAGATATGGCCTTAAATATCATTCGCAATGCCAAAACCAGCCGCCCCTCTGTATGCAATGCCGCCGAGGTTCTGCTGGTACACCGTGACATTGCCGAAGAATTCCTGCCTAAGCTCAAGGTCTGCCTTTCCGAAGGTGAGCACCCGGTAGAGCTGCGCTTAGACGAAGCTGCCGCAGGGATCATTGCGGGAACGCCTGCCTCTGCTGCTGATTTCGACACCGAATTTTTGGATTACATCATGGCCGTCCGCGTGGTCGATAACGTGGATGCCGCCATTGCTCACATCAATGCCCACTCTACCCACCACAGCGAAGCGATTCTCACCCAAAGCTCTGTCAATGCCGCCCGCTTCACCCGGCAGGTGGACAGCGCTGCTGTCTATGTCAACGCCTCCACCCGCTTCACCGACGGCGGCGAATTCGGCCTTGGCTGCGAAATGGGTATCTCTACCCAGAAACTCCACGCCCGTGGACCTATGGGGCTGTGTGAGCTGACTACCTACAAATACATGATTTCCGGAAACGGACAAATTCGATAAGCGTGAGGGAGACAAAAAGTCAGGCAGTTCCGAAAAACAGGATTGCCTGACTTTTTGCTGCAAGGAGCATTTTCCCCATTTTCTCCGCTTGTACAGAAACCATAGCTGTGCTATAATGAATTACACAAAACGTGGGGAGGTGTATAATATGGATGAACAGCTGTCCATTTCTCGCAGTGCTGTCAGAAAGCTGCTGGGTGCTGCGAATCCGGATGCTACTCTTCTCTACATCTATCTATGTGACCGGCGCAATCCGCAGGAAGCCGGGAAGCAGCTCAGTATGTCGGATGATCGTCTGAAGCGCGCCGGTGCCACACTGCGGCAGCTGGGTCTTCTCCCGGAGACCCCCAAGCCCATCCAGCGCACCCCGGAAAAGCCCGTCTATACCGAGGATGCGATCCTCCGCGAGGTGGAGCGCGGTGCCGAATTCTCTATGCTGGTACACGATGCGCAGCGACGTCTGGGACGGGTGCTCTCTACGGAGGAAATGAAGGTGCTTCTTTCCCTGTCCGATTATCTCCGCCTGCCGCTGGATGTCATTGCCTTACTTATTAATTATTGTATACAAAAAAATCGGGTGCGAGGCGTACAGCGTCTTCCCTCCATGCGCATGATTGAGAAAGAGGCCTACTACTGGGCCGATCACGATATTGACACCTTGGAGGATGCCGCCGCCTATACCCAACAGCAACTGAAACTGCAAACGCAGATTGGTGAAATCCGCACAACCTTACAGTTAGAGGATCGCCGCCTGACCATGGCAGAGGAAACCTACGTCCGCCAGTGGCTTAGCTGGGGCTTCGGCAAGGCGGAAATTCACCGTGCCTATGAAAAGACCTGCCTGAATAAGGGTGCTCTGGTATGGGCATATATGAACCGCATTTTAACTAGTTGGCATGAAAACGATCTGCACACCATTTCACAAATTGAAATGCAGGATGTTGTTCCCCAGCGGCGTACCCCCGGAAAGCCGGAAACAAAGCCGGACAGCGCCGAAATTAAAGCAGCCTACGAACGTTTGCTTGCACAGGAGGGATAGATAAGCCATGGCATATTCAGAAGCCGTCCTCTCCCGGGCGCGTCAGCGCCTTGCACAGGCCAGAGCCGAACGCGAGGCAGAAAATACCCAACATCTGTCGCTGGCCTATACCCGTTTCCCGCGCTTGCAGGAAATTGACCGCCAGCTCAGCACCACCGTTGCGCAGGCCGTAGCCGCCAGCTTCCGTCGGGGAGAAGACCCACTTCCCACCATTGACAGACTGCGGAAAGAAAATCTCTCCCTGCAAAAAGAGCGCCAATATTATGTTGACCAGCTGGAAGAAGGCTATCTGGACGGCGGCCCCGTGTGCAATTTCTGCGGCGGCAGCGGCTATATTGGCTCGCAGATGTGTGAATGTCTATCCGAGCTGTGCCGTCAGGAGCAGAAAAAGGAGCTGACCAGCCTCCTATCCTCTGCCAATGCCCGTTTTGACCAGTTCCGTCTGGATGTTTATCCCGACAATTATATTGAAGAATACGGATGTAGCGCCCGACAGATGATGCGCCTGATCCTTGTCCGCTGCCAGCGCTATGCTACGCAGTTTACCCCGGACAGCGGCAATATGCTCTTCTCCGGGAAACCCGGCCTCGGCAAAACCTTTCTCTCTGCCTGCATTGCCCGCACCGTTGCCGACCGGGGCTACAGCGTAGTCTACGAAACCTCCATCAAAATATTTGCTGACTTTGAAGCCGCCAAATTCGGAGACCCCGGCGATACGAGCCGCACTGACAAATATCTAAAATGCGATCTGCTGATTATTGACGAACGCGGCAGCGAAATGAGTACCCAGCTCTCTATGGCCTCTCTCTATACCGTTGTCAATACCCGCATGATGGAAAATCTCTCCACCATCATCTCCACCAACCTCACCCGCGATGCCCTCGGCACAAAATACTCCCCCGCCATCGCCTCCCGTGTGCTGGGTATGTACCCCCTCATGCAGTTTTTGGGCAATGATTTGAGAAAAAGCGAATGACCGACGCAAGACCGAGCAGGGCTGCAACATAGACCCGTCCCGTGTTGGTTTCCCCGTGCTGTGGCATAACCTTTCTTGAAAGTGCATAGTCTCAAGCAAGGATCATTGTGCTGGGAGTGGTGCTCTTGAGAACCAACATGGAGGAACGCGCCTGTTTGCTGGCAGAATACATCATCGAAAATCGAGCCACCTGCCGTGCAGCCGCAAAAAAATTCGGCATCAGCAAATCCACAGTACATAAGGATATTTCCGATCGTCTGCGAGCGCATCATCCTGCGCTCTACCGTCAGGCACAGGAAATCTTACAGGAAAACAAAGCCCAGCGTCACCTTCGGGGCGGCGAAGCCACAAAACGAAAATGGGAGAGCAGAAAGCAGGCTCTTGACGCATCTCTGGCTTGCGATTATAATAATGCTGTTTCTGCCGACAGTTCGAAACCATCCTGTCGATAAACAAAACTATGGAGTGTTCTACCAATGAAAAATGACTGGAAGCTTTCGGTACACCGCCTCACAGTCTGCGGCATTGTTGCCTGTCTCTATGCGGTGCTGACCATCTCTACCGCTGCCCTGTCCTATGGGCCGGTGCAGTTTCGGCTAGCTGAGGCGCTGTGTGTGCTGCCTTTTTTTGCACCGTGGCTGGTGTGGGGCGTAACACTGGGGTGTCTGCTGGCCAATTTATTCTCTACCGTATCTGCTTTAGATGTGATTGTCGGTACACTGGCCACCCTGATCGCAGGGATTCTTACCAGCCGATGTAAGAAAAGCTTCCTTGCCCCTTTGCCCCCGATCATCTGCAATAGCGTCATTGTTGGCGCAATGCTTGCCTGGGTCTGTGCGCCGAAGGCTTTTTGGAGGAGCTTTGGCCTATTTGCTTTGCAGGTTGGCGCAGGAGAAGCGGCAGTTTGCTACCTTCTGGGTCTGCCGCTGCTGATTTTCCTCCGCAAGCAGGATCTAATGTGACAAGGGGATGTTCTGTCCCCTTGTCCACGCATGAAAAAACAAGAAATTACGATAAACGAGGGGACAGGAGAACCATCCCCAATGGCGGTAAGTAAGCAACTGCGGAAACCTTCCTAACATAGCCCGCGCTATGGCTTCCCCTTTGGGGAAGCTGTCGAGCGAAGCGAGACTGAAGAGGTCGTTAGATGCACTGCTAAAACAGAAAACCTTCCTAACATAGAAAGCGCTCCGTCTTAGGAGGCCAACCTCATCCGCCGCCTGCGGGCGGCACCTTCCCCAGAGGGGAAGGCAAGGGCTGTTAACTTACTGCCATTGCGAACCGTCCTCTTGTCACATTGCACATGAAGACAAAACATTTGACCAGACTTGCACTTTTGACGGCGATTGCATTGACGATTTTTCTTGTGGAGCTGCAAATCCCGTCCCCCGTTCCGATTCCGGGCGTGAAGCTGGGATTGAGCAATATCATCACGCTCTACTGTGTCTTTGCCTATGACCCTTGGAGCGCGCTGGGGGTACTTTTTTGCCGGGTGATTCTGGGCTGCCTGTTCTCCGGGCGGGTAACGGCCATTATCTATTCTCTGGCGGGTGGTCTTCTTAGCTGGGGACTGATGTGCAGCTTAAAAAGGCTTGTTACGGAAAAGCAAATCTGGGTTTGCAGCGTGCTCGGCGGCCTTGCGCATAATCTGGGTCAGGTGCTTGCCGCCATGCTCATCACCGGCACACCCTCTATTTTTGTGTATTTCCCGGTGCTTGCCGCGACCGGTATGCTTGCAGGCCTGTTCACCGGGCTGTGTGCCCAGTTCCTTTTGAAACGGCTCCGCAGGATCGGGCAAAAATAAAGGGCACCTCTAATTATTCTTCGCGGGCGAATCTGCGGGTCTTATTTCCGTCAGATTTAATAAAAATCTCGAAAATACGTCAAGTATTCTCTGCGATTTTTATTGAATCTGACAGAAAAATCCCTCGCAGCTCGCCTCACGCAGAATAAATAGAGATGCCCTAAAGAAAATACAAACTTTTTGTTGACAAATTGGAAAAAATACGGTAGTATATTCTAGCCTGTGTATGCAGGTTAATCCTTGCCACTGCAAGACAGCGGCCAAAAGTCCATAAGGAGGTGCACAAAACAATGGCTAAGATTTCCGCAAAGTATGAGATCCTCTATATCATCGACGCTACTCTGGAAGAGGAACCCAGAACCGCTCTCGTGGAAAAGTTCAAGGCAATGGTTGAGGCAGAAGGTATCCTGACCGATATCGACGAGTGGGGCAAGCGCAGACTCGCATACCCCATCAACGATATGAACGAAGGCTACTATGTCCTGATGAATTGCGAATGCAAGCCCGAGTTCCCCGCTGAACTCGACCGTGTGTTCAAGATCACAGAAGGCATCCTGCGCTCCATCATTATCGCAGTAGAGGAGTAAGAGAGCCATGCTGAACCATATTGTTCTGATGGGTCGTCTTACCCGGGATCCGGAGCTGCGCCGCACCGGCAGCGGCCTCGCGGTTGCATCTTTCACGCTGGCCGTTGACCGTGATTTCGGCAAGACGGAAAGCGGCGAAAAAGAAACGGATTTCATCGACTGTGTGGCATGGCGAAATACTGCCGAATTCGTGAACAAGTACTTCGCAAAGGGTCGCATGGCTGTGGTATCCGGTCGTCTCCAGATTCGTCCCTGGATCGACAAAGAAGGGAATAAAAGAAGAAGTGCTGAGGTTGTTGTCGAGAGTATGTATTTCGGCGAACCCAAGCGTGATAGCGCTCCCGGCGAAAGCTACGGCGCTCCCACCTATGCACCGGCTGCTCCTGCTGCCCCCTATGGCGGCTACAGTGCGCCGGCTGCTCCCTATGGCGGCTACAGCGCACCCGCTGCTCCCGCTGCCGTCAGTGACTTTTCCATGCTGGAAGAGGATGACGGGCATCTTCCCTTCTAATTTTTAAAATATGAACTTTTCACGATACTTGAATGAAGGAGGAACCACTCATGGCTAACGATAGACCTCGTCCGCATAAGCGCAAGAAGGTTTGCAGCTTCTGCGTGGACAAGATTGCCCACATCGACTATAAGGACACTGCCAAGCTCCGCCGCTACCTGTCCGAGCGCGGCAAGATTCTGCCCCGCCGTACCACCGGTACCTGCGCAGCCCATCAGCGCCAGCTGACTGTCGCCATCAAGCGCGCCCGTCAGATCGCTCTGCTGCCCTACGTCGCAGACTAAGCCAAAATTTTGCTGAGACCGTCTCAAAAAAGAGGCGGTCTTTTTTCTTGACAAATGAAGTTTATTGTGATAAACTCTAAATAGGTTTATTACAATAAACCTATTGCAAAAGAAAGAAGGAAATTCAGGATATGGAAATTCAGGATATGATTGATTCATACCGTGCGGAGGTGAAATAGGATGGAGCGGCTGTTTCTGACGATTTTGAATCAGGCGTACGCTGCCTCGTGGGTAATTCTCGGCATTCTCCTCCTGCGGGTACTGCTTCGCCGTGCGCCAAGGCGAATGGTATGTGCCTTATGGGCGTTTGCGGCATTGCGCCTCATCTGCCCATTTTCGATTTCCTCTGCACTGAGTCTGCTGCCAACTGCCGCGCCGATTCCTGCTGACATCGCCATGCAGGCAGAACCGGCGGTGCAGACCGGCATTCGGGCGGTAGATTCTTCTATGAATCCCTTGATTTATGCAACCTTTGCCCCATCGGTGGGCGATAGCGTGAATCCTTTGCAGATCATTCTTCCAATTGCGGCATTTCTCTGGCTTCTTGGCGTGGCAGTATTTTTTGCCGCTGCCGGTATCAGTGTACGCAAGCTGAAACGGCGTGTTCGTGCGTCGATTTCGGTGGGTGGCAATATTTGGCGCTGTGATGAGATTGCTTCTCCGTTCATTTTTGGGCTGTGGAAACCGAGAATTTATATACCGGGCAGACTGCCGGATGGGTGCTTCGGCGCAGTGGTGCAGCATGAATTGGCACATCTGCGGCACGGCGATCCATGGTGGAAGCTGTTGGGCTTTATCCTGCGCAGTATCTTCTGGTTCCATCCGCTTTGCTGGGTAGCTTACTGGCTATTTTGTCGGGATCTGGAGCTGGCGTGTGACGAGACGGTAATCCGCAATATGGCGGCTGCACAGCGGGCAGATTATTCGCAGGCGCTCCTCAATTGCAGCACAAACCACTTTGCCATTACGCCGCTTGCCTTTGGCGAAACCTCCATCAAGCAGCGCGTCAAGGCAGTTCTGTCCTATCGGCGGCCAACGATTTGGGTTTTACTTGCGGCTGTGCTTGGCGGTGTGGCGCTGGTCTTGTTCTTTATGACGAGCAAACCGCAAGTATCTACAACGCAGGTTCCTTTTGAAGAGATGCCACCAACCGCTATACCCAGCGCAGCACAGAACGATGTGGAGGCACAGACATTTGTGCTGAAAGTTTACCGCGATGGAGTGGTTACAGACTATCCGATTCTGGATGAGGATACTTCTGTACTGGAAGATATCTTTGATATTGAGGAAATGAAGGAAAAAACCCCGGACAGTCTGGCAACCCCCAGTACATACACATTGATCCGTGGGCAAACTTGCTTTGTACTGTCGGATAAGCTTTCTTTTGTAGATGTTGTTGAAAATACCGAGGCATCCTATTTCTGCTATGGGCGGGAGTTGAGCAAAACAGAAGCTGCCATCCTGAAAGCGCTGATTGACCGTTATGAAACTCCATCCGAAAGTCAGCCGGATGTGGCAGAGCTGTGCAGAAACTATCTTGTGGAAAACTTCAGTGTACAGACGTGCAATACCATCACCAACTGGGATACCCCGCAAATCCATACCCTTGATGTGCCGCCGGATGCGCAGTGCTATGCACCGATTGCCCCGAACCCCGGCAGCGGGGATTACTGTAACGTTGTTTTCGAGACAACGGAGGATCCGTTACTTGGGCCGATTGCCTTCCTTGTCCGGGGCGAAACGATCATCGGTGCATACTATCGTGAATAATGGAAACAAGGGCTGCCTCACGATATTGTGAAGCAGCCCTTGCAATCAGCAAGCGCACGAAGCGCGGCAATTTCATTTTCATGCAGTGGGCGAAATTGTCCGGGAGAAAGCGTGGAATCAAGCTCCAGACCGGCAAAGGCTTCCCGCCTCAGGGCAACCACCAGATGTCCTGTGGCCTCCAGCATCCGCTTGACCTGATGGCGCTTTCCCTCTGTGAGCCAGAGATGGGCGCAAAAGACGGGCAAAGAAGGATTTTCCTCCAAAAGCGCCCTGCGAATGGGGAAGACCTGCGGCGCTATATCGGAAATTTTTCCTTGCCTCAAAATTTCAATACGGGCTGGCTTTGTTGGTTCGGGAAGTCCTTTCAGCACCATCCCCTCCCGGATGGCGCGACACATGGCTTCCTCCGGCTCTCCGACAGCCCAGAGAAGATAGCGCTTTTCAATTTGGCGCACCGGATCAAGCAGACGGTAGTTCAGCTTGCCGTCATCGGTCATGAGTAGCAAACCTTCGGTGTACTTGTCCAGTCTGCCAAGCGGAAAGAGGGTTTCCCTTTCGGATGCGGGAAAGAATTCCATGACCGTAGGGCTTTCCAAATCTTTTCTGGCGCAGACATAGCCTGCGGGCTTATAAAGCATGGCATAGGTCACAGCGTTTTCTCCTTCGCGGGGGCAAGCTCATTGAGCATGGCAAAGACAAGGATCATAACACCACCCAGAAGCTGGAGCCATGTGATCGGTTCCCGCAGGAAAAAAACCGAGACCAGAACCGAAACTGCCGGGTCGATGTAGCTGAGAATTGCGGCATTTTGTCCGTCCAGATTGGAAAGCGAGGTAAAATAGAGGACATACACAATGCCGGTATGGAACAGACCCAGAATCAGAAGATTACACCAGCCGCTGCCGCTCAGCGATGCCAGATGGAAGCCGCCGGTGAGTGCCACATAAGGGGTAAGCACCAGCGCGGCAGAAGCAAACTGAATCCAAGTGCGGGTAATGCCGTCAATATCACCCGCTTTTTTATTGAGCAGTACCACGACAGCATAGAGCAGTGCCGCGCCGAGGCCGAATAACAGGCCGATGAAATCTGCGCTTCCTCCACCGCTGACACCGATAATCAGCACCAGACCTGCTGTGGAGGCCAGAAAGCATAAAATCTGCCTGAGGCTCAGGCGTTCCCGGAAGAAAAAGACAGAGCCGAGAATAATTAATGTAGGCGCGAAATAGTAGGCCAGCGTGGACAGGGCAACGGTGGTATAGCGGTAGGCAGTGAATAAAAGAATCCAGTTAAAGCCCATGGCCGCACCGGACAAAAACAGGAGAAATCCTGCCGTTTTCAGTACGCGAAGCTGCCCCAGCCGCCCGGTCAGGAGAAGATAGAAAAACAGCGCAACACACGCAATGATCGCCCGATAGAGAGAGATTTCCGCAGAGGACAGCGGAATACCCTTGACGAAAATGCTGATGGTGCCGAAAGCAGCCATAGAAAAAATAAGCATCCATCTTGCTTTACTTGTCTGTTTCACGGCGCATTTACCTCCTCGAACAAATTCCATGGATAGCTTAGGGGGGGTGGGTAGGTTATGTCAACCATTTTCCCGGTATCAGGGTGTGGGAAACACAGGCGGTATGACCAGAGGGAAACATCACAATTTTTATCCTTGCTACCATAGCGGATATCCCCCAGCAGAGGAAGTCCACGGGAAGAAAATTGGACACGAATCTGGTGGGTTCTGCCGGTATGCAGGCAAACACGCACTAAGGTCAGCACCTGTCCAAACTTTTTCGTCTGCGCCAAAACCCGGTAGCTCAGGCTGGCATCCCGCACCCCCTTGCGCTGCCTGTCCACAACAAAGGTCTTATTACAGTGCGAATCATGGAACAGGAGGTCGTTGAGTGTGCCCTCAGGCTCTGCCGGAGAGCCGCGCAGAATGGCAAGATATTCTTTTTCCAGCTTTCGGTTGGAAATCAGGCCGATGAGCTTGCCGGTCACATCCTTTCGCCGGGAAAACAGCATAAGGCCGCCGACATTTTTATCCAGCCGATGCACCCCGGAGATAAAATCTGGCTTTCCCTGCCCACGGAAGGTTTCACTGAGCAGCTCCGGCATTCCCTTGCCGCCCGCAGCTTCGGACACAACACCCACAGGCTTCAGGCAAACTGCAAGGGCAGGGTCTTCATATAATATTGTAAGCTCCATGCGATATGCTCCTTGTAAAAAGCGGTGTGCCGCCAAACGGCACACCGCAGCTATTTAAAGGTCTGCCTGCGTGGGCGTGGTCAAATAGAGGTGCCATGCTACCAAAAGCGCTCCAATATCCGGCAGCTCCTTTGCATTTTCGTCCGTTTCCAGCTCTTTTTTATCGAGCTTTTCCATCTTGGGAAGCCATTTTGCCCCTGCGGACGGCTCGGCGCGATAGGTACACGCCTCCATGTCAGTACGGAGGCTGTCATTTTCGCCCTTTTCTACTGCCTGTGCAGCATCTTCATCTACCTTGCGCAAGGCCTCCAAGCAAAAGCGATAAGCCATAAAGCTTCCAGAATAGCGGAAATCTGTGCTGTCAGAGGCAATACAGGAGAGAACGGAGATAAACGCCGCATCGGAATCTCGCGCAATGGACATACGGTGCGCAGTTTCTGTTGCCATAAGGTAGGGCAGGGCAATATCCTCCATATTTGGATTCACGCAGCATTCGCCGGTCAAAAAGCTAAAAAGACTAGGTGTTCCAAATTTTGATAGGTAGCCCAGCTCCTTCACCGGGGAATAGCTGCCGCCAAAGACATAGCTGGTGCGAACCATATTTTTCATACCACTGCCAACCTGTGCAGCAAGGGTATCAAAGTCGGCAGCATCAAACAGACCTTTTTCGTCCCGTCTGACATCCAGAGCGGCTGTATTGGCAGCATTGCGGTAATAGGTGGCGGCCTGATAAAGCTGATCGGAGCTGTAGGAGCTTTTCACCTCCAGCCGCATACTCTCCGATACAGAAGGCGCATAGTAGTTTAGCCCATACAGACCAACCCATGCACACACCAGAAAAGCGGAAACGGCTGTGATGCCGGAGATCCAGCGCAGGAGATTTTCCTGTAGAATGATATCCAGAAGCAAGGTGATACCCGCCCAAATTAACAGCACCAGCGCGATGCGCTCCCAGAGGAGATAATTCATCTTCATGGTCACTTCGGACAAAATGACCTGCACTTCCCGCATAATGCCGGGATAGAACATAAACAAAAAATCACCGTACTGCCGCGCTGCACGAATCAGCAGGACGGCAGCAATAAGAAAGGCAACAGTAAACACAAAGCGGCGGATGATTCTCATGGCTCAGCGCCCTTTCTTTAGAATAAAAACTTATACAATCACATTATAACACAATTTTTCAAAAATGTCTTCTCTTTTTTGGAATAGATACACGGTAATTGAATGCGTAAACAAATTATGAACAGAAAAGCCGTCCCCAATGGTAGTAAAAGCCAAGGCTTCCCCAGTGGGGAAGGCAAGGGCTTGTTAATTTACTGCCATTGAGAACCATCCCGTCTTGCATTTTCTTAACTCGTTCCATTACCGTGGGGATATGTAAGGGCGGCCATGGATTTGGCCGCCCGAGGAATTCTATTAGCAGCCGCAGCCGCTATCACAGCCACAACTGTTGCAGCCGCAGCCACAGCTGCCGTTGCCACTCAGAAGCACCAGAGCCACGATCAGGATGATGATCCACCACCAGCTGCTGCCATATGCGAAAATACCGCTGCCATTGTTGCAGGAATTACAAGTCATATTGATTGACCTCCCAAAAATAAATCAGCGTTGCCGCTCATTCCATGTTATGCGCAGATGAAAAAATGGTGCGTATGCCTGTAATTTTGACGGCGGTATGGCCTTCCACTTGAGAATCCTGCCTTGCGTGCCGAGAACAGCCATAGCTGTGTTCGCCTTGAGGACGCAGTTGACAAATTTATCTATTCCGAATGCCCACGGAACTAAAGTAATGCTGCTCAAAAAATCGGCCATAGTCAGATGACTGTGGCCGATTTTTTATATTTTTAGATTTTATTTGGCTTCCAGATAACGCATGATGATGGTGGCAATCTGGGCGCGGGTGGCATTGGCCTTGGGATCAAGGATGGTACTATCGGTGGTTTTAATCCCAGTAATGAGGCCTTCCTGTGTTGCCCAAAGCAACGCAACCTTTGCATAATTGCCGACCTGATTTGCATCCGGGAAATTCAGCGTACCGCTAACATCGGGGTTTCCGGCATAACGGTAGAGGATGGTAGCAATCTGTTCGCGGGAAATATTTGCTTCCGGCTTGAAGGTGTTGTCCTTGTAGCCATTGACAATGCCGTTCGCGGCTGCCCATTTCACTGCATCGGTATAGTATCTGCCATCTTCTACATCCGTGAAGGTGACCTCGGTAGTAGCTGCGGCCTTATTACCGGCAATGCGGTAGAGAATGGTGACCAATTGGCCACGGGTGACCGTGCCGTTCGGCTTAAAGAGCGTATCAGAAATGCCATTCATCAATTTGTTTTCAACGCAGTAATCAATGCCTGCGTGTGCCCAGGTTCCGGCCTTAGGGCTATCTGCGTAGTTTTTAGCAGGGCAGTTTTCGCCGCCATTGCACACATAGTCGGGATCCTTTGTGTCGCAGCGGCTGCATTTGCCGTTGACATAATCATGGTCAAGTGCGGCCACTTCATCAGCAATGTAGCTGTCTCCACAGACACAGGTATAGGTGGTATAGCCCTTTTCCGTGCAGGTGGGGGCAGTAACCACAGCCTCATAATTATGAATATGTCCACCGACATCCTCAAACTTGAGGGATTTGACATAGAATTGATATCCTGCGGTCATGCCGGTGTAGGCATCAATGGCAATATGTTCGGCCTCAATGCCGGTGTCGGCATAGGAGAACATTTCGGTGAATTCCTCGCCATCGGAAGAGCGCAGACAGGTGTAGGTAGTGCCTTCCTTGACCAGCTTGAACCAGTAGGTGCCATTGGAGCCAAGACCGGGTGCGGACTTCACGCCATCGGAGTCGGCGGTAATTGTACCGCCAACACGCAGGAAGTTTTGCAGATCATTGTTGCCGCCGCGAATACCGGCAGCATTCTGGTAATCCTGCATGGCATAGAAGCCGAAGAACTGATAGTAGCCATTGGAGGCACCGCCCTGATTGAACGCAAATTCCATGGTGGCAGCCCAGTCACCCTCTACGGGGACAAGCACCAGATCTTTGGGGGTGGTGGCGGCAGTGCCGGAGAGCTGATCGTTAGCAGGCTCAAAAGCGTCCTTGGTAGTAATCAGGTAAAGACCCTGACCCTCGCGGATCGCGGTCTCGGCCTGATTCACGATCTCAAAGCGGTCGGCAGAAGCAGGGTCGGTAAAGTCGATATCATCGGGCACGGTTGCGCCGACTCTCGGGATGCGCTTGGTTTTGGTAGCATCACAGCGGCGGCAAGCAATGGTCAGAACGCCGGGTGTGGTCTCGGTTGCCGCTACGGTAACTGTGCCTTCATCCCAGTCATGACCAAGCGCTGCGGTGACATCTCCCTTGCGGGCGTTGCCGCATTTGGAGCATACATACTGCGTATAGCCGTTCTCCAAGCAGGTGGGGGCAATGACCTCGGGCACATATTCGTGGTCGCACAGTCCACTACCTGTAAACATAGACAGGTCAATGGCATCCGCCATGGCACTATAGCCATCATAGGGATGCAGACCATCGGAATGGGTATATTCACTGCGGAGGTAGGTGGGTCTGTTTGGGTCTGCGACAGCACCCTCAAAATCAATAATACCGTCCACTTCGGATTCGGGAGAGCGGAACCAGTCGTTAATCATACCTCTGAGCTGCTCGGACGCGGCGCTGTAGTAGTCGGAGCTGCCCTGGAAGGGAAGAATGGGCGCTACATAAACCACGATGCCATTTTCGTGTGCCAGATCAACCATTTTCTTAAATTCAGTAATCATCTGGTTATATTTGTTGGTGTTGGAGAGCTTTTGCAAGTCGTTGACGCCGAAGTGAATAATGACATAGCCTACACCATCGTGCTCCAGAAGGTCGCGGGCAAAGCGATCCTTACCGGCATCGGTGGGATAGGAACCGAGCAGGGAGTTAGAGCCGATGCCCTCGTTGAGGACAGAAATGTTTTTTGTTGTATCGTTGGCCTGTAGACGCTTGGCAAAATAATCACCCCAGCGGGTATAGGAGTCGGGCTTCTTGCCCAAATAGTCGGCATCGGTGCCATAACCATCGGTGATGGAATCGCCAAAGCAGACAACGGCCTTGCTGCCAGCAGGCATATCCAGTGCCACATCGCACAGGAAGAACCAGCTGGTTGTGGTTTTTGTTTGGGAAGCGGCAAAGGTTTCTGTGGAGACATTGTTGCCGGAAATCTGGTAGGTGGTAGCTCTTGCACCGCGGTGGCCGGTGATGTTGCTGGTGGGTGCGCTGCCGAAGTAGGTGGAAACAGCGATGTTTTCCAGTGCATTTACATGGAATGCAACGGGATCGGTTTCAACGGTTTGACCGGCCTTGATGGTAAATTCTTCCTTGCCGCCTACGGTAACAACGGTATCCGTAGAAAGATCAATGGTGGAGCGGTCGGCCTGAACCTGTTTTGCAATATGCAGGGAGCGAATGACCACATCACTGCCTCCGTACTGGTTGGAGAATTTCAGCTTCATTATGTCACCCGTAGTGGTGACGCGGATGATCTGGCGGACGGTGGAGCCATTGAGTGCCATTTGTGGCATACGGTCGGCATTAATGTCACATTTTTCTTCTGCTGTGCCCCAGGTAGATACCCAGTTATAGCTGCTGTCTGCCGCATGGACAATGACCGGGCAACTCAAAAGAACGGAAAATGCCAGCAATAGCGCAAGGTATTTTTTCAGATGTTTCATTTTGTGATCCTCCCAAATTTTTCTTTTCAAGCGCATCTACATTTTCATGGTATAATTGTGCATCATTTCCGATTGCCCCGTAAGGGGCGAGAAAATGGCACATAATAACTGCGTCAGCAATGATTATACCATAAAAAACTCATGGTTTCACCCCTTATTTTAATAAAAATTTTGTTTTATACAGGGTAAAAAGCGCAAAAAATTCCGGCTGGATATGCACCGCGTAAGCGATACATACCCAGCCGTTTTATTTAGAAATCAGAGCTTTTTTCAAGAAATGCTTCTGCCAGTGTGCGCTGAAGGAAAGTAATCGCCTGACCACGGGTGCAGTCATTATCCGGCTTGAAAAGATCTTCGCCCATGCCGATGGCGACACCTGCTTGTACAGCCCATGCGACAGCGTCAGCGTAGTATTCGTCGGCAGGGACATCGGCAAAAACAGCGGGGTTGGAAACAATGGGTTTGCCGTTGTATCTCCACAAGATGGTCACGGTCTGCGCACGTGTGCAGATGTCGTTGGGGGCAAACAAATTCTTGCCGACACCGTTGGTGATGGCGTTTTCAGCAGCCCAAGCAACGGCCTTGGCATAGTAAGCATCCGCATTGACATCCTTAAAGCTGGAAAGTGCGGTAGGTTCCGGGCAACCGGCAGCTCTCCAAAGGAAGGTCACTATCTGTGCGCGGGTCAGTGCAAGCTCGGGAGCAAACTGGTGGGACGCAAAGCCGTTGGTGATAGAGTTTTCGACAGCCCACTTGACAGCGTCATAGTAGAAAGCATGGGCATCAATATCGTCAAAGGTCTCCAGCATAAACCGTGCATCATTCCACAGAACCTTGAAATATTCGCGGACAGCCTGATCCCAGCAGTTGAAATCGTGGCCGCCAGGGGGCTGATAATAGATATACTGTGCGCCGGTTTCGGGCAGCGTACCCATATCGAGATACCGCTCGGTGGAACCGTTGGAGAAGAAGTAGCGAGCATTTTCCACACCGGGAACATCCTGAATATCTGCGCCCTTGCCGGTAGAAACCATCAGGTAGTAGCCAAATTCATCAACGCTGCGCCCTTCGGTGTTGCCAAGAAACTTAATCAGGCTGCCGGCAGTCTGGTAGTGGCCGCCAATGGCGCGATCCTTACCTTCCGTAGAGACGTTGTAGTTGGCTTCAATATAGGGAATGAGATAGTTAAACAGGCCTTCAAAGTTCCACAGGCCATCGTCATCGGTATCCTGTAGGCCAAGGAACTGGTTATTGCGGGCTGCAATGCAGGAAACGATGATGGCATTGGGATCTACATCGCCATAGGCAATCAGATTATCCATGACATTCTGGCAGCTGCCGATACCGAACCAGTCTGCTTCGTCCTGGTCATAGGCAGGGGTCATATAAATGGTCTTATAGGGTTCTGCGCGGTTTGCATCATAACCTGCGGGCAGGTAAACGCTGATGCGGCGAGTAAGATCATCGCGCTTGCCCTCTTCTGCGAAGTCTGGTTCAATGACTTCCCATGTGAGCGTACCGGCATAAGCATCAGTTCTGGGTGTTTCATACTTAGCGCGGAGTTCAAGCAGTTCATAATCCTGAACTTCGTCATAGGGAATATAAACAGAGTTATAAGCTCTTCTGGTATAGACACCGTCAACATCTGTCTCGGTGCAGCCCGGACCCCAAACCGCAGGGTTGGCAGGGTCGGGATACCACTTGGCTGTACTGCCATTACAGTAGAACCAGTACTGGTTTGCGCCGGCTGCCATAGGTACAGAATAGCACCAATAGCCAGCCCATTCGCCCACCTCAATCTGAAGCATTTCACCTTGAATAGAACCAGCGCGCATATAACCGGGTTCGTATTCTTCTGGCTGCTTAGATACTGTATCGGTGTAATCCTTGGCGTTTCTCAGCGCAATATCACCGTTAAACTGAACAGAGGTAACATCCTCATAGGTCCAGCCAACAATGGTTCTGCCATCCATAATGGCAATGGCAGCTTTTTCTGGAGCCTTAAAGAGGAATTTTACGGTGTAGCCGGTGGGAGAGTTGGGGTCAATGCAAATGTTGGGGCCAGCATGGAGCGGATCATCCAGCGTCTGAACGGTGTAAGAGGCCTTAGGTCTCAAAACCTGTGCATCGGTGGTCACATAGTTGCCGTCCACAGCCAGATCAAGATCCAATTCACCGATGTAATTTACAACAACATTTTCAGTCTTAAAGGGCACTACATTAAGCTGAAACCGGCCTTCTTCGGCAAATACAGAGTAGATAGTCTGACCAGGGATCTCAAAGTCAGTGACATTAAGCTCAAGCAAATCATGGACAGAGGTACTGTCAATGGCACTGCCTGTGTAAACAACCGCAGTCACATAGCCGCCATTGTTTACCTCAACAGTTCTGGTGATAGCAGTCTCGGCAGCGCTTGCACTGAGAGAAGCTGGGAGCACAGAGAACAGCATCGTAAAAACCAAAAGGGCTGCAAGTGTTCTTTTCATTTGAGTGTTCCTCGTATAATAAGATTTGCAGAAAGATTTGAGTGTATCTGCATAGTACACTGAATCAAATATCAGCAGGTTTTGAGTTACCCGTGATACAATAGCTGTAGGACAGCAGGGTCAAGTTCTTTTGTTCCTTGTTGAGC
>JAZRZL010000037.1:0-9258 GCA_045601345.1 Faecousia sp. | reverse complement strand
CGAATTTTTGCCGCTTTTGGCATCGAAATACCCAAAAAGCTGTACCGCCGACAGGAACTTAAAAGCCTCAGAGCCAGCTTCCAAATCTCAAGATAGTACATAGAAAAAGTACATAATTCTCAAAACAATTTACCTTATTTTCCAAACAATTATATGCTAAATAAATCAAAAACACCTTCGTTCGGTGCTTATTTCAAACACCGTAGGGGGCTTTTGCCTTGTGCCAACTGGCAAACTCGGGTTTTACTACCAAAAGCCTTAATTCTCAATATGCTGAAAGAGTAATGACAAGGTTCAATCAAGCAAAATTCACACAATCTTTATGAATTTCTGACTTTTTTACAAACAATTCAGGAAATTGGTCAGACAGGAGCGAACAAATGGTTGCGCATACGGGATCTTCTGTTGGGAAATGGCCTGCGTCAATGAGATTGATGCCAAGTGCCTGTGTATGCTGGAACTGGTGATATTTCACATCAGCAGTGACAAAAGTATCGCAGCCTGCGGCAATAGCGCGGGGCAGGAAATCCATGCAGGCACCGCCGCCTACGGCTACGCAATGTACGCTTTTGCCGCCGTTGGCATAACGGACACCACCTGCGCCCAGTTGTTTCTTTACGAAACGGACGAATGTGTCAAGATCTTGTGGAACGGTTTCACCGATTCGGCAAATGCCATGGTTTGTACCATCAAGTGTGCGAATATTGTTCAGGCAGAGACGATGGGCGAGACAGTCGTTGACACCGCCGGGGGCACTATCCAGGTTCGTGTGCAGACTGATAACGGCAATATGGTTAATGGCGAGGAATAGAAGCAGACGGCCTTCCGATGTTTCATCACTGAGGGATTTAACGGAGAACAGCAGCGGGTGATGGCTGACAATCAGGGATGCCCCCATCTTTGATGCCTCTTTTGCGACATCCAGCGTAACGTCCAGCGCGACAAGTACGCGGTTGACTTCGGCATCCATATTGCCGCAGAGTAGGCCGACGTTGTCCCAATCTTCTTTATATTCTTTGGGTGCCTTGGATAGACAAAAGTTTAAAATATCACGTACAGTTGACATAATTTTCCTCCATTTTTTCCAGTTCTTCCAGTGCAGCCATACATTCCTGAAGCCGCTTAGGATCGTGCGCGGTATTGGCCATTTGAAGACCACTGATAATTCGGCGCAATGTAGCAATATGCCAAGCAATGTAGTCACCTAAAAGGGGACTGCCGGAGGCTTCCAACGTGGGGGAAATATATTCCTGCCCGGGTGAGAGCGTAGGCGCTGAACCAAAGCGTGCCCGAATGGCACAGTAAAGGAAGCTATTATCCCGTGTGAGATTGGCTGATTCTTCCATAAATCCATTTTTCTGTAGCCATCTGCGCAGCTTATGGATATCCGTTTGGGGCTGTAGAATCAGGGCATAGTGTGAATTCTTGAGCCATGGCGCTTCTGAAAGAATTTTTATTATCAGATCTCCGCCCATACCTGCACAGATAACGGTATCAATATTCTCTGGTGGAACTTTTCTAAGACCGTCACTCAAGTAGAAATCCATCTGCTTATCCACCTGAGCCATTTCGGCATTGCCTTTGGCATTGGACAATGGACCTGTGCGAAGGTCGCAAGCGGCACAATAAGTGGCACGGCCTGTTTGCAGCAGCCAGATACTCAGATAGCCATGATCCGCCCCGATATCTGCCACACGGGCGCGGGAAGGAACTAGGTTGGCGCACAGCTGTAGACGATTGGAGAGGGAAACGGGCATAAAATATATCCTTTCTGAACAGCAAAAGGAAACCCTTGCGAGGTTTCCTTTCAGCAAAACGGTGTTTATTTTTCTTCTTCCTTATTTTCCTCACAGGCAACGAGGAAACGATTGACTTGCGCAAGGAAGGAATCACAATCTACACCGTGTACCATGCAGGCTTGCTCAATGGTTTCGCCGCGAGAAGCGGGGCAGCCGAGGCAGTGCATACCAATGGCCATGAAAAGAGGTGCAGTCTGCGGCGCAACGTCCAGAACGCTGCCGATGATGGTATCCTTGGTAAACTGAACAGCCATGAAAATGACCTCCTGATAAAAATTTGTGAGTGTATTATATCCCAGAAAAACTGAAAATGCAACAATAAAACAGCGGCTGCCCCACGAGAGGCAACCGCCTTGGAAGAATTACATACCCGAAGAATTACCAAGCCCACTGCCGGTGGAATTGCCCATACCAGTGCCAGTGGTGCCTGAATTGGAAGTGCCGCGGTTGGTGGTTCCAGTAGTGTTACGGGTTGCGCCATTGGTGGAGCCGCTGCCGGTAGAGCCATTGCTGGAAGAGCCGCTGCCGGTAGAGCCATTGCTGGAAGATCCGCTGCCAGTAGAGCCATTGCCGGAAGAGCTGCTGCCGGTGGTACTATTGCCAGTGGTGCCATTGTTGGTGGTACCGTTACTGGTGGTACTATGGTTGGTCGTGCCGCTGCCGGTCGTGTTATTGTCGGAGTAGTCAGGATTGGTGCCGTTTACCGTACCATCATCGGTGGTGGAGACATTGGAGCCGGTGTTGTTTGTTCCATTATCGGTGCTGCCACAGCCCACAAAGAGGCTGAGCATCAGAGCCAAAACGGCGATAAAGAGTACAATGCGTTTCATGAGGTACCTCCTGCAAATTGTTCTTGATTGCGGGGATAGTATTTGCGGAGGCAGCGGAATTATGCGGAAATTTGTTTTTTGCCGGGTAGCTGTGCAAGAAGTACGGCGCAGAACATGATAGCACATCCCACACCCTCCCGAAGGGAGAGATGCTCATGAAGCACCAACCACCCGGAAAGACAGGCAAATACAGATTCTGTACTCATAATAACTGCGGCAACGGTTGGATTAGTATCCCGCTGTCCGATGATCTGTAGGGTATAGGCTACCGCACTCGATAGAATGGCCGCATAGGCCAGAGGAAACCAACAATCTGCCACATTTTTCCATGTAGGAATGTCGGTCACACTCATGGCAATAATAGAAAGAACACCGCAAACAAGGAATTGAATGCAGGAAAGGCGAATGGGATCAACATCAGCATTGACAAGATCAACGACGATGATATGCACGGCAAAGCAGAGGGCACAGCCCAACGTCAGCGCATCGCCGATGGAAAGACCAAATGATTCCTTCATACACAGAAGGTAAAGCCCGCACACTGCAAGAATCACGCTGAGCCATACCCAGCGTCCAATTTTTTTGCCCAAAAACAGGCTAAGGATCGGTACGAGGATAATATACATGGCAGTAATAAAGCCTGACTTTCCGGCTGTGGTGCCGAGGCTAAGGCCAAACTGCTGAAGATTGGTAGAAAGAAACAAAACAAGTCCGCAGATCATGCCGCCATACCACAGCTTTTTGGATTTCCAGTTGCCCTTTTGCCCAATGCGGTCAAAAAGTGCAATGACCGGCAGCAGAACAAGTGCGCCCACTGTGCAGCGGATGCCTTGAAAGGCGAAGGGCGGAAGAAGATCCACGCTCATGCGCTGGGCGGCAAAGGTGCTGCCCCAGAATACGGCAGCAAGCAGCAGAAGAAAATTGGCACGCAGAGTTTTATGTTTCATAAGTCCGTCAACACGTCCTTTCGGAAATTGCTACTATGGTATCATATCCGTCAGCCCTTGTCAAAGTGCCAAAAAATATTTGCATATTTTTATTACAACTGCTAAAATATCAAAGAGAAATGTCCCAATATTTTTTGGAGGAATGAATATGACGGAGAATACACCCATGGAGCGGAAGGATCGGAATCCACAGGAGCTTTGGGCGATTGAAGACCTTTATGCCAATGATGCGCTTTGGTTTGAGGATTTGAAAAAATTTCGGGAGTTCGCGGCAGAACTGACAGATTTCCGTGGGAAGCTGGGTCAGGATGCCGGAACGCTCCTTTCCTTTATGCAAAAGAGTGAGGCACTTGGCGTTCTGCTCGATTCAGTGGCAAACTATGCCCAACGGAAAAATGATGAGGATACCAGAGTTGCTGCTTATCAGGCCATGTGCGACCAGCTGATGGCGGCCTGGGTCGAGGTCGGTGCAAGCCTTTCCTTTGAAACCCCGGAGCTGCTTGCCATTGATGAGGAAACCATGGAGCGGTTTTATGCTGAGGAACCCGGGCTTTCTGCCTATCACCGTTATATTTCTAATATTCGCCGTAAAAAAGCGCATATTCTTTCCGATGCGGAGGAAAAGCTCCTTGCAGCAGCAGGGGAAATGGCCTCTGCTCCCGATACCATCTATTCCATGCTCTGTGATGCCGACCTCAAGTTCCCTGATGCACTGGATAGTGAGGGCAATGCCCATCCCATGAGCCAGAGCCTTTATATCTCCTATATGGAAAAGCCGGACAGAGTACTGCGCAAGTCTGCTTTTGCGTCGCTTTATCAGGTGTACAGCAATCATAAAAATGTCCTTGCCGCAACGCTTTCAGCGCAGGTCAAGCAACTGCAATTCTATGCCAATGCCCGCCATTATCCATCGGCGCTGGCAGCCGCACTGGATGACAACGAGGTGCCGGAGTCCGTCTACCACAGCCTCATTGAGACAGTTCATGCTTATTCTCCCCAAATGCAGCGATATATGCGCCTGAGAAAACGCCTGATGGGCTTAGATGAGCTGCATATGTATGATATTTATACCCCGCTGGTACCCGATGCGGCGGTGCATATTCCTTTTGATGAGGCAAAGGACACCGTTCGAAAAGCACTTCGTCCTTTGGGAGAGGATTATCTTGCCATTCTGGATGAGGGCTTTGCAAATCGCTGGATTGATATTTATGAAAATGCAGGCAAACGCTCTGGTGCTTACAGCGCAGGGGCAAGAGTGCATCCGCTGGTGCTGCTCAATTATACCGGCACACTGGACAGCCAGTTTACGCTTGCCCATGAGATGGGTCATGCCATCCATAGCTATCTTTCCAATAAAACCCAACGACCCATTGATTCTGACTATGTGATCTTTGTTGCTGAGGTAGCCTCCACCTGTAATGAGGCACTTTTGATGGAATATCTCCTGTCAGGGACAACAGATAAAAAGCAGCGGGCATATTATATCAATCATTTTCTTGAGCAGTTCCGCACCACCCTGTTCCGACAGACCATGTTTGCAGAGTTTGAACTGTGCATAGGCAGCCTGAATGCAGCAGGTGAGGCGCTCACGGCAGAGCGGCTTTGCGAGGAATACCGGGCGCTGAATGTCCAATACTATGGGGAAGATGTGGTGCTTGATTCGGAAATTGATCTGGAATGGTCGAGAATTCCACATTTTTATTACGATTACTATGTCTACCAATATGCCACAGGTTATGCTGCTGCCATTGCCTTGTCCCGCCGGATTCTACGGGAGGGGGAGGCTGCCGCAAAGGATTATAAAGCCTTCCTTTCTGGCGGTTGCAGTCAGGATCCGATTTCACTGCTCAAAATAGCCGGTGTTGATCTGTCTACGCCGCAACCTGTGGCGGATGCGCTTGATCTGTTCGCCAGTCTTTTGGACGAAATGGAAGCACTGTTTGGGGAGGAATCGGAATGATTTATCTACCGACCCTGCATTCGTTTGCCATGGACAACGTCTTTACGGGAAGCTGCGGCTTTCTGCGTTTCAAGCTGACCCCGAATGTGGTCAAAGCCGGACGTGATATCAATATGGAGGAAAGCTCCATCCTTGCCCAAATCTGGCACGGGCAGTTTTGCTTTGAGAAAAGTGAAATCGAGAAGGAGGAGCGCTTTCCCATGAGCGAGGAGGGGAGAAGTGCACTTCTTTCCTTTTTGGAGGCCAATATTTGATTTGACTTTTATCGATAAATATGTTACGATATATGTACCTGAGCTGCGAGTATTTCTCCCGGCAAAGTCATCACAATGTATATTCTGACGCCAAAATTTATTGCGGCGGAAGGTGCGCATAAATAAGCTGTTTCGGTGCTGTCTCAAGGTGTCCGGGCTTGTTGCCGCCATTCCGATTGCGGTTTTCCAGCCCCATGCTTGAGACAGTTTTTTATGCTCTCCCAAGGGATGTACAAAATATTCCGGTATCATCCGGGGAAAGAGGTTATTCCTATGAAAAAGAATCTGAAAAGAACCCTTTGCCTTCTGCTTGCACTTGCGCTTGCACTGAGCCTGTTTGGCTGTGCGAAGAAGGAACCCGAGCCTGTCGAGCCTGAGGCGGCAGAATCGGTCACGGTAAACATTATGACCCTCAACGGCACCACCGGCTTTGGTTTGGCAGGCCTCATGCACGATGCCGCTGCCGGGAATGCACAGCAGAGCTACAATTTCTCCGTGGAGACCGATGCCTCCAATATTACCGCCGCCCTGATCAGCGGCTCTGTAGATATTGCCGCCCTGCCGACCAATGCGGCCAGTGTGGTAGGCAATAAAACGGGTGGCGAGGTACAGGCGCTGGCACTCAATACCCGCGGTGTGCTGTATCTGCTTTCCGATGGGTATGAGAAGATTATGGACATGAACTCTCTTGCAGACAAGACCGTATTTGCGCCTGCCCAGAATCCCAGCTTCATTATGGAGTATCTCTGCAAGGCCTATGCGCTTGACGACAGTGTGACCATCGACAATACCTTTGCCCAGCCTGCCGAGCTGACCAAGGCATTGGCTGCCGGACAGATTCATTTGGCAGTTCTGCCAGAACCGATGGTAAGCATGGCGATGGCAGAGAATGAGAATTTGCAGGTTGTACTTGATCTTACCGCGCTGTGGGATCAGGTTGCGCCGGAAGGCTCTCTAGTGCAGGGCTGTGTGGTCGTGCGCAAGGCCTTTGCGCAAGAGCACCCGGAGCAGGTTGCACTCTTCCTGAAAGAGTATGAGGCTTCGATTGCCCTGTGTGCAAATGACCCGGAGAAGGCCGCAGATGATATTGTGGAGTGCGGTATTTTTACCAACCGTGAGATTGCCCTGCAAGCACTTCCGCAATGCAACCTCTGCTTTGTGACTGGGCAGGAGATGAAAGAAGCTCTGTCCAAGTATCTGGAGCTGATGGCCGGGGTCAATGCCCAGAGTGTGGGCGGTCAGGTGCCCGGTGACGATTTCTATTATATTCCCTGAATTTGAGGTGATTCGCCGATGAAACGATTCCTGAAGATTGCCGCCCCCCTGCTGTTTTGGGCAGGGGTGTGGGCGCTTGCGGCATGGCGTATGAATTCGCCATTGCTGCTGCCTACGCCGGGTAAGGTGCTTTTGCGCCTGTGGACATTGGCAGGAAGCGTAGAATTTTGGCGAATCACGGGTATGTCCCTTCTGCGGGTTTTGGGCGGCTTGCTGCTTTCCGTGGTTTTGGGTGTCCTGCTGGCGGCAGCTACGGAGCGGTTTGCCGCAGTGAATATGCTGCTGTCTCCGCTGCTCAGCGTGATTCGTGCAACACCGGTGGCTTCATTTATTATTCTGGCGATTTTATGGATGGGGCGGGATATTGTGCCCGTATTTATTGTTGTACTTATGGCATTGCCGGTCATCTGGGGCAATGTGTGTGCCGGAATTCGTACCACTGATCGGGGACTTCTGCAAATGGCCAAGGTCTATCAATTCCCGCTGATGCGCCGACTTCGCCGGGTGTGGCTTCCCTCTGTTATGCCACATTTTCTCTCCGGCGTGCGCACGGCGCTGGGACTGGCATGGAAGGCCGGTGTGGCGGCAGAGGTGCTGACAGTTCCCAAGGTGTCCATCGGAAAGATGCTGATGGATACCAAGCTGAATTTAGAGGTCGAGGAAATGTTCGCTTGGACGATCGTGGTGATTGCCCTGAGCTTTGCCATTGAGAGCGGCCTTCTTGCGCTTGTGAACAAGGCGGGAAAAGTTTGCAATGAGAGGGGAGAAGAAGGCAATGATTAAAATACAAAAGCTGTCCCTCTCTTATAAGGACAAAATTATTTTTGACTGTCTGGATTGGCATATCCCTAAGGGAAGTCACATTGCCATTATGGGTACTTCCGGCGTAGGCAAAACGACACTGCTTCACACCATCGCAGGACTGCTTCAGCCGCAGAAGGGAAGCGTAAAGGTAGCGTCTGACCGCTGCGCCATGCTCTTCCAGCAGCCAAGGCTTATGAACTGGCTGACGGCGGCAGAAAATGTAAACTGTGTGCTCTCTGATACCGATGCTACCCTTGCAGAGGCAAAAAACTGGCTTTCCCTCGTAGGCCTGACGGACGATGCGGACAAATATCCCTGCCAGCTTTCCGGGGGGATGCAGCAGCGGGTGGCATTGGCAAGAGCCTTAGCCTTTGGTGGTGACCCGGTTCTGCTGGATGAACCGTTTCAGGGGCTTGACAAGGAAACCAGAGACACCATGCTTGCCCTGTGCAGGAAGACACTGGAGGGAAAAACCGTTATTCTGGTGACCCATTCTCTGGAAGAAGCGCAAGCACTGGCAGATCACATTTACATCATGCACCCCGGCGGTACATTAACGGAGGAAAACTATGACTGATACAAGAATGGCCATCATCAGCATTATTGTGGAAGCATCTGAGGCGACCGCAGAGCTAAATAATCTGCTCCATGAATTTGGCTGTTACATCATCGGAAGAATGGGGCTTCCCTATCGGGAGAAGGGAATCAACGTTATCTGCGTGGTTGTGGATGCGCCTCAGACGATCATCAGCAATATCTCGGGTAAAATTGGCCGCCTTTCCGGCATTACCGCAAAGACGCTTTATACCAAAGCATAGTAATATTTTCGTGAAAGGCCAGCTCACTGCGGAACAAGACTTTCTCCAGAACTACTCTGTCTATCCCGCAGCATGATACAGAAGCAGGAAGCTCTTTCCATCCGGCGGCAATGTGAGCTGTTGGACATTGAAATGTAAAAACCCGCATGGAGAGAAAAATTCACGATAAACTTCGGAACGGTGGTCTTAGCATAGAGTTCATTATAGGGCATCTCTATTTATTCTGCGTGAGGCGAGCTGCGAGGATTTTTTCTGTCGGATTCAATAAAAATCATAGGGAATACTTGACGTATTTTCGGGATTTTTATTGAATCTGACGGAAATAAGACCCGCAGATTCACCCGTGAAGAATAATTAGAGGTGCCCTATAGTGAATAGTAACACTTTTTGAAGGCTTCTCCAGAATTTTTTGCAAGAAGCTCTAGAATTTCATCCTGATTTAGTGTAATATTAAGCTGAGCCATTGGTGATCCTCCTCGGTATTTGTTGGTTTGGTTTCTTACATTATACCTGAAGGATGAGCCGGTGGCTCACTTTATTTTTTATTTTACACCATTATACAGGCTTGGCC
>JAZRZL010000036.1:0-23219 GCA_045601345.1 Faecousia sp. | reverse complement strand
ATGACAAGCCCTGTTGAAAAAATTTCAGTAGGCAGGGCTTTGGTTAGTGCACCCTTTTTCGGCTGGTTTGGGGCATTCGAGATAGAAAATAATAAAAATTATTCTCTATCTCTCTATTGACATACCACCATTAGACTTTCTGATTTATATTTGGTTTATGACGGACTCTCCCGCTGTACCGGGAAATCCCGGTACAGCGGGGCGATTATGGGTGGATATTGATCCTATGAGCTTACTTGCTCAGGAATCTCTGGAAGATGGCGCAGGCCTGTGCGCGGGTAGCCGTGCCGGCGGGATCCAGAACCATATCCTCGCCAACTCTCTTGCCATTGATAAGCTCTTCGCCCACAGCCCAGCGCATGGCATACACTGCCCAGTCACTGACCAGCTCGCTGTCGGCAAAGCCATCAAGCTCTGCACCGGCGGAAACATCATACTGCTTGTAGGAAGCATAGCGATAGAGGATGGTTGCAAGCTGTTCGCGGGTAATGGCATCGTTGGGAAGGAACTTGCCCTTGCCGACACCCTGGACAATACCGTTGGCGGCTGCCCATTCGATGGCTGTAGTGAACCAGTCGCCTGCGCGAACATCGGAGAAGTGAACATTGGATTCAAATGCGGGCTTGCCCTCAATACGGTAGAGGATGGTGACGATCTGTGCGCGGGTCAGGCTTTCGTTGACACCGAAGCAGTTCGTTTCCACACCGTTCATGAGCTTGGCGGCAACCATGTACTCTACAGCATCGCAATACCATGCGCCAGGTTTGATATCCTCGAAGGCATCCAGCAGACCACCAAGCTGCTCAGCCGCTTCTTCGGCAGCAACCAGAACGTCATAGTTGGAAACAAGTGCCTTCTGCACATTGGTCAGTGCATTGTAAGCCTCGCGGGCAGCGGCAACCTTGCCGAGCGTGCTATAGCCGACCTCGCCGATATCAGCAATGAGCGCTTCGACTGCGGCAGCGGCAACCAGATTCTTATAGAGGAATTCTGCATCAACGAGAACGCGGAAGTTGGTCACATAGTTCTTTGCCTCTGCGCTCAGAGCGTTATAGGCCTCGCGGGCAGCGGCAATGGCATCCCCGCTGTCTACGGTGACTTCGCCGATGGCATCAATCAGCTCGATGACCGGCTGTGCGGCCAGCTTTTCAGGAGGTTCGGGCTGGGGCAGTGCGGCATAGGCTTCTTCGGCGGCAACCAGAACAGCATAGTTGCCTACGCGGTTCTTCTGGAGGGTCGTCAGAGCCTGATAGACTGCTCTTGCAGCCTCGATGGCATCCTTGCTCTCCAGGGTGACCTCACCGATGGCATCAATCAGAGCTTCCACGGCTGCGGCGGCAACCACATCGGGATAAGCAAGCTCTGCGTCAATCAGGGCGGCTGCATTGGGAACCAGTGCCTTCTGTTCGGGGGTAAGGGCATCGTAAGCGGCTCTTGCTGCTTCGATAGCAGGCAGACTTTCGGTGGTGACTTCGCCGATGGCGGCGATCAGCCCCTCGACTGCGGCGGCAGCGGTGCCGTCGGGATCCTTGAGCTTGGCAAGCTGCGCCTCAGCGGCTTCGAGAACGGCAAGGTTGGGCACATAGGCCTTTCTGGCATCGGTCAAAGCGTTATAAGCGGTTCTTGCTGCTGCGATTTCGCTTTTCTTCTCCAGCGTGACCTCGCCGATGGCAGCGATCTGATCCTCTACCGTCTTGGCAGCCTGCATATTCTGGAGAATGGTGCGGGCATCGGTTAGCTTGGTTGCGTTGCTGACCAGACGGCGGTTGGAGCTGGACAGGGCGCGATAAGCGGTATAAGCGGCATTGATGGCATCTGCATCTGCAAGGGTGACTTCGTCGCTGATGAGTGCGATCATGTCTTCCACATTCTTGATGGAAAGCAGGGTTGCATAGGAGCTTTCTGCGGAGGTCAGGGTAGCTGCATTCGTGACATAGCCCTTTGCACCATCGCTCAGTGCATCATAGGCTGCTCTTGCAGCGTCAATGGCGGCCTTGCATTCCTCGGTCGTTGCGACGGTGCCGATGGCATCAATCAGTGCAATGACCGGCTGGGCATTTTCAAAATCTTCGTTGGCAAGGACGTGCAGGATGAGCAGCGCCTTAGTGTCGGTACCTGCAACTTCGCCCTCGAAGGTGAAGTCACCGACCTTTGCCACATCGGCAGCAGTCAGATTCCACTTGACGCTGACGTTCTGGTTATCCTTGGCACCGTTGTTGTAGCCAACCAGAATCGTGGTGGGCAGGGCGGGCATTTCGCCAAGCTTGGTGGTCAGCTCGGTCTGTGCCACATCGGTGATGGTGGCAGAGTCCATATCGCTGCGGACATAGATGGTTGCCGTGGTCATCTTGCCGGTGGAGGCATTGATGCCCTTGACGGTGACGGTTGCATCGGTGGCGACCATGTCAGCGGAGATCGTCTCCCAGGTCACGGGCACGCTGATGCGGGTACCATCCTCGGTATAACCGGCAACGGTTGCGGGCAGGGTGGGGATCACACCGGGCTTGGTTGCCATGGAAACGGTTTCAAGGCTGGCAATGTCAACGCTGGCATAGACCTTGAAGCGGTAGATACCGTTGGCAGCAGCGCCGGACTTAACGGTCATATAGAAGCGCAGGCGGGTGGTGGTCACGGGGGTGAACTCAATGCGGTTGTACTTGTTCTTTGCAACTGCGGAGGCAACGGGCGTGGAGATATTTACATCCTTCCACTGGCCGTTGGAATCCATATACTGCATACGGAACTTGCTGGGAACCTGCGTTCCGCCGCCGTCATCGTACCAGTAGACATCTGCACCGCCGATGGTGACAGCAGAGGGCCAAATGTAGCCGACATAGTGTTCACTGCCGACGCTCTGGCTCCAGTTACCCCAGCCCTTGCCGGTACCGACATTGGAGCTGCCGGGTTCGAAGGAGGGATTATTGATGCCGCTGAGCTTCTCCCAGGAAGCCGTGTAGTCACTTTCTACGTTGGCATCGGGAGCAACGTCTTCGCCAAGGCCGCCGGAAGCGGATTCCTTGATGGTGACGGTAATATCATCCTCTGCACTCAGCTCGCCATCGCTGACGACAAAGTGGAGGGTGTAGTCACCGGGCTTGGAGGCGGAGAGGTTCAGGATGGTCTTGTTGCTGCCGCTGAGGATGGCATCTGCGCCCTCGGGCTTGGCAAGCAGCGTCCATGCGAAGGTCATTTCCTTGTCATAGGGTACGCCATCGTCTTCCACGGTGGCACGGATGGCAGTGTGGAGATTGCCTGCCTGCGTGGAGTCTTCCTTGAGGGTCACGGTGGGAGCCGTATTGTTGCCGCCCACAACGCGTTCGCCGCCCTCGGAGAAGAGCTGGATTTCGGTAACTGCGGTGAAGTTGGTGTCCTTGTTCTTGAAGGTCACGCGAATCTGATCGGTGGTGACTTCGGAGAACAGAACCTGATTGTAGTTGGCCTGCGGCTGGGCAGGATAGCGGCTCTGGTCGGGCATATGATGCCATGCTTCGCCGTCCCAGTATTCGATGGAGTACTTGGAGGGTTCGGCATAGCCGTTGTTCTGGCGGTCATTGTAGAAGTACAGGGCAGCCATGTCGATCTTCTGCGGCTCATCGAGCTTCAGGATCAGGCTGTCAGACTCGTTGGTGCTGCTGTAGTTGCCCCAGAACGGCATATTGACGGTGGTACCGTCTACCACGGCCTGCGGATCGGGTTTCATTTCGTTTACTGCGGTGGAGGTGCTATCGGAGCCGTCTGCTCTGTGCTTTTCTGCCCAGGATGCAGCGCGGGCTGCACTCGGGGTGAAGCTGGCGGTGACCTGTGCGCCTTCGGCAACGTTTTCCATGCCGTGCATACCGGCAGTTTCGAGCATCTGGTTGATGCGCTCACCGGTCAGGACGGTATCAATAGCGGTGGGGATGGAGAAGCCCTTTGCGCAGAAGGTAACTTCGGCTTCGCCATCGGGGAATTCCATTTCGCCGGCAGCAGCGTCATAGACTACATGGGACAGGGTCTTGAGGGTGAAGGCACGTTCGCCGTCAATGAACAGGGTGTAGCCTTCAGGCAGGTCTTCGTAGTAATCCTTGTCATCGGTCGGGTCGTCCCAGACAACGCTGAGGTCGTGACCGTGATAGCGGGCGTTGTTGACCATGAAGTGGTCATACTTGAAGTCGATGGGGAACAGCTCAATCTTCTCATCAGAGCGCGGGGTCAGACCGGCCATGTCTTCGAAGAAGATGTAGTTGTAGTTGCCGAGGATATTGTGGTAGATCCAGGAGCGGTAGTAGTTGCTGTAGGTTCTGCCATCAATGTTGTAGTATTCGCTGTTGTTGGGGTAGCGGACATCGCCGGAGTCCGGATAAATGAGCCATGCCATCCATTCGGTCATCATGGCAAGCATTTCATCGGTGATGTACTCCTGATTTCTGTCGTAGGTGCGGATGGCAGCCTCATAGGCACGAGCCTGCACAGTGAAGTTGATGTTGGAGAAGTTGTTGGAGCCGGAGGCTCTGCGGTTGTCCACCTGGTTGGCGGTGAACATCGGGAAGATGGGGAATTCTTCGCCGTTGGAGAAATCCTCAAATGCGGTCTTGTACTTTTCAAGGGAGGCTTCATCGGTGGGAACCAGACCCACAGCGAAGTAGTTCCAGTTGTTGGATTCGGTCAGATCGACCAGATGGGTGTTGTTGGGATTGTGCTTGGCAAAGCTGTTGGAGGGGGAGACAGCATAGGTCTCAAACTTGCCGTCCTTGTCGCACCACATCAGCTCCAGAATGTCGTCACGGATCTTGTCGGCCAGATCGCCGTAGTATTCGGCCTTCTCGGTGTCGCCGGTCAGCTCATAGAGCTCCTTGGCTGCATTGGCTGCTGCCCAGACATAGGCGTTTTCGCCGTGTGCCTTCCAGGTGCCGCCGCCGGATACGCTCATGGAGATGGTGTCGGCATCGTTGCCGGTCATGTAGTTGTTGCGGTAGGCAATCAGGCTGCGGCCTGCGATATGGTTGCCGTAGTGCTCCAACTGACCGGTAGCGTCATGGCCGAAGTAGTAAGCCAGATTTTCTGCAAGCTCCGTGCCGCCGCCGATGACGTTGAAGGCTTCCAGACCTGCATCGCCCAGATACTGGCCATAGTGGTTATTCCAGTTGCTGCGGTTGCCGGGGTTATCGAGGAAGGCGCTGGACTGAGAGCAGTTGCCCACAGACAGAAGCTGACCATAGGCCACATTGGGGGTTCTCAGCCACTTGTTGTCCTGCAGATGCATGGGCTGGGTCAGGACGATGGCGTTGTTATAGCCCAGAACACCTTCGATGGTGATGGGATACTGATAATCATAGCCGGGGATGTTGGCATCGAGAGAATTGAAGCGCTCGGACCACCAGCGATAGATGATGGCCTTCTGGACTGCCAGATTGGGAACTTCAATATAGGGAAGATTCTCTGCCCAGTAGAGGTTGTACTCTGCCTTCTGTGCACGGATGGCTTCGAGATTGCCGAGGGAAGCAAAGCGCACATAGTCGGCGGTAGAGCCGGGAAGCTCCTTGGTGGTGAAGGCCATGACGACCTTCAGCTCTACGCTTTCGCCTGCGGGAACGGTCAGCTCACGGACGAGCTTCTTGCCGGTTTCATCTACAGCAAAGCCGTTACCGGTCATGCGGGTGGTGATGGTGGTCAGATTGGAGGGGGAGGAAACCGTGCCCACGACCTCATCGACCATTTCGCCATTGATCTCTACCTTGCCGGACTCGGAAACAAAGCCGGAAGCAGCATTGACCGTGATCGTCTGGTCATTGGCAGAGGTGTTATTCAGGGTCATGGCGGTCACTGCAACGTTTTCGTTGCTGATGAACTTCGTGACATTCAGACTCAGATTGGAGCCGACAGAATAGGTGCTGACCCAGTTAGAGGGATAATTGATACGCTGTGCCGTCTTCTCGGAGGTAGAGATCTTGGAGCCGTTCTGATAGAAGGTGATCTCATACATATTGCCGGTCAGCGGCTGATGGTAAGCCGTGCTGCCGCCAAAGCCGATGACGGAGGGAGAGCTGGTGTACATATACAGGGCGCGGCCTCTGGTGAGGAAGGTGTTGCCGTCGGCGTTGCCGTTGGAGCCTGCATTGCCGTTGCAGACGCCTGTTCTGGCAAGAATGCGGTCAACATAGAAGGAATCGCCGCCGTTGGCGAGATCCTGCTCATAGATTTTCATCATGATGTCGTCTTCCGCAGTGGAGACCTTCAGGGCATCAAGATCAAAGACATCATTGAGCAGATCCACATTTTTGAACGTCGGATAGCCAATGTTCATTGCTGCGGGCTGTGTACGCTCCGCTTCGTCGGCTGCAAAGGCGGGAACCGCTGCAAACAGCGACAGAACGAGGGAGAGTACAAGAAGAAGGGATACAGTTTTTTTGATTTTCATTTTCATACTCCTTATCCATTTAGACTTCTCATAGTAATACGATGTGCGGACAAGCCATTGTGCATTTTACTTCCAGCAACAAACACCTCAATTCTTTGTAGTATTAAACGTTTTACAGCTGCGGCAAAAAAGAAAGATTGAAACAGACAGCGGCGGCAGTTAAAACACCATTGCCAGCACAATAAAAAACCCAGGTGTTAAACGTTTATCATTGCACTTTTTGATTATAAATCTCTTAAAAACCTTTGTCAACAATTCATTCCTATTTCATTATGAATTTGGTAATTTAGCACTTTATTACTAACGTAAAATTGTTGATATCATACAAAAAAATTTAGGATTATTTATTGCTTAATTTGTCCCGCATTATTTTTTTGCTATATAAAAAATAAAATTAGCATTAAGCGCAAAAAATTTGTTTTTTGCTTTAATTTCTATTTATTACCTTGCGGAAAGTGTACTACTTTTCTGAATCTGACAATTTCTATTGGTAAACGTTTTCTATTCCTGTCTGATACATAAAAAGCAAATACGCTCCGCACCAAAGCCTTCCGGCATAATGCAGAGCGTATTTGCGTCTATTGTTAAGGAGGTAAACTTTATGATTTACCCATATTCTGCTGCGCCTGTGCATAGGGAATCAGAATCAAATCATCTGCCACATCGTTGACAAGCCAGCAGATCACATATTGTGGCAACATCACACCGAATACCGGCAATGCCAGCAACCACACCGGCATCAGCGCTGCACTGACTGCCACACTGACAATCAGCACCGCAATCACCGCCATGGCGATACCGGGTCTGGCCATGCAAATCAGGCGGGCATCCTTGAGCACACCCCGATTATCCAAATCAAGTAGCGCCATCAGCACAAAGGTGTAGACACCCCATGCAAGCCCTGCGCCAAAGCAGAGAAGACTTAGCGTCCAGAACAGGAGGCTGCTGAGCGGGATGGGTGCATTGGTCAGGCCGAGCGAGCCGAAATAATAGCCAAATGCCAAAAGCAGCAGGAACAGCAGCGCGGGCAAAAGACTACGCTTAAAGCTGCGGCGAAATTCCTCAAGAAAATCCTGCCACAGGAAGCAATGCCCGTTGCGAATCAGCAGAAGCAGCACCCGGTTCAGCGCACAGAAGGCTGCGGGTATCGTGATAATCCCAAGGCTGAACAGCGAAAACAGCAGATTTGCGCCGAAAAGCTGCCAGATATTATTTTTCAGCGTGTACAAAAAACCAGGCAAGCCGCCCTTAGGTGCAGGAAGTCCCCGACCCTCTTTCTCAAATCTTCGCATAGTAAGGCGCTCAATTCTTCATGCCTGTCATGACAATACCTTCGACAAAATATTTTTGCCCCATCAGGTAGAAGACAATGCCGGGTACAAAGGACATACAGGTGGCACACATGATGGCCGACCAGTCCTGCTTCAGGGAGCCTTTGAACTGGGAAAGGCCGATGGCGATGGTGAACTTATCATCGGTATTGATATAGACCATCTGCTGCAGGAGGTCATTCCAAATCTGGATGAACAGCAGCAGTGCCACAACGATCATGGCAGACTTGATGGCGGGAACGATGATGTGGATGAGAATGCCAAGATGGGTATCGCCGTCAATCGTGGCGGCCTCATCCAGCTCTCTGGGAATCGTATTGACAAACTGTCGAATCAGGAAGATATTGAACGCGCCGCCGCCGCAGAAATACGGCAGGATCAGCGGCCAGAAGGTATTGGCCAGATGCAGACCGCGAGTCCACATGATGTAAAGCGGGATCAGCGTGACCATGGTGGGCAGCAGCATAGAGCCGATGCAGAGGGTAAAGAGGAATTTTCTGCCGGGGAAGCGCAGACGGGCAAAGGCATAGCCGCCCATGGTTGCGGTGACGGTACCACCAATGACAGCGGGGATAATGATGGTCATGGTATTTTTGAGATACCGCCAGAAGGGGAAATACACAAGCGTCTCCGAGTAATTCGACCACAGCCACCGCTTGGGGAAGAAGGAGGTGGTATAGTAGAACAGCTCGGCATTGCTCATGAGACTGGAACGGAAAATCCACCAGATCGGAAGCATGACCAGTGCTGTCAGCACAAGCAGCAGCAGAAAGCTGAGAAAATTAAAGGTACGCTCGGTGCGAAGGGCACTTTTTTTGCTCTTTTTCGCCATCAGTCCTCGCCTCCCATCTCAAACATCCAGGTTTTGCTGGTCAGGAAAAGAATGACCGTAAATACGCCGATGAGCAGGAAGGATACAAAGGAAATCGCACAGGCGTAGCTGATCTTACCAGAGCGGAAGGCATACTGGTACATCACATAGGAGATAAAGCGTGAGGAATTGCCCGGGCCTCCTTGGGTGACGGCAAGTGCCGGGGTAACGACCTGCAAATTGGTGATGATCGCCATCAGCAGGTTATAGAAAATAATGGGGGTCATGCAGGGCACGGTGATATGCCAGAAGCGCTGCCAGCTATTGGCACCGTCGATCTCGGCGGCCTCATGATATACACGCGGCACATTCTGTAGGCCCGCAAGGAAAATGACGATCAGGTTGCCCGACAGCCAGACCGCAATCAGCGCCAGTGACGGAACAACAAGCTGCGAGGAGCTTAGGAACATGACGCGCTGGATGCCAAAATGGGCAAGGATCGAATTGAACAGGCCGAAATTGGTCTCATACAGCCAGTTCCAGCCGATATATACTGCCATCGCCGGAAGAACGTAAGGCAGATAGAAGACTGCCCTGAAAAATCCACGGGCAGGAATTTTCCGATTCAAAAGCATTGCGACGATCAGGGAATAGATCATACTGCCGACAACCGCCAACAACGCAAAATAAAGTGTGACCTTGACAGAGTCCTTAAAATAGGGATCGGTTGTGAAAAGCTGGACATAGTTTCCCAGACCTCTCCAGACCGGTGTGCCGACACCCTCCCATTTAAACAGGCTCAGGCCAAACACGACCAGCAGCGGCACATAGGTCAGGACGATTAGTCCGACAATGGATGGGAACATACAAAATAGTGCTGTCCGCCGTTCACCGCGCTGGAGTTTTCTGTTTTTCTTCTCTTTGGTGCGTTTGTTCAAGGAGAATCGCCTCCATTGGAGTATTTAGCATTGAATTATGCACAATGGAACTCAAAAAAGGATAGCAAAGTGGGACGTCCCGTCCGAGATAGGACGTCCCACCGATTTGCAAATAGGTTTTATTAATTGCCCTGGAAGATGGCGTTCAGAGCATCAAAGTTGGCATTCAGAGCGTCCTGTGCGGTGGTTGCACCGGTCCAGACATCGCCGAGAGAGCCGCGGAGGAGTTCGAGGAATTCGTTGGTGTGGGGGATGTAGTACCAGCAGGTGGAAACTGCCTTTTCCATAGCATAGTTAACAACTGCGTCTACATATTCGTCGTGGTCGGGGAAGTTGGGGTTGTCGATCCACTTGCTGGTCAGCTCGGGATCGGTGTAGTACTTCTCCAGGATGGGCATCCAGATGCCGGTGGCAATCAGGCTATCCCAGGAGTTCTCTTCCTTCATGTACCACTTGATGAAGTCCATGGCTTCTGCCTGGTGCTTGGACTGGGAGAAGACAACCTGCGGGCCGCCGGTGCAGATGGTGACTTCGTTCTTCATCACGGGCAGACGGGCAACGCCGTAGTTCAGGCCAACATCGTCACGGGCAGTGTTCAGGCAGGTGCCGACATTCCATGCGCCGCCGGTGGACATGGCAACGGTGCCGGTGCAGATGGTGCTCTGTACGCCGTTGTCTTCCAGACCGGTACGGTAGGGGCTGACATGATCGACCAGATACAGGTCTGCAACAGCCTGGATGGATTCAGCAACCTCGGGGCTGTTGATGAGGCACTGGGTGCCGTCTTCGGAGAACCAGCGGCCGCCGTTGGACAGTGCCCAAACTTCGAGCTGCCAGGTCCAGTTATCGACGGTGCAGCCGTACTGAACAATATTGTTGGCATCAAAATCAGCGGAGGTAGCGTTGTTGCCGTTGGCATCAAGGGTCAGGAGCTTGGCAGTTTCAACAAACTTATCCCAGCTCATCGGCTCAGTAGCGGAGGGATACTCCAGACCGGCAGCATCGAACATATCTTTATTATAGTAAAGGAAGAGGACTTCGTTGGCAGCGGAGTAAGCAACGGGAGTACCCTGATTCTTGAAGGTGATGCAGTCGAGGGGCATGGCATCAGCGCCTTCGTACATACTGGAGATGTCTGCCAGCAGTCCCTTATCGGCAAAGTCGAGAACGCCGTTCTCGTTCATGATGCCGCAGTCGGGCAGCTCACCGGCAACAGCCATGGTGTTGAGCTTGGAGGTGTATTCTTCGTTGGGGATTGCCATAACGGTGACATGAACGCCGGGATTCTCAGCGTTGTACTTGTCGGCAACCTCCTGCACACTGGCAGCTTCATCGGGAGTTCCCCAATAGGAATAGGTAATCTCGACAACATCGCCAGAGGCATCGGGGGTGGGTTCGGCATCGGGAGTGGGTTCAGCGGAGGGGTCGGTTGCGGGAGCAGCTGCGGTATCGTCGGTCTTGGCCTGTTCCTGCTTGCCGCAGGCAACCATGGTGAAGATCATAGCCACAGCAAGCAGCAGAGCGATGAGCTTTTTCATTTTTTTCGTCCTTTCAATAACTGATATTTTTTATACAGCGGTCTGAACGCTGATATAAACGCGGCGTTGTGCCATAAGGCAGTCTGCTCCAAAACAGGCGGCCAAAAATGGACAATTGTTTTTCGTTAAACGTTTACGTGGCTTTATACAAGTATACATTTCTTTTTCTCGTTTGTAAATCAACAGTATTTACAAAAATTATGTCGAAAAACTAGTAATTTTAGCTATATGCTTACGCATTTTCCCTAAAAAGCATTATAACAACATCTTTTTGACAAAATAGCTGCAAAGTTTTTCATAAAAATGTGGCAAAAAACAACGGTACTTCATTATTGTATATTCCATTTTCGTTTTTTTGCAGGGACATATTTATAATGGGTTTTATTATTTTTTTATTTTTAATAAATAATTGCAAATAGTTGTAGACAAATCAACATTTTCGATATAGAATAGATTTGAGTATAAATAAACGTTTAACTACATGGTTCTGTATGCTGTATATGCGACATCTGCCCAAACAGCCCTTTACTTACGGTGTAAAACGTTTTATATTTCCCACTCCTTATATTGTGGGACGTAAACGAGTAATTGAAATCAGGAAAGGATATATTATAATGAATCAATACGATATTACCTTTATTGGCCATATGTGTTACGATGATGTTACGCCCTATGGTGAGGCACAGATTGTTGCTCCCGGCTCTGCCGTTCTCTGCGGTGCCATGGTCACCCCCAGAGTCGGCGCGAAGACCGCTGCCGTTGTCAAAATGGATCCGGCAGACGATGCCATCAATCAGCCCATGCGGGATCTCGGCGTGGATGTACACGTGATTCCCGCCCCCTGCACCACCTATTCCAAGGTCGTCCATCGCTCCGAGAACGTGGATGAGCGCGATATCACGCTGGTTCGAACCGCCGGTCTTATCCGTATTGAGGATGTTCCCATGCTCGATACCCGCTGCGTCCATCTGGCTGGCATCTCTGATTCCGAATTTGATCTGGCACTCATGCGCGGTCTGCGCGCCAGAGGCTACAGTCTATCTACGGATATGCAGAGCTACGTCCGTCAGATCACACCCAGCAAGGAAATCAACTTCGGTGATGTTGCCGAAAAGGTGGAAATCATCAGCATGATGGACAAGGTAAAGCTTGATATCGTTGAGGCCAGAGTGCTCACCGGCACCGATAATCTGGAGGAGGCCTCCGCCATCGTGGCAGGCTGGGGCTGCCCCGAAGTTGTTATCACCCATTCCTCCGGTGTCCATGCCCGTGTGTGCGGCAAGTGCTACTACGAAAAATTCTCCAACTCCAGCGTGATTGGCCGCACCGGCCGCGGCGACACCACCTTCGCCGCCTATCTTGCATGGCGCCTGAACCACACGCCCGCCGAATCTCTCAAATTCGCTGCCGCTCTGGTCTCCATCAAGATGGAAACCTACGGCCCGTTCTGCGGCACACTGGAGGATGTCCAGCGCCGTATCGCTGAAAAGCATTCAAATTAATTACCTATTGGATTGGAGGCTCTTCTTCTCATGTATTACGATGAACTAAAGCCCTTGATGAGCGAAGACTGGTGTGTTATGGAAGACCGATTCGAGCTATCTAAAGTTCGGCATTATGAGTCCGTCATGGCGCTCGGCACCGGATACATGACAACTCGCTCCAGCTTTGACGAGGGATTCCTCGACGATGAGCAGAACATCAGCTACGACCGCATTCCCGGTAACGTCTCTCTGGAGGTTGCCCCCTGCAAAAAAAGCCGCTGGGGCACCTTTATCCAGCGCGTTCAGGGCAAGCACCCGTTCTGGAATGTCGGCATTGTCAACCTTCCCTATTATCTGGGTCTGGTGCTCTATGCCGATGGTGAGCGGCTGGATATGGAGAACTCCCAAATTTCCGGCTACTGCCGCTTCCTTGATCTGAAAACTGCCACGCTCTACCGCAGCTTCGTATGGACAACTGCACAGGGCAAGCAGCTTGATGTGATGTTCCGCCGCTATATGGATCCAGCACTCCGTTTCGTGTGTGCGCAGGAGGTTTCTGTCCGCGCTATTCGCGGCAATGTGGAGCTGAAGGCCGAAAGCTATATCGACAACGATGTGCGCACCAACGGCTTTGATAAATTCACCTCCCGCCAGACCGCCTATGCCTGCAATCACTATATCTATTCCGATGTGACCACCAATCTGGGAGATCGCATTGTGACCGCCAGCAAGCTCTCTGCCGACCGGGCAGGAAGCTATCAGACCACCGTGGAGAGTGATTACCACATTTCCAGCAGCTTGACCATTCAGCTTCCCGAGGGTGAAGAAACACGGCTCCGAAAGTTCTCCGCGGAAATGACCTCCATCTACTATGATTCGGAGTTGCTTCTGGATGAGGCTGTCACCTGTATGGAGCGTTGCTTTGCAAAGACCAGCGAGGAATGCCACGCTGCCCATGCGGCACAGTGGGCACAGAAATGGGCGGTCTCCGATATCGAAATTGATGCACAGGACGATGAAGGCTACAACAGCCAGCGTGCCATCCGCATGGCCATTTATCATCTGTTCCGCGCCCGCTCCACCGATCCCCATGCGCTCAACTGCGCCAAGGGCACCACGAGTGAGGCCTATCTCGGCTCTGTATGCTGGGATATGGAGATGTTCTTCCAGCCTTTCTATATCTATACGCAGCCGGAGCTGGCAAAAATGACCCCCATGTACCGCTATTTAATGCTTGACGGTGCCAGACGCAGTGCAAAATCCATGAATTATCCCGGTGCGCGCTATCCTTGGCAGACCGACCGCAAAGGGGACGAGGTCTGTTCCCTGTTTGAGTATGCCGATCATGAGATTCATATTACCGCCGATATTATCGTGGGTATGTGGCACTACTTCCTGAACACAAATGATAAGGATTTCCTCTATCACTGCGGTCTGGAAATGATTATTGAAACCGCCCGCTACTGGGCAGCGCGTGTGGATAAGATCGAAGGGCTGCCTGGGTATCACATCTACGGCTGCATGGGTCCGGATGAATACAAGCCCATCTCCAACGACAACGCCTATACAAACTTTGTTGCTGCCTTCAATCTGCATCTGGTCGGCAAGGTCTGCGCTATGATGCGTCAGGATGCCCCTGAAGAATATGCCGCCCTTTGCGAAAAGCTTTCATTTCATGAGGCGGAAATTGCCCTCTATGATGAGATTGCCGATGGTCTGCCCATTTTGAAGGATGAAGAGCGCCACCTCATCTGGCAGTGCCAGAATTTTGAAGACGGTTATGCCACCATCGACATTGACAGGCTTTGGCTTGACCGCACCAAGCTCTTTGGCTTCTTTACCACGCAGGAAAAGCGCTATCGCTCCAAGTGCCTGAAGCAGTCCGATGTGTTGGCGCTGCTCGGCGTATTTACCGAGGCCTTCACAGCGGAGGAAATGGCTGCTTGCTACGATTATTATAATCAGTACACCATCCACGATTCCTCCAACTCCCTGTGCCATAATACAGTAGTGGCTGCCGCTATTGGCCGTCCCGAGGAGGCTTACCTCAACTGGAAGAAATCCATGGACATCGACTTCGGTGCCCGTCCCCGCTCCTCTGATGGCATCCATTTTGCCAATGTCGGCGGTATGTGGCAGGAGGTCGTGCACGGCTTCGGCGGCTTTGTCAACGCGCTCGGCTCTGATACCCTGCGCTTCCATCCCTGCCTGCCGAAGCAGATTCAGGCCATCCGCTATATGCTCAACTTCAAGGGACAGTGGGTCGATGTGGCTGTTTCCCATGAGCGCATTCTTGTCACCAACCGCTCCAATCTACCGCTCACCTTCTGCGTTGGCACAGAAAATCGCACAATCTCTCCCGGTGAACAGGGCAGCGTGAACCTCTGATACAGCAAATTTTTTGCGGTCGGAAACCTCATACAGTTCCAGATCGCAAATTTTCAGTTATTGTTATTTTTTTACTGAATTATCCTTATGGTCACCTCTAAAAATTTATCACAGCTCGACTTGCGCTGAATTTTTAGAGCTGCCCTTATATTATATAAAAAATGAAATATAATAAAGATAATCATGATTTTTTCCCAAAGATATTGGTACAACGTTCCGGGTCTGACAGAAAGGAGAGCCGCTTTCATGGCAACAATTCGAGATATTGCTGAGATGTCCAACTCATCCATTGCGACTGTGAGTAAAGTACTCAATAATAAGGGTGGTGTCAGTGAGCACACCCGTGCCATTATACTTGAGGCCGCAAAGCAGCTCAACTACTATCCGAATCTCAACGCACGGCACCTCAAAACTGGAAAGAGCCATACCATCGGCATCATCACGGAGGATCTCACCGTCTTTAATGCCCCGGAGATCGTTGACGGCATCGCAGAAACCTGCGACAGTGCCAACTACCACTACATCTTGGGCAATCTGCGCCTGTTCAAGCGCTTCGGCAACGGCCCCAAGGATACGGATGAGGTCGCCAGACGCATTCACGGCACGGTAGATGATATGCTCTCCAAGCAGGTAGACGGTATCATCTATATCGGTTACCATAGCCATATTGTTGTCTCCCTCTCCGAGCATACCGACACCAAATTTGTCTGCGCCTACTGCATCAGCAGCGACGAAAACATCCCTTCCTTCATCTATGATGACGAAAAGGCCGCCTACAACCTGACAAAAATGCTGCTCGACCGGGGTGACAGCCGCATCGGCATGATTACCGGACCTGCCGACTCCAGCCATACCATCAACCGCAGCCGCGGCCATATGCAGGCACTGTTCGACAGCGGCATACCCTATAACCCCTCCTTTACGGTCGCTGGCGACTGGGAACGCGACAGCGGCTATCGCCTCGCAAAGCAGTTGATTGACGCAGGAGCTACCGCCATCTTTGCCCATAACGACCTCATGGCTGTTGGCGTTCTGGACTATTGCAATGCCAACCAAATCACCGTTGGGCGCGATCTGCGCTTGATCGGGTTCGATAACCGCGATGTCACGCAGGTTGCCCGCCCCACCATCTCCACCGTTGCCCTCCCCCTGTACGATATCGGACGTGCCGCTGCCAGCGCTATGCTGGATATCCTTGCCGGTAACTCCGATCCAGATCCTATCGTCAAGCTTGATTGCTCCATCATCGAACGCGAATCCAGCCGCCGGGAGGGCTAAAGGTGACCTGGACTGAGAGCGGTATGCAATCCTACGCTTTCTCAAAAGAAAAGTATGCACGAAGACTCCCCCGCTGGGGCAATGCCGTTAGGTTGACAACATTGCCCCAGCGGGGAAGGCAAGGGCTTGTTAACTTACTGCCATTGAGAACCGTTCTCAATGGCAGTAAGTTAGCAACTGTGGAAACCTTCCTAATATAGCCCGCGCCAAGGCTTCCCCTTTGGGGAAGCTGTCGAGCGAAGCGAGACGGAAGAGGTCATTGGATGCACTGCTAAAACAGAAAATCTTCCTAACATAGAAAGCGCCCCGTCTTAGGAGGCCAACCTCATCCGCCGCCTGCGGGCGGCACCTTCCCCAGAGGGGAAGGCAAGGGCTGTTAACTTAACGCCATTAAGAATCATCCTCCTTCAACGGACTATTTTTTTATATTAATCATTGACATTCATTTCGTTCGAGTGGTATGATATTGCCATTAACAGAGCAAAATTTGGCGTTTTTTGGAAATGCCGCGCTCTGAAATAAGGAGGAAATCATATGATCAAAAAATGGAAGAATTGTCTGGCAATGCTGCTGGTACTGGCGATGCTTTTGAGCTTTGTGCCCAGCGTATTCGCAGCAGAGCCGGACGCAACCATCGCTGCCAATGCGCAGAAGGATTTCAACTATCTGCAGTTGGACAACGAAGCCAACGGCCCCCACGACTATTATTATCAGCAGAAGATCATGAACCCCGTAGTAGAGGATTCCTTTGTCCTCTGGTACAACGGTAAGAGAACCAACTACCCGATCTCCTGGACCTCCAGTGATCCTTCTCTGATCCGCATCAACGATGTGACCCATATGGCAGAGCTGACCGGTATTCCCGAAGAGGACAAGGAAGTTACTCTTACGGCTACCATGGCGGTACCCTATGTCAAGGGTTCTGAGGAGACCTATCCCATCACCAAGGAACTGGTTGTGCAGGTTCCCTGCAAGGCAACCCGCCTGCAGATGGATTATGATGCACTGACCATCACCAACATGGATGATGTCCGTGAAAACCTGCCTCTTGTCAAGCAGGGCAAGTACGGCGCTTCTATTGAATGGACTTCCAGCAACCCCGCAATCATCACCGATGATTCTCCTGAAAATGCCCTCTATGACGGCGGCGTGATCACCCGCGGTGAAAAGCCTGCGAAGGTCACCCTGACGGCTAAGCTCAGCTATGATGGCAAGACGCTTGAAAAGAGCTTTGATGTTACAGTTGCTGCCAAGGCAGAAGAAGTAACCGAAGCTTATGACCGCTATCTGTTTGTCTGCTATGCCGAAAACTATGACTGGAATCAGGACAAGCTGACCACCGAGGAAATTTACTTCGGCCTCAGTGAAAACGGCATGGACTGGACCAACATCAATGTATGGAATGTCAACGGCAAGGATTATACCCGTCCCATCCTGCGCTCCACTGTAGGCGACATGGGCACCCGCGATCCTCACATCATCCGTTCTCATGATGGTGATAAGTTCTATGTTCTGGCGACCGACCTCCATGCGGTAGGTCAGGCTGTTCCCGAGAGAGACGGTGCGGAATTCAAGTCCAGCAGCTTTGACTGCGTGAACGGCAACCGCGATCTGGTCATCTGGGAGACCAATGACCTCACCGATTGGGGCGAACCGAGACTGGTCAAGTGCAACTTCGCAAGCTCCGGCGATACCTATGCACCTGAGGCTGTTTGGGATGAGAGCAAGCAGGCTTATCTGGTCTACTGGGCATCCAAAGACAATGCCGAGCTGAATGAAGACGGCACCTATAAGCCCAACAAGGTCGGCAAGGTCTACTACTGCTACACCCGCGATTTCAATACTTTCTCCGAAACCCACCTGTGGCTGTCCTCCACGGACGATGCTATGAAGAGCGCATTCCCCACTCAGACTGGTGAATACGATATCTATGATACCACCATTCGTTTTGACCCCTATGATGGCCTGTACTATCGCTTCGGCACCAAGAACCGTCTGTATGTCCAGACCAGCGAAAGCCTTGACGGCCCGTGGTCTGACTGCATTGCCCTGCCCGGTAACATCAACAAGAGCAATATTGAAGCTCCCACGACGTACCAGCTGCCCGATGGCTCCTGGATGCTTCTGGGCGACAACTACCGTCAGTATGTGCCTTACCATGCAGAGCATCTTTGCGATTTCATCACCGGCGATTATGAGAGCCTGTCCTTTACTTATGCCGCCAATGGCCCCCGCTATAAGCACGGCACCATCATTCCTATCACGGAGTCCGAATATAACGCTCTGCTGACTGCTTATAATGATTCCCTTCCCGTTCCCGAAGCTCCCGCAGTAGGCGAGGGCTATGTGCTGGATTATGCCGCCGAGACCATTGCCGCAGCCGATGGCTATGAAGTTCGCACGGCAGCCTCCGGCAATGCACCCGCAATGACCGGTGATGCAGCAGACTACATGGGCAGCTCCCTGTTCATCCGCAAGAGCAGCACCGCAGACCAGAAGGCTTCTGCATGGGCAGAAATCGCCATTCCTGCACGTCCGGCAGCTCCGAGTGCTGAACTCAAGATCACCAAGACCTTCGACAGCATTTTAGTTTCCAATATTGCTGACTTCGTAGGCTGTGAATTCTCTCTGGGCGATGGGTGGAATGATATCGGTGTCTTTACCGGTCTGGAAGCTGATACCGAATACATCCTTCAGGTCAGAACCAAGGCCATTGATGCCTTTGCATCTGAAATTGCAGAGCAGAAGGTAAAGACCGAAGAGGCAATTGCGCTTTCCTTTGACGATGTGAAGAAAGATACCTACTGCTATGATGCCGTTCTTTGGGCAGTCAGAGCCGGTGTCACCAACGGTATTTCCGATACGCAATTTGGCCCGGATGATAGCTGCACCAGAGCACAGATGGTGACCTTCCTGTGGCGTGCAGCCGGTTGCCCCGAGCCTGCATCTGAAACCTGTGCTTTCAAGGATGTGCCGAACGGTGCATACTATACTAAGGCCGTATGTTGGGCTGTTGAAAACGGAATCACCAACGGCACGTCTGCCACAAAGTTTGAGCCGGATTCTGAGGTAACGCGTGGACAGGCCGTAACCTTCCTGTGGCGTGCAGCCGGCAAGCCGGAAGCGGCAAAGCAGGCTGCTTTTGCCGATGTTGAAGCCGATACATATTATGAGAAGGCTGTTGACTGGGCTGTGGAAGCCGGTATTACCACTGGTAAATCGGCGGATGAGTTCCGCCCGGATGAAAGCTGTGTCCGTGGTCAGATCGTAACCTTCTTGTATCGCTTCAAGAACCCCGTGTAAGCGCAATCTTCAAAATCTGCGCCTAGTTCTCTAAACAAAGGCACAGCGCTCGAACCAACCTTCGGACGCTGTGCCTTTTTGCAAAAGAATCAAAAAATACTTGACATTCCACCTTATGGAAGGTTTATATTATAGGTAATCCGCAGAAGGAAAGAGGCATGGAAGCGTGAAAATCAATGAGGCCGAGGCTCTGAGCGGTGTTTCAAAAAAGAATATCCGATTCTATGAGGAGCAGGGGTTGCTTCGGCCACGGCGGAATGCGGAAAACGGCTACCGCGAATATGGCGAGGAAGAGGTGCAGATTTTACTTCGTATTCGTCTGATGCGGAAGCTGGGCGTTTCCATTGAGGAAATCCGAAAAATGCTGGATGGTACCCACACGGTTGGGGACGGTATGCGGCGGCACCTGATTTCACTGGAACGAGAAAAGCGAAATCTGGAACAGTCCATGCACCTGTGTGAGAGGCTGCAAACTGTGGAGCAGCCAATTGGAGCCTTGGATGCACAGGAAATGCTGGAGCAGATGGCGAAGCTGGAGCAGGGAGGTGTTCGTTTCCCGGAGCAGCAGGAGGTACGCATCCAATATGCTGCGCCGATCATTGTTGCGGTGGTTGTATCTGTTGTCATGCTGGGGCTGTGCGCTCTGCTCATTTGGGCATTTCTTGCAGCACCAAAGGAGGCACCGCCTGTGGGTCTACTGGCAATACTGCTGCTGTTCTTCTGCGCGATTGTTTTTGGTGTGATGCTGGCAATGCAGCAACAGATTCGGGAAATAAAGAAAGGAGAACTGGATGATGCAAAATGCTACTAAAAGATGGCCTGCGGTGGTTTGCGCTGTTGTGATTATCGGCCTGATTGTGCTGTGGGTCGTTATTTTAGCCTCAGCCCTTCTGGGTGACCCGGCAGGTAATCTTTCCTTCGCGGTGATGATTGGCATTTATGCAACCCTTGCCGCTGCGGTCGTTGTCGGAATCCTGATTGCCCTTTGGCAGCGGATGAAGGAAATTTCCGGCGGTGAGGAAGAAGAAGCAAAAAAATATTAAAATGAAAGGAAAATATTATGAAACTGTTTAACATTGATTATGTTCCCGGTTATGAAATTGAGGCTTTGGATATGGTCAAGGGCACGGTTGTGCAGTCCAAGAACTTTGGCAAGGATTTCATGGCAGGTATGAAGACGCTGGTCGGCGGCGAGATCAAGGGCTACACGGAAATGCTGGTGGAGGCACGCCAGATTGCCACCAAGCGCATGGTTGATGAGGCTGTGGCATTGGGCGCGGATGCAATCATTAACATTCGCTTTGGCTCCTCCGCTGTTATGCAGGGCGCGGCAGAGGTGATTGCCTACGGAACCGCAGTGAAGCTGAAGGAGAAAAAATAATGGATATGCGGGTTTCCGGCTGGAGTATCGGCATATTTGTGCTGAATATCCTACTGGGGATTGGAATCCCAGTGGCACTGCTGCTTTGCTGCCGGAAAAAGCATCCGGCACCTATTTCGACATTCTTTCTGGGCTGCGGTGTATTTTTCCTGTTTGCCCTGACCTTGGAGCAGATTGTACATACTGTGGTATTATCTCAGCCAATAGGGGAGAGGATTCAGGGGAATATTTGGTATCTGGCCCTATATGGCGGCCTCATGGCGGCGATCTTTGAGGAGGGCGGGCGCTATCTTGCGATGCGCTTTGTCATGAAGAAGGAGCACGGCAATGACAATGCCGCACTGCTATACGGTGCAGGTCACGGCGGCTTTGAGATGTTCAGCGTTTTGTCTCTGACTATGCTGAACAACCTCATCTATGCCATCATGATGAATACGGGCATGACACAGCTCTTTCTTGCGCCGCTGGATGACGGTATGCGGGAGCAGATGAATGAAATATTTGCAGCACTGTCGAGCACATCTCTGACAATTTTCCTGATTTCACCTCTGGAACGGATGCTTGCGCTTCTTGCGCAGATTGGCTTGTCTGTTTTTGTCTGGATGTCCGTGACACGGAAGGGGCGTTGGTATCTGTTTCCGGCAGCACTGGCAGCGCATTTCCTGCTGGATTTTCCGGCTGCTGTGATCAATGGTCTGGATGCGCCCATTTTTGTCACGGAAGTTGTGGTTTTCCTGCTCAGTGTATGCATTTTCCTTTCTGCGTGGCGATTGCTGCGCTTGGAAAAGAAGGCATCTTAACATCTCTATCCCCCCGGCAGCGGTCGAGCTATCGTCCGCTGCCATTTTTTGCCCATTTTTAATGCGTGAAAAATAGAATATAAATAGGAAAAAGAAGTGAAAAAAATAGAGATGGAAATCAATGTAAAACAAAAGCTGACGATTAGTGAATATTTCACAGATTTTGTTTGTGATATTCATGCAAAATCATGGTTTTTATTTGGCGGATTGGTTCTCTATTGAAAATAGTGGGAATTTGTTATAATATGGTAAATATATAAGCAGGTTTGTACGCAATGTCGGGCTTTAAACAGCTTTGCTTTGAAATTGCTTTCATTTTCTGCATAAAACTCTTTCACTTTTTTGGCAGAAAAATGGATATCCGCTTGCTTCAATTGAACGGGATCATGTGAAGCGGGCACATAAGGAGGATGCAATTTCTGAACGAAACATATTTAAAATTCCTCATTGCACGATCTGCTTAATAAAAATTTTATGGAGGTAAACAATGAAAAAACTCAGAAGAATCCTCGCTTTGGTTCTTGTTGTCTGCATGATTCTGGGTATGGTTCCCGCCATGAGCGCTGCGGCAGCGGATGAAGAAGCTGCGCCTCTGTTCATGGAGATCACCAGCGGCAATTACCTGAGCACGGTTGGCTCCAATGCCTTTAACGTATTTATGTATGATAATACGTTCTCCGGCACCTTTGGTGACCAGCATATGGGCGGCATTGAGCTGTCCCTGAATAACCTGCGTATCGCCACCAACGGCGATCTGCATATGCTGCCAACTCCCGAGCAGTGGGACGCAACGCCCGCTCCCTCTAAGGGCAGTGTCATTCGCGACAAGGAAACCCAGACCATCACGGTTCCCATGACCTTCTCCGGCAGCCCTGATGGCACCCTGAAGTACAATCTGGTTGCCCGTCCCACCGAGGATGCTCTGGTACTGGAAATGGTTCTGCAAAGTGATATGCCCGAGGATCTCAAGGGCAAGGCCAGATTCAATCTGGAGTTCCTGCCCTCTGCTTATCAGAATAAGACCTACCAGACTGACCTCAACGGTGATGGCAGCTACGACACCTATGGCATCTTCCCCCTCCATGCACAGGATGCCATGGTTGACACCGAGCGTCCCAACCTGCCCAGCCAGACCTGGTATGTCAAGGACTGGAATGTGCAGCGCGGCAACGCACAGCCTGTTCCCTTCGCAACCGGCCTCGGCTTTGCCTTCGCACAGGAAGACAGCGATGTTGCCATCAACATCTCTTCCAACACCGATGCAAAGCTCGAACTCCTCGATGGCCGTAACAGAGCACAGAACGGCTGGTATGTTCTGTCCACTCTGATCACTGCCACCAAGGCTGGTGAAGTTGCTGTTTCTTGGAACATCAAGCCCAATGTGGAAGAAGGCTGGGTCAAGGATCCTCTGGTCACCTTCAGCCAGGTTGGTTATGCCCCCTCTCAGGAAGAAAAGTTCGCAGTTGTCGAGCTTGACAAGTGGGATGAGAACTATCCCAAGGAAATCTCCCTGTGGCGTGTCAATGCGGACGGCAGCGAAGACATGGTTTGCGAGAAGGAGCTTGGCGAA
>JAZRZL010000035.1:0-11183 GCA_045601345.1 Faecousia sp. | reverse complement strand
CATGAGGTGCTTATTTCTGCCATTCAGGAAGCAATAGATGCTAACGACGCTGAGCTGAAGAACAATGCGCTGCGCCGTCAGCAGGATCATGACCATGCTGTGGCGCTCAATGCACAAATCGTCATGCTGGAAAAGGAGCTGTCCCGGGCAGGTGACCAGCTATCGCATATCAGTGTGCGTCAGAATGAGGCCATGGCCAAGGTGCAGACCATCAATGATGGGATCACTCGCTGCAAGGTGGATGCTGCTGCACTGGAGGCAGAGCGTCAGTCCGCACTGGTGGCAAAGGAACGATTGCAGGAGCTTTCAGCTTCCATGCAGGGTGAGCAGAGCCAGAAGGAAGCTCTGATTGAAAATCTCCAACAGGAGATCACAGCGTATAAAGCCCAGCTTGCGGCACAGGAGGAGCAAAAGGTTGTCCTCTCCCATCAGGCTGAGGAAACAGAAAGCAGTCTCCGCGCATCTATTGAGCGCCGGGTTACTACGGAAGAATCCAAAACCAAGGCAGAGCGTGAAGCGCAGGAGAAGAGCAAGGAAATCCTCAATTTGGAGCGTGAGGCTGCCCGTCTGGAGCAGAAAAAGAATGCTGCCCAGCTAGAGGAAAAGCAGATCGTGGACAAGCTGTGGGACAATTACGGTCTGACCCGCTCCCATGCTGCTGCGGAAGCTTCCCCCATTGAGTCCGTTGCCGGAGCACAGCGTTCCATTACTGATCTCAAGCGAAAAATCAGCGCCCTTGGTGAGCCGAACCCCGGTGCGATTGCCCAGTTTGAACTGGTCAACGAGCGCTATCAATACCTTTGCAGCCAGCGTGACGATGTCATGCAGGCAAAAAAGGAGCTGGAAGGTATCATTTTTGCTATTACCGACCAGATGGTGGATATTTTTACAACGCAATTTGCGCAAATCAATACCTATTTCAGCCAGACCTTTACCGAAATGTTCGGTGGCGGCAAAGCATCACTGCTGCTGGAGGATCCGGATCATCCGCTGGAGTGCGGGATTGAGATTCGTGTACAGCCGCCCGGAAAGCAACTGAAAACCATCACGCTTCTGTCCGGCGGTGAGAAAGCCTTTGTGGCGATTGCGCTGTATTTTGCCATATTAAAAGTCCGTCCCACACCGTTCTGTATGCTCGATGAGATTGATGCTGCACTCGATGACCGGAACGTGGACAGATTTGCCGGATATTTGCGCACACTATGTAAAAAAACGCAGTTTATTGTCATTACCCACCGCCGAGGCACCATGGAGCAGGCTGATATCCTCTATGGTGTTACCATGCAGGAGCAGGGTGTTTCCAAAGTGATGCACCTTGATTTGAAGCAGATGGTGGAGGCACTGGGTATTACAGAATCATAACAGGAGAATATTATGGGATTATTTGATAAAATTAAAGTAGGTCTTACAAAAACCAGAAATGCAATGGCAAGCACCCTAAACACGGTTTTTGCCACCTTTAAACCGCTGGACGATGATTTTTACGAGGAATTGGAGGAATGCCTCATCCTTGCCGATTTGGGCGTGAGCACAGCCGAAAAGGCCGTAGAGCGTCTTCGCAAGGTTGTGAAAGAACGGAAGATTAATGACCCGGAGGAGGCCAAGGGCGCCCTTCGGGAGGTTCTGTCCGAAATGTTACAGGTTGGCCCCAGTACGCTGGATCTGACCAATAAGCCTGCGGTCGTGCTGGTCATCGGTGTCAACGGTGTAGGCAAAACCACTACGATCGGCAAGCTGGCGAATCTTCTGAAAAACGATGGCAAGCGCGTGCTTCTGTGCGCAGCCGATACCTTCCGTGCTGCTGCTGCCGACCAGTTGGAGATTTGGGCACAGAGAAGCGGTACGCAGATCGTCCGTCAGAACGAGGGCGCAGACCCCGCTGCTGTGGTCTATGATGCCATTTCCTCTGCCAAGGCACGTGCGATGGATGTCATTATTTGTGATACCGCTGGCAGACTGCACAACAAGCAGAATCTGATGAATGAGCTGAACAAAATCAGCCGCATCCTTGACCGGGAGCTGCCCAATGCCAGCAAGGAGGTCATTCTGGTTCTGGATGGCACAACGGGTCAGAACGGTCTGATTCAGGCCAAAGAATTTTCCAAAATTGCCGGTGTTACCGGCATGGTGGTCACCAAGCTTGATGGTACTGCAAAGGGCGGCATCGTCATTTCCGTGGCAGATACATTGGGCATTCCTGTAAAATATGTAGGTGTCGGCGAGCAGCTGGATGATCTGATGCCCTTCAATCCCGACCATTTTGCGGCCGCTCTGATATAAGGTCACCTCTAAAAATTCATCACAGTCGAATCTGCGGGTCTTGTTTCCGTCATACTTCACAAAAATCCTCGGGAATACATCCAGTATTCCCTGCGGTTTTTGTTGCGTCTGACGAAAAAAATCCCTCGCAGCTCGACTTGTGCTGAATTTTTAGAGCTGACCATAATTTTCCGCTGGGAGGAATACCATGAATTTTGTACTGGCCAGTAAAAACCGGCATAAGCTGCTGGAAATATCCGCAATTCTGAACCAATATGGGATCCATGTCAGCCTGCAAAGTGACCACAATGTAGATATTGATGTAGAGGAGACCGGCACAAGCTTTGAAGAGAACGCGCTTCTCAAGGCGACTGCCGTCATGGAGGCCACCGGGCTTCCAGCGATTGCCGATGATTCCGGGCTGGAGGTCGATGCTTTGGGCGGTGCACCCGGTATTTACTCTGCCAGATATGGCGGGAGGCAGTGTGCCAATGATGTGGAACGATATGAATATCTTCTGAAAAATATGGAGAATGTTCCTTCTGAAGAGCGCACGGCGCGGTTTGTATGCGTCATTGCGGCAGTATTCCCGGATGGAAGGAAAATCCTTGCCAGAGGCTGCTGTGAGGGCACCATCACCTTTGCCCCGCAGGGCGCAGATGGCTTTGGCTATGACCCGGTATTTTATGTACCGCAGGAGGGCTGCACCTTTGCAGAACTCAGCAGTGAGCGAAAAAATGAAATCTCCCACAGAGCCAATGCCCTGCGGTTGTTCCAAAAGAAAGTAGTAGAGGTATAAACGATGTTGACAAGCAAACAGCGAGCCGAGCTTCGGGCGCAGTCCAATGGATTGGATACGACCCTGATCGTGGGCAAGGAAGGCATCACCGAGACGGTCATTGCCGAGGCAAATACCCAGCTTCTGGCCAGAGAGCTAATTAAAGGCCGCGTACTGGAAACCTCCTTCCTGAGCGCCAGAGAAGCTTCTGATGCCATCTGTGAGGCAACCGGTGCGGACGGTATCCACACCGTTGGCTCCAAATTTGTGATTTTCCGCGTCAGTGAGAAGAAGCGTCAGGCCGAGGCTGCCAAACGCCGTGCAGCCCAGAAGGCGGCAGAAAATCCTGTGAGAAAGGGTGCACAGGCTAGACGCAAGCAGGCAAAACAGGAGCGTGAGAAGAAAAATGAGTATTTCCGTCAGGCTGCCATTCAGGCCGCTATTGACCGCCGCCGCTCCCGTCAAGAAGAAGGCGAATAACTATGGCACGCATCGGTATTTTCGGCGGCAGCTTCAATCCACCCCACAGAGGGCATCTGCTTGCCGCACAGGAGCAAAAGCGCGTACTGGGGCTTGATGAGGTCATTCTCATTCCGGCGGGCATTCCGCCGCATAAGCTTCTGGCAGACGGTTCTCCCGAGGCTTCTGACCGCCTTGCCATGACCAGAGCACTGGTTTCCAATGATCCCGGGCTTCGTGTATCAGATATTGAGATATTCAAAAATGAGGCCTGCTATACGGCGGATACGCTGCTTTCTCTTCATGCGCTTCACCTTGAGGATGAGCTGTTTCTTCTGATGGGCACAGATATGTTCCTGTCCTTCCACACTTGGTCAAGGCCGGAGATTATTTGCTCTCTGGCAACTATTTGCCATGTTTCCCGTTCAAAGCTCAGTAAAGAGGAAAAGAAGGAGATTCAGGAGCAGACCCGGAATTTGGAGGAGACCTTTGGAGCAAAGGTTTACTGCATTGACAATGATATTCTGGATATGTCCTCCACTTTGATTCGCAGAATGCTGCGCTTTGACTGTGCAGAAAATTATCTTACGCCGGAGGTTTTGAAGATCATTCAATCCCGTGGCCTGTACGGAACAGGGAAGAGCCTTAAAAATCTGCCCTTCCATGAGCTTCGTGAAGAATCGCTTTCGCTTCACAAGGAAAAGCGCAAAGCCCATGTGATCGGGTGCAGTGAGACGGCAAGAGAACTGGCAGAGCTTTGGGGTGCCGACCCTGTACTTGCTGAACGTGCGGGTATTCTTCATGATATAACCAAAGCATTGAACAAGGAAGCCCATCTGGCGCTTTGTAAAAAATATGAAACTGCGCTTCGTCCCTTTGAGATAGAAAATGAAAAGTTGCTTCACTCCAAATCCGGCGCAGCAGTAGCAGGCGGTGTATTTGGAGAGTGTCCGGAGGTGGTCAGTGCGATTTTCTGGCACACAACGGGCAAAGCGGATATGACCAAACTGGAAAAAATCATTTATCTTGCAGATTACATGGAGCCGAACCGTGACTTTGAGGACGTGGAACAGCTTCGCGCTCTGGCCTACAGCGATTTGGATCGGGCAATGCTCCATGCTTTTAAAATCAGTGTTGAGGCCTTGGAAGAACGTGGCCGCGGAGTTGACGTGTACTCCCGGCAGGCACTTACATTTATGCGTCAGCAGCTTTGTGAAGAATAAACGGTAAAAAGGAGAATGATGTAATGAACCAAACCAAAGAAATTGCCCTTCATGCCGCGAAAGCGCTGGCAGATAAGAAGGGACTGGGCATTCAGCTTCTGGACGTAGCTGAGATCACGACCCTAGCAGAATATTTCCTGATTTGCACTGGCACGTCCAATACCCACGTCAATACCCTTTGCGATGCCGTGGAGAAGGCGGTAAATGATGAAATGAATGAGCCTCTGCTCCACCGCGAGGGTCATCGCAGCGGTACTTGGGTGCTTCTGGACTTTGGCAGCCTGATCGTCCATGTGTTTACCGAGGAAACCCGCAAGTTCTATGACTTAGAGCGCCTTTGGAGCGATGGAAAATTCGTTCCCCTCAATGATATGATCTTGAATTCCGATCAATAAGCAGCTTTGTTCTGGGCAGAGGGGGCATTTAATTGGCCTGTTTTCAAATTTTTGATGCAAAAATTAAGGAAACCTCTGATGAAAGATAAGGTTATCGTCAGATGTGATCAGAGGTTTCCTAAGAAAGAGGCTTTTTCATGAATGAAACAATGAATCGCTGGTTGGATTCCCTTTCTGGGAAAAAAATATTGGTCTTGGGTTTGGGAGTCAGCAATATCCCACTGGTTCATCTGCTGCTGGAGCACGGCTGCGATGTAACTGGTTGCGATGCCACACCCAGAGAAAAGCTGGATGCCAATGTGTTGGCATTGGAGCAGAGCGGCTGTAAGCTGAAGCTTGGGGAGCGCTATCTGGAGAGCTTGGAGGGTGACATTGTATTCCGCACACCCGGTCTGCATCCTGATCGCCCGGAAATAAAGGCTTTGCGGGAATCTGGTGCGGAGATTACCTCGGAGATGGAGGCGTTTTTCCGTGTTTGTCCCTGTCCTATTATTGCGGTTACCGGCTCTGACGGAAAAACGACCACGACCACACTGATTTCCGAGCTGCTGAAGAAGGCAGGGAAGCGGGTGTGGCTTGGCGGTAACATCGGCACACCTCTGCTCCGATGGGCTTGTCATATGCTGCCGGAGGATGTTGCGGTTGTAGAGCTTAGCTCTTTTCAGCTTATGTATTTCCGATATAGTGCGCATATTTCTGTGATTACCAATCTGGCACCGAATCATCTGGATATTCATAAGGATATGGATGAGTATGTCCATGCCAAGGAAAATATTTATCTCCATCAGGGGAAGGATGATGTCCTGATTCTCAATATGGATAATGCTATTACACACAGCTTCCTTGATAAGGCACCCGGAAAGTGCATGGAATTTTCCCGCAAGGATGTTCCAAATTGTGGCGTATTTCTTCAGGACGGTGTGATTTATCAGATAGAGAATGGGGTACAGAGCGTCATTTTGCAGCAGGAGGATATTTTGCTTCCCGGCATTCATAATGTGGAAAACTATATGGCTGCGATCTGTGCTGTGCAGGGAATGGTCAGCGCGGAAGATATCCGTGCTGTAGCTACCACCTTCGGCGGCGTGGAGCACCGTATTGAGCTGGTGCGGGTAAGGGACGGCGTGCGCTACTATAATGATTCTATTGCCTCATCGCCCAGCCGCACGATTGCGGGACTTCACAGCTTCCAGGAAAAAGTCATTCTCATTGCCGGTGGTTATGATAAGAATATTCCCTACGATTGTCTGGGATCGGAAATTTGCAAGTATGTCAAGCTTCTCATCCTCAACGGCGCAACTGCGGCAAAGATTTTCAATGCTGTGCTTACTGCGCCAGAATATCAGGAGGGGCAGCCAGAAATATTGATTCTTGATGATTTTGCAAAAGCTGTCTATACCGCCGCTGAACGGGCAGAGCCGGGAGATACGGTTATTCTCAGTCCGGCCAGTGCAGCTTTCGATCAGTTCAAAAACTTTATGGAACGTGGTCGCTTCTTTAAGGAGCTGGTCAATGCCCTATAAGGGAGGATTCTTTATGTCGATTGCGCGAAAGCTATGCAAGCTTCTCGGGAAAAAGCCGGAATTTTGCTCTGCTGTGCTGGTAGCGGCAGGCAGCTCATCGCGTATGCGCGGAGTGGATAAGCTGCTCTCTGATCTGGGGGGCATGAGTGTATTGGAGCGCTCCGCGCTGGCACTGGAAAAAAATGAGCGCATTATGGAAATCGTTGTTGTCACAAGGGCAGACCGTATGGAGGAACTGAGCCAGATTCTTCATCGGCAGCAGCTTACCAAGCTGTCTCTCCTTGTTCCCGGCGGTGAGACAAGGCAGGATTCTGTAGAGGCAGGATTGCGTGCTGTCTCCAAAAAGGCAACACTGGTGGCCATTCATGATGCGGCTCGTCCATTGGTCAGCCAAAATATCATTACGCAGACCATTTCGATGGCTGCTAAAACCCGTGCTGCTGCTCCGGCTATTCCGGTGAAGGATACCATCAAGGTTGCAAAAGATCGGATGATTGTCGAAACACCGAATCGAAGCAGCCTTTTTGCTGTGCAGACACCCCAAGTCTTTGATTATGACCTGATTCGCGGTGCACTGAAAAAAGCCAAAAGCGATGGAATTCCGCTTACCGATGACTGCTCTGCGGTAGAGCATTTGGGCTTCAAGGTTGCCCTTACCGAGGGAGAGGAACAAAATCTGAAAATCACCACCCCTATGGATCTTAAAATTGCAAGAATGCTTCTGGAGGAAATGAAATGAGAATCGGACACGGATACGATGTGCACCGCCTGATTGAAGGGCGTGAGCTGATCCTCGGCGGTGTAACCATCGAACATTCTACTGGCCTACTCGGTCACTCTGACGCAGATGTCCTGATCCATGCGGTTATGGATGCGTTGCTGGGTGCTGCCGGTCTGGGAGATATCGGGAAGCTGTTCCCGGATACCGATCCCCAGTATAAGGGCATTTCGAGCCTCCTTCTTCTGGATATTGTGAGGCAGCGGATTTCTGTATGCGGTTATCGTGTAGGGAACGTGGATGTCACCATGATTGCCCAAAAACCGAAGCTCTCCCCCTATATTCCACAAATGCGGGAAAACCTAGCAAGGGTACTGAAAATTTCTCCGGGACGGATTAATATCAAAGCGACCACCGAGGAGAAGCTTGGTTTTTCCGGCAGGGAAGAGGGCATGGCCTGTCATGCGGTATGCCTTCTGGAGGAATGAAGGGCACCTCTAATTATTCTTCGCGGGCGAATCTGCGGGTCTTATTTCCGTCAGATTTAATAAAAATCTTGAAAATACGTCAAGTATTCCCTGCGATTTTTATTGAATCTGACAGAAAAATCCCTCGCAGCTCGCCTCACGCAGAATAAATAGAGATGCCCATAAATACTACATCATCACAGTCGAATCTGGGGGGCTTGTTTTCGTCATGCTTCATAAAAGTCCTCAGGAATACAGCCCGTATTCCCTGCGGTTTTTGTTGCGTCTGACGAAAAAATCCCTCGCAGCTCACCTCACGCAGAATAAATAGAGATGCCCTATAGCATATTATGGCGCTTTATGATACAATGTAATTACCACAATATATTATATATAGAGGAGAAATTATGAAAGGAATTATATTAGCTGCTGGTAAGGGGACACGGATGTATCCAATGACCCATCCCATTTGTAAACCCCTGATTCCTGTTTATGATAAGCCCCTGCTTTATTATCCGTTGTCGGTTTTGATGCAGGCCGGGATTCGAGAAATTTTAATTATTACACCACCGGACGAGATGGCTCCTTTCATTAAACTGCTGGGGGATGGCTGTGAGCTGGGTCTTCGCATTTCCTACCGCGTACAGAAGACTCCAAAAGGTATCGCGGATGCTTTTTTGGTCGGCGAGCAGTTCATAGGGGATGATAAGGTATGCCTGATTTTGGGTGACAATATTTTTTATGGAGATTCCTTTCGAAACAGCTTACAGACGGCTGCCCAACTTGAGCATGGTGCGACAGTATTTGGATACTATGTGGACGATCCCCGTCCCTTTGGCGTGATTGCATTTGACCAAAATGGCAAACCGTTTTCTATTGAAGAAAAGCCAAAGAATCCAAAATCCAACTACATCATTCCCGGTTTATATTTCTGCGACAATCAGGCTGTGAAGATGGCAGAGCAGGTAAAGCCCTCTGCCAGAGGGGAACTGGAAATCACCTCAATAATCAACGCCTATATGGAGCAGGGGGAACTGAATGTCATCCCGCTCGGGCGCGATTGTACATGGCAGGATGCCGGCAATGCGGATAGTTTATTGGCTTCTGCCCAAACAATTGCAGACATCCAAAAAGGTACCGGCCAAATGGTCGCGTGTCTGGAGGAAGACGCATACCATATGGGCTTTATTACAAAAGAGATGCTCCTACAGCGGGCTGAGGAATTAGGGAAAACCAACTACGGTGAATATTTAAAGAGGATTTTGTAAGGGCAGGACGAACTGTCCCCAATGGTAGTAAGTTAACAGCCCTTGCCTTCCCCTCTGGGGAAGGTGCCGCCCGCAGGCGGCGGATGAGGTTGGCCTCCTAAGACGGAGCACTTTCTATGTTAGGAAGATTTTCTGTTTTAGCAGTGCATCCAATAACCTCTTCCGTCTCGCTTCGCTCGACAGCTTCCCCAAAGGGGAAGCCTTGGCGCGGGCTATGTTAGGAAGGTTTCTGCAGCTGCTAACTTAACGCCACTGAGAACTGTCCCCTGTCCTGAAATATAGAATTGAGGGTTGAATGAATGAAGATTCTTGTTACAGGCGGTGCCGGTTTTATCGGCTCCCATACGGTTGTGGAGCTGATCCAGGCAGGCCATGATGTTGTTGTTGTAGATAATTTAGTAAATTCGTCTGAAGAGTCCCTAAAGCGGGTAGAAAAAATTACCGGTACAGCTGTGCCATTCATCAAGGCGGACATCCGTGATGAACAGGCACTTGTGGCCGTGTTTGAGAACCATACGTTCGATTGCTGTATTCACTTTGCCGGCCTGAAAGCGGTCGGAGAGTCTGTGGAAAAGCCCTGGGAGTATTACGATAATAACATTGGCGGTACGCTGGTGCTGCTCCATGTTATGCGGAAGTATGGCTGCAAGAATATCATCTTCAGCTCCTCCGCAACGGTCTATGGGGAACCTGCCATGATTCCAATTACGGAGGAATGCCCCAAGGGGGAATGCACCAATCCGTATGGCCGCACGAAATCTATGCTGGAAGATATTCTGATAGACCTGCATACTGCCGATATAAAAAACGGCGATGCGAATCCATGGAATATCGTCCTTCTCCGATATTTCAATCCGATTGGCGCACATCCCTCCGGCCTAATTGGAGAGAATCCGAACGGTGTTCCGAATAATTTGATGCCGTATATTACGCAGGTCGCTGTTGGCAAGCGGGAAATGCTTCATGTGTATGGCAATGACTATGATACGCCCGATGGCACCGGTGTGCGTGACTATATCCATGTTGTAGATTTGGCCAAAGGCCATGTCAAGGCACTGCAGGCCATTGAAAATCAATGCGGTGTTGCGGTTTTCAATCTTGGAACCGGCAGCGGATATTCCGTGCTGGATATTGTAACTGCTTTTAACAAGGCAAATCATATGGAGATTCCATACGTCATAGATCCCCGCAGACCGGGCGATATTGCGACCTGCTATTCTAACCCGGCAAAGGCAGAAAGCGTTCTTGGATGGAAGGCAGAGCTTGGCATTGAAGATATGTGCCGCGACAGCTGGAACTGGCAGCAGAAGAACCCCAACGGATATTGATCACGTACAAAACACCGAGAGCGTCCGGAAGAGCATATGAAGATATCGAAGAAGCAGATCCTGAAAAAACTGCATCTGTACGACCTGGCCGATCTTTTGCATGAGATGCGGAAGGACGGGAAGAAGATCCCGGACGCCTTTCGGAAATTCGGCATAGAGCCCACGATCGCGAAGAAGATCGACGTTTGGAGGATGGAACTGAAGGGGTACACCCTGCAGGAATATATCGCGTACCGATTTTTCGACAAAACGACGGAGGAACGGCGCGGGTATCTTTCGGAGAAGGAAGACCTTCAGATCCGCAGACGGTACAACGATATCTCCGGCAAGATCTATTTTGCGGACAAATGGGAGACCTATCAGCTCTTTAATGAGTTCTTCCGCAGGGAAGCGATCGCCATCGGAGATGATCCGGCGGAGATCGGGACCTTCCTGCAGAAGCATCCGAAATGCGTCTTCAAACCGCGCCGCGGAGCGAAGGGGATCGGCATCCATCCCGTAACGAACGAGACGGCGGAGGAGCTGATCACGCTCTCGCGCAGCATCAAGGGCGGAGCGATGCTGGAAGAATGCATCCGGCAGGATCCGTACATCGGTTCCATCCATCCGGATTCCGTGAATACGCTGCGCGTTACGACGTTCCGGTTCGGTGATCAAACGATGATCCTGCAGCCGACGATGCGGCTCGGTGTGGGCAGCAGCTTTGTGGATAACGCGGGCAGTGGCGGCCTTTTGCTGGCGATCGATACCGATACCGGCGCGGCG
>JAZRZL010000034.1:0-43679 GCA_045601345.1 Faecousia sp. | reverse complement strand
CATCCTGATTTAGTGTAATATTAAGCTGAGCCATTGGTGATCCTCCTCGGTATTTGTTGGTTTGCTTTCTTACATTATACCTGAAGGATGAGCCGGTGGCTCACTTTATTTTTTATTTTACACCATTATACAGGCTTGGCCAAGCCGACAGAGGATGTAAATGAGCTGATTATCAAGGTAATGAAATGAGGTGAGCCGATGGCAAACTTTTATATTTCCGATCTGCATATCGGCCACGCCAATGTGGTTCGATTTGATAATCGACCGTTTGCTGACGTAAATGAGATGAATAACAAGATCATAGAAAACTGGAATTCCAGAGTTCGCACAGATGATACGGTATATATTCTCGGTAATTTCATCTGGGCGAAGGAAAGCGACTGGCCGTTCTTCGTCGGTCCTCTTGCCGGAAACAAGGTGCTGATTCGAGGCAACCATGATCCCCGGCAGTTCAGCAGTACCACAAAGCGAATGTTTCAGGAGATTACTAACCTAAAGGAAATCGTAGATGAAGGCAGACACGTCGTAATGTGCCATTACCCGATTCCATTCTTTCGGGCGGGCTTTGCTCCCACCGCATATATGCTTTACGGACATATTCACCAGACACTTGAATACGAATATCTTCTGAACCTCCGAAAGGCGGTAAAGGCAAACGCTTCCGGGTATGGGACTTCCAGCGGTAATTTTATCAATGTCGGCTGCATGATGCCGTATATGGATTATATGCCGAGAACGCTGGACGAGATTATCGAAGGAGACCGAAATCTGTATGGATGGAGGGCATAAAGAAAACTTTTGTGAAATAGCGAATGCCTCTTGCTGCGTAGGGAACAATATGATACAATAAAGCATATAAAAGTTCCCCAAAGGAGTGGATTGCGCTATGAACAATATCTATCCGCAGATTCAGGAATTATTGCAGCAGAGAGCAGATTATCAGGCAAGATTGAATCTTCTGCCGTATGACGGAAATCCGGAAATAAAAGAACATGAAGGAAAACAGTATCTATATATCCGCAAGCGAGTCGGAAGCAGGCTGACATCAACCTATGTGGATGTTTACTCTGATACCCTGTATCAGCTTCTTCTTCGTAACGCTCGTGATGCGAGAGAGTTTCGTAAAAATATACGGCGACTGGATAAGGAGCTTGCTGCACTCGGGTACTCTGACGCAGAATTGTCTGCAAAAGTTCAGCTAAACCTTGATTTTGCCAGAGCGAATATGAAATCCAATATCTACGATCAGGCGGTTCTGGAGGGTGTTGCAACGACATTTCCTCAAACGGAGGATATTATTGAAAATGGCAAAGTCAGTGGTATGACAGCCAGTGATGTTCAGAAAATTCTCAATTTGAAACACGCATGGGAGTTTATTCTGGACAAAGATGTAATCAGCTATCCGACAGATTATTCGATTCTGTGCCACATTGCCAAACTTGTAAATGAAGGTTTTTATCATGATGGCGGTCGCATTCGTGGTGTACCTGTAACGATAGGCGGGACAAAATATGTTCCTCCTATGCCGATAGAAACTATTGTCAAAGAAAGCATAGAAAGTATTTTGCAGGAGTCCGCCCCGGCAGAAGAAAAAGCAATAAAACTGTGCTTGTATTGCATGAAGACGCAAGTGTTCAACGATGGCAACAAACGCGCTTCGGTCATCTTTGCAAATCACTACCTTATTTCTCAGGGCGGTGGAATGGTGATTATCCCTGAAAAGGAAGTTCCTGAGTTTAAGAGACTGCTTGTTTCTTATTATGAGGATACAGACAATGGAGAAATAATGAGCTTCATGAAAGAAAAGTGTGTCCGAACGTTTTAATGGGGAACATATTTGCAGAAAACATAGCAATTTGTTCCCTACGCAATTAGCAAAACCAATAACTTAAAGCTGCTTATCATTCAGATCAAATGCGCCGGTGGCTCACTTTATTTTTACACCATTATACAGGCTTGACCATTTTCAGCAGACCCTAATTATCAATCTATTTCCCAAAATCAATATTTTTTCAAAAATGGTAAATAGAATTTATGGATGTAACCACCGTCCGGGAAATATTGCTATATAGGGTGAAGAGCTTTACAGGAAAGGAGGTCACGATCATGACGGATGCAGAAATTGTGGAGTTGTATTTCCATCGGGAGGAATCCGCGATTTTTCACACAACCGAAAAGTATGGAGCGAGACTGCGTCAAATCGCACAGCGGATCACGCAAGACCCTCTGACTGCCGAGGAATGCGAAAACGATACCTATCTGGAAGCATGGCGCAGAATCCCACCGGCAGAGCCGAGAGATTATTTGCCCGCCTTTCTTTCGAGAATTGTCCGCAACATCTCCATCAATCGCTGTGTGGAGCGAGATCGGTTGAAGCGCAAAGCCTATATTATGGAATTGTCTGCGGAAATGGAGCAATGCCTTCCGGCATCGGATGATATGGAAAGCCTTCTCGACAGCGCAGAATTGATCCGGCTGATCAGCCGCTTTCTTCACAGGCAGACGAAGGAAAAGCGGGTCATTTTCCTGCATCGGTATTATTATCTTGACTCTGTAGCAAGCATTGCGAAGCGCTTCGGCTATTCGGAAAGCAAGATCAAAACCATGCTCTTCCGCATGAGAAATGATCTGCGCACATATTTAACGAAGGAGGGCTACAATTTATGAGTTTCTTACAAAATTTTGCAGAGGTCGATTCGGATTTGATTGCCGAGGCAGAACAGGCGTTCCATCAAAAGAAAAAATCCCATGCAAAGCGCTGGATTGCACTTGCTGCCTGCTTATGTCTGTGCTTTACCCTGCCCACATTGGCGGCAGCCGGAAATGAGACGGCCTATGAGATGCTCTATTCCATATCTCCACAGACCGCACAGAAATTGAAGCCAGTACAGGCCTCCTGTGTGGACAATGGCATTGAAATGAAGGTGGAAGCGGCAGAAATTGATGGAGAAAAGGCAACCATTCTGGTGTCCATGCGCGATACCGTCGGTGACCGGCTGGATGAGACAATCGACCTTTTTGACAGCTACCGCATTCATACCCCCTATGACCAATGCGGCGGTTGTTCTCTCGTTGGCTTTGATGCCGATACAAAGACTGCAACGTTCCTTTTAAACATGGAGCAGATGAACCATGTCCTGATTCCGGGGGATAAAATCACCTTCTCTGTAAGCGAGATTCTGAGCGGAAAGAAGCACAGCGAGGAAAGATTACCGCAGGTGGATATGGACAAGGTGCCCGCCATAAAGGAATTTGCTTCCCATGCGGATATTCGGGGTGGAAGCTGGCGTGAGGAGGAGAAGGATGCACCGCTTATGCAGCCGCAGAAGCTGGCTACTGTCACAGACGGTGTGACGCTGACCGGCTATGGATATGCTGACGGAAAATTGCACGTACAGCTTTGCTTTGATGATATTTTGCATACGGATAACCACGGCTATGTCTATTTGAAGGACAGCAGCGGAGAAACCGTGAATTGTGAAAGCAGTATTACCTTCTGGGATACCAATCGGGAGAATAGCTTTGAGGAATATATCTTCCCCGTTCCCGCCGAAGCGTGGAGCCAATATGAAGCGTGGATTGCGTTCTGGACGTGTCCCCAGGGTGCAATGAAGGGCAATTGGCAGATCACCTTCCCGGTAAACGCAACGTCATCAACTTAACCGGCATACCGTCCCCTTGTCACACTTCGATAAAGTGGAAGCCGGCGGCCTTGCTTAGGCGGTTGCGGACGGCGTAGGCGACACCGCCGCCGGTGGGGCAGCGGGCGAAAATGCGTTTGATGTCCGATTGGTCAAGCTCGCGCAGGGCGGCAAAGAGACCGGCGGACAGGGTTTCGGGCGCGGCTTCACTTCCATAGGCGTGGGCGGGAAGACCGTCAAAGAGAGGAAGCTCCTCTTCAAAGCAGAGGATGGCATCTTCCGGCGCTATGTGCTCGCGGATGTAGCGGGCAGCGACTTCCCGGCTGCCCTCGACAATGAGAACCTGCGCCTTGGGGGCATAGTGTCGGTATTTCATGCCGGGGGCGCGGACAACGGTATCATTGGAAATCTGCGCCGTGACCGCCCTGTCAATTTCCAGCTCGCCCAGAGCATCCAACAATTCCTCCGGGGTGACACCGCCGGGGCGAAGCAGACGCGGCGTTTCTCCCGTCAAATCCACAATGGTGGATTCCACGCCGACACGGCAGGCACCGCCATCCACAATGGCGGCAAGGGGGCCTTCCAGACCGTAATCGTGCAGGACGTGCTCTGCCGTGGTGGTGGAGGGTTTTCCTGAGAGATTGGCAGAGGGTGCCGCTATCGGTACGCCCGCCAGACGGATGATCTCCCGCGTAACCGGGGTCTGGGGGCAGCGCATGGCAACCGTATCCAGCCCTGCGGTGGTGCGCATGGGAACGACAGGTGCCGCCTTGAGCACCATGGTCAGGGGTCCCGGCCAGAAGCGCTCTGCCAGTGCCCATGCTGCCTCGGGAATGTCGATGCAATAGCGATGCAATTCTTCGGGGGCGCTGATATGGAGAATCAGGGGGTTATCCTGCGGCCGACCCTTGGCTTTGAAAATTTCCAGCACAGCCGCCTCGTTCAGGCCGTCTGCGCCGAGGCCGTAGACCGTCTCGGTGGGAATGGCGACCAAAAGCCCCTGCCGCAGAAATTCTGCCGCAATGGCGGGGGTATCGGGGCTTGCGGCATCTAACACTTTTGTGTTCATAGCATTTCCTCGCTTCGGCGCTCTGCCTGATCTGCTGTGATGAGGGCATCCAGCAGAGTATCCAGATCGCCATCCATAATGGAGTCAATAGTATACAGGCTCAGGTTGATGCGGTGATCCGTCACCCGACCCTGCGGAAAATTATAGGTGCGGATGCGCTCATTGCGCATTCCGGTGCCGACCTTGCTTTTTCTGTCGGCGGCATATTCGGAGGTGATGCGGGTCTGCTCCATCTCATAGAGCTTGGAGGCCAGCATATTCATACATTTTTCGCGGTTCTGTACCTGACTTCGCTCCTCCTGACAGGAGACCACAATGCCGGTGGGCTTATGGATCAGGCGGACGGCAGAGGAGGTTTTATTGATATGCTGACCACCTGCGCCGGAGGAACGGAACACCTGCATTTCAATATCCTCCGGGCGGATATCCACATCCACCTGCTCCATTTCCGGCAACACGGCAACGGTTGCGGTAGAGGTATGGATGCGCCCGCCGGATTCGGTTTCGGGAACGCGCTGGACACGGTGGACACCGGATTCAAATTTCAGTCTTGACCACGCACCATCGCCGTCAATGATAAAATCGGCCTCCTTCACGCCGCCCAGCTCGGTTTCAGAATAGTTCAGAAGCTCCACCTTCCAGCGGCGGGATTGGGCATACATGGAGTACATACGGAACAGGCTGTGCGCAAACAGAGCGCTTTCCTCACCGCCGACACCGCCGCGGATTTCCATGATGACGCTTTTGCCGTCATTCGGGTCGCGGGGAAGCAGGAGAATTTTCAGTTCCTCTTCCAGCCGGTCGCGCTCGGCCTTGGCATCCTGAAATTCCTCCTGACAAAGCTGACGCAGCTCCGGGTCTTCCTCGCCGGAGAGAAGCGCCTGTGCCTCTTCCATGCGCGCTTTGGCCTGCATCAGACCACGGTAAGCGGTAACGATTGGCTCCAACTCCCGCTGCTCGCGCAGAATCTTCGCCGCCCGCTGGGGATCTGCATAAAAATCCCCCTGCTCCGACCGGGCACACAGCTCCTCATATTTACTTTCCACCTGTTTCAGCTTGTCAAGCATAGCTTCTCCTACCTGCAATCAGAATTTTTATTCTGATTGCTTTCATTTTTCTTAAAAACCATGACAAGTATACCCTACAATCCCAAGCTTGTCCATAGAAAATCTGGCGTAAGGAGGGAAAAACCGATACAGGTGCATCATTTCGCCATAATGCAACATATGGGCATATTATGATATATGTAAAAAAATTCACATATTATTTGTTGAAACAGACAATTTTACAAGAAATTTGTCAATATGTGAAAATAATTATTGCTTTTTTGTAAAAATGGTGGTATTATGATGATGAAGTCGATTCTATATATCCTTGAATGTCAGGAAGAAATAAAAATGGAACTGATCAGTGTAAGTATTTCCGGGTTTCGTAATATAGCAAATGTCACCCTTGACCTTGACCCCATTACCTCTCTGGTGGCCTTGAACGGCTACGGAAAGTCCAATTTCATTGATGCTATTGATTTTGGCAAGGATTTTATTCACGCTTCCAACGAACAAAAAAAGCGTCTGATGGGAGCGACATCTTGCATTCCCATCCTGAAAGCATATCCGGCACAGGATTATTCCTTTGCTGTTACCCTGAGACTGCATAGCCGGGGGGCTGCCTATTTTGTGAACTACGGCTTTTCCTTTGCCTGGAACACCATCTCCACGGACGCAGAAATTAAGACGGAATTCCTGAAAATCAAGCTGGACGAAAAGAAGCAGAAGTATTATCCCATCCTCCAGAGGGAAGGAAGTCATGCCGTATATAAGCCCTCCGAAACCAGCCGCTGCATTAAGCCAATTTCAATTGATTCTGACGCGCTGGTACTGAATAAGCTGACAAACCTGGATGAGCTTTATTATCTGGATATTGTCAAGCAGGTAAATGCCTTTCAATTTTTCGTGGAGCGGCATTTGGATGCCCGTTCCTCCTTTGATTCGTGCTTTACTCTGTTGGTGGGTAAAAATTCTTCGGAATTGGGCTTGGATGACATGGAGAATATACCCAGAATTGCTTATTATTTAAAGTCAAACTATCCTGATAAGTATGCTTTACTGGTTGCAGCTTTTTTACAGCTCTTCCCCAACATTTCTGATTTTGCTGTCTTCATGTCAAAGCTGGATCAACAACCTCCCATACAGTTTCCAGAGAATTTTCCCCTTATTTGGAGCGACAGCGAATATACAATTTATGTAACAGATAATAAGCTTGTTCAACGTCTCAGCTTTGAGCACCTCTCCGATGGCACAAAGCGCGTCTTCCTCATGCTGACAAAGGCAATTGTGGCAGATATTAAAAATTTGCCCTTGCTGTCCATTGAAGAGCCGGAAAACTCTATTCATCCCGCGCTGTTCCGGCAGTATTTAGACATTCTGACCCAACTATGCGGCAACTGCAAGCTATTGCTTTCCAGCCATTCGCCCTATATCATCCAGTATTTAAACCCGGCAAGTCTCTATTTAGGCCTGAACGGCACAGCCGGGGATGCACAATTCCGTAAAATTGCTCCTGCAAAGATAAGGACACTATATAGAGAGGCAAGTAATTTTGGATGCTCTACAGGAGATTATCTATTTAGCCTCATGGCCTCCTCGGATGCGGATGAGTTATTGGAGTATATAAAAAAGAATGTCGAATAGAGTTGTAGTAATATTTGCAGAAGGGCAGACAGAAATTGAGTTTTATAAGGCTGTAATAAGCTTCATGCACAATAAAATGGAAAAGTCCTTTGAATGTTCTCTGCAATGGGTGGATGTAGGCGGTATCGGAAATTATAAGGATCGGGCGCTTAGGAAGGGTAAAAAAATTCTGCGGGACAACGCAGATAAGCAGGCCTATGCCGTCCTGTGTCACGATACAGATGTATTTGATTTCAATGTAAAGCCGCCGGTGAACATGACCGAAGTAAAGGCTGCTCTAAAAAATGCAGGATTTAAACGTGTATTTGCTGTGAAAGCGAAGTATTCCATAGAGGACTGGTTTTTGACGGATTATAACGGTGTGCTTTCCTATTTGAAGCTTTCGGCATCAACAAAACGCCCCTCCGGCAAAGGACAGGATGCTCTAAAAGCATTATTTAAAAAAGCCGGAAAAATCTATTCAAAGGGCGGCAAAACCGATGGCCTTATTGAAAAATTGAATATTGAGATGATTGTTCAGGCGCATTGTGCTGATTTGAAACCGCTATGCAATGCCATTGGTGCAGATTGCGCTCTTGTTTGTTGCAAAAAATGATGATCGCAAGACGGGGGACGGTTCTGCGTCCTAAGGACACAGAACCGTCCCCCGTCTTGCTTTTTACAGCATTTCAAGGAAAAGAGCAATCACAGGCTGATTTTCTCGAATCCAGTCCATATCGTGCTGCCTGCCGATTTGGATGGCAGACGCTTTCCATTCATCGAAATAGGCTTGTGCATCCTCGGCCTCAATGAAGCGCTGTTCCTGCGGGGCAAGCGTATGGAACATATCGTTCATCAGTTGCCCGTGAAGGCCGGTTTGACCGCCTTGCAGAAATTGAGCAAAAATATATTGGAGCGTATCATTTCCGTAATAGGTCAGCTCCCGATATTCGATGGGGTGTGCACTGATATAATCAGCCGTGCTTGATGCCGTGGCCGGAGAGGATGCAAGAACTTCAAAAAGTTGGTCAATGATGGGATCAGTATCGAGATTGCCATGCGCTACGGCCTGTGCGTAGCAGTTCTGCTTCTGTGCCAGAATGTATTTTTGTGTGTCCATGGCCTCATCTGCCGCCGAATCCGGGAACTTGTTCCGAATATCCGGCGCATAATCGCTTCCATCGCCGGGTGTCCAGTATTCCAAAAGGGAATAGCCGTCATCCGTTTCCTCAAACGTGATGGCAACGGGGATATGACTTCCCTCTTTCTCCTGAATGGCTGCAATGTTGTCGTTGTAGGTGTAGGCAAAGGCCTGATAGAGCGCCAGACCGTAGACGGTGATCTGTGAAGGGGTGGGCGGGTCGCTGTCGAAGGCGATTTCCTCCTGCTCCAACTGGATGAAGCTTGCACAGTGATAGAGATCAGCGGAAGCGGCACTCTGATTATTGGCAAGAATGGCGTTATGAATTGCTTCTGCAAGGGATGGGGTGGCATTCTGCTTTTCCTCCAACACGCGGATACGCTCTACATTGGTCAGAAGGCCGCGATAGGTAATTTCCAGAATATCTCCGATTTGCGGCTCAGGGGAGGGGCGCATATTCATCATGGGAATCTCAAAGCGTTCCGTACTGCTTCCTTCCAGAGGCTTGACCAGAAAAGCGTTTTCATGAATTTCCAGAAGCTCAGCCGCAAAGGTTTGCATAGCAGGCTCGGCATCGCCAGAAATGCGCAACGCAATGTTTTTTACATCCAGATAAACAACCATATCCTCGTCCGTATCGTTTTGCAGATTTACGCCGATTTTGAACCAGCCGCCCTTCTCCAGCCTGATTCTGGAGGCTTTGCCGGGGGTCAGAGGGGTCGGCTCATCATAGGCGGTTTCTGTTTTTACTTCTATGGGTTTTATGTAAACCTCTGCGCTGGTAAGATCATCTTCCGGCGTGACAAGGATATAGCTTCCATGCGGGGAGATTTCTTCATCGGAATAGACCACCGCCTCCTGAGATCCGGCAGGGATGCGGATTTGCACGCGGACGCTATCCTGCTTCGGGTTGGTCAGGAAGCAGACAGCTACGGCAATGCCCACCAGAGCTGACAGGAGGATCACCCAAAACGCGGGCTTTTTCCAGTTGGCAAGGTTGCGGATTCGTCCTTTGGCATCCCCTTCCCCAAAGGCCAGAGGCATCCCGGCGATGATGCGCTTCCCAGTGGCAAGGCTTAACAGGGACGCGGTATAGTCTGCCAGAATCTCCGTGCCCATTTTTTTGACAACCGCTTCATCACAGCTCATTTCCATATCCTTCCCGGCGGTGATGAATGCCAGCCATACCAGAGGATTGAACCAGTAGATGCACAGTGCGGCAAAGGCCAATGCCTTGAAAACATGGTCAAGGCGGCGAATATGGTGCTGCTCGTGTAGCAGAACATAGGACTGCTCCTTCTCATCCATCGCGGAGGGCAGATAGATTTTCGGGCGAAGCAGCCCCATCACAAATGGGGTTGCAATTTCATCGGCAAGGTAAATGTTGTCCCGCAATGGCGATGCAATGAGCAACTTCCTACGAAGACGGATATAAGATGACAGCGCATAGCCGAACATGGCAAAAGCACCTGCCATCCAGACATAGGCAGCAATGGCCATCGGGTCTGGGGAAGACGTTGCCTCCGTCTGCGGCAAGGTGTCTACAACAGTAACGGACTGGGGCATGGGTTCTGCCTGAACGGGAATATATTCCATGCTGCCGTTCTCGGTGACCGGGGGATTCATAAGCCCAAACAGCGACAGGTCAGATGAAATCGAAACCGGACAAAGCAGCCGGAACAGGACAATGCCCCAAAGCGCATAGGAAATCACCTTCGGTGCGCGCTTCAAGCATAGCCGCAGGAGCAATACGAATAAAATGACAATGCTTGCCGTCAGACTCATATTCAGGAGGCGTGGCAAAAATGTATGGAAGGACATTTTCTCACCTCCGCAGACCGTCAATCAGCGTTTTCAATTCCTCGACCTCCGCATCCGACAGCTTTTTTCGTGAACCAAAAGCGGCAATAAACGCGGGAAGAGAACCGCCGAAGGTCTCATCCACAAACTGCTCGCTTTTCATCCCGTAAAATTCTTCTCGTGAAATCAGCGCCGTCACCGTTTTATCCTGCAAGCGGAAAATTCCCCGGTCACATAATCTCTTGAGGACGGTATAGGAGGTCGTGGACTTCCAGCCAAGCTCCGCCTGCGCCATTTGAATCAGGTCTCTGGAGGCCAGAGGCGCATGGCTCCAGATAATATCCGCGAAGCGGGATTCCAGTACACCCATGGTAGGCATAATCATGTCTCCTTTCTCTACATCGTGTAGAATACATATAGTCTACACCATGTAGAGAAAATTGTCAATAGGGTATAAAAAGAAACCTGCCGCATATCAGCAGGTTCCAGCGTGTCAAAAAAGTCTTTTTGACACGCTGTAGCCAGTTTTCAGAACTTTATAAAGTTCTGAAAACTGGTTTGATTGAACGCGAAGGGGGCTTTTGCCCAATGGCAGTAAGTTAACAACTGCGGAAACCTTCCTAACATAGCCCGCGCTAAGGCTTCCCCTTTGGGGAAGCTGTCGAGCGAAGCGAGACGGATGAGGTAATGGAATGCACTGCCAAAACAGAAAACCTTCCTAACATAGAAAGCGCTCAGTTTTAGGAAGCAAACCTCATCCGCCGCCTGCGGGCGGCACCTTCCCCAGAGGGGAAGGCAGGGGCTGTTAACTTACTGCCATTGGGCTTTTTTCACTCTTCCCCCGCTGCTCAATCACGAAAGTACATTTTATGGTTTTTCGACAGTCTGAAACCTGCCGCATATCAGCAGATTCCCTTGTATATTATTATTAGGTGCGGTTTTTCATGACCTCGCGCATTCTTTGGCTATGGTCGAGGATGCGCTTTCTCATGCGCAGATTCTGGGGGGTGACCTCCAGAAGCTCGTCATCGGAGAGGTATTCGAGGCACTGCTCCAGAGAGAAGACTCTCGGGGGTGCCAGACGGATGGCCTCATCTGAGCCGGCAGCGCGCATATTGGTGAGCTGCTTTTTCTTGCAGATGTTGACCGCCATATCCTCATTGCGGTTGCAAGCACCGACGATCATACCGGCATAGACCGGCACACCGGGGTTGAGGAACAGAACGCCGCGATCCTGCACGCCGCCCAGACCGTAGGCCGTGGTGTCGCCGGTTTCGAAGGCAATCAGAGAGCCGCATTTACGGCGGGCGATTTCCCCCTTCATGGGGGCGTAGGAATCAAGAACCGAGGACATAATGCCTTCGCCGCGGGTATCGGTGAGGAATTCGTTGCGGTAGCCGAACAGGCCGCGGGAGGGTACCAGGAATTCCAGGCGGTAGCGGTTGCCCATGGGGGTCATAGAGACCAGATCGCCCTTGCGCTGGCCAATTTTTTCAATGACGCTGCCCATATAGCTCTCGGGTACATCGGCAACCATGCGCTCAATGGGTTCGCATACCTTGCCGTCAATGGTCTTGGTGAGCACACGGGGGGTGGAGACCTGGAATTCAAAGCCCTCACGGCGCATGGTCTCAATGAGAATACTCAGGTGCATTTCGCCGCGTCCGGCCACGTTGAAGGAATCCGTACCCTGCTCGCTGACGTGCAGGGAAACATCCTTGAGAAGCTCGCGCTCCAAACGGTCGCGGAGATTGCGGGAGGTGACATATTTGCCCTCGCGCCCTGCAAAGGGGCTGTCATTGACAGAGAAGGTCATTTCGATGGTGGGGTCGGAAATCTTGACGAAGGGCAGCGGCGCAACGGCATCCGGGGCGCAGATGGTTCTGCCGATGGTCAGGTCTGCCATGCCGGAGAAGGCCACAATCTCACCCGCGTGGGCTTCCGTGATCGGGTTGCGGTTCAGGCCGTCAAATTCATACAGCGCAACGACCTTGCCCTTTTGCAGCACAGAGGGGTCATGGTAGTCACAGATGGTGACCTCCTGATTCTGGCGAATCACGCCACGCTCCACACGACCGATGCCGATACGTCCGACATATTCATTATAGTCGATAGAGGAGACCAGAAGCTGCAGGGGCTGGGTATCATCGCCGGTGGGGGCGGGGATATACTTCACAATGGTCTCAAACAGAGGGGACAGGTCAAAGCCCACATCGGTCGGGCCGTAGGAGGCAATGCCCTGACGGGCAGAGCAGAAAATGGTGGGAGAATCGAACTGCTCATCGGTAGCATCCAGCTCCAGAAGCAGCTCCAGAATTTCCTCCATAACGCCCTCGATACGGGCATCAAGACGGTCGATCTTATTGATGACCACGATGACCTTATGACCAAGCTCCAGTGCCTTTTGCAGTACAAAGCGGGTCTGGGGCATGGGACCCTCTGCCGCGTCCACGAGCAGAAGAACGCCATTGACCATCTTCAGAATGCGTTCAACCTCACCGCCAAAGTCCGCATGACCCGGGGTATCGACGATGTTGATCTTGTAATTCTTGTAGAAGACAGAGGTATTTTTCGCCAAAATGGTAATGCCGCGCTCGCGCTCCAGATCACCGGAATCCATCACGCGATCCACCACGGCCTGATGCTCGCGGTAAATGCCGCCCTGCTTGAGCATTTCATCGACCAGCGTGGTCTTGCCGTGGTCAACGTGGGCAATAATGGCGATATTCCTGATTTTATCTTGCTGTATCATGGGATTTACTCCTTCCAAGGGAGAGTATGCATCTATAGTCGGCAATTGCATACTTTTTATGCTAACATATTTTTTCTGAAATTGCAAGAAATAATTGCATTGCAAACACGGTAATTGAATGAACAAGACGGGACGGTTCGAGACCACCGAAAAAATCCCCTGTCTTGTCTTGACAAGTGCCTTTTCTTTGCTTATAATAAAGCAAGCGTTTCGAAATATATGTTCGGAAATATGCGTTTTGATAAGTCGTTGTGATCAGAGGAACAGGAAAATGCCAAGGAAACCTAAATTTAAAAGAGAAGAAGTGCTGCATTCTGCGTTTGATGTTGCAAGGAAACAAGGATTTGAAGCTGTAACAGCGGCATCGGTTGCCGCAAATATGGGATATACAGGCAGCTCGTTGTTTACACATTTTGAGAGTATGGATGCGCTCCGGCAAGAGGTTTATCTTATGGCAAAGCAAAAAGCTGCCGACTTTTTCGAGGGAAGTCTCTGCTATTTCCCGGCATTCAAGGAATTGGGTATGCGATGGATTCGATTTGCAAAGAACGAGCCGAAGCTGTATCGGATGCTGTTTGCCGGTAATCCGTTTACACATACGGAAGATGTTGCGACAGAGTTTGAGGAAATATTTGAGCCAATTCGAAAAGAAGTGGAAAAGGCCTTTGAACTTACAGAGGATCATGCCAAGCGGCTGATGTCCAGCTGCATCACGCAGGCAAACGGAATTGCTCTGGCAATCATTAACGGATTTGGTGAAGACTATACAGAAGAGAGGCTTAGCGAAGAACTCAGTAATATATGCATTGGAATGGTGCTTTTATTCAAGGTAAAAGACGAAAGCTTGACCCTAGAATCAGCAAAGAGAATCGCAGCGGCAACTACGAATCAGCCGGTACGCAAATGAAGGGACTTAGGAAAGAAGAGGGATATGATGGATTTTTTTGTTGGCAGCATTGCCGTGGATAAGTATAGGACTGTTGCTTGCAATCCTTTTTGCACGAAGCGCCCGAAAGGAAAAAGATGATAAGAAGAAAGAAACCTATGGTACCGAAGGGCTTGCTTTGGGTATGTGCTTCGGTGTGGCAATCGGCACATCTATCGGAAACTATACTGGCATCGGACTGACACTCGGTATGCTTATAGGGTTTGCCATCGGCTCGCTGATCGAGAAAAAAGAAGAAAAATAAGTTATGATTTTAGAAACAAAAAGACGAATTCTCCACCCGTGGTGTGCGTCGGACGCAGAACAAACCGTAAACGGAATCCAATTTACACCGATGGCTCGGAAACCACAAAAGCTGGTGATCTATGTCCACGGAAAAGGCGGCTCGGCTGCGGAATCGGCGCATTATGTACCGTTTTTTCCCGATAGTGCTGTTATCGGATTTGATTACAAATCCCAAACTCCGTGGCAAGCAGCAGCAGAATTTTCAGAATACTACGACACCGTTGCACAAGGCTTTGACGGTGTGTACCTCATCGCCAACAGCATCGGTGCATATTTCTCACTTTGCTCCCTCGCGGGAAAAAGATTAAAAAAAGCTTATTTCATCTCTCCGATTGTAGATATGGAACAACTAATTTCTGATATGATGATGTGGGCTGATGTCAGTGAAAACGAGCTTAGGGAAAAAAAGGAAATTCCAACCGCATTCGGTGAAACACTGTCGTGGGAATATCTCAACTGGGTACGCAAGCATCCCGTTTCATGGGAAATACCGACAGAAATTTTGTACGGTGAAAAGGATTCTATGCAATCACTTGAAACAATCAGCAGATTTACTGAAAAATGCCATGCCGATTTGACCATAATGCCAAACGGTAAGCATTGGTTTCATACCGATGAACAAATGCATTTTTTGGATAATTGGCTGAAAAATAAAACGTAAAGGAAATGAATATGAACACAACTTACGAACACAAAGGCGAACTGACTTTTATCGGTTATCACACTGAAATCGCGCCCAATGAGGGTTATCAGAAATGCCCTGAATTCTGGGATAAGGAATATGCGGCAAAATACGCACGTCTCTGGCAGACAATGAAGCCCGAAACGCCGGTTGAAGCGGCGATCCTCGAAAACGGCATCGGAATGTATGCTATCTGCGCCAATACAGAAAACGGCTTTGCTTATTGGATCGCGGGTTTTTACAAGGGCGGCGATGTGCCGGAGGGATTGGAGCTTTTCACCTTCCCGGAAAGTGACTGGGCGATTTTTACAGCAAAGGGGCCGATCCCTGCGTCTCTGCAAACGCTCAACACGCAGGTATGGAACGAATGGGCACCGAGCATTGAAAAAATGTACGAGATCATCCCGTCCTCCTTGGAGGTTTACGCCGCAGGCAATCCACACGCACCTGATTATGAATGCGGGATTTGGGTGCCAATCAGGAAAAGGGCAGATCTGAAGATCTGTCAGAGCTGCGGTATGCCGTTAGCATCGGAGGAAATGCTCGGCACCAATGCCGATGGCAGCATCAACGCAGATTACTGCAAATACTGCTATGCAAACGGCGAATTTATCGATAAGGTGTCGATGGAAGAATACATCGAAATGTGCAGCCAGTTTGGTACACAGGCGGGCATGAGCAATGAAGAAATGAAAGCGTACTGCGAAAAACTTTTCCCCACGCTGAAACGGTGGAAAAGATAAATGCTGTGATCGCCAATCCGATCAGGGTCAATCAAATCCTGTTTTCACCTCTGTCCTTCACAGCTTTTGTGGTGTCTTAGCGCACAGCGGAAACGGTGCAGCCCCTTGCGGGAGCTACACCGTTTCCGTTTCCTTACGTGGCTGCCGCTAAAGGAAGGCTGCCCAAAATTTTGAATTAAGGGCATCTCTATTTATTCTACGTGAGGCGAGCTGCGAGGGATTTTTGTGAAGTATGAAGGAAGCAAGCCCCGCAGATTCGACTGCGATAAATTTTTAGAGGTGACCTTAAAGCTTTTTCATATAATTGCCGTAAACCTTGACGTGATCCTTAATCACGACGAAGGCATTCGGGTCATACTGATGGATGATGCGGCGCAGGAGGGGCAGCTCATATTCCGAGAGCGTAATTTCCAGAACGTTAACCTGCTCGTTGGTATAGGCTCCAGTGCCGCAGAGCTGGGTGATGCCGCGATGAAGCTGGGAGAGAATGGCCGATTCCAGCGTCTGCACATCGGTTTTTGTAATGACCGTCACCTGTGCATCCTTGTTTTGCAGATGTACCCGGTCAATGGTGGTATTGCTGATGACGGAGTAAACCATAGAATAGATGGCCGTAGGGACACTGAACACAATCATGCATAGCGCGTAGACAAGGAAATTGATGCCGATAGAGATTTTTCCGATGCTGAAATCGTGATGCTTGCGGATAATCATCAGGCTGACGAGATCAAAGCCACCCAGCGTTCCGCCGGAGCGCAGGACAATACCGATACCGATACCCGAAATCACACCGCCAACCAAACAATTGGTAATGGTGTCACTGCCCATGATGGGGTTTACGGGGATTAAAGTTAGCATGATGGTCATCACACTCACCGTAGCCAGCGTTTTAAGGACAAACATCCGATCCAGCTTGTACCACGATACAATTAAAATAGGAATATTAATGAGATAATATAAAATGCCCGCAATGTCGATGCCGCCAAAGGACAGACCCAAATCTCTGGTCAGTAGGGTGCGGATGATCTGACAAAATCCCATGATGCCCCCGGAGTACAGCCCCGCAGGGACAATGAACAGATTCATTCCCAGCGAATAAATGCCTGTGCCAACAATTGCCACACCCAGACGGCGCAGCTCAAAATGCCTGCCGCCACGCAATTCCTGTGCCATACAGAAAATTCACTCCTTGTATTTTTGTTGCATGGGAGATTTTATGCATCGGCAGGCAGAAAGTCAAGGCATTTCACAAAATGTTAAACAATTACAGCATTACGCCTAAAATTTCACAAAAAATAGGGCAAGAAATATAAAACACAACCACAAAATATACAGCCGTATTTTATATTTCCTGCCCTTAAAAGATGAAAGGGAATTCAGGATAATCTCACTTGCCGTGGTAATGCGTCTGAGAATCGCACACGGCTTCCATCCCGCCTGTAATATTCAGGTAGGTGCCGGTTGCATAAGCCTGTGAAACCTGACGGGCAACAGGGCAATCGCTTATGCGTACAAGACCATTCACATCATCATAGCTATATTCATATACATTGTATACAAATATGCCCCTGCCCGGTATGGACTTCGGGTTATTTCTATTGATGATCTCATAGTGCGTAGCGCCATAGCTGGCACACGCTCCACCATAACCTCCGCTGGTAGCGATAACATCCTCGCAAGAATATTGGACAAATGTCATCTTTGGATTCATCATATGCTCTCCTTCCTTCATAATCATATGTTGGAACGAGTTTCATTTTACACCAATTAGAAATTGCGAATCAAGGTTTTCTGCCTGTTAATATTTATCCTATTTTTCTTAAAAAAAAGCACCACGATTTTTTTGCCTTGCAAAAGTGCAGAAAAATGCGTATTATCTCCTTTTGTTTACGATCTTTCGGAGGATGCCTTTCCCTCTCGCGCCCCAGCGGTACACAAATCGTGTGATCCGCTGCTTGGGAGTGGGTCGAAGGTATCGCTTCACCAGAGGTGCCATAGGCGCTTTGGCAGCAGCAGCGAAGAATTCGTTCCGATGGGTGTGCCAGCGGACGCTGTTGGTCGTGCCACGGTTCATGGTGGTGGAACGCTCCAGATCGGTGGGACAAATAACGGCGGCATCGTGCAGCTGGTGCAGCAGTGTCTCGCCTTTTTCCGTATGGGTCAAAAGGAGGGAAACACCCTGCTGCTCCTTTAATTCCGGGTGTACCTCCTCTACGCCCCAATAGTCGGCCAGCGTGAGATCAGAAACTCTGGCAACCGTTTTGTACTGGCACTGGTAGCAGGACGGGCGGAGGGTCAGGTTGGCAAGGAAAGCGCGTTCATAGGGGTCTTTGGTGGCCAACTTGCGGTAGGTGCTGCCATCGGCATAATCCACCTTCATGGAGAAAGCGTTCCATCCGCAGGTTTTATCGCGGAAGGAAATCGCACGAATGTCCTTAGGATGCTGTTCGCGTTTATACTGCTCCCATAGTCCCGGGGATGGGACACCGTGACAGATAATGTCTTGGGTGTAAAGGTTGTCGTATTCTCTGCCCAGATACTGTCGGAGGGCAGCAACCTGGCAAGGCGTACCGGCAAAGAAGACAATTTTCCCGTCCTTGAGATCGGCCTCTGCCTCGCGGTAGGTCTGGCGGGGGGCACTCTGTATGTATTTTGAGGTGCGAAGTTTGGCAATCTGCTCTGTGCGGTCAATGCGCTGGTGGCAAACGACCCAGTTTTCATCAAAGCCCGCACCGTAGACCACGCCGCCTTCGGTAAGGATTGCCTCGGCAAGCAGGGAGAACAGACCGCCGGAGGAGCTTTGTCGGCAAATTTCCGCATCCTTTGCGTAGGCGTAGTAGGCCCTCGTATTCTCCTCGCCCGGTACTACCGTATCCGCAGGACAGGCACGCTGGCAAGCGTTACAGTGGATACATTTTTCTTCGTCCAGTTGTGGATAGGCAAAGCCCTCCTTGTCCTGCACAAGCCGGAGTACACCGATTTTGCAGGCATTGACACAGGCACCGCAGCCGGTACAGTGATAGCGGCTGGCCAACTTGGGAGAGCTGCTTTTCTCAACGGACAAAAGTGCTTCATGCAGGAAATTACGGATCGCGGTTCGTTCCCCGGCAATGATTTTGGCGGCGTATGCAAAATCCGGCTGCGAATCTATCTCCACTGTCAGGGGGTATTTCCGCTCTGTCAGGCCGGTTTTTTCCAGCACAGTGGCAATGCGGGAGGACATGGAAGCGCCTCCCTCCACCCGGGGGAAGACAACAAAGGGCACCTGCATATGGATGGAGAAGGCCGTACCATGGAAGGAATCAGTAAATACCATTTTCGCATGGGAGAGCAGCCAGACAAATTCCCGCGGCTCTATGTCATAATATCGCAGGTCATGAATATCGCAGATATCCACAATTTCATATTGGTGGGCTTTGGCATAGCCTTCAATATAGCGCACATAGCGCCCGGTTTCGTTGCCGAGGAAATAACAGAAGATGTAATCACCCTGCGGGCGGGTTTCCGGCTGTCTTGCGTAGGTGCTCCACTGTTCCGGGTTGAGCGCAAAGGTGGGATCGAGAAGAACCTTGGCATCTTTTCCGGTCAGCTCTTTGACAATTTTTCTTCCCGCTTCCTCCCGGACGGAGAGATGGTCAATGGAGCTAAGCCATGCACCGATATCGTCCTGTCGCTGGGGCGGTATGGAGGATACGCCGAAGCTGGCAGCCAGAGCAATCCGCTTATGCCGGGGCGCAAACTGGAGATAATCTACAGAGGACATGGCCCAGTAGCCGGGGTTCCATATTTGATCGCTTCCGGCAATGAAGGCATCATATTCCGCAATTTGTGCGCTGTCATGGCGCTCACGGCTGATGGGGCGGGGATCGGTGTTCAGGGTTTCAGCGCGGCATTGGTCGAATTTTTTCTGCCTTTGGGCGGCCGCTTTTTTAAAGGCGGCGGCATTGGCTTTGGCGGTTTGAAGACCGGCACCGTAGCAGTCCCGCGTATTTTTGCAGCCGTACTTTTCAAACAAGCGGGTGCGCCGATAATCCAACAGATAGGACGGGTTCAGCTTTTCCCAAAGCGGCTGTACCCGCCACGCGCTTGCGCCACAGGGAAAGCCGAGCTTTGTTTTATTACGCAGGGTGTACGGCGCATAGCCCTGCTCTAAAAGCAACTGCTGCACAGCATAATTTTGCAGTACATTTCCATAGTTTGCGCCACCAACCAGTGTCACAATACCAGCTTTTTTCATCACACATCTAGTTCCTTTATACGGTTTTTAGGGAAGAATTTTGGAAGGCTTGAGATAGCGCTCCTCCTCGGAGAAGACACAGCCGCAATATTTTTGCATATAGAAGCCCAGTGCGCGGGCACGCTCCTGCCCTTCCCGGAAATAGGGGCGAAAATCGCGGTAGAGGAAGGTAACATGATGGGCAAAGGCCGCTCTTTCCGCACATTCCCGCATGAGGTCATGCTTCTGGTAGGGAGAAATGAACAGAGAGGATGTAAAAGAGGAAAAACCCTGTTCCTCTGCCATCGCGGCAGCGGCCTCAAAGCGCATCTCATAGCATTTCACACAGCGGTTTGGAATATCCTCCGCCACAGCACGGACAAAGGGGCGCAGACCATAATCATTGCGCTCAAGGAGCTTCAAATGAATGGTTGCGGCATAGTCGCGCAGACAGTTGCGGCGGCTGCGGTATTCCGTAAAGGGGTGGATGTTGGGATTATACCAGAAGCCGACAGGCTCAATACCCTCGCCCCGGAGCGTTTCGATACACATATTGGAGCAGGGGGCACAGCAAATATGAAGGAGGGTTGTCAAAGCATTCATCTCCCAATCTCAATTCAATAATATATCATATCATAAATCACGCAGCGATTCAAAAAAATTCTAAGGCTAATTAAATAGAAATACAAGAGCCGGTTCTCCATGGCGTTAAGTTAGCAGCTGCGGAAACCTTCCTAACATCGCCCGCGCCAAGGCTTCCCCTTTGGGGAAACTGGCGAGCGAAGCGAGACGGAAGAGATCATTGGATGCACTGCCAAAACAGAAAACCTTCCTAACATAGAAAGCGCTCCGTCTTCGAAGGCCAACCTCATCCGCCGCCTGCCTTATTTTTCCTGCACTTCTTTCCCGCTCAAGTGCTCAATCTCGATTTCAAACATCTGCGCGGCTTTTCCTTCCGCATCAACAGCCTTGTCTGCTGTTGCCTCATCGGGGTAATATTTCATGACAAATTGCTTTATGCGGGCAATGGCCTCCTTTGGATCTTTCATTAAATAGCATCTTCCAAAGACCACAACGCTTTGCACATACGGTGCCCAATCAAGCTCTTCCACACGCGCATCTCCAATCACCGTAAAGCAAACCTTGCTTGATGCCCTAAGGGCATCCACCTTATGTCCGACACGCGCACCGTGAAAATAGATTCTTTCGTTTTCCTCATCGTAGTAATAATTCACCGGGATAGCATAGGGATAACCATCATCTCCATTGACCGCCAAAATACCGCGTCTGGCATTTTTCAGGAGAGCCTTTGCTTCCGCATCACTAATTTTCTTTTTCTTTCTTCGAATTTCTCTGAACATCGCATTTCCTCCACAGGTCACGATCTGTGACATTTTCCTGTTCTACAATTGTTTTGTAGCTCTCCGGGTCAGTATCGCCCTCGGTGCTGAAGCACAGAACCACGGAATTTTCATTTAATTGCAAGCTCCCCTTCGCCGCAATATTGAGAAGTCCCACCGTGACCGCACCGCTTTCGCCGGAAATCACCTTCTGATCCCCACCCTCGGGCGCTGCCAATAATCTCATGCCGCAGATCGTCACGGCATCAGGGCACTTGATAAACCAATCCGCATGGTCTCTCAAAATCGGCCATGTCAGGGCGCACGGTTCGCCACAGCTTAAACCCGCCATAATCGTCGGACGCGGATTTTGGAGTGCATGGGGTTTCCCATCGTTTTGCCGTGCGGAGGCAAAAATACAGGCCATATTCTCCGGCTCGACAATGCCGATGGCAGGACAGCTGTTCCCATATCGATCGACCAGATATTGGGTGATGCCGCCAGCCATAGAACCCACACCGGCCTGTAAAAACACATGGGTCGGTAGCATTCCCTGCCGCTCCATTTCATCGCAGGTCTCTTGTACCATGACGGTATACCCTTCTATCATCCGGGCAGGAATCTCTTCATACCCTTCCCATGCCGTATCCTGTACCAAATACCAGCCATTTTCCCGGGACAGGTAGGCCGCATAGCGCACCGCATCGTCATAGCCCAGATCCGTGATGATAACCTCCGCCCTCGGATTCACATCCCGGATGGCCTGCGCCCGAAGCTCGCTGGAGCCTTCCGGCATATAAACATACACCCGGCAGCCCAGCAAACCGCATACCCACGAAATTCCCTTGCCATGATTTCCATCCGTTGCCGTTACAAAAACCATCCGCTGTATCTTTTCCCGATACGGGGGGTTCTGCAAATCTTCCAGCCGCAGCATATCCATATCCAGCCTCAGCGCTTTTGCGATAACATAAGTGACCGCATAGAGGCCGCCAAGACCCTTGAACGAGTTTAATCCAAACCGTTTGGATTCATCCTTCACATAAATTGCCTTTAACCCCAGCCGTTTTGCCATGCAATCCAGCCGCACCAGCGGCGTAGGTACATAGAACGGCAAGCTTGTAATAAAATGAGAATTGTTCCGCATTGCCAATCGTGATGCTCCCATTCTTTGTTCAGATAAAAATTCATCACAGTCGAATCTGCGGGGCTTGTTTCTGTCATACTTCACAAAAATCCTCGGAAATACATTCGGCATTCCCCGCGGTTTTTGTTGTATCTGACGAAAAAATCCCTCACAGCTCGACTTGTGCTGAATTTTTAGATTTGTCCTTGATCTTCCGAAATGACAGTAAATCATTGCCCCAAAGGGGAAGCCTTAGCGCGGGCTATGTTAGGAAGGTTCGCAGCTGCTAACTTAATGCCATTGACAAGCCTCCCTTCGGTGGCAGCACAGCCATGGAAGGGATTTTACAAAAAGCGTTCTTGCTGAAAAATGCAAAAATAGCAAATAACCACCCGCCTAACATCTCATATTGGTAAAATGCTAGGTGGGTGGTTATTGGGCGCTTCCTTACAATTGCTGTTTCCGCTTAGCGCGATGGCAATGCCTTGTCCGGCACATAGCGATCCAAATAATGGCGCAAAATAGCACGTCTTGTGACGATGCCGATAAAATCTCCCTTATCGTCCACCACGGGAACAAAATTCTGATCTGTAGCGGTACGCACCAAATCCTCCATCCGTGTCGTCACATACACGGGAGCATTGTCCCTGCGGTGAGGGATTTCCATAATATTGTGCTGGGAGGTCAGGCTCATGTCCATTTGGCAGATATTTTTGATTGCCCACAGCAAATCACCCTCTGTGAGGGAGCCGCGATATACCCCGGCGCGGCTGAGAATGGGCAGCGCGGAATAGCCAATAGATTCCATCCGCTCAATGGCCTGCCGAATGGAATAATCATCATAGAGATAGCTGCACGAAGCCTTCGGTGTCAGGAAAAACAGAATATTCATATCCGCCTTCCTTTCTTTTTCCTTAGGATAGTTCTATTATAGACGTTTTTCGCAAGCAAGTCTATTGGCTCTTTCCACAAATCCAACGCGCCCAATTTAGCAAAACCTCCCTGAAGGCATTGTCTTCAGGGAGGGAATGTCAACTATTTATTTGCGTCGCGGTTCATTTCGCGCAGGGCATCGCGGCGGCTGAGGTTCACGCGCCCCTTTTCGTCAATTTCCATAACCTTCACCCAAGTCATATCGCCGATGTTCAGGACATCCTCCACTTTTTCCACACGGCGGTTTTCCAGCTTGGAGATGTGGATCATACCGTCCTTGCCGGGTGCCAGCTCAACAAAAGCACCGATGGGCAGGATGCGGACGACCTTGCCATAATACAGCTTGCCCACCTCGGGCACGAAGCAAATATCATCAATCATCTTCTTGGCGGCCTGCACAGCTTCAGCTTCCACCGCGGAGATGAAGACCGAGCCATCGTCCTCAATGTCGATCTTGGCACCGGTATCGGCGCAAATCTTCTGAATGGTCTTGCCGCCGGAGCCGATGACCTCACGAATCTTCTCGGGGTCGATCTTCATGGACAGCATCTTGGGGGCAAACTCGGAGACCTCGGGACGGGGCTGGGCGATGCAGGGAAGCATGATTTCGCTCAGAATTTCCAGTCTGGCCTTGCGGCAGCGCTCCAATGCATCAGCAATAATTTCCATGGTGAGGCCGTCGTTCTTGAGATCCATCTGGATGGCGGTAACGCCTTCGGTGGTACCGGCTACCTTAAAGTCCATTTCGCCGTGGAAGTCTTCCACGCCCTGAATGTCGGTGAAGGTACGCCAGGTGCCGGTTTCCTGATCGGAAATCAGGCCGCAGGAAATACCTGCCACGGGGCGGGTGATGGGTACGCCGGCATCCATCAGTGCCAACGTAGAGCCGCAGATAGAGCCTTGCGAAGTAGAGCCATTGGAGGACACGACCTCAGAGACCACGCGGATGGCATAGGGGAAGTCTTCTACAGAGGGAATCACGGGCAGCAGCGCCTTTTCAGCCAGAGAACCGTGGCCGATCTCGCGGCGGGAGGTGGAGCGGGCGGCTCTGGCTTCGCCGGTGGAGAAGGCGGGGAAGTTATAATGATGCATATAGCGCTTTTCTTCCTCGTCATACACGGTGTCGAGCTTCTGCGCAGCGGACAGGGTATTCAGTGTGCAGATAGAAAGCACCTGCGTCTGGCCTCTGGTGAACAGGCCGGAGCCATGGACGCGGGGCAGAACGCCAACCTCGGCAGCCAGCGGACGGATTTCATCCATACCGCGGCCATCGACACGCTTGCCCTGAAGGAGCCACTTCTTGACAACCTTCTTCTGCATTTTGTACAGGCAAACCTCAATATGCTCATCAAAGTCGGGATATTTTTCGCCGAACTTCTCCATGAAATCCACATGAGCCTGGGTCAGGCGCTCTTCGCGGACGTTCTTATCATCGGTATCGAGGGCATATTCGATCTGATCCATGCCGTAGGCCATCAGGTCATCCAGCAGGTCATGGTTGACAGCGGCCTTCTCGAAGGTAAACTTGGGCTTGCCGATGGCGGCAACAATCTCATTGATGAATTCCACGACCTTGATATTGGTCTCATGAGCAAGGCGGATGCACTCCAGCAGAATATCCTCCGGGATTTCCTTGGCCTCGGTCTCAATCATAACCACCTTCTCATGGGTGGAGGCGATGGTCACGAAGCATTGGCAGGCATTACGCTCGTCCTGAGAGGGGTTGATGATATAGCGGCCATCCAGATAGCACACATTGGTGGTGGCGGTGGGGCCGTTCCAGGGGATATCGGAGTAGGCGACAACGAGAGAAGAACCGATGGAGGCAACGATTTCCACGGGGTTATCAAAATCGTTGGCAAGGATGGTGTTGGTGAGCACCACATCATTGCGAAGCTCGTCATCAAACAGGGGGCGCATAGGGCGGTCGATGATACGGGAGATCAGGATGCCGCGCTCGGAGGGGCGACCCTCTCTGCGGTTGAAGCTGCCGGGAATGCGGCCAACGGCATACATACGCTCCTCGACCTCAATGGTGAGGGGGAAATAGTCAATGCCAGCCTTAGGCAGGGGGGAAGCAGCCACGGTGACCAAAACAACGGTATCGCCGTAACGGCAGATGGCTTCAGCGTTGGCAAGCTCTGCCACTTTGCCGACCTCTACAGTAAAGGTGCGGCCGCCGATATCGGTCTCAAAGACGCGATGGTTCGGGAATTGCTTATGGGTAATCATAAAACCTCCTAAAAATACGACTGCGGCATGGGAGATTTTAGCACTTGAAACCATTGCCGAAAATTCGGCAGCGCTTTCAACTGCTAAAGGTTCCCATGCGCTGGTTGAAAATGGGCGACCGATGAAGGCCGCCCATCGAGACGAAATGAGAATTACTTACGGATGCCGAGCTTGGCAATGATGGCTCTGTAGCGGTTGATATCCTTCTTTGCCAGATAGTCCAGTAGGCTGCGGCGCTTACCAACCATCATCAGAAGGCCGCGGCGGGAATGGTTATCATGCTTGTGGGTACGCAGGTGCTCGGTAAGCTCCTTGATACGGTAGGAAAGAATTGCGATCTGGACTTCGGGAGAGCCGGTGTCGCCCTCATGGACGGCGTATTCGGCGATGACTTGGGCTTTTGCGTCTTTGGAAATCATGTGTGTTCCACCTTTCAAAAATATTACCCGCGGGCTGAGTGATGGGACGATGGAGCGCCCTCAATGCGAAGGTCTTCCCCCAAAACTCGGGGCCGGGGCTAAGCCATAATATGATAGCACATGGTAGACCGAATGTAAAGGTAAAAATTAAGATTTTCGCAGTTTTTTTGGAAATCTCCCGTTTTCTATCGGCCTTCCTTTGGAAAAGTATGCCCCTAAGGATTAATTTTCATACTTTCGCCGCATCTGTACGGGCAGATGAAACAAAATGCGTCCTTTTACGGAGGATTTTTTATGGAATAGCAATAAAAATTGTGAAATGTACCTGTTTTCACCAAATAAGGATTGAATTACTTGCCATTTTGTCATAAAATAGGTATGCTGCGGCAATATAAGACCGTTGCACGGAGGAGCTATGCTGAACGTTGTACTTGTGGAGCCGGAGATCCCAATGAACACCGGCAACATTGCCAGAACCTGCGCCGCGACCGGCAGCATCCTGCATTTGATCAGGCCTTTGGGCTTTGATATCTCCGATAAGGCCGTCAAGCGGGCGGGTCTTGACTATTGGCATCTGGTCGATGTTCGGGTCTATGACTCTCTGGAGGATTTTTTCTCCCAGCATAGGGACATCTCCCTCTGGTGTCTGACCACCAAAGCTCCGCGAGATTACGCGGGAGCGCAATTCTGCGATGGCGACTACCTTTTCTTTGGCAAGGAGACCCGCGGCCTTCCCGAGCCATTTCTGGAGGCACACCAGGAGCGCTGTGTGCGCATTCCTATGGTTTCCGAGGCTCGCAGTCTGAATCTGGCCAACTCTGTGGCTATCATCGTCTATGAGGCGCTGCGCCAGCAATCGTTCCCGCACTTAAAGGGATACGGCAAAATGGCAGGTGCTGAATAAATAAATCGTCAATACGCGGTTTCATCCGCATACGAAATCAGGAGGCAATTTTATGAACTACAATAAGAAATCTGTCCGTGATATCGACCTGGCCGGCAAGCGTGTGCTCTGCCGCTGCGACTTTAACGTACCCCTCAAGGATGGCAAGATCACCAGTGACAAGCGCATCGTTGCCGCCCTCCCCACCATTGAGTACCTCATCGCGCAGGGCGCAAAGGTTATTCTCTGCTCCCACATGGGCAAGCCCAAGGGCGAATGGAAACCCGAGCTGTCTCTGGCCGTTGTCGCACAGCGCTTGAGCGAGCTGCTGGGGCAGGAAGTCAAGATGGCTAAGGACGTTGCCGGTGAGGATGCCAAGGCTCTGGCCGCAGAACTCAAGGACGGCGAAGTCATGCTGCTTGAGAACACCCGCTATATCAAGGGCGAAACCAAGAACGATCCCGAGCTGAGCCGTCAGCTCGCTGATCTGGCCGAAGTATTCGTCAATGATGCATTTGGCACTGCCCACAGAGCACACTCCTCCACCGCAGGTGTGGCTGATTATCTTCCCGCTGTTTGCGGTTTCCTGATTGAGAAGGAAATCGGCATCATGGGCAAGGCACTGGCCGACCCCGAGCGTCCCTTCGTTGCCATTCTGGGCGGCGCAAAGGTCTCCGACAAGCTCAATGTCATTAACAATCTGCTCGATAAGGTCGATACCCTCATCATCGGCGGCGGCATGGCCTACACCTTCCTGGCTGCCAAGGGCTACGGCATTGGCAAGAGCCTGTTCGACGAAGAAAAGGTGGACTACTGCAAGCAGATGATGACCAAGGCCGAGGCCAACGGCGTGAAGCTGCTCCTGCCCGTGGACACCGTCATTACCAAGGATTTCCCCAACCCCATCGACGCTCCTGTCGATGTAACTACTGTCCCTGCCGATGCCATCCCCGATGATATGCAGGGTCTGGATATTGGTGAGAAGAGCCGCGCTCTGTTTGCCGAGGCTGCAAAGTCCGCAAAGACCGTGGTATGGAATGGCCCCATGGGTGTATTCGAGAATCCCACGCTGGCAAAGGGCACCATCGCTGTAGCCGAAGCTCTGGCCGAATCTGATGCCATTACCATCGTTGGCGGCGGCGACAGCGCTGCTGCGTGTGAGCAGCTGGGCTTTGCTGATAAGATCACCCATATTTCCACCGGCGGCGGTGCTTCTCTGGAATTCTTAGAAGGTCTGGAACTGCCCGGTATTGCCTGCCTTGAGGATAAATAAGATATTTTCATAAAAATCCGAATTTTCCTCTTGACGTTTTACCGTTTCTTCACTATAATAGGCGCGTTCGCCAAAAAATCACATCATTTTGCTAATTTTGCATGAATCAGGAGATAATAGATTATGAACAGAAAGTATCGTAAGACCGTTATTGCCGGCAACTGGAAGATGAACAAAACGCCGTCTGAAACCAAGGCTTTTATGACGGAGTTTAAGACCATTCTGCCTAGGGGTCGCTGGTGCGATATTGCTCTTTGCGTCCCCGCCGTCTGCATCACCACCGCCGTCCGCGCTATGCGTGAGACCCGCGTTGGCATTGGCGCGGAGAACTGCAATGCGAATCCCTCCGGCGCTTTCACCGGCGAAATTGCTGCCAATATGCTCTCCGATGCCGGCTGCAAATATGTCATCATTGGCCACAGTGAGCGCCGTGCCATGGGCGAGACGGATCAGGATGTCAACGCCAAGGTCAAGGCCGCTATGGAGCAGGGGCTTATTCCCATCATGTGCTGCGGCGAAAGCCTTGAGCAGCGTGAGCTGGGCATCACCAGCGAATGGATTGCCATGCAGATCAAGGCTGGCCTGAATGGCATTCCCGAAGAAAAAATCCGCAAGCTGATCATTGCCTACGAACCCATCTGGGCCATCGGCACCGGCATGACCGCCACCCCCGAACAGGCGGAAGAGGTTTGTGAGCACATCCGCGCCGTCATTCGCAAGCTCTACGGCTCCAAGAATGCCCGCGCTATCTCCATCCTCTACGGCGGCTCCATGAACGACCGCAACGCCTATGAGCTTCTTGCCCAGCCCGATATCGATGGCGGCCTCATCGGCGGTGCCTCCCTCGTCCCCGAAAAGTTCGTCAAGATCATCGAAGCTGCCAACCAGCCCACCATTTAATCAACCTACTATTTAATTGATATTTATAACAGCTCCCGAAACGGAAACACCGCTTCGGGAGCTGTTCGGTTATACGCTAATAGATGCGAGCAATAAACTTCGTCCCCTTGTCACACACTATTATCCCTTGACACCGCCTGCGGTCATACCGGCAATGAACTGCTTCTGGAACAGCAGGAAGAGAATCAGGATGGGGATAACGGAGAATACAGAGCCTGCGACCAGCAGGTCGTAGTTGTTGCCATAGGGGCTGAGCAGGGTGGACAGACCAATGGGGAGGGTCATGTTCTCCGGGGAACGCAGAACAATCAACGGCCACAGGAAAGCGTTCCAGCTATTCATACCCACGAAAATACCCATAGCTGCAAAGCTGGGCTTCATCAGGGGAAGAATGATGCGGAAGAAGGTGCCGTATTCTGTGCAGCCATCCACACGGGCAGCATCCAAGAAATCCTTGGGAAGGCCGCTGAGATACTGTCGGAAGAAGAAGATGGGGAGCGGACCTGCCACACCGGGGAGGATGATGGCCCACATACTATCCATCATTTTCATCTTGATAAACAGCTTATACAGAGGCAGCATGATAATTTCCAGAGGAATCATCATAACCAGCAGCACACAGCCGAACATAAGATTCTTGAAGCGGAAATTATACATGGCGAAGCCGTAGGCTACGAAAGCACTGACGATCAGGGTTAGCACGGTCTGCACGATGGTAATCTTTACGCTGTTAAAGAACCAGATTAAGTAGTTGTTTTCGCTGGGGGAGAAGACATACTTATAGTTTTGCAGGGTCATAACGGAGAAATCGAGATTCAGATTCAGACCCTTACGGAACAGCTCCTGACCGGGACGGAAGGATGCCAGTACCAGACTGACAAAGGGCAGCAGCGTCAGCACCGCAAGCACAATAAACAGCAGCAGCAGCGCAACGGAGGTAAAGGAGAATTTAGATTTCTTATTCATTTTTTAGTTCTCCTCCTTTTTAAAGAATCCGGTGAGCGTAAGCTGGAGCAGGTTAATGGCCAGCGTAATGACCAGCAAGGTCAAGCCGATGGCGCTGCCAAAGCCAAAGTCACCCTTCTGCAAGCCGTTGCGGTAAAGCAAGCCAACGACTGTCAGTCCGGCGTTCTTGGGGGAGTTGATGCCGCCGAAGAGCATATAGCTCTCAAGGAACATGGCAAGGCCGCCATAGATACTGATGGTCAGCACATAGATGGTGGTGGGCTTGAGCAGAGGCACCGTAATGTGAATAAACTTCTGCCATCCGTTGGCACCGTCAATGTCAGCGGATTCATAGAGATCTTCAGAAATGCTCTGGAGTGCGGAAAGGTAATACATAATATTGACACCCATCCAGCGCCAGCAGCACAGAATAAGCAAAGCAAAGAAGGTTGTCCAGTTGGCAGGACCACCCAGCCATTTGACAGGCTTCAGGCCAATATGGCCGATTGCACTGTTCAGCAACGCGGTGGGCAATTCACCGAAAATCAAACGGAAGGTAAAACCAGCAACCGTGATGGAGATCAGTGCGGGCAGGAAAAAGGTGGAGCGGAAAAAGTCTGTTGCCCACATCTTCTTGGAATTGAGGAACACCGCCAGCAGCATGGGCACCGGAATCAGCACTGCACAGGTAATGAGGGTGTAAATTCCGCTGTTGCGAAGCGCTGTTTTAAACTCCGTGCTCTTAAAGACACGTCTGAAGTTCTCCAAACCAATAAAATGCGTCTGGCCGGGAACGACTTTTTGGAAGCTCATGATTGCAGTGGAAATTACAGGATAAAGGAAAAACGCAAGAAATACGATGAAAAAGGGTGCTATAAATACATATGGGGCTACTTTTTGAGAATATGGCAAAGATCTCAATCTTTTCATTGATTCTATCTCCTTGTCTTCAGGCACAAGGCCGGGGTACATCACGCGAGATGGGTAGAAAACTACAGCAGGGGGAATGAAAAGCCTCACGGACTTGAGGGCTTTTCATTCCCCCTTGGTTATGTCGTTATGAATAAATCAGCTAAGGATTAAAGACCTTCCTGGATTTCCTTCAGCATAGCGGGGATGTCAATGTTTTCATCCAGATATGCACGAGCCAGAACCTGGGTCTTCATGGTATCCAGAGCAGTGGGCAGGTTAGCGTTGTTGTTGTGAGGAACGATTTCGTCCTTGATCTCAAGCAGAGTGTCGAACGGGTTGTTGACATAGTACTTGACAAAGGTGTTTTCGGGATCGTGGGTAACGTCTTCCATAGCCCAAACGTCGGGACGGATGGGATCCATGCCCATCATCTTCCAAGCCTGGATGCCGCCTTCCTGAGACAGCTTTGCGAATGCGAGGAAGTCCTTGGTGAGCTGAACGTCCTTAGCCTGCTTGGTAACAGCAGTGCCGGTGCCGCCCTGACCAACGGAGCGCTTCTGGCCTTCTTCCCAAACGGGCAGAGGCATGACAGCAATCTTGCCAGCCAGGTCGGGCATGTAGTTGGTGAAGCGGTCGAGGTACCACATGGGCATTACGATGGAGGCAACATTGCCTTCGCCCATGAACTGATACCATTCTTCAGCATGGTGATAGGTGCCGGGAGCAACAACTGCGAGACCTTCGTCGATCATGTCGCGGTTGTACTGGAGAACCTTAGCCATTTCGGGGGTGTCGATGGTGATGTTGCCTTCGGCGTCGGTCATGTCGCCGCCAAGCTCAGCGAGCATGGGCCACATATGCCAAATGTCGGAGGACTCAACGGACATCCAGTACTTGTCGGGGTTGGCAGCCTTGAAGGTTTCAGCAGCAGCCTTGTATTCGTCCCAAGTCTTGATGTTCTTGTAGTCGATACCGGCAGCTTCGCACAGCTCAGCGTTGTAGTAGATAACAGCAGCACCGACATGGAAGCAGATGCCATAGTAGGTGTCGCCCTGAGAGTAGATGTCAACTCTGGCCTTGATGATGTTGTCGAGTTCGGGTTCAACAATATCGTTCAGGGGTTCGAGCTGAATGTCGCCCTGCAGGAAGTTGGGGAACTTGCCGATTTCGATATCAACCAGATCGGGAGCGCCGGAACCAGCGGTCAGAGCCATGTTCAGGTTGGTGTGCATATCTTCGAAGGGAAGAACAGTTTCCTTGATGACGATGGGTCTGTCGGGATACTTAGCATTCCATTCGTCAGCCATTTCCTTGTAGAACTGCACATGGAGATCCTGGAAGGTCCAGTAGTTGATCTCGGTGGGTTCAGCAGCTTCGGGTTCTGCGGGTTCGGTGGGTTCTGCGGGTTCGGTGGGTTCTGCAGGTTCGGTGGGTTCAGTGGGAGCGGGTTCAGCCTTCTTACCGCAAGCTACGAAGGTGAAAATCATAGCAAGAGCAAGCAGCAGCGCGATGAGTTTTTTCATTTAGGTTTTCCTCCTTAAATTTATTATTCAATCCTTTCGGATCAAATATCACTTCATGGTGCGGAAGCGAATGACGTTCCAGGATGCGGGGTTCAGGCTGACGGAATAAGCGCCGTCGCCAAGGTCTTCCACAGAATCGCGGCGCACATAAGGCGCAACGTTCATGGGGTTGGTGGGGGTGTTGACGGCCTTGAGGTCGGGGCATTCCATAGCGATATGCTCTTCCACACGATAAGCCTCGAAGCCGCGCAGGGTGAACTCTACGGGGATAGCCTCGGTCAGGCTGCGGTTGACCGCGAAGAGGGTGATCTCGCCGGTTTCCTCATTTCGGACAACAGCGGATTCCACAAAGGGAACATCGGAATAGGCCTTGGATTCATACTTCGGGCTGAGGGCGAAAGCACGCAGGGATTCGCCACGGCCGAACTTGGAAACATGCATGAACGGATAGAAGGTGGTCTGACGGCAGATACCGCCGCCCACATCGGTCATGATGGGGGCAATGACATTGACCAACTGGGCAATGCAGGCCATCTTGAGGCGGTCAGCATGGCGCAGGAAGGTGATGAGCATACAGCCGACCAGCAGGGCATCCTCGAAGGTGTAGACATCCTCCAGAAGGTGGGGGATGGTATTCCACGGATCGTTGGTCATGGTGTTGTCATCCTGTGCCTTGGAATGGTACCAAAGGTTCCACTCATCGAAGCTCAGCATGATATCCTTCTTGCCGCGCTTCCTGGCCTTGACGTAATCGCACACGGCGATGACGGTGTGGATGAAGTGGTCGGTCTCCAAAGACTGGGCAAGGAAGTCCAGAGGATTCTCGAAATCGTTCTCAAAATACTGATGCAGGGAGATATAGTCCACCACATCGTAGGTATGGCTCAGGGTTTCAGCCTCCCACTCGGGGAAGGAGGGCATGAAGGTATGGGAGCTGCCGCAGGAGACCAGCTTGAGATCGGGGTCGATCATGCGCATGGCGCGGGCAGTCTGCTCGGCGAGGCGGCCATATTCGTAGGCGGTCTTGTAGCCGACCTGCCAAGTGCCGTCCATTTCATTGCCGAGGCACCAGGTCTTGATATTGTGCGGCTCCTGATAGCCGTGGCGGATACGCAGGTCACTGAGGTAGGTGCCAGAGGGATGGTTGCAGTAATCCAGAAGGTCGAGAGCCTCCTGAATGCCGCGGGTACCCAGATTGATGGCCATCATCGGCTCTGCACCCACACGACGCGCCCACATGGAGAATTCATTGACACCGACGCGGTTGGTCTCCACAGCACGCCAGTTGGGATCAAGGCGGGCAGGACGCTGCTCCACAGGTCCGATGCCATCTTCCCAGCGGTAGCTGGAGACGAAATTGCCACCCGGGTAGCGGATGATGGGAACGCCAAGCTCACGAACCAGCTCCATAACGTCCTTGCGGAAGCCGAATTCATCGGCCAGCGGGTGATCCGGCTCATAAATGCCGTTATATACACTGCGCCCCAGATGCTCTACAAAAGAGCCGAAGACGTTTTTTTCAACTTTTCCAATGACATTGCCGTTTTCAACAGTAATTTTTGCTTTGTTATCCATAAAGGTTTCTCCAGTCTGTGGCAAATACTCCATGATTCGCCACCAATACGTTTGTATTATACGTATCTTTCCGGCTGTTGTCAATGTCTAGTGAATCCCTCTTTTTGTTTTTGTGCAATATACATATTTTCGACATTCCATTTTTATGTATAGTATAAAAATCATTTGGTCAGTTTGGAGAGAAAATTGCTTTTTCCCCGGCGCTATGGTATGATGCTGAAAAGGTTGCCAATTGGAGGCTGGCTCATGAACAGCAAAAAAATTCAATGTCTTCGCCTTGCGCTGCTGTGTGCTGCGCTGCTGCTAATCATCCTCGGGATCGTGCGGGGTGAGGTACAGACAATCGTTACAAAGTCTACTAAAATTTGTATGGAGTGTATCGGCCTTGGATAAACAAAAACGACAGTCCCTGCGGCGTAAGCTGACCCAATGTGCCGCCTTTGCCCTTTCCAACGGCTATCTCCGCGGCTTCGCAGAGGGCAAAATCTACAAGGGGAAGGGCAAGGCGCTGTGCCTGCCGGGGTTAAACTGCTATTCCTGTCCGGGTGCGCTCGGTTCATGCCCGATCGGAGCTTTGCAGGCTGTGCTTGATGGAGGGAAATTTCGCTTTGCCGCTTATGTCATGGGTCTCATCATGCTGTTCGGCATCCTGTTCGGGCGGCTGATTTGCGGATGGCTCTGCCCCTTTGGTCTGGTGCAGGATTTGCTCCATAAAATTCCGTTCCCCAAAAAAAGAAAAAACCTGCCGGGGCACAGATTCCTTACAATTATAAAGTATATCGTTCTACTTCTGTTCGTAATCCTCCTGCCCATGACGGCAACCAATGCCTTCGGTCTGGGCAGACCGTGGTTTTGCCAGTATATCTGCCCCTCCGGCACACTGCTCGGCGGCCTTCCGCTGCTGCTGACAAACAAGGCACTGCGCAAAAATCTGGGGTGGCTGTTTGGGCTGAAGGTGGGACTGCTGGTGCTGTTCCTTATGCTCAGCGTGCTGACCTACCGCCCGTTCTGCAAATATGTCTGCCCACTGGGGGCAATTTACGGCTGCTTCAACCCGGTCTCTCTGCGCCGGATGGAGATTGCGCAGGACAAGTGCATCCACTGCGGCAAATGTCAGGCCGTGTGCGGGATGGATATCCGCGTCTGGGAAAAGCCCAACCATGTGGAATGTATCCGCTGCGGCAGATGCAAGGCCGCCTGTCCGCAGGATGCCATCACCTCTACCATGGATCAGCTCCTGAAAAACCGACATAGGAAATCATCGGGGGCGGCATCAGAGGATTGAGGCTGCAAAGTGCATAACGATATTCGAGTTCCGGCTCCGGCTCATGGAATACACAGGCCACATCAGGAGTACAAAGATGCACACCATCGGTCAAATCCAGAGAAATATCCGCCGGGTCAAGCCGCAAACCCCGTCCTGTAGCTTTCATGAGGCTCTCCTTCAGAACCCAAAGGCGAATAAAGCGATCCGCCCATGCCGATAGAGGCAGAGCCGAAAGCGCCGCATATTCATCGTCTGTCAGACATCGCCTGTACATACTCCGCATTACGGGACGTACCTGCTCCACATCGCAGCCCACAGGGTTTTTGCCTAGAGCACACAACGCCCGTTCGCCGGAATGGGAAAAGCTGATATGCAGCGCCGGATTTCCGGGGAAATAAGGCTTCCCGTTTGCATCCTGCGCCAATTCCAGCGTACAGCCAGCCTCTGCTAACGCCCGCTGTGCCAGCGCACCTGCGGCAATGCAAAGCCGCCGATCCTTCTCCCGGCGCAGACGATCCGCCTTCTCCTTCCTCTCCGGGGAAGCGGAGGCATAAAGACGATTATAGTCCATGGTCTGCGTGTTGCCGATATAAAGCTTCATACGTTGCCGCCTTTCCTTGGCAGCGAGACAGGGTCGGCTCTCCATGGCGGTAAGCTAACAGACCTCATCCGCCGCCCCCCAGAGGGGAAGGCAAGGGCTGTTAACTTACTGCCATGGAGAACCGTCTGTCTCGCTCTATGATTTTTTGAGCATTGCAACCATGGCTCTGAAAAACAGGATAACAAGCAATACCAGCTCAACAGCCGCAAACAGGAGATAGCTGCCATCGGCAAATACGGAGGCAGAAGCGCCGGTCAGCAGATTGGAAATCATCTTTGTGCAGGTCGTAACCGATGCCACTGCCGAAAGGCCAACCATAATAAGGGTAGATATCCAAATAGCAAATCGCTTCCGCTGGGCTTTCTTAAAGAACACCAGACAGACCAACAGTGCAACAGCGCTAAGGAAAAGGTTTATGCAGCCGAACAAGGGCCAAATTTTCTTGTAGCTAATCTGTGCAAGCCCTATGGCAGGGAGAATGGTAATTACGGTGGCAAAATAGCGGTTGGTCAACACCTTTCGAGTTCCAGAGAGATTCTCCTCCCCGGAATCTACGTCAAGCAGCATTTCCTGCCAGACGGTGCGCCCCGCACGGGTGATGGAATCAAGCGAGGTAATGACCAGTGAGCAGATCACAAAGCTGACCAACTCTCTGGTTTCGCGCCGTGCAAGGCCGATTGCGTTGAGATTTTCGGCAACACCGGAGGCGAAGGTTGCGATAGGATCAATGGTAGCCATATCGGCAGCACGGGTTCTTGCGCCCACCACCACCAAAAAAATCACGCCAAAGAAGGTAGCAAATAGCATTGTGCCAAAGGAAGCCATACGAATGCGCCCCTCGTTACGAATCATTTTGGAGGTTACGCTGGAGTTGACCATAGTATGATAGCCGGAAACGGCACCGCTGGTGGCGGTAATAAACAGATAAGGGAAAAGGCTCTGCCCATCCACCCAAAATCCGCGGAAGGGTTCAAGCTGCATGGATGGTTTGGCAATAAAGAGGCCGAGAACTGACGCAAACATAATCAACACAATCAGACCCGTGCTCATTTTATCTCTCGGCTGAAGCAGCAGCCACACTGGCATGGATGCGGATATGGCAACATAGAGAAACAGATAAAGATGCCAGTTGGTCATTCGCAGATAAATAGGGTACATATATCCCAACAGCACAGCAACAACAACCAGCAGAACAGCGATCAGCTCATTGACAGCGCGGCTCAGGTTGCCAAAACGGATAATCAGACCCAGAAAGAGGGCCATAACGGTCAGGAAAAAGGTCATAGAGGTGATGCGTCCCTCCGTAAGTGCGCGGCTGCCGCCTGGAGATAAACCGCAAAAATTCTGCGCAACCCAGTCCGCAAAGGCAGCAATAGCCAACACCGTACAGAACCATACAAAACCTAGAAATATGCGCTTAAATTTCTTGCCTAAGGTCTGCTCCATCACGCGGCCAAGGGACCGCCCCTGATTGCGTACCGAGGTAAACAGGGATGCCATATCCTGAACGCCGCCCAGAAAAATGCTGCCAAACACAAGCCAAAGCAGCATCGGCAGCCAGCCGAAAATAGATGCCTGCACCGTACCGACAAGCAGACCCCTATCTGCGTTGGCAGCAAACTGATGGTTGAAAATATCCCCATGACGGCTAGGCACATAGTCCACACCATCCTGCTTGAAATTTGCCGGCGTAGACTGACGGGAACCGATCCGCCACCTTCTGGCAAGAATCCTACCATAGATCACATAGCCCACTACCAGTACGGCTGTGGCAATAAGTAGCAATTGTAATGAATTCATAGGCACTCCTGACGATTCTCCACTGCGAAAGGCAAAAAAATGCTTACGCATACTGTGGCACAATTTATTTGTTAGTAGTATATCATATTAAAAATTCCTTCACAAGACAAAAAATGATTTTTTTTGCTTTTTTTGGAGTAAAGGATTTCTATAGGGCTGCTCTAAAAATTCAGCACAAGTCGAGCTGCGAGGGATTTTTTCGTCAGACGCAACAAAAACCGCAGGGAATGCTGGATGTATTCCCGAGGATTTTTGTGAGGTATGACGGAAACAAGACCCGCAGATTCGACTGTGATGAATTTTTAGAGGTGACCTATATTGATACGGGATGATAACACCCTGACGGGCTATTGGGAAGGCTTAACAGATAAACAGGCATCATAACGATACCTGTTTTTGTTTTTCGGAAAATATTTATTGTTTTACGATAAATAATAATTGACAAACAGAATCTATTGTGCTATGCTTTGCATAACAATAAGAAAGGATGATGCAATTTGGACAAGCGTTGGAGGCATCCCGGGAATATACTGCTTTCGCAGGGGTGTCTGGTAATTTTGGCAGTGCTGCTTTTGTCGCTGGATGTTTGCGGGTATTGGATTGTCAAGTGGTTTCTCACGGTATCACACGGGATGGGCAGTCTGCGGGACGGGATCTTTCTGATGGCGGCGCTATATCTTTGCAGTATTCCGTCATGGATCGCGGTAGTCGCCCTTTGGAACTGGCTCTCCTGCATTTCTAAAGACAGTGTTTTCTCCGAGGCCACGGTGCGTTCTCTTCGCACCACGGCGCTGTGTGCCTTTACGGTTTGCCTCATCACCTTTGCCGCTTTCTTCTACTATCGCCCTATGATTCTTCTTTCGCTGGTCTCTGGCTTTATCGGTGCCATTGTCCGCACGGTGATGTGTGCCTTTGAAAAGGCACTGGCCATGCAGGATGAGCTTGACTTTACTGTGTAAGGGGTACGCCATGAGGATTATTGTCAACCTTGATGTGATGATAGCTAAGCGGAAAATTTCTGCCGGAGATTTGGCAGAGCAAATCGGCATCACCCCCGCCAACCTGTCCATTCTGAAAAATAACAAGGCCAAGGCCATAAGATTTTCCACCCTAATGGCGCTGTGCCACGCGCTGTCCTGCCAGCCCGGTGATCTGCTGGAATTCCGGGAAGAGGACACGGAGGAAGGAGTACACAATGGAATCTGATAACAATACAATTTATGCTGTCCCCCAAAATTCCTTTGCCGCAAGCAGAAGGGAAAAGCTTTATGCCCTTCTGAGCTATTTTGTCGCGTTTTTCTATGTGCGCTTTATTATGAGCGAGTTTTTTGAAATAAAGGCGCTGTCCGTTTTTGCGCTGGTATTTGCCGCCGGTACGCTGGTGTTCCATTGGGCGCGAAAGAGCAATTGGGAAAAATGGGTCTGGCTGGGCTGCATGGCCATTTGCCTAAGCTGCACCCTGCTTGGCCGGAGCCGCGCATGGGAGGGTCTGGAGATTTTCGCCGTCCACTGCTTTGCGATTTATCTTGTGCTGTGCTGCGCCGATGTGCTTTTGGAGGGTCGTACCGGCCATCTGCTTCCGTTAGATACACTTTACGGCGTGATAATCTACCCTTTCGGCAACTTTTTCCTGCGTATCCGGGTCATTTTCGCCGCAATTCGAGATCTTTCCAAAAAGGGAAAGCGGCAATATCTCTGGTCGATTCCAGCGATTCTGGTCGCGGTAGGGCTGTTTGCGTGGATCACCTCCCTGCTCTCAAAGTCAGACAGCATTTTTGGCAGCCTGACAGAAAAGTTTTTGGCCTATTGGCCGGAGATTACACTGGGGGATGATTTCCTCTATTTCCTTCTCAGTCTCCCGGTTGGTGCCTATCTCTACGGTCTGGTCGTGGGAATCGGACGGAAAACCCCGGAAGCTGCCAGAGCAAAGGGCACGGCCTGCAACTACGCACTCCATAAGCTGCGGAAGGTGCCGAATTCTGTATGGGTCATCCTTCTAGCCGCTTTTGCCGTCCTCTATGGCATATACTTTGCCGTGCAGGGCAGCTATCTGTTCGGTGCCTTCACTAGAACACTTCCGAAGAATTTCACCGTTGCAGAATATGCGCGGCAGGGCTTCTTTGAGCTGCTCAAGGTCATGGCACTCAATTTCCTGCTTCTCTGGATTGCCCTGCGCAGTGCCGGGGTCAGCGGAAAAATCCATCTGCCCCTGAAGCTCATGGCAACCATTCTCCTGTCCGAGGGTCTGCTCTTTGCCATTGTTGCTGCCTCCAAGCTGGGGCTGTACATCGACTGCTTCGGCTTCACCCCCCTCCGTCTGCAAAGCGCATGGCTCACCTTTGTTCTGTTCGCCGGTACCTGCGCCGCCCTCTACTCCCTCTGGACTGACCGAAGAACCGTCCGCACCTGGGCCATTTTCAGCAGCATATCCTTCGCACTTTTATGTCTGTATTGATCCTATTCCCCCACTGCGAACCGCAAAACCCGCTGCCGGCTTAGCCGACAGCGGGTTCGTTATGTTTAGAGGATCAGCCTAGGCGGAAGGATGCGTTAAATGCGGTTCAGAGAGCGGCTGACAAGAGCGGCAATCTGCGCACGGGTTGCGGGAGCGGACGGATTCAGCTTGACTGTGCCAGTTGCGGAATCCTTCACACCGTTGATAATGCCATTGGCAATTGCCCATGCCATGATCACGTTCAGAACATGGGCAGCGGACTTCTGCAAATCGCCCAGAGGCAGAGCCTTTGCAGCAAAGTTGCCCTTATAGGTGACCGTCTTGGTGCCATCTTCATTCACCGTAATGACAGCCGTACCGGCTGCGACCTTGGCCTGAATATCCGCATTGGCTGCAACATCAACATCGGCTGCGACCGTAACGGATACTTCGTCGGTGCCTTCTGCATTCGCCGTGAATTCGCCCCAGTTTTCGCTTCTGACACCTCTGCTATTGACCGTGTACTTTACATAACCGGTGGTTTCATCGAAGGTCGGTGCGGTGTTTGTGAACTGGGCAATGATATTTGCGGAGGAGCCACCGGGCATGATGAGGTCATTGCCTGCGTGCATACTGTTGACAGGCGTGGACTGACCGCCGCCCCAGTCGGTCATGATGAGGCCGTTGAAGCCCCATTCACCGCGGGGGATATCGGTGCAGAGATCATAGTCGTCCGCAGCGGGCATTCAGAACTGTCAATCTCACGCTGGGAGATTTCGTTGGTCGTGCTTGCCGCAAAGGCCGATGCGCAGGTGCTGAACACCAGAAGGAACGCCAAAGTGACAAGACAAATTCTTGTGAAAATCTTTTTCATTTTTTGTTGTCCTTTCTGAGAAGCATTCAAAGCTTCTCCCCTTCATTTTAATATTTGGCCGAATGGTTGCGGAACGACATCATTTTGGCTGGCATTGCACCTCTTTTCTGTTTATTTTTCTCCGCGCCGCGCCGGCGCAATGAGAAAAGCTTTGCCAAATGGGTATGTTCTATAAATCCACATTTGAATTTATAATTACATTTTGTCATATTGTTAAAGCTTGTCAATACTTTTTTGTCAATTATTGGCGATATTCCTTAATTCGCAAGATTCTCCCCATTACATATTCTAATATTAGTTTTTATTATATTTCACTGCTTCTTTGAAAGCTAAGTCTGCTGTACTGCGGACAAACAGAGGAGGCGCTTCTGTGCATTTAGCGCGCAGAAGCGCCCCCTGTGTTATAGGGTCTTATCTATTGTACGCTGGGGTAAGGTGACGGTGATGCAGAATTCCTGCTCGTCTTTTGTCTCTGCGGTGATTTTGCCGCCGTGGGCCTCGGTGATGGCACGGGCAATGGACAGGCCGATGCCGTGGCCGCCGGTGGCCGAGTTGCGGGAGGCATCGGTGCGGTAGAAGCGGTCGAACAGGTGTCCCAGATTTTCCTCGGTCAGGGGGTCTATTGTGGTATTGCACACGGAAAGCAGAAGATTCTTTTTCTGCCTGCCAAATTCCAGCGCCACATGGCCACCTTCCGGGGAATATTTCATCGCATTCTCCAGAAGGATAGAAATTAGCTGACGGATCGCATCCGGTGAGCCTGTCGCGGACAAACCGGGCTGAATCTCCAATGTATACACCTTCTGCCCGGAGGCCGCCAGCGCCTGAAAGCTCCATGCAACCTCCGAAACCAGATCGGAAATCGGAAATACCACCTGCTTTAGCTTGTGATCTTCCTCCTCCATGCGGGAGAGGTACACCAGATCATGCGTCAGCGCTGAAAGGCGCTTTGTCTGCTGGCGAATGTCGGTCAGGCACTCATTTTCATCCATATCATCGGACAGCAAATCCAGATTGGCATTGATAATGGTCAGCGGTGTTTTCATTTCATGCCCCGCATCGGTAATAAAGCGCCGTTGCTTTTCATAGCTCTGCGCAATCGGACGCACGATCCGTCCGGCGGCAAGCAGAAAAATCACAAAAACCAGAACACAGCCCAACAGCCCAATGCTGATGCTGATCCACATAAAATGGTAAAATGCCCCGAGCTTTCGTCCGCAGTCCAGAAACATCATGTGCGTTCCATCCGCATTCTTACTCTTAACAAAGCGGAAATTGCCAATAAAACCGCGTTCGCCCCCTTTTTTCAAAGCTTTGACAACATATTCCTCAGCCGTTGCCTGTTCTACCGTGACGACCCTCGAAATATCCGTTTCAATCAGCTTTAAGTCCTCCGATAGCTTCGCTGAAAAAAAACGGGATTCATAGGGCACCTCAGGGGACATCCCGCGGGGAATAAAATCGCCAATGGGTCTTTTGGGTGTTTTCGGAGGAAGCTTCTCTTCAAAAAACGGCGCATTGGGCTGCGAAAGCACACGAATTGCGGCATCCGCTTCCATGAGCACCGTGCTGTAATTAATTACATTCATCACACCCACCAGCAATGTCATCAGGAGAAACATAGATATCGTAGCAAGCAGGATGAACTTCCTTTTCAGCCGCTTAATCATGAATAACCTCCAGCAAATACCCCGCATTGCGCAAAGCGCGAATCTGAATATCCGCACAAAGCGCTGCCAGTTTTTTCCGCAGGTAGGAAATATAGACCCACACCACATGGATCTCTGCCTCGGCATCAAAGCCCCAAATTTTCTCCATCAGGCGTTCTGCCGAAATGATATGATTCGGATTGGAAAGAAAAATTTCCATCATCTGGTATTCCTTCTTTGCCAGACGGAAGCTGCCCGTCGGAGATGAGAGCGTAAAGGTCGCACGGTCAAGGGTAATGTTGCCCATGCAGAGGCGGGTATCCGCTTCTTCCCTGCTCCGGGTGATGGCGCGAATCCGTGCCAAAAGCTCCCGGCTGTCAAAGGGCTTGGCCAGATAGTCGTTGGCACCGCTGTCCAGGCCGAGAACCTTATCCTCCACCTCGGATTTTGCGGTCAGCAGGAGCACAGGAATGGGATTCCCCGCCGCACGTATCTCCCGCAGTACGGAAATTCCATCTTTTTTCGGCATCATAATATCCAGCACAGCCACATCATAGACATTGGTAGACAGATAGGCCAGTGCCTCTTCCCCATCATATACCGCGTCAGCCGTGTAGCAGTTTTTCTCAAATATTTTCACAAGCGCCTTTGCCAGTGATCTTTCGTCCTCTGCCAGTAAAATCCGCATACAATCCTCTCCTTTTTCCCATAATAGCATTGCCAGGTTAAATAAAACTTAAAATTTTGGCTGGATATGTACCGTGTTACCGATACATATCCAGCCAATTTGCTTAGGAATCAGGAATCATTATGGCAGAAAAACTCCATTTTCCCGGGTGATTGCAAAGAATTACTCTGCAACAGCGCGCTTAATGAAGGTGACAGCCTGACCACGGGTGCATTCATTCTCCGGCTTGAAGAGTTCTTCGGTAATGCCGGTGGTGATGCCAGCTTCTACTGCCCATGCGACTGCATCTACGTAGTATCTGTCCGCCTCAAGATCGGTGAAGGTTGCCGGTGCAGATGCGGCGGGCTTGCCCATGAATCTC
>JAZRZL010000033.1:0-40534 GCA_045601345.1 Faecousia sp. | reverse complement strand
CAATGCCACACGGCTTGCTTTAGGGAGGATTTTACGCCTCCTTGGTTGTTGTCCGCTTTTTTGTGATTTTTAATATATAGCCTACTTTATGAAATAATGGGGCTGTCTCAAAATGCCGTTTTCGCATTTTGAGACAGCCCCTTTTTGTATTTCCAAGCAAAACAAAAGGCAATTCTCCGTCTTTTGCAAAATTGTTTTTTTCAAATTTTCTGGAAATTATGTGAGATTTATACCAAAAAGATTTGTGTTGAGAGTCTCCCCCTGTCTTATGAAGAATAGTATCATATGAATTTACTGAAATGCAGTGATAACCTTTCAAAAATAAAGATAGAAAAAGGAGGGTCAAGTTGTCCGCTTGACAGATGTATTATGGAGTGTTTACCAAATTTAGAAGTTTTATCATTTCTTAACTGGATAGATGTTAATGGTTATGCTGGGAACTCTATAGATACCCCGTTAGAATTGTTATTCCTTGACAGTGAATATAGTAATCAGGTGCTTACGTTAGAGCATGATTACTATAACAACTACTATTCCACTCAAACAAAACCCCAAGAATCCAGTTTTGAAAAGATTTTAGAATTTATTATACAGGATGCTAAAGCTGAGATAATGAGGGAGTACCAACTACATCCGTATCGATTTGAGTCCTCGTATTATCAAAAAATTGATACAGAAAGGATTCTAGATTCTATCAGAGATTATTGTTGCTCAGTAAAACATAATACAGGAGAACCATATAATGATTTAAATACAAGTCCAATTCATTATTATTGGAATGGTTTGCTCACCGACAGCGTTCGCGCTTATCTTAACTACAACATTAGTCCGTCAGTAAAAAGATATTTCTATAATAGCAACCATTCCTTAGTTAGTATTGCTTTTAAATTCGTAAAATGGCTTCAAAAACGATACAGTAAAAGCTCTTATATTGGCAGTATCCCAGTTAATATAATGAGAGATTATATTAAACATTATGTATGGGAAGAATATCGATCAGAGGGTTTTTCAAAAAAATCGGCAGAAAAACTAGAGGAATTACTATGTCGTATTATGATAAAACGAGAATATGGGGATTACTTGTCTTCACAATTAACAAGTAATGATTATATCGACTATTTTACAGATACGGTTGTTAAACGTTGCTTCAACAGGGCAACCCGATATAAATGCACACTGTTGGCAGATGATAATTCATTTTGTACACTTGTTCACCAGTACTGGAAGGACTTGAATGAGTACTCTGGAGAACATCTTGATATATACTATAGCGAAGCAGAACTGACGCAAAAGGGGTATACAACTGCTGACAAACTGCATATTCGTGAAAACGTGAGTGAATATCCTGCAATTTATCTTTGGGAGTATGCACTCAATGAAGGCATCAGTATTCATGTTGATGGACTAAATGCATATGATTTATTTGATTTATTTAAAATAATTGTTGACGAGATTGTAAGTAATCATAGCTTACTTGATATAGCTGATACAGCAAACAATGCGGTAAAATCACTTATTTTGTCCAAGAATCTTCAAAAAGAAAAGGAAGAAAAACTGAATCAATACTTAATTAAGGCTTGCGCCGATTTGCAGGGTAATGAAAGCTGGGTAAGAAACACAAACGAAAACGGCAGAAACACATATTTAAGGGATATGTTAAGAGCTTACGGTTACGCAGTTAGTGATCAAACGCTTGGAGGTATTTCTCCAACTGGATTATCAGCAGGAGAAATCGATCTAAAAATCGCAGATGAGAAAGGTTTACCATTTGCAATAGTGGAAGCTCTAAACATCAAAACAAGTATAACAAATCCTCATCAATGGAACAGAAAGTATTTCATCAATCATGTTGATAAACTATATGGTTACGACTCAAATGGACTTCAAAGAAACTATATAATTGTATATGCAGAAACACCAGAATTTGATATCTTTACTTCAGAGGTATTGCAATTGGTCTCAAATCCCAAAAAATGTAAGTATGGTGATGCAACATTTGTAAGTATTGAATCTGTTGAAACATCTTATTCAGATTTAAGTCTTTCTCGTGCAAAATACATCAGAAACAAAAAAGAAGTACAGCTTTACATTCTTTGTGTAAGAATCGCAGCAGCAGTTACCTCTCAATGAATCACAACATTGTCATACAGATAATACCCTAATGTATGTATGATACAGATTGACTATGTGACAAAGGGACGGTTCTCTCGTCCCCTTTTCCCTTGACAGTGCAATCCTCATATGTTACGATAAATAAGGGTGATTTTATGCCCAGAATGGCGAGGCAGAAGAGTGAAAGCGGCATTTATCATGTTATGCTACGAGGCATCAACCAACAGCAAATCTTTGAAGATGACGAAGATCGGCAGCGCTTCCTGCAAACATTGCAAAACTACAAAGCCCCATGCGGGTATATCGTCTATGCCTACTGTTTGATGGGCAATCATGTACACCTGCTGCTGAAAGAAGGAAAAGAAGAACTGTCTCTGGTCTTCAAGAGAATTGCAGGCAGTTACGCATATTGGTATAACTGGAAATACCACCGCTGCGGACATCTGTTCCAGGATCGGTTCAAAAGTGAGCCAGTTGAGGATGATGGCTATTTTTTAATGGTGCTTCGTTATATCCATCAGAACCCTGTAAAGGCCGGAATCTGCCGCAGCGCAGAAGATTATGCCTACAGCAGTATGCGCGAATACCTCTCTGCGAGCAATCTGGCAGATACTTCCTTTGTGTTTTCAATGATTTCAGCAGAAGAGTTTCTTGAATACCACAGGGATGAAAACACAGATCATTGCCTGGAAATAGAAGAAAACTTCCGGTTGTCAGATGATGAAGCGAAAAGAATAATCCAAAAGCTTACCAAATGCGAAACAGCCTCCGATTTCCAGAAGCTTGATACAGTAAAAAGGGATTCGTTTATACAAATGCTGCACGACAGAGGGTTATCTGTTCGACAAATCAGCCGATTAACGGGAATTTCCAAAAGAATCGTGGAAACTCGGATTTGAAGTGTGACAAGGGGACGGTTCTCCTGTCACCTTGTCCATGTATGAATAAATGTGCAATTACGAAAAACAAGGTGACAGGAGAACCCTCCCCTTGTCACACCCGCAGGAGGAAATCATGTTTGTAGATAAAGTTCGTATTTCTGTCAAGGCCGGTAACGGCGGCAATGGGGCAGTTGCGTTTCACCGCGAAAAATATGTGGCCGCAGGTGGGCCCGATGGGGGCGATGGCGGCAATGGCGGCAGCATCGTTTTGCAGGTGGATGACAATATGTCCACCCTGATGGATTTCCGCTACAAGAGAAAATATGTCGCACCCAACGGGCAGGATGGGCAGGGTGCCCGCTGCACCGGCAAGCGCGGTGAAAATATGATCATCCGCGTTCCCCGTGGCACGGTCGTGCGTGACGCAGAAACCGGCAACATCATCCATGATATGTCCGACAGTGAGGATTTTGTCCTGTGCAAGGGCGGCCGCGGCGGCTGGGGCAACAAGCATTTTGCAACCCCCACCCGGCAGGTGCCCCGCTTTGCCAAATCCGGTGCACCCGGCGAAGCGCACGATGTCATTTTGGAGCTGAAGCTTCTGGCCGATGTCGGTCTGGTGGGCTTCCCCAATGTGGGCAAATCCACCCTTCTCTCCGTCACCTCCAATGCCCACCCCAAAATCGCCAACTACCACTTTACCACCCTCTACCCCAATCTGGGTGTGATTTATGTGGATGACGGTGTCTCCTTTGTCATGGCAGACATTCCTGGCATTATCGAAGGTGCCGCAGAGGGCGCAGGTCTCGGTCACGATTTCCTTCGCCATATCGACCGCTGCCGCCTGATGGTGCATATTGTCGATGCCTCCGGCTGTGAGGGCAGAGACCCGGTGGAGGATTTTGAAAAAATCAACGAGGAGCTTCGCAGCTACTCTGAGGATTTGGCCAACCGCCCCATGATCGTAGCCGCCAATAAATGCGACCTCATTCCCGATGGCAGCGACAATCTGGAACGTCTGCGCGAATATGTCACCGAGCGCGGCTATGAATTCTATGAAATCTCCGCCGCCACCACAAAGGGAACCCGCCAGCTCATGCGCACCATTGCCAACAAGCTCTCCACCCTTCCCCCGGTCACCGTCTACGAAGCAGATTATGTAAAGCCGCTGGCCGAAGCCGGAAGCCCCGATGAGCTTCGCATCCAGCAGCAGGATGACTACTGGCTCATCACAGGCCCGTGGCTCTCCCGCCTGATTGCGGATATCAACTTTGATGACTACGAGTCGAGAATGTACTTCGACCGCCAGCTCCGCCGCTGCGGCCTGTTTGACCGTCTCGAGTCCATGGGCATCCATGACGGCGATACCGTATGTCTGGACGAATTTGAATTCACTTACGAAAGATAAAAAACCTGAGCGGAAACGATTCACAGCGTTTCCGCTCAGGTTTTTACTGGTTTATTATATATCTTTAAAATGCTCATCGGAATATATTTCCCCGTTGCGCTTTTTTCGAAGGTTAATGAGCGTATCGGCAAAAAAATCAGCCTCGCGCTCCTTTTCCTCTTCGGACAAGGTCTCGCAGGGGCAAAGAACTCCAGAATGCAGCACAATATGTCCCAATTCATGCGCCATAAGCTGTCTTAAACGGCTCATACGCTCAAAATCTATTTTTCCATCCGCATTTCTGACATTCTCCATGCTTGCAGGTAGGCAAATACAGAATGTGTTTTTGGAGCGAATTGTTCGTGCATTATCGGCTTCTATTGCGGAAAGGTAGTCAACAACAATCCGTATCTTACTTCCGGGATCCGTTTTGATTTTTCTGATCTGTTCCGACATGCTGCGCAAAACATCCATGTCAGTTACTGCATCCATTCTTTCCCGAATCCCGGCAATTTCTTCCTGAATGCTTTCTTTTCGCTTATTTTCGATAAGCTTCTCAATTGCAAACGTTGCGTGGATTAACTGATATTTCTCCGAAACATTGTTGACTTTCGTGGCAGAACGCTGAATATACTCTTCTGTTGACAAAATCATCCCTCCCATTCGCTGTTAAGGATGGCGGATAAAATAGCATAATAATCCATTCTGTCGGAAGCTTCCTCGCTTAGCACCTTATCTTGTCTGCCAATAATCGTAAAATCAAACATTCCTTCCAGATATACAATCTTCTCTTTGACAGAGGCAAAGCCCTTTCTGTTCAAAACAGCATCTGCTTCTTCTACATTATTGGATAGTAGAATCAACATTTTGATTTTCTCTCTATTCATACTGTTTTCCTCATATGTATGTACAATTTAGGCAACCGCAATACCGCCCTATAATATTATATCACATATAAAGATTTTTTCAAGAGAATTTTTAGAAAAATTTCATTATTTTCAGATTGGATTGTTCCAGAAGCCTTGAAATTATCTGGCTTTTGTACTTTTGAAGCCGAGCCAAATAGCCGCTCTCAAAGGCAAGATGCAGCTTCACATCCGTCACCTGTGTATCATCATGCCAAAATGCCGAATAAAACTCTTCCAAGTCTGCAGCATCCTCAGAAAACGGAAGCTCCAGAAAGCGTTCCGTACCCTTGGTTAGAAGTGTATCAACAAAGAAATTCAGATATCTCTCGATTTTCTCCATGGTAGGCTGTATCATAAGAAACTCAAATGTGCGCACAAATTTGGAAACCGTATCTTCAATCTCATTATCCTCCTGCGTGGCTGCCAGCTCCTCCGGTTCACTTCTGAAAACAACACTGCTAATTCTATTCAGTACATTTTCCATTTGTTGCAGTTTGAGCATCATCTCCTGCATAGGGGCTTCCACGTCTTTCATTGCCCCACCGATTCTGCGCTCATGAAGGTACTGCCAGAATTGGCTTGCCCACTGTTTTTTCAGATAGTATTCAATATCTCTTATTCTAGAAAAAGTCTCCACCTGCAAGTATGGAATGGTACGAATACTTGCAATAAAGCGGAATACATTGATATTCTCAACTGCTGGAAAATCAAAGTCGATTCCATCTTCAATTTTGTCTCTATTTCGACGATAGACTTCGTACTGTGAATCAACGTCCTTATCAATAAAGACATATACCGGAATTTTATTTTTGATTGCTGTGCGAAATTCCTGACAGGTCACTGAGGTATACTCCTTAAAAGAATCCTGCTCCGCTTCAATTTTCGTGCGCTCCTCAGAAATAGGAGAACCATACCGACCACCGACAATCAGGATTGCCATATCGCTGTTTCTCATCTCCGCAAAGCACGAGCGATCCAACTGTTCATTCAAGCGATACCCTACGTCACCGCGTTCAAATAAAATTGGCTTGAAGCCATAGCTCTCAATAAATTGCCCCAAATCCTCTCTTACATATCTGAGGTCATAAAAGGTTGAACTGACAAAAATTCTCGGCTCCATACAAATGTTCCTTCCTCTTTACTTCTCGTTGCAATGATATCTCATTTTCTGTTTTTTTTCAATATGATACATGAAAAATTCACTGTACTGTTACAATTCTATCAAACAATTTCCCGTATAATTTGTAAAAACGCGGCGAATTCTCAAAATTGTACTGTTTTATAGGCTGTAATCCACATGGGTACAGTAGGCGCGGGGATGTTCGATTGAGCCGTCTTTCCATCTCCAAAATTGGAGCACCCGGTTAGGGGTGCTCCAATGAGGGCAGTGTTTATTCAGCTTCCAGATAACGCATGATAATCGTGGCAATTTGGGCACGGGTGGCGTTAGATTTCGGGGAGAGAATCGTTTCATCCGTAGTCTTGATGCCGGTGATGAGTTCGTTCTGTGTTGCCCAGATCAGGGCATTCTTTGCGTAATTGCCAGCCTTGTCTGCATCGGGGAAGTCAAGGATGCCGGTGGCGGCGGGACTTCCAGCGTAACGGTAGAGGATGGTGGCAATCTGCTCACGGGAGATAGGAGCCTCCGGCTTGAAGGTGCCATCGTTATAGCCGTTGACGATGTCATTTTCTGCTGCCCAGAGCACTGCTTCGGTGTAGTATCTGCCGGCCTTTACGTCCGTGAAGCTCTTTTCCGTGGTAGTCACAGGCTCTTCGGCAATACGGTAAAGGATGGTAACCAACTGGCCGCGGGTGACCGTGCCGTTTGGCTTGAAGAGGTTATCGGACATACCGTTCATGTAGCCATTTTCGATGCAGTAGTCAATGCCCGCGTGTGCCCAGGTTCCAGCCTTGGGGACATCGGTATAACGCTTGGTGGGGCAGTTTTCACCGCCGTCGCATACGTAGGAGGAATCTGTCTCGCCGCAGCGGGTGCACTTGCCGTTTACATAATCATGACCGAGCGCATCAACTGCGTCACCAATATAGCTGACACCGCATTCGCAGGTGTAGGTGGTGAAGCCAGCTTCCGTGCAGGAGGGTTCGGTAACGACCTTATTGTAATCATGGACATGGGAAACACTGCCGCCGCCCTCGAAGGTCAGGGACTGGAGGTAGACAATATAGCCCTCGGTCATGCCGGTATAGGCGTCAATGGCAATCTTTTCAGCCTCAATGCCGGTATTCTCATAGGCAAACATCTTGGTGAAGTTCTCACCGTCTTCACTGCGGTAGCAGGTGTAGGTGTCGCCGTCCTTGGCAATCTTGAACCAGTAGATTCCATTGTTGGTGCTAAGACCCGGTTCGCTGTTCTGCGTTTCATGGGTGATTGCGCCATCCTTGCGGATGAAGTCCTGCATGGAGCCGTCACCGCCGCGGATACCGGCGCAGTTGTTATAGTCCTCCATGGCGTAGAAGCCGAAGAACTGATAGTAACCGTTACCGGCAGAGCCAGTGGAGAAGCGGAATTTCAGGGTCGCTTCCCAATCGCCCGCTACGGGGATGAGGACAAGATCCTTCGGTGTGGTGGCGGCATCGCCGGAGAGCTGCTCATTGGCATCCTCGAAGCCGTTCTTGGTGCAGATCATATAGAGACCTTCGCCTTCACGGATGGAGGAAACGTCCTTATTGACCACTTCAAAGAGGTCGGCAGCGCTGGGATCGGTAAAGTCGATATCAGCAAGACCGGAGGCAAATACCTTCACGGCTGCATCGGAGCGACTGAGCACCTTGCCGTCGGCATCGACTACGATGATGGCGTAGGTTCCCTCAGAGCTTGGGGCGGCGATCTGGTTGCTGTTGCCGGGGGCGGAGGTCATATTGCCGCCTTCCTTGAATACTGCGGCATTGGAAGGTGCGACCCAAATGGTCAGGCTGGGATCGTTCAGGTTGGCTGCCAACGGGAGCATATCACCGGGCTTGCCGGTCACATTCTTGGGCAGCAGGCGGTTTGCTTCGGAAACGGTGGTAGTGAAGTGGATGACCTGATCACTCTGGCCGGAACGGCTGGCCGTCAGCGTCCATTCGCCCGCTTCGGTAATTTTATATCCGTTGGAGACATTGGCATCATTGAGCTTGAAGGAATAGGATTCGCTATCCAGCTCCAGCACCAGCGGGTTTTTCTCGGAAATCTCGAGCATCTGTCCCTCGGTCACATTGGCGAGGGTCATTTCGTCAAATTCGAGAGAGGCAAGGGAAGCGCCGCCATCCTGGAACTTGATGTAGATATCCTGCACACCGCGCAGACGGGAGGGAAGTGCTATCTGGACTGTCTGGTAATCGCCGCCGGTATTCTTCACGGTTGTCTGTGCAAGGACAGAGTTGTTGCCGTCATCGGGGTCAGCGGTATAAATCTTGATGGTTGCAGAGCCGTCGGCATTGAGGCCGCCGGAGGTGCGGTCATTGGCAACCTTGAGGGTCACTCTGGGCTTGCAGCCGCCAACGCCGAAGTCCAGATTCTTGAAGACCAGCAGATCAGCACTGCTTGTCTGGGCAATGGAGCCATCGGCCTGTGCAGCAACGCTGCCTCTGGCCTCATCAAAGGAGGCAGCCTTCAGAACGCCATAGGCTTCTCTGGTCTTGGAATTATCGTCAATGGTCAGAGCGAAGATCACGTCCACGGTTTTGCCCTTCTTGAGGTCAACAAGGACATAGCTGCGGCCTTCGGCATCCTTCAGAATCTCCAGCTCCTTGCCGCCGACGGTTGCCTTGTCCCAATCGAGGCCGCACATGACCTTGAGCTGGGTGGTTTCCTCATCGGTGGTGAGGCGGGCGGTTGCGGTGCTGGCGGTATCCCAGAGAATATCGACCTGGGTATTATTTCTGGCACGCAGGCCGGTCATAGAGCCAACGGTCAGGTTGGGCAGCAGGGTGGGAAGAATCTCCACAACGCCCGTATTGGAGTAGAGCAGGGATTCATTCACGATGCCCATGAGACCGAAAGCGGAGTCGGTGCACAGGCAGGAGGAATGATTATTATTATGGGAGGTCAGCATATTGTCATACTGGTAGCCATTGGTGAGCAGGTACAGCATGACGCGCTGGAGCGCCAGAGGTCTCTTCAGTCTGGCTTCGACCAGAGCCTTATGGGTGGCACCGTGGGATTCGGGAGCTTCCTGTCCATTGTAGGCAGCGGAGCGCATATCCATGGCGATGGCCAGACCATCGCGGATTTCGCGGCTGTCCTGTGCCTCGTAACCGGGCCATGCAGCATAGGCGTGGCTCTCATGACGATGGCTGTGGTTTTCCTTCAGGGTCGTGGTTGCCCATTCCTTGAGTTCGCCAGTCTTGGTCTCATAGAGGTAATCGGGCATCAGGCTTTCAAATTCTGCCCATTCCGCCAGCTTGGATGCATCGCCGCCACACTCTGCAAGCATGGTTCTGGCAATGAAGAGGGTATCCTGTGCAGCCGCAATATCCATGCTGACATTGAAGGCAAGCTGAGAACCGCTGCCGCCGTTAGGATTCGGACGGTTTTCGGGAGAGAAGCCGGGGGCGAAGATGTACTTGGCATCCTTGTCGCCTGCCGCAATTGCCTGAGAAAGGGTGGTGCCATCGGCAACATGGTGCTTGCCGGTGCCATCGGTGTAGTACTTTTCATCTACGAACTGGAGCCAGAAGTTCATGGCCTTCATGGACAGGGGATAGAGGATATCCTGTTCCAGATCCATATAGCCATCCGCTTCGATGCGGGCAATATCTTCATCACTCAGGTCGAGGACGCTCTTGTTGCGCTCTAAACTGATGTCCTTGCCTACGGGAATCTTCTGGTTGCCGTAGCACTGCCAATGCTCAAAGATCGGCAGGAGCAGCCAGTCGGTGATGCCGTTGACGAAGACGTGGGGATAGTCATTGCTGTAGTGGTAGCTCTGACCCTGACCGGTGCCGTCCACTCTGGGAGGTCCGAGGATGGCATCCGTCATGCCATAGATGCTCTCAGCGTTGGTCTCCCAGTCCGCGACCATGCGGAGAATGAAATCAATGTAGCCATTACCGGCTTCCAGCATATTGCCGGTATTCAGGCCGGAAACCTGCAAATTAGTGTTGGCATCTAGGGTGTAGTCACCGCTCCAGTCGGGACCCCAGGTACCGCACCAGATGCCACCCAGACGGGAGGAGCCATAGCCATGGGCGCAGATGACACCGAAGCGGCCATTGTTATAAACTCTCTCAAGGAAGGCCTTATTGATGCTGTTCTTGTTGGAATTCTGCTTGGCGATCAGTCTGGCATTGGTCAGCTCACGGTCAGCCTTTTCTTCTGCGGTCTGGCAGATGTCGATGCGGACGTTATTGAACATACCGCCATGGATGGCTGCATGGGGAGCGAGCAGCTTCTGATAGCTCTCTTCATCACTCTTTACGGATTTTTCTGCAACCAGATTTGCAATCTCACCCTGCAGGCGGTCATACAGCTTGGTGCGGATGTCGTTGACGTTCCGGCAGTCATTGTCCTGACGGTCAACCTTGGTGATGAGCATGATGGAATTGGTGCCGGTCACGGTGATCTGGGGATCGTTGGCCTGCGCATTATTGACGGTGCGGGTTGCCGCATTGTAGGCAACCTTGCCGCCGTTCCCCATCACAATGCGGGTAGCGGTTGCCCAGCCGCCATAGGAGAAGAGGGTCTTATTGCCGGAATTCTTGGAGCCGGTGATATCGCGGGTAGCAAACTTGCCGAGAATGCCGAAGCCCACGACCTGACCACCCTCTTGGGTGACCACATAATCCGAGGTGGGCATGGGACTTGCCGCGCTTGCATTGCGCATATCGCTCAGGTGATCCATGGAGATGGTGAGGTTGAGGTTCTTTCCTGCGGGAGCTTCGATGTAGGTGACGATCACATCATCCTCACGGGAAGCGAAGGAACGGCGGTTCCATTCGTTGCCGCTGTCATCCTTCCACTGTGCACCGACCTCGGCGGTTTCGTAGTTGGTGTAGCGGTTATAGTTGTTTTTGTTGGCAGCGGTGTAGTCGTTGTTCTTGATGCGGTACTGGCCAGCGGGCATATAGGGGCGGGACCAGACCATGCCGCGGCCGCCGTTGATGCCGTAGGTATTCTGGTCATAGGTATTGGCAGCCTGATTCCAGATCCAGCTATTGTAATTGATGGCACCGGCTCTCTGCTGGTCAATGATGTCGGCCAGATAGGGCACCTCATGTACGCCATTGTCATCAAAGACGATCTTGGTGTTGTTGAAGATCATAACATCTTCATTGGGGTCGCCGCTTTCCATCAGGGCGATTTCGCCGTTGGCGGTGGCTAAAGCCTGCCGCCAGTTGTTGTTGCTGGTGCGCTTTTCAATGGTGTAATAGGTGTCCTCATTCCAGCCCATCGCACCATTCAGGCCGCGTGTCCATGTTCCTGCGGCTTTGGCCTCTGTGGGCAGAATGTTGCCCATACAGCCAAAAAGCAGCACAATACATAGAGTAAACGCAAGTATTTTTTTTGTTTTTTTCATATTGTTCTCCTTTCTGTTTCGCTTTTCTTTTTTTGCTTGTACATATTAATATAGCATGAAGCTACATTAAACTACCTGTTATTGCCAAACAACATTGGTATAAATGTACACACACTTTGGCAACATCCCTATGTAACAAAGCCCCCGCAATTCGCTCCCGCACGTGAAATGCGTCCGCCATTGTCCGCATTGACGCTCCGGATTACGAGATCGCAATTCGCTCCCGCACGTGAAATGCGTCTAAGCCACAGACCGGCATTCCCAAATCCGACCTCCTCGCAATTCGCTCCCGCACGTGAAATGCGTCCGTGTAACTCTCTTTGGTTTTTATACCCAACAATCTCGCAATTCGCTCCCGCACGTGAAATGCGTCGATTGACGAGGGAATCTACCACATGCACTTTGGGCTCGCAATTCGCTCCCGCACGTGAAATGCGTCTGGGGGCAATTCTGCCCCCTGCGCCCCAGAAGACTCGCAATTCGCTCCCGCACGTGAAATGCGTCTAAGCCACAGACCGGCATTCCCAAATCCGACCTCCTCGCAATTCGCTCCCGCACGTGAAATGCGTCAAAACTTTCCGCGTCAGTACCCGGTGCGTCCGGCCTCGCAATTCGCTCCCGCACGTGAAATGCGTCCTTATTTGATGGTACCATTGTAGCACACATCAACCCTCGCAATTCCCTCCCGCACGTGAAATGCGTCAGAAGGGATGCCTCCCGTGGGTTTTTGATATGCGCTCGCAATTCGCTCCCGCACGTGAAATGCGTCCCGCTGCAACTACAGCCAAAACTGCGTCCATTATCTCGCAATTCGCTCCCGCACGTGAAATGCGTCGCTCTTTCGCGGTCTCGTTTTGCTCCATGCGGGACTCGCAATTCGCTCCCGCACGTGAAATGCGTCAGCAAAAATGCACGTGTAAGAGCGTCCAAGATTAGCATTTCACATACAAGTCGATGATGTAAGCAATTCCTACTTTATGAAGTACAGCGGAACTGTGCTATCATTACCGGATTCTTACAACTTATTCGGTGTGAACTTGCTCGCAATAATATGTGAGCTTTATGTTCGCACACAAGATGGGTTGCGCCTCCATCTTTTGTTTTTAGTTATTTAATTCTGTTCTGCGTAGAATAAAATGTTCTTTGCCGCATTGATATCACGGTCGTGTCTGGTCTTACATACGGGGCATGACCATTCTCGAATGTTCAGTCCCCAGGGTTTAAGATGGTATTCGTCTTTGCTGTTATAAATATAACCGCAACAAGAGCATCGTTTACTTGAAGGAGTCCATTTATTAATAAATTGTGTATTTCTGCCGTGCCAATCGGCTTTGTATTTAATGTTTGAAAGCAATGTGCCGAAAGCGGCATCTGTCAGTGCATAGCTTAGGTGTTTATTTCTGACCATTCCGCTGATATTCAGCGTTTCAAGGGCTATTATGCCGTTCTTTTCTACGATTCTTCGGCTAACGTAATGATTCCATTGTTCTCTTTGACGACTGATTTTTCTATTTAGCTTTGCATGAAGGATTTTTGCACGATTGTACTGCTTTGATGGTTGAATTGGCTCTGGCGGGGCTTGCGGACGGTTTTCCTCGGGCATATCAAAGTATTTTTGCAGCTCGGCCCGATTCTTTTTCCGTGCATCACGGTATACCTCGTTTGATGGCCCCCATCTCCGTGATAGCTTCCTGTTTAAAAGCTTTTGATGTCGCTTTTCCTTTTTCTTGTACTTTGGGTTTTCAAACTTTTCACCATCTGATGTGATTGCTATATCTGAAATGCCAACGTCAATGCCAACTTTGGATTCTGAAACCTCCAGAAATGGCTTTAGGCAGGCTTTTATTTTGAAAACGATAAAGTAATCGCCTACAGTATCCCGACTTACAATAACAGTTATCGTTTCTTTTTTATGCAAGGCCGCCCATTGCAAAAAATCTGTGTTTTCATCCTCAAATCTCAGTTTCTTATTCCACCCGCGGACTTTTACATCACCAATTTTGTTAAGGGAAAAGCGAAAGGTGTTTCGATTTTCTGTGGGATGTAATTTTGAAAGTTTCTCCTGATAGGTATATGATAGGCGAGGATGGCGCTCTGTGTAGTATTTTGGTTTCTGATATTCTATAGGTAAATTTCCAAATTCCTTTTCCAAATCTGCTTTTAGACCTTTCTTTGTGGTCAATGCTCCCTGAGGACACAATTTAATCGTAGGATGCTGACTGATAAGCTGCGCTTTGTACTTCGCGGAGAGAGCAGTTTTCCAATTGGGGAAATGAACCAACTCTTCTGTTTTTGTTCCGTCCTTAGTTTTCCTTGTTCTTTCGTTTAGATTAAGTCCATTATTGAACATATCATAAACGAGACAATTATGAAAAATTCTCACCGCTGTGATTGCGTTATCAATTGCTTCTTTCTGCTCCTTTGTGGGGTATAATCTGCATTTCATAGCATAGTTTTTTACTGTATCATAGTGCACATTATCCCCTCCTTTTAAGCGTTTTTTTGTAGTTTCTCCGGTTCTTATATTACAATTCGTGAAAACTTAGATATCTAATGCCGTAAGGTTTTCAAAGGTTTCTCTCTTCACTGCCACATAAGCTTCTCCATCCCTGAGCATGACGATAGGTGGACGGGGGAGGCGGTTATAGTTGGAGGCCATGGAGTAGTTATATGCGCCGGTGGTACACACGCAGAGGATGTCGCCACGGCAGGTGGTCTCCGGGAGAAGGATGTTGGGCTGGATAATGTCGCCGCTCTCACAGCAGCGGCCAACCAGATCGCACAGGAAGGTGGCTTCCTCTGTGGCGCGGCTACCGTGCAGGACGGTGTAGCTGGATTCATAGAGTGCATAGCGGGGGTTATCGCCCATGCCGCCGTCGATGCTGACATAATTCTTATAGCCGGGAATTCGCTTCACAGAGCCTGCGGTATACACCGTCAGGCCGGCATCGGCTACGATGCTGCGTCCCGGTTCCATGACGATAAAGGGCAGCGGGAAGGACAGCTTCTCGCACAGCGCCTTCAGGTGGTCGGCAACCTCGCCGATGCGTGCGCCAATGTCCAACTGTCCCTGCGATTCCAGATACGGCACGCCGTAGCCGCCGCCGATATCGAAAATCTTTGCGGTATAATCGTACTTCTCTCGCATTTCAGCCATAAAGCCCACCATAATATCGCAGGTGCGCTGGTAGACATCTTCACCGAAGACCTGAGAGCCGACATGGCAATGGAAGCCATCAAGCTGGACATTCGGCTGCTTGAGGGTTCGTGCCACAATTTGGTCAGCCTGTCCCGTTTCGATCGCCGTGCCGAACTTGGAGTCCACCTCGCCGGTATTGATGGCGGCATAGGTGTGGGGATCGATGCCGGGGGTCAGACGCAGAAGAATGGGCTGTATGACACCACGTTCCCCAGCAATTGCATTGATGCGTACAAGCTCGTCCTCACCATCGACAACAAACCAGCCAATGCCGCAATCCATGGCAAAGCGAATATCCGCATCGGTCTTATTGTTGCTATGGAAGAAGGCGTGGCTAAGATCAGAATTTGCTTTTTTTGCGGTATAGATTTCGCCGGAGGATACCACGTCAATATACATACCTTCCTCAGCCATGATCCTGTAAATCTGGGTGAAGCTGGCGGCCTTGCTGGCATAGGCGGCAGCGGCCTGTGTACCAAAGTTTTTGGCAAAGGCATCCAGATAGACGCGGCAGTTCTCCCGAATGCGATTCTCATCCATCAGGTACAGCGGGGTTCCGTAGTAGGCGGCAAGCGCACAGACATCCTGTCCGGCAAAGCAAAGGTGACCGCTTGCGTTGATAGAAAGGTTGGTCGAGAGCATGGTATTTCCTCCTGTTTATTGTTCTGTATTCAGGTAGCGCTGCATCACTGTGACAAGCTGCGCACGGGTGGTGGGGTTGGACGGTTGAAGATAGACTTGACCGTCAATCAGATTGCCATTCATCAGTTGATTTTCTACTGCCCAGCACATAGCGGCATTGGCATAGTGGGGGACGGCATCTGTATCCGGGAAGCTGTCCATTGTCCCGGCGGATTCCGGCGAACCGGCATAGCGGTACAGCAGCACCGCAAGCTGTGCGCGGGTTACGGGTTGGTCGGGGCGGAAGGTGCCATCGGTATAGCCGGTCACAATACCGTTTTCTGTTGCCCAGCATACCGCCTTTGCATACCAAGACGCTGCCGGAACATCAGAAAATGCTGCCATCCCTTCAGGTTCGGGGCAGCCGCTCATGCGGTAGAGAATCGTGACCACTTCACTGCGGCGGATAGATGCCGTGGGGCGGAAGGTACCATCGGTATAGCCATTCACAAGGCCGATGGACAGGGCATAGCGGACACTGGCATAATACCACGTGCCGTAGGGCATATCCAGGAATAGATTGGATGGGTCATAAGGATCATATTCGCCGTCAGGAACGCGGCTGGTATACCAGATTTTCCCGTTTTCCTCGTAGGTGTAGACGGCATAAAGGGTTACATCGGATTGCCCGAAGGCAAGCAGATTACCCGACTCCGCATAACCGAAGTAGAATTTGCTGCCCGCCTTGAGCAAATTGGTAGGCGCTGACAGGGTATCCCCGAAATCGTAAAGGCTCCAGCCCGCAAAGCGATAGCTATGGCTCTCGTTTCTTGGTTTACCTGAGGGGGTTGTCAGGCTGCCATGATAGAACATATAGCCCGGGATATCTGGGCATTTCACGCCATCCGGCACGACAAAGTGTACCCAAAGCTCCCGTCTGGGCAGCTGCCAGTCGGATTTTACCGTTTGCAGACCATCGGGGTCAGCGGGATAAGCATCTTCCTTAGAGACCACCACCGGGAACGCGACCTTGAGTTCTTTTGCTCTGCGAATATCTCTGCAAATCCAGTAGGTATCCCAGTCACCAACGTAGCTGAGCTGGGGGCTGAAATCCCAGCAACCCCAGGTATCCTTCATGAGCGCTACGGCCTGCGCAAAGCTCTTGCCGTTGGTCAGCTGATCCATGACCGTGCCCATCCAATATTTATCTGCATCAAAGGTGACATCCTGGGAGTAGCCATAAATTGCGCCAACACCTTTTTCTATGAGCGGGGCGCTGATTCCTTGGGTTGTCATGCCATAGCAGATGCCATTCCACAGGAGATTATTGGGGGCGGCGCAATCCATATGATTGGCGATAACCGTACCGTCCACATGACAGAGGGCAAGGCCATTTGCGTCCATGCCGCTGTAGATGGCATGATAGCCGCAGATATGAGGATCATATTGGTAATCCTGGAAGGTTAGTCCTATGCGGGTATCAAGGCAGATGTAGGAGGTGGTTTTTTCATTATTGACCTGCCCGTGGCTGTCGATGAGTACCACGGCGCAGGATTCCAGCGCATTGGCCAGCGCATTGATATTGGCACTGGTCTGCATCAGCAGAGTATAGGTGCCGCCGGTGAATTCGGCCAGAATCTGCGCCCATTGATCGTAGATGCCGCCTATGCCTTCAAAGTCCGCATCCAGACCGTAAAAGGGGGCAATCAGACACACATCCCGGGCATTGCTGGTTGATTTTACACTGGGAAGATTGGCCATAGGTGGCATTGCCTGAACCGAGGTGCGTTTTTTGGAGACAAGCTGATAAATTTCGGGAGAGAAGCAGCAGGCAATACCGTCTGTGGTTTCCCAAGTCAGTTCATTGCCGCTTCGGCGCAGGGTGTTGGGGGCAATATTTGGTGCATTTTGCAGATAGTACTCTGCCTCGTCAGTACTGATCGTGCTGGCGGGCGTTTTTTTGCTCACCAGCTGGGAATAAAGACCGGAAAAAATCTGGTCGGCCTTTGTATAATCCGGCTGGTCAGCGGCTTGTGCTCCAAGGGCAGGCAGACAGAAAAGCAATACCAATGTGACGAGCAGGGTGCGAAAAAATCTCATACTATTCTCCCTCATAGTCCTTATAGCAAAGGTTCAGATCGACTGGTCCCTCAACGCCGGGTACGGTTGCCGCATTATCGTACTGCCAGAGCTGCACTGCATAGGCAAAGCTTTGCGAATCGGCATACTCTGCCAGCCAGAAATCATAATTGCGCAGACTACGCAAGGAAAAGCGGCTATAGCCATCGGATTGGTTGAAGTAAATGCCTGCGGTGTAGCCCGCACGTTCGATTTCATCACAAAAAAGCTGGGCGAATTTGGTCATTTCATCGCCGGTGACGTTGATGGTACGGGAGCTGTCAGTATGTACACGCTCCCAGTCAAATACCACAGGATACTTTAATGTATAGCCTGCGATGGCATCAAGTACAAATTGGGCTTCCTCCAGCGCCTCCTCCTCGGTGGTTGCCTGCGAGTAGAAGTAGACCCCCACACCAAGGCCGGCGGCCAGAGCACCCTCAATATTTGCAATTGCCATGGTGTCTGGGAAAATCTCTCCCTCGGTGTAGCCTCGGTAGCCGATCCGCACCATAGCAAAGTCTATCCCGGAAGCATCTACCGTGTCCCAGTTGATGGTATTTTGGTGAGAGGATACGTCAATGCCCACCCGGGAAACCTCACTTTTGGCGCATTGAATAAAATTGCCGCGCCGATAATAATCGCCGGAATGATAAGGATTTGTGGGAATAGAATTCTCAGAGGGGCTGACCGAATTAATAAAATATTGTCCGCCCAGATGCAGGGTTTGCCGCAGAGCGGTTGGGAAATCCGCATCCGTGTGTGCCATATAGTATTTTGTACCTATAAGGATACCAAGGATGCCTATAACCAGAATGAAAAGGAGTAGTACAGTCAGAAAAGAATGCTTTTTCCTTCGGTATCTTCTTTTATATTTTGCCATGAAAAACCTCCGTTTACTTTAGCAGATAAACAGAACAGCTATTTGCTGCATTCAGTATAACACATTCCAAATCGCAGTACAAGAATTCTTTTCCCCATTTATGGGAGCAATCCATGGAAAAGGGATTGATTTTTTTGTGATTTCATGTCACAATATAAAATAAGAACAGATGATAGTATGCATGAGGAGACTGTTATGAAAAATGAACCTTCTCCCGCACCTGCCGAGGATCGGCTGGAAGCGGTTTTACGGCAGCGACAGGGACGCAAGCGAAGGCAGCGGCGTTCGGCCTTACTTACCTTTGCTGCCATTGCCTTGCTGTGCGCTGTTGTCATTTTAATTTTGAACGGTGGCAAACGCTCTGGAGATGCAGAGCCAGGAATCAAGGTGGAAACCGATGAGAATACCATCACCATAGCCGCAGTGGGCGATATCGCCATCAGTGATGCCCAGTTGGCCGATGCCATGGGGACAAACGGCTATGATTTTTCCTCCTGCTTTTTGGGCGTTGCGGATCTTCTGAACGATGCTGATTTGACACTCGGCAATCTGGAGTGTGTGTTTGCAGGCTCTCCCTATGGTGGCTCTACAGGCAGCGCGCCGGATGTGCTGGCCGATACGCTGGCGGGTCTGGGCTTTGACCTGCTGCAAACTGCCAACTCCGCCACGATTATGAGCGGCATGAGCGGCCTGTCCTCCACCATCGACACGGTAAAGGCTGCCGGTATGCTCCCGGTGGGTACCTTCACCAGCAAGCAGGAACGGCAGGATTGCGGCGGCATTACCATGGTAGAGGTCGGCGATAAAAAAATCGCCTTTATTGCTTTTACCAAGGGTCTCGGCAATATGAGCTTGCCGGAAAACAGCGAATTTGCTGTCAATTGTCTGTATTCCGACTATAACAGCAACTATTCTGATCTGAATACTGAGGGAATAGTCAAAGCTATGACCGCTGCCCAAAAACAGAAGCCCGATCTTCTGATTGCGCTGGTACACTGGGGCAGCGAATACAGCCGGGATATTAGCAGCACCCAGAAAAAGGTCACACAGCTACTATATGAGAACGGTGCGGATGTGATTCTAGGTACGCATTCCCATATGGTTGGTCAGATTGAGCCCCAAACCATCACCATGGAGGATGGTGCAACCCGAGAGGTGCTTACTGCCTATGATCTGGGCAACTTCTACACCGATTCCACCAAGGATTCCACCCAGATCTCCATCATCCTGAAGCTGACCTTCACCAAGGACAAATGGGGCAAGCTTACCCTCACCGACTGGAACTATACGCCCATCTACTGCGCTGACTACGGCGCAGGTGCCAAAAACCGCTATCAGGTTATGAACATTGATACGGCAATGGAGCTTTATAAGCAGGATTATATCTATCACGTTTCAGAAGAAACCTATACCAAAATGCAGAAAGATCTGGAAGAGCTTCCCGGCTATATCCACCCTGAAGAGAATAATTAATACACCGTAAAATCGAGTAGGGCAGAAAACACAGGGGGCAGTTTTATGTGATTAGCACACAGAACTGCCCCTTGTATTATATTAATCAAAGGCAAAGCCGAGATCCAGAGGCGGGAAGGACGGCTCTACAGAAAGGAGCTTGCGCATTCCCTGTGGGCATTCCGTTCCGCGAAGCTGCACATAGGCAGCGGGTTTTCCCATGGTGTGACAGAGTGTGCTTACGGCACACTGCGCATCCTGTGCAAAAAGCTCCAAAATACGGAGATTCCCGGGCGGTTCAAGGCAAGCGGCGGCAAATCCATCCGGCAGCCTGAAAAAATGGACACCCGTTTTTTGAAGATAACGCATGGCGGCCACATCCCAGCGGCAATGGGGTATGGGAAGCAGGGAATTCCGAAGCATTCGGTAGTCCTCAGGCTGCATTTCCAGAGCTTTGTCTGCATCATTTAAGGCCGAAATTATGGTTTTCTTGCAATAAAAGGCGGTTTGATAGCCCATGGAGGCATAAAAATCATATAAGGAGGGCGAAGCGGGACATAGGGCGGCAAATGCCATCCTCTGCGCTGTGAGCACCTGCTCCAGCTCTGCCATCAGGGCGCGGCATAAACCCTGCCCCCGGACATTTGGATGCGTAGCAACCGCATAGATATAGGCTGCCGGATAAAGCTTTTCGGCAGTCACAAGCTCCATAGGCATCCAGCTGGCCATGGCCACAGGTTGGTTGTCCAAAGCGATTACGCGGGTATGCACCTGAGGGGAGTACGATTCAAAAAAGGCATCAGCTACCGCTTCCGCATCTCCAAAGCACAGTGCCCATAGATGGGATAGCGTTCCCCATTCTTCTGCCTTTGCCCAGCGGCTTCTCAAGCGGTTTCCTCCGCGTTCAGGAAGCCTCGGTATTTTTCCAGCAGAAGATCGGGATGATACGATAGCTTGGATTTCCGAAGACCGGGCAGACCCATATCGTCCTCCCGATTGAGGTAGCGGATGGCGGGGTATTTACTGTGGAGATAGCGGGCAAACTCCCGGTTGATCAGGGGGTAGGCACCGGGAATATGGGCGTAGGCCTTTTCAAAGTTTACATCGAAAATGTCTTCACGTAGACGGTTGCCCATGGTTATAGCGACCAGAGCACCATCGGCATAGAGGGCAAGTCCTTCCATTCCGAGGGCAAAGAAGCCATCAAAGGTACGTCGAATGGCGACCTTTTCCAGACTGTAATCAATATCTATCTCTGCGTGTTCCTCATACCACCGGGCAACCATCCGGCGGCAGTCGTCCATATTTTCTTCCGTGATGGGGCGGGTATACCACTGCTCGGTCTGTTCCTCAAAACGGTTGATGTGGTTGCGCTTTTGCTGGAGCTTCCTTCCGCGCAGCGCAGTCAGACGGTCAATGTCATAGAGATAATCGAAGCTATTGCGATAGAGGGCAAAGCCGTATTCTCCGGGGAACAGCCGTTCGATTTCTGCTATGGCTGCCTCAGGCACAGAGGCCAGCCGCAGAGGAATTCCGCGCTGTGCAGCATCCTCACGAAGCAGAGGCAGAATTCTATCCAGCTTGTTTGCGCTGGGATAGACATACATACTGCGACCCTCCCAATGGGAAAAGAGAACAATTTCGTCCTCTACAATGGCAAATTGCTGGGTGCCCCAGAGATAAATATTGATAAAGGAATATTCACAGCCCTGATAGGAGGCGCGGTAGAACAGGGGATACAGCGTGGCGCGATCAGACAGCGTAGGTCTGCGAAAGGGAATCATGAAAAAGCCTTCTTTTCATTATTTTTTGTTATTGTAGCATTTCCCATAGCTTTCCGCAACAGGCAAGTTGCAATTCAGGGGAAAACAGGCTACAATGGGCATGGGAGGCGATGACGATGAAAAAGATATTAGCTGCCATGTCCGGTGGTGTAGATTCCGCAGTATGCTGTGCGCTTCTGCGTCAGCAGGGGTACACGGTTGGCGGTGCAACGATGCTTCTTCGTCCGGGTGGAGAGCCTGAGGCAGACGATGCCAAATTGGCGGCAGAGCAGTTGGGTGTACCGTTCCATCAGTTTTGCTGGCAGATGGCCTTCCATGAGAGTGTAGAGCAGGATTTCTGCGATGCCTATGCCGCAGGAAGAACTCCCAATCCCTGTATTATATGCAATCAGAAAATCAAATTCGGCCTTTTTCTGGAGGAGGCGCTCCGTCTGGGCTATGACGGTATGGCCACGGGACACTACGCCTGCATAGAATATGACCGGGGCAGTGAACGCTATCTGGTGCGCATGGCAGCCGATCGAAGTAAGGATCAGACCTATATGCTCTATCGCCTGTCGCAGTACCAGCTTTCTCATACCATCCTGCCGCTGGGGGACATGACCAAAGCACAGGCACGGGAAATTGCAGAAGAATGCGGCCTCTGCCTTGCCCATAAGCACGACAGTCAGGATATCTGCTTTGTGCCGGATGGGGATTATACATCCTTCCTGCGTAAAAGCGGAATGCGATTGACCGAAGGCCGCTACCGCAATCTACAGGGCGATGATCTCGGTGCCCACCTTGGCGCGGAGAGCTATACCATTGGCCAGCGCCGGGGACTGCACCTGAGCTGCGGGGAACGGGTGTATGTGGTGAGGAAAGATTGGCCGGATGTGGTCATTGGACCAAATGAAGCGCTATTCTCCCGCCGCGTGATGGTGGAGGATGTAAATTACATTGCGCAGGAGCATTTGGCTGCCCCCTGTCGGGTGAGTGCAAAGCTGCGCTATACGCCCCATTTTGCAAAGGCTCTGCTGATCCCTACAGAAAATGGGGCAGAGCTTCAGTTTGATGAGCCGCAGAGGGCGGTCACCCCCGGACAGTCTGCTGTATTTTATGTGGATGACTATGTGCTGGGCGGCGGCATCATCTGTGGAGCTGCGGAATAGATAAATTATTCCTCTTGACATAATTATGAAAATTTGATAATCTTGTGTTGAATATTAGATTTCATATTCCCGCAACTATATAAAGGAGGGTTCTGATGAATTCTTACACCTTGATTACCGACTCTGGATGTGACATTCCCTCGGCGCTTCTACAAAAATGGGGTGTCCCCTGTGTTGATTTTACCTATCACTTCGATGGGGAATCCAATGAATACCGAAATGAAGATTTACCCATTCATGATTTTTACCAATACCTGCGCGAAGGGAAGATGGCAAAAACATCTGCTGCAAATCTTTGTTCGTTTGGCAATATTTTTGAGCCGGAGCTGTGTGCCGGACGGGATATTATCTATCTTGGTTTTTCCTCCAGCCTGAGCAATTCCAACCATATTGCCGCAATGTGTGCAAAAGAATTGATGCAGACATACCCAGAGCGTAAGATCATCGTTCTGGATACGCTGTGCGCTTCCGCAGGATTGGGGCTTTTGGTGCATCTTTGTGTCCGTCAGAAAAAAAGCGGCATGGATTTTGATGCTCTGGCCGACTATGCTCGCCGTACTGCGCCAAAAATCAGTCATTGGTTTACCGTAGATGATCTTTCCTGCCTCCATAGAGGCGGCAGAATCGGCTCTGGTATTGCGCTTGCCGGAACCGTACTTCGCATTAAGCCCGTGATGCATATGGCAGACAATGGGCAGCTTCTGAATGTCACGAAGGTTCGCGGCAGAAAACACGCCATTCAGGCAATTGTCCAACGTTACCGCGAAACGGTAGCGGATCCGTCTGCCCCATATATCATTTCCCACGCCGACTGTCCAGAGGATGCTGCCCGTCTGGAATCGCTAATACAAACCTTTACCGGCTATAAAGCCGCATTCATTACGCACATCAGTGCCATCATCGGTGCGCACTCCGGTCCGGGCACACTTTCTCTATATTTTGTTGGCACTTGCAGATGAGCACATCCAGCGAAAAAGACGTTGTCTTGCATGATTCCGCAGAATCATTTTGAGACAACGTCTTGATTTTTCAGGAATAAAAGGTATCGGATTGCAGCTGCCGCATCATGGTAACATAGCGGTCGCGGCAGGCTGCGGGGTCGTTGTTGTGGAGAGAGTGGAGGCAAGGGAGAAGATATTCGCGGTAGAGGCGGTCATAAATGGCTTCCCGGTTTTCGCAGTAATTGATACGGATGACGATGCCGGGGGCGGTGTTGTAGTATTCCTGAATCAGGGCAGAGCCATCCTCGGTGGCGCGGAGATAGTCATCGCGGAAATGGCGGAATTCGGTCAGCATGGGGCAATCATCGGGAAGTCCCCGGCTTTCGCATACGGCGGTGGTGATAAAGCAGAACCTGCGCTTGGAAAAACCCTCTTCCAGTTCCTCGTAGGTGACCAGCTCGAAGGGAGATTCGGGATGCAGCTCCATCCAGCGGGTTCGCAGTGTCGTGCAGAAGGTGTTGGCAATAACAGGGGCACATTGATGGATCATGGGTACCATAAAAATGGCAATGGTAAATTTTACTCGGTCTCGAATTTCACCCTTGCGGCCGGGAAGACGCCAGCCCTTTTGCTGTGTGAACCAGACTTCAAGCTGCTCCATCAGCTTCAGTGCGGCCTGCTCTGCGCCGGAACCATCATGGGACATGACCCAGCGCTGGAGTGCCTCAAAGGGGGCACGGCATTCATCACAATAGCGCTGATAATAGGGGAAAAACAGGGGTTTTGATAAGTTTTCCAGAGATTGAGGATAATCCACGACTGCATGAAGGGCAGAGGCTTCAAAAAGCGTGTAATCCACTTCGGAAGCACCCTGACAGACTGCCTCCTTGGACACCAGAGCTTCCGATTTCAGCCTCGCACCGCAGTATAGGCAGGAGAAATCTTCCAGATGCGAGGGAATCGACAGCGCGTTGCCGCATTTTGGGCAATAACCTTCCCGCATATCCATATTGCTGCCTCCTTAATCATTTCTTTCCCCTATTGTTTCATATTTTTCACTGCAAGTCAACCATAATTCCCTAAAAACCGCTTGCAATCTGACGTTTTGGACAGACAAACGTTTTTCTTGTGTTTATTCTGGTTTCATGCTATAATTCTATGATGTAATATTATGCAGGAGGAATGACCATGCAGCTTGGTAATTTGGCGATTGCTGGGAATGTTGCGCTTGCTCCCATGGCAGGAGTGACAGATTATGCGTTTCGCACCATTTGCGCCGAGCTGGGTGCAGCCATTACGGTCACAGAGATGGTCTCCTCCCGGGCACTGGTATATCAGGATAAAAAAAGCATCGGCCTTTTGAGAAAGAATGCCCACAGTGTATGCGGGGTGCAGATTTTTGGCAACGATCCTCAGATGATGGCAGATGCGGCGCAGAAGGCCGCAGAGCTAAGCGATTGTGATTTTATTGACATCAACATGGGCTGTCCTATGCCAAAAATTGCTGCCAACGGTGACGGCTGCGGTCTCATGCGGGAGCCGGAGCTGGCAGGCAGAATTATCCGCGCTGTTTCCGATGCGGTTCATATTCCGGTCACGGTGAAAATGCGTAAGGGCTGGGATAAGGGCAGTGTCAACTGTGTGGAGCTGTCGCAAATTGCGCAGGACAATGGCGCAGCCTGTGTCACCGTCCATGGAAGAACCAGAGCCATGCTCTATTCTGGTGTTGCGGATTGGGATATTATACATGAGGTCAAGAAAGCTGTTTCCATCCCGGTGATTGCCAACGGCGATGTTCTGCGCCCGGAGGATGCCCCCCGGTGCTTGTCACGTACCGGGGCAGATATGGTCATGCTGGGGCGCGGCATTTTCGGTGATCCATGGCTCATTGCACAAGTACAGTGTGCCATTGACGGGAAGCCCCTTCCCGTCCGCCCCCCATTGTGTGAGCGCGTAGATACCGCCGTTCGTCAGTTTCAGCTTGCCGAAAAAGACAAGGGAGAGCATATTGCCTGTCTGGAGGCAAGAAAGCATTTTGCATGGTATTTGCGGGGCGTAGCTTACGCGGGTTACTATAAAGAAAAGATTTCTCATATCAGTACGATGGAGGATATCTACACCATCGCCGCCGCCATCAAGCGGGATCTGAGGTAACTATGGACGAAAAATTATGGATTAAACAGGCCGCTGCGGGAGACAGTGCGGCCTTTGAGCAGTTGGTGCTGCGCTACCAGAATCAGGTTTATAATTTGGCGCTGCGCATGGTGAACAACGAAACCGATGCACAGGACTTAGCACAGGAGGCCTTTATCCGTGCATGGCGGGCGCTGGATTCCTTTCAATATTCCTCACAGTTTTCCACATGGCTGTATCGGCTTACTTCCAATATCTGCATTGACTTCCTCCGAAGCCAAAAGCGTCATCAAATCACCTCTCTGACCGTATTGCTGGATGATGAGAGCCAGCAATGGGATATGCCTGATGAGCAGCCACTCCCGGAGATACAGGCAATCGCCAACGAGGAGCAGCGCATTCTTGCGCAGGCTTTGGCCACACTGGAGCCGGAATATCGGCAAATTTTGACACTGCGTATTCTCAACGATTGCAGTTATCAGCAAATTGCAAAGATTCTCGGCGTTCGGGAAGGCACGGTAAAATCCCGCCTGTTCCGGGCGAGAGAGCAGCTTCGCAAAAAACTTTCACAAAACGGGAACTATTTCTTCGCTCCTTCGTCTAATTTTCAGAAAGGAGCGCGGTCTGATGTGTGATGAAAAAATACAGGAGCTGATCAGTGGGCATTTGGACGGCTGTAACACGCCCGAACAGGAGGCAATTTTACACAAGCATCTGATCACCTGTCCCGCGTGTAATCAAAAAATGAAGGATTATCAGAAAATACAGGAAGTCATGGGGACTCTTGAAAAGAAGGTGCCGGCATCCTTCTCCTCCGATGTGGTGGATGCCATTGCAAAGGATGATTTGCCGAAGCCTAAACCCCTGAAGAAGCTGCCCTTCCGCTATGGTACTGCCATTGCGGCTGTTGCGGCGGCACTGGTGTTGGTGATTGGCAGCGGTAAATTCGGTCTTCCCTCCATTGGAACGGCTGCGATTCATTCGCAAAGTCCGCGAGCGGATCGGCCAGAGGTCGAAGCGGTTCAGGAGGAAACGACAACGCACAAAACGTTAGAAAGCGCAATGATTGCTGCGTCTGAGGTTACGGACAATGTGCTTCCTGCTAATGTAGACTGTCAGGCATTGGCGCAGGCGCAAGGTTGTATTGTGGGTGTGCTCTACGGAGAGACGCCCGAGGAGCTGGCAGAGGCAGACTATCTTGCTCTCTCCGGCGGCAGGCAATATGCCATTTCGCAGGAACAGCTTTTGGAGCTGTCGCAGAGCTTTTCTGCAATGCAGCTTTATTATCCCAATTTTGAGCCGACAGATGCACAGGCTACAGCCTATCTTATTATTGCCCAATAAACAAATATACGCCCTGCCTTGTCCCATATATCAGGGATCAGGCAGGGCGTTTTTTCTGTTTATGTAGCCGGACTGTCCAGATGGACATTCAGGTGCGGATAAGTCATTTCCAATCCGGCACGCTCAAATTCGGTGCGGACATTTTCGGTGATGCGGTAGTATAGCGGCCAGTAATCCTCCGCGTGGCACCAGACCCGGAGATGATAGGAAATGGCGCTGTCACCATATTCCGCAACCAAGACTTGGGGCGCAGGCTCTTCCAGCGCGGTTTCGACTTTTGCAGCTTGATAGAGCGCGGCACGGACATCCTCGGTGGCACAGTGATAGGCGGCAGAGAAGGTCAGATCAATGCGGCGTGTGCCCAGAACGGTGTAGTTTATAATCTTAGAGGATGCGACATCGCTGTTAGGCAGGTGCACGGTTTTATTATCCAGCGTAACAAGGCTGGTGTAGATCATGCCAATTTGCGATACGCTGCCTTCCGTTCCCGCAATCTCCACATAGTCCCCCACCCGGAAGGGGTGGGCAGATAAAATTTGGATGCCTCCGGCAATGTTGGAAAGTGTCCCCTGTACCGCCAGAGAAAGGGCGAGGGAAACCACACTGAGCATGGCCACTAGAGACGATACATTGAAGCCCAGCGTCCCTGCCACGATTAACGCAACAATGACATATAGAAGAATGCGAAACAGGGAACGGACAAAGCCAAGAAGATTGCTTTCCAGTCGGGAATGACGCAGAAGCTTTTCAAACAGACGGCACAAGAGCCGGACGGTCACGATCCCGACCACAAGTGCTACCAGAGCGGGGACAATTTTATCCAATGTCAGCGTAGAGAGCCAGGAGGTGATATCATTAGAGGTCAGAGAATCAGCAGGATTCATCATTGGATTGCTCCTTTGCTTCTGTGGCGGCGTTAATGAATTTCATCAGCTCATCGCCGGTAATGGTTTCTTTCTGAAGAAGATAAAGGGCAATTTCGTCCAGAAGTGCCCGGTTGTCCTTCAGAAGCTCCATGGCTTCGGCATAGCAGGAGGCCAGAAGTTCGCGTACCTCTTCATCGGCCTGTGCTGCTGTAGAGTCGGCACAGTCGGCGTAGGCACGGCTGTCAAGGTATTCATTTTCTACATTGGCCAGCGCCATAAGACCAAAGCGCTCACTCATGCCGAACTGCATGACCATTTTTCTGGCGATGGCGGTTGCACGCTGGATATCGTTGGCAGCGCCGGTGGTTTGCGCACCGAAGACGAGCTGTTCTGCGGCTCTGCCGCCGAGTAGGGTTTGCAGCTCCACGAGAAGCTCCTGCTTGGAGCTGAGGAACTTTTCTTCCTCCGGGGTGTGCATGGTATAGCCCAGCGCACCGCTGGTATGCGGAACAATGGTAATTTTGGAAACGGGTTCGGTGTGCTTTTTCAGAGCGGCGACCAGAGCATGACCGACCTCATGATAGGAGACAACGCGCTTTTCAATATCGGTGAGCACGGTACCCTTTTTCTCTGTACCGGCGATGACTACCTCAAAGGAGGTCAGAAGATCCTGCTGGTTGACTGTCTGCCGTCCCTGACGGACAGCGCGGAGGGCAGCCTCATTGACCAGATTAGCAAGGTCAGCGCCTACGGCACCTGCGGTGGCCTGTGCGATTTTGTGAAGATCGACATCTTCAGCCAGACGGATATTTCTGGTGTGTACACGCAGGGTCTGATAGCGTCCGTTCAGATTGGGGCGGTCTACAATGATTCTGCGGTCAAAGCGTCCGGCGCGAAGCAGCGCCTTGTCCAGAATTTCCGGGCGGTTGGTGGCGGCCAGAATGACCACGCCCTTGGAGGAATCAAAGCCATCAATCTCGGCAAGGAGCTGGTTCAAGGTTTGCTCCCGCTCGTCATTGCCGCCAAACTTGGAATCTCTGGTGCGGCCAATGGCATCAATTTCATCAATGAAGATGATGGCAGGTGCTACCTTTGCTGCCTGCTGGAACAGGTCACGCACACGGCTGGCACCGACACCGACAAACATTTCTACAAAGTCAGAGCCGGAAATGGAGAAGAACGGCACATTGGCCTCACCGGCAACGGCCTTGGCAAGCAGAGTTTTGCCGGTACCGGGGGAGCCGACCAGCAGCGCACCCTTTGGGAGCTTTGCGCCGATGGCGGTATATTTCTGAGGGTTATGCAGAAAATCAATGATTTCCACAAGCGATTCCTTTGCCTCATCCTGTCCGGCCACATCAGCGAAGGTAACGCCGGTCTGCTTTTCCATATACACCTTAGCCTTGCTTTGACCAAAGCCGCCCATACCGCCCATACGCTTGGACATACTGCGGGTCAGTAGGGTGAGCAGCAAATACATGATGGCAAGCGGCAGAATCCATGACAGGAGGAAGGAGATGATGGGGGACATCTCTTCCACGACTTCCTCAGAAACCTTTACATTCTTATTTTGCAGTTGTTCGACTAATTCAGTGTAGTCCATGTTTCGGATGATGCCGGTATAGTGGGTGATGCGTGTAGCTTCCGGCTTCTCCGCTTCCTCTCGGGTAGTAATGAGGATACGGTCAGAGGTGAAGGTGACAGAGTCGATTTTATTTTCATTCATCATTTCAAGAAGCTCTGTATGCGTAACCTCCTTGGTGCGGGCTGAGGTAATGGAGGAATAGACGGTGTTAAGAAGCAGCGTCAGTACCAGCGCCAGAATGATAATGGGCAGGTATTTTTGCAAGGGGGTACGATTATCATTTCCCGGCTTGTTACCCGGCACCTTTTTTTGATTATTATCCATGAAAAAACCTCCTTTTGGGCAGTCTTTTAGTGCGTGTTCGTTTTGAATATTGTTTATAGTAGCATATTTTACCGTATAAGGCAATGAATAGGAAATATTTTGCTGTAAATTTTCTGTTAACGAAGATTTCGGTTGTAACCATGTGAAATATTTGTTATAATAAATAAAGTTTTTTCAAAAACAGTATTGCCCGCTGAATGGAGCTATAACCATGACGGAACGAAATGATTTTAAAGGAAAAAACCGTGAGCCGCTGCCTGAGGGTATGATCGAAGGCCGCAATGCACTCACCGAGGCGCTTCGCGCAGGCCGTGCCATTGATAAGCTATATGTTGCCGCCGGTGATACCAACCGCTCTTTGAACCATCTGGTTGCCCAGGCGAAGGAAGCGGGCGCTGTGATCGTGCGCACAGAGCGGGCAAAGCTGGATCAGATGAGTCCCACCGGTGCCCATCAGGGCGTAATCGCTACAGTTGCTGCCCACGACTATGCCAGACTTGATGACATTTTTGCCAGAGCTGAGGGCAGGGGAGAGCAGCCGTTGATTGTGATTTGCGATGGGCTGTCCGATCCGCACAATCTGGGTGCCATCATCCGCAGTGCAGAGTGTGCCGGTGCGCATGGCATTATTATTCCCAAGCGGCGCAGTGTCAGCCTTACAGCGGTAGTATCCAAAACTTCTGCCGGGGCACTGGAATATATGCCAGTGGTACGGGTGAGCAATATTGCCCAGACCATCGGGGAATTAAAATCTCGTGGCATTTGGGTGCTGGGTACGACAGCGGACGGCAATACCCAGCTGTATGATGCCGATCTCAAGGGTGCTGTGGCCATCGTCATTGGCAACGAGGGTGAGGGTATGAGCCGGCTGGTTTCTGAATGCTGTGATTATCTGGTAAGCATCCCCATGAAGGGGCGGATTTCCTCTCTAAATGCCTCCGCTGCGGCAGCTATCTTTTTGTATGAGGCTGTCCGCCAGAGAGAAACCCGCGGATAATGGAAGGCAGGGACAATAATGGTTGATTATTCTTCCGATGAGCAATTCTCCATAGAAGATATTATTCAGGAATTTGGTTCACAGGACAGTCTGCCACAGGAGCTGGAACTGGAGCCGGAGGCCGTGCCTGTTGCGCCTGCGCCTCCTGCGGAGGAGCTTGTGAAGGATGAAAACGATATTCTGAATGATCTTGTCCAAGAATTCGGCTCGAATTCTTCATCTTTCCCGGAGGAACTCACAGACGAGCTGCTTGAGGAGCTGATTCTGAGCGAATCGGAGAAGCCAATTCTCCAGAAGCCGAAAAGAAAACCGAAAAAACAATCGAATCATAGAAAAAAGAAACTGACAAGGCCAAAGATTTCTACAACTTCTGTCCACCGATTTGTTGCACATAAAAGGGGACGTTCGGCAAAGCAGATACAGAAACCTTCCAAGGCTCGTTCGGCAGAACGTATTGTCAGGGAAAATGAGCGCCGGGAAAAAACACAGGCTTTACAGCTGCGGATTTGCCTGGTTGTGAGTGCTGTTAATGTCCTCTTGACAGTATATAACGGTTTAGGCCTTCGTTGGATTCGTGGGTTTGATAATCTGTCCGCTGTGAATCTGATTTCCCTTGTGCTGCTGCTGATTGCTGTAGGGTCGGCGCTCCCGGTTTTGCGCACAGGACTTGCTCAGTTCTGGCAGCTGAAAATCGGCGGTGAGGCCATGGTGAGTATTCTCACCGTTGCTGCAATTTCTGAAGTGATTTTTGCGATTGCAGCCGGACAGCTTTGCTTCTGTTCTCTGGTGTCTCTGGAACTGCTGTGTGCGCTTTGGGCTGGCCAGCGGCAGTCGCAGGCAACCTGTCTCGGCGCACTGATGCTGATGAAATCCACGCCGCTTCTGGGTGTAAAGCGCCTGAATCAAGCTTGGAAGGGCGCACCTGCTGCGGTATGTGCCGAGGGTGACACGGCACAGTATGAGACTATGCTGGAGGCCGAGGATCCCCAGGAGAAGCTTATGCGGATCTATGCCCCCATTGCACTGGCAGGTGCGTTGCTCCTGAGCATTTTGGGTGCGACACTTTATAAAATCAATTTCCTCTGGCTGTTTGTTGCGCTGCTGCTGGCAGTTACACCATTGTCGTGCTGTTTGAGCTATGCATTGCCTTATTCGCTGCTTGCCTCCCGTCTGGCGTGGAAAAAGGCAGCAATTTGCGGTTGGTATGGGGCGAAGGTGCTGGAAAACTGCGATGCGCTGCTGGTTGACGATACGCAGCTGTTTCCAGAACAGAATTTGAAACTTAGTGGTGTCAAGATGTTCGGCTCATTTGAAAGCTCGCGGATTCTTTGCTATGCTGCGGCAATTCTCCGTGGTGTGGGCAGCTATGTGACTGTGCTGTTAGAGCCTTATGAGGAGGAAGCGCTTCCTTCAGTGGCGGATATTCGCACCTATGATAACGGTTACAGCGGTGAGATTGCAGGCCGAACAGTTTTGGTGGGTACACTTGAATTTCTGAAGCAAATGGGAGTCGATACGCAGATCGGCTCTAAGCTACAGCAGGCGCTCTATGTTTCCGTTGGCGGAGAGCTTGCCGGACTGATTGCGCTTCGCTATGAGGCTGCAAGTCATATCCGCAGCTGCCTTTCCGCATTGTCTGCCCCCTGTGCGCCTACGCCGGTGCTTGTAGGACAGGATATTCTTCTAACAAAGCCTATGATGGAGGCCAAGTTCCGCCTGTATCTGGACAGGATGGTATTCACGTCCATGCGGGAACGAAGAAAGCTTTATCAGGCAGCAAAGGAGGATCAGCAGGGTGCGCTTCTTGCCCAGAATGACCTTTCGGTTTATGGCGCAGTTTGTATGGGGGCAAGAGCGCTGGTCAGCGCAGTTCGTACTGCGCTTGTCCTTAGCGTCATGGCCGGTGTGGTTGGTATGATTATTGTCTATATTTTGGCAAACTCCGGCTCTATGGCAATCGTGACCTGCCCGCAGATGTTCGTATATCTTATGGTTTGGGCTGCGAGCTTTGCAATTTGCTGCCTCAGTGTGCTAAAATTCTGAATATTTATCGCGTTGATGGCCTCTTTGATGCCGATTGTGCAGCTTGCTGAAATAATTCTTCAGCAAGCTGTAATTTTTTCCCCGTTTTTTGGAATTTTTGAATTGCATTATGGGATTATATCGTATATAATAAACCCTGTGTGTGAAAATATCGCTGCTTGCGTGTTTAAAAAAGAGTTGAGATGGGAAGAGCTTCCCATGAAAGGAGAACAATCATATGTATACTGCCAATGACATTCGCAATGTCTGCCTGCTCGGCCATGGCGGCGACGGAAAATCTGCTCTGTGTGAGAGTATGCTCTTCACGACCAAGGCCATCACTCGTCTGGGTAAGCGCGCCGATGGTACCACCATCGCCGACTTCGACGAGGAAGAAAAGAAGCGCCAGTACTCCATCAAAACTGCTGTCATCCCTGTGGAGTACAACAAGTGCAAGCTGAATATCTTGGATAACCCCGGCTATTTTGACTTTGCCGGTGAAGTGGTTCAGTCTCTCCGCGTTGTGGATTCCGGCCTGATCTGCCTTACTGCCAAGTCCGGTATTGCTGTTGGCACAGAGAAGGGCTGGAAGGCACTGGCTGATGCCGAGCTGCCTGCCATGTTCTATGTCTCTAAGCTGGATGAGGAGCACGCAAACTTCTTTGGTACCTTCGATTCCCTGCGCGATACCTTCGGCGCATCCGTCATCCCCTTTACCTTCCCCATCCTCAAGGGGGAGCAGGCGGTTGGTGTTGTCGATCTGATTACTAAGAAGGCATATGACGCTGCCGGTAAGGAAATTGCTCTTCCCGCCGATGCCGAAGCAAAGATCGAAGACTACATGATGGAGCTTAATGAGCAGGTTGCTGAGACCGACGAAGAGCTCATGGAGAAGTTCTTCATGGAAGAACCCTTCACCGAAGAGGAGCTGATCCGCGGCATTAAGGACGGCCTCAAGCAGAGAGCCATCACCCCCGTGTTCTGCGGCTGCGCTATGAACGGCTTGGGCACCACCCTTCTCATTGAGAACATCATCAAGTATGCTCCCAACCCCGTAGAAGGCAAGCCCATGATCGCTGTCGATGAAGAAGGCAACGAATCCGAATATGCCATTGCTCCCTCCGGCAGCCCCGTTGCCTTTGTTTTCAATACCGTTGCCGACCAGTACGGCAAGAATTCCTACTTCAAGGTCGTCTCCGGCGACATGGAAGATACCCTGTCCGTTGTCAATGGCCGCACCGGCGACAGCGAAAAGCTCGGCAATATGTTCTTCCCCAAGGGCAAGGAAAACATCAAGACCTCCAAGATTTGCTGCGGCGATATCGGTGTCTTCACCAAGCTGGCTTCTGTCAAGACTGGCGACTCCATCGGTCTGCCCGGTAAAACGCCTAACTTCCAGCCCATGGGCTATGCAGAACCCTGCTACCGCATGGCGATCTATGCTAAGACCAAGGGTCAGGAAGATAAGGTCGCTTCCGGCCTCGTCAAGCTGAACGAAGAAGATGCTTCCTTCACCTTCGGCAACGATCCTGAGACCAAGGAAATGATCATCGCCGGCGTTTGCGATATCCAGCTCAGCGTTATCATTGCCAAGCTCCTGAGCAAGTACAAGGTAGAAGCTGTTCTCCAGCCCGCCAAGATCGCATACCGCGAAACCATCAAGAAGAAGGCCGAAGTTCATGGCCGTCATAAGAAGCAGTCCGGTGGCCATGGCCAGTTCGGCGATGTCTATATCCGCTTCGAGCCGCAGACCGAGTCCGAAGACATGATCTTCGCTGATGAGACCGTTGGCGGCTGCGTCCCCAAGAACTTCATCCCCTCCGTTGAAAAGGGTCTGCGTAACTGCATTTCCAAGGGTGTTCTGGCCGGTTATCCCGTGGTGTTCCTGAAGTCCACCCTGTACTTCGGCTCCCCCCACCCGGTTGACTCCTCCGATATGGCATTCCAGACCGCTGCCGGTATCGCCTACAAGGAAGGTCTGCCCACCGCTGGCCCCACCCTGCTTGAGCCGATTGCCGAGCTGAAGGTCTCTATCCCCGATGCCAACATGGGCGACATCATCGGTGACCTCAACAAGCGCCGTGGCCGCGTCATGGGCATGAACCCCGATCCCAAGAACACCGGCTGGCAGATCGTCGAGGCCGAGGTTCCCATGGGCGAAATGAGCTCCTACGCCATCGACCTGCGCTCCATGACCCAGGGTCGTGGCTCCTACGGCATGAAGTTCGTCCGCTACGAAGAAGTTCCTCAGATGAATCAGGCTAAGATCATTGAGGATGCCAAGAAGGAAGAAGACGAATAATCCCTCTGTTCTTTCGCGCCCACTGCCGAGATTTTGGCAGTGGGCGCTTTGCACATTATTTGGCAGGGCAAATTTCTTGCGGAGGCGCAGACTTTACTGTATAATCATAGCGAAGGAGGGATGATGCATGAAGAAAAAGCTGTGGCCAGCGCTGCTTCTTTGGCTGCTTCCCATGGCAGTTTTTGTGCTTTGCAGGAATTATCCTGATTTTGCGGAGTATATTTTTGCTCGCGGGATTTATCCGTATTACCGTACTGCATTGAGCTTTTTGATTGGTCTGCTCCCGTTTTCTCTGGCAGAGGTTTTGATTTATTTGCTTGTACTTATCGGTCTCGGATTGCTGGGTGTGTGGATCGTCCATATGGCAAAGGGCAAAAAGGTATTTGCCAGAGGCGCATATCATATCGGCTTCCTTGCAGGTGTAATTTTTTTCCTCTTTGTTTTCGGCAGCGGCGGCAATTATTATAGATATACCTACGCCTCCCTCACCGGGCTGGAGGTCAGAGCGTCAACCGATCAGGAGCTTTATTCTCTGTGCATGGATTTGACAGAGCGCACCAATGCGGCAAGAGAGGCGCTCAGTGAATCGGAGGATGCAGACGGCGTTTTTGTTCTGCTCTGTTCCATAGATGAGTTGGAAGATCGTGCAAGACAGGCAATGAACAGACTGGGAGAGAAAGAGCCGCTGATGAAGGGCTATTATCCCAGCCCAAAGGCGGTTTTGTGGTCAAGAGGGCTTTCCAGATTTGGAATCACCGGGATTACCACCCCTTATACAATGGAGGCCAATGTGAATGTGGATGCGCCTGCCTGCTCCTTTGGCGCTTCGATGTGCCATGAGCTTGCCCATATTGCGGGCTTCATGCGGGAGGATGAGGCAAACTTTATTTCCTACCTTGCCTGCACGAACAGCGATGACCCGGTGCTCAGCTACAGCGGCCTCCGCATGGCGCTGAGTTATGCGGGAAATGCCCTGTATAAATCCTCCCCGGAGCTTTATCGGGAGGTGGCACAAAATTACAGTGACAGCCTGATTCGGGATTTTTCTGCCGAAAATGCCTATTGGGAGCAGTTTGAGGACAGCGCCACAACACAAATCGGAGAAAAGGTCAACGATGCCTTCCTGAAAGCCAACCGCCAGAGTGAGGGAACCAAAAGCTATGGCGCTATGGTTGACCTTCTTCTGGCAGATTACAGAAAGAACAATTGAGCAAGCAAAAAGCTACCGCCCTTGTTGTAAAGGACGGCAGCGTATTTTTATGTGCTTACAGTCCACCCATGAGGACGGCCATAATAGCTTTGATGGTGTGCATTCTGTTTTCTGCTTCATCAAAGACGATAGATTGCGGGCTTTCAAATACCTCGTTTGTCACTTCCAGCTCACTCAAGCCGAATTTCTCGTTGACTGTCCGGCCAATGGAGGTATTCAGGTCGTGGAAAGCGGGCAGGCAGTGCATGAATACGGCGGTATCCTTTGCACCGCTCATGAGCTTGGCGTTGACCTGATAGGGAAGAAGAGCTTCAATGCGTTCTGCCCAGACTTCGTCCGGCTCGCCCATGGAGACCCAAACATCGGTGTAGATAACATCCGCATCCTTTACGGCTTCCATGGGATCGGTGATGAATTCCAGCGTTGCGCCGGACTCTGCGGCAAGCTGGTTGCACTCTTCAATGAGGGCAGGATCGGGGAAATAGTTCTCCGGTGCGCAGGCGACAAAGTGCAGACCCATTTTTGCACAGCCAACCATAAGGGAATTGCCCATATTATACCGGGCATCGCCCATATACACCAGCTTGATGCCCTTGAGTGTACCGAAATGCTCCTGAATGGTGAGGAAATCCGCCAGAATTTGGGTGGGATGGAATTCATTGGTCAGGCCGTTGAATACGGGAACACCTGCATATTTGGCAAGCTCCTCCACGATGCACTGACCGTAGCCGCGGTATTCAATGCCGTCAAACATTCTGCCGAGAACCCGGGCGGTATCCGCGATGGATTCCTTTTTGCCGATCTGGGAGCCAGAGGGGTCGAGGTAGGTGCAGCCCATGCCAAGGTCACTGGCAGCGACTTCAAAGGAGCAGCGGGTGCGGGTGGAGGTCTTTTCAAAAATCAGGGCAACATTCTTTCCGCTGAGATATTTATGCGGCACTCCGGCCTTCTTCTGCGCCTTGAGCATGGCGGCAATGTCGAGAAAATGCTGAATTTCTTCCGGCGTGAAGTCCAGCAGCTTGAGAAAATGCTTTTGTTCCATGTTGTTCTCCTTTACATTTTGCTGTGACAGTCAATAAATGCTTCCAGCAGCGCAATCTGCCGGGTGGTTTCTGCGGGGGCGGGGCCGCCATAGCTTTTGCGGCCTTCTACACAGGTCTCCATGGACAGGGCGGTATAGACGTCCTCTTCAAATAGCGGGGAGATTTCCTGCAATTCGGCAAGGGGCATCTGCTCCAGCGTCAGGCCGGATTCAATACAGTGGTAGACCAACTGGCCGGTGATTTTGTAGGCATCGCGGAAGGGCATCCCCTTCTTGGCCAGATAGTCAGCACAATCGGTGGCATTGATGAAGCCGCCGTTGGCAGCTTTGCGCATATTGGCGGGCAGTGCCTTCATGGTATCGAGCATCGCGGCGAAAATGGGCAGACACATCTTGACGGTGTCGATGGTGTCAAATACTGGCTCCTTATCCTCCTGCATATCCTTATTATAGGCCAGAGGCAGGGATTTCATCGTGGTGAGCAGACCGATGAGAGAGCCGTAGACGCGGCCGGTTTTGCCTCTGACCAGCTCTGCAATGTCCGGGTTCTTTTTCTGCGGCATGATGGAAGAGCCGGTGGAATAGGCATCGTCCAGCTCAATGAATTTGAATTCCCAACTGCACCAGAGAATGATTTCCTCAGCAAAGCGGGAAAGATGCATCATCAGGATGGACATACAGCTCAAAAATTCAATGGCATAATCACGGTCAGATACGCCATCGAGAGAGTTGGACATCGGGGCGCGGAAACCCAGCAGAGAGGCGGTGATGGTGCGGTCGATGGGATGGGTGGTACCCGCCAGTGCGCCGCTGCCGAGGGGGCATTCGTTCATACGCTCAGCGCAATCCTCCAGACGGGTGACATCACGCTGGAGCATGGAGCCATAGGCCAGAAGATGCTGGGCAAGGGTGATCGGCTGCGCACGCTGCAAATGGGTATAACCCGGCATGACCGTATACTGGTTGGCCTTGGCCTGTTTCAGAATCACCCGCTGGAGATTCAGAATTTCCTGCCGAATGGCTTCGATTTCCTTGCGCAGATACAGACGCAAATCGACAGCCACCTGATCGTTCCGGCTTCTGGCGGTATGCAGACGTTTTCCTGCATCGCCGATGCGCTCGGTGAGGAGGGTTTCCACATTCATATGAATGTCCTCATTGTCAGCGGAAAATGCAACCTTTCCTGCCTTAATATCAGAAAGCAACTCTGTAAGACCGCCAACAATGGCGCATACGTCCTCCTGAGAGATGATGCCGCATTGCCCCAGCATGGTAGCGTGGGCAATAGAGCCGGTGATATCCTCCTCATACATTCTGGCATCAAAGCCAATGGAGGAGTTAAAGTCGTTGACCAGTGCATCGGTTTCCTTCTGGAAACGTCCCGACCATAATTTCATAATGCTTCTCCTTAACAGTGCAAGCCGGGAGGTTGACCCGGCTTGCGGTATTTTTCTTATTTTTCCAGCAGTCCCTGATCAAGCATGGCCTGAACCTTGGTGGGAAGACCCCAGAGGTTAATGAAGCCGGTGGCATCGGACTGGTTGTAGTCGCTTTCGCCGAAGGTGGCGATGGCTTCGCTGTAGAGGGAGTAGGGGGACTTGATACCGGCCTTGATGATGTTGCCCTTGTAGAGCTTCAGGCGAACCGTGCCGGTGACATTTTTCTGGGTGGCAGTGACAAAGGCAGAGAGGGCTTCACGCAGCGGGGTGTACCACTGGCCATTGTAGAGCAGGTCGGCGAAACAGACGGACAGCTCCTGCTTCTTGTGGGCGGTCATCTTATCAAGGCACATGGTTTCAAGTGCTTCATGTGCCCGGTAGAGGATGGTGCCGCCGGGAGTTTCGTATACGCCGCGGCACTTCATGCCGACAAGGCGGTTTTCCACGATATCCAGAAGGCCAATGCCGTTCTTGCCGCCGATTTCGTTCAGCTTCCAAATCAGATCGACAGCCTTCATCTTTTCGCCGTTCAGGGCAACGGGAACACCCTGCTCAAAGTCGAGCGTAATATAGGTGGGTTCATCGGGTGCATCCATAGGGGAGACGGACATTTCAAGGAAGCCGGGCTTCTCATACTGCGGCTCGGTCCAGGGGTCTTCCAGATCGAGACCCTCATGGCTCAGGTGCCACAGATTCATATCCTTGGTGTAGTTGGTTTCGCGGTTGATTTTCAGAGGGATGTTGTGTGCTTCGGCAAAATCAATCTCCTCTTCGCGGGACTTGATCGACCACTCTCTCCAGGGGGCGATGATGGGCATTTCAGGAGCGAAGTGCTTGATGGCCAGCTCAAAACGTACCTGGTCGTTGCCCTTGCCGGTGCAGCCGTGGCAGACGGCGTCGGCGCCTTCAGCCAGCGCGATCTCGGCAAGACGCCTGCCGATGATCGGACGTGCGAGCGCGGTACCCATCAGATACTCCTCGTACTTCGCGCCTGCCTGCACGGTGGGAATGATCATTTCGTTGACGAATTCATCGGTCAGATCCTCCACGTAGAGCTTGGACGCACCGGTCTTGAGCGCCTTTTCCTCCAGTCCCTCCAGCTCGTCCGCCTGCCCGACGTTGCCCGCCATGGCGATGACCTCGCAGTTGTTGTAGTTCTCCTTCAGCCAGGGGATGATAATAGACGTATCCAGTCCGCCGGAGTACGCCAGTACGACTTTTTTGATGTTTTTCTTATCCATGATCGTGCCTCCTAAATTTTGTGTATAAATATACTACATCGGGCAAGTGGTTTCGTCAAGTGCCTGCTGCATTT
>JAZRZL010000032.1:0-28007 GCA_045601345.1 Faecousia sp. | reverse complement strand
ATGGGCACCTCTAATTATTCTTCGCGGGCGAGTCTGCGGGTCTTATTTCCGTCAAATTCAATAAAAATCTTGAAAATACGTCAAGTATTCCCTGCGATTTTTATTGAATCTGACAGAAACTTCCCTTGCAGCTCGCCTCACGCAGAATAAATAGAGATGCCCTAAATTATGAACAGAAGGAAAATACGCTGCGGTCGAGGTAGGCTTCATCCAAAATACAGCGAAACTGTTTATCGAAAAAACCACCTTTTACAGAGGAATATACGAAACGCATCGCCGTAGGGGAAGCCTTATTTTCAGGGGTGGAACAGCTCCGCACTTGATGCAAGCTTGATGCCGTTGCGGGAGAGAATGTCCTGCGCGGCATCATTATCATTTACCCGGAAGATAACGTATGCCGTATCCGACCGGCGGGTGATAAAGGCATAGCTGTATTCAATGAACACATCCTCCGCAGAGAAGATGGACAAAATGCGGTGGAGGCTGCCCGGTGCATCCGAAATGGGTACGGCAATGACCTGCGTTACCGAGACGATGCAGCCGCCCTTCCGGAGTGCCGCAGAGGCATCCTCGGGACGGTCTACAATCAGGCGCAGAACACCAAAATCTGCGCTGTCCGCCAGAGACAGCGCCCGCAGGTCAATTCCGGCATCGGACAAAATGCCAGTGATATGAACAAGACTGCCAGCCTTGTTTTCAACAAAAACGGATAGCTGGTTAATGGTAGTAGCCATAGCATGGACCTTCCTTTATCAGATTTTTCGCTTGTCGATCACCCGGACGGCTTTGCCTTCGCTTCGGCTGATGGACTTGGGGGCGACCAGATGCATCTTGGGCGAGATGCCCAGCATGGAGCGCATGGCCTCCACCAGTGCGCGTTCGCTCTGGGTGATGACGCGGACGGTATCGCTGAATTGATCGGGGTTCATCTCTACGTTAATATCGAAGGTATCGGTATTATTCACGCGGTCTACTACGATTTCGTAGTTGGGGGAGTAGCCTTTGCTCAGAAGGACATTTTCAATCTGGGACGGGAAAACATTCACGCCGCGGATGATGAGCATATCATCGGTACGACCCTTGGGCTTCTCCATCTTGATCAGGGTGCGGCCACAGGAGCAGGTTCCACGGTGGAGCGTGCAGATGTCTCTGGTGCGGTAGCGGATGACCGGGAAGGCCTGCTTGGTGATGGAGGTGAATACCAGCTCACCCTGGGTGCCATCGGGCAGAGGTTCGCCGGTTTCGGGGTCGATGATTTCGGCAAGGAAATGGTCTTCATTGATGTGCATTCCGTTTTGCTCTTCGCACTCAAAAGCAACGCCGGGGCCGGACAGCACGGTCAGGCCGTAGATATCATAGGCCTTGATGCCGAGGGAGCGCTGGATATCCCGGCGCATTTCCTCACTCCATGCCTCCGCGCCAAAGATACCGGCCTTCAATCGGAGGGTTGCCGGGTCAATGCCCTGTTCCTTGATGGTTTCTCCGATGTAGGCGGCATAGGAGGGGGTGCAGCAGAGGATGGTGGTGCCCAAATCCTGCATGAACTGAATCTGGCGGGCGGTATTGCCGGAGGACATGGGCAGGGTGAGTGCACCGACCTTATGGCTGCCGCCGTGCAGTCCTGCGCCGCCGGTGAACAGGCCATAGCCGTAGCACACCTGACAGACATCCTCCTTGGTTCCACCTGCGGCCATGATGGCTCTGGCGCAGCAATCCTCCCACAAATCCACGTCATGCTGGGTGTAGAAGGCCACCACGCGCTTGCCGGTGGTGCCGGAGGTGGAGTGGATGCGGACGCACTGGGACTTGGGGACAGCCAGAAGGCCATCGGGATAGGAATTTCGCAGATCGGCCTTAGAGGTGAAGGGCAGCTTGCAAAGATCGTCCACGCTCTGGATATCCTCGGGGGTTACGCCCGCTTCCTCCATCAGATGGCGGTAATAGGGCACATGGTCGTAAACGTGACGAATCTGTGCCGCAAGGCGTTCGCTTTGCAGTTCGCGCATTTTTTCATAAGGCAGGGTTTCGTATTGCGGTTGATAGTAGTTGGGCATTACGGTGTCTCCTATGCGAAATCTCTTCCGAGCTGGAAGGCCTTTTTGTTCAGCGCAAGGAATTTAGCGGGAACGACAGCTTCCAGAGCGGCATTCCATGCTTCCAGCGGGAAATTGAAATATTTTGAGAAGCGGCCAAGCAGGGCAATATTGACGGCCTTGGTCGTGCCGGCCTCCTGTGCGATGGCAAGGGCATCAAAGATGTCTGCATCCACGCCGAGGGCGGCAATTTTTTCGGCCAGATTTGCGGGATATTCTGCCGCGCCGGTAATGACGGGCATGGGATCCATGGTCTGGTTATTGGAGACGAGCTTTCCGTTGGGGCTGAGGTAGCGAAGATAGCGGGCAGCCTCTAAAAGCTCGAAGGAAATGATGTAGTCTGCCTGACCTGCATCAATGATGGGGGAGGCAACACGGTCGCCGTAGCGCACATAGGTGACAACGGAGCCACCCCGCTGGCTCATGCCGTGCACCTCAGAAACCTTCACATCATAGCCCGCGTCCATAAACAGGCGGCCAAGTACACGGCTGGCAAGCAGGGTACCCTGTCCGCCGACACCGACGATCATAATGTTTTGCGTTTTCATCGCTTAGTCCTCCTTTCCGTTAAAGGCATCAAAGGCGCAAAGCTGGGTGCAAACGCCGCAGCCTACGCAAAGGGTGGCATCTACCTTGGCCTTGCCGTCCTTGAAGCTGATGGCCGGACAGCCAATGCGCATACAGGAGCGGCAGCCTCTGCACTTGTCGGCGCTGATCTTGAGCGGCGGCTTGTGCTTCACGGTTTTCAGAAGGGCACAGGGACGGCGGGAGATGATAACAGAAGGCTCCTGCGCGGCAAGCTCTTCCTTGAGGACATCATTGCACTGCTTGAGATCATAGGGATCAATGACGCGGACGCGGTGGATGCCCACAGCATGGCACAGGGCTTCCAGGTCGATCTTGCCTGCCGGATCGCCCTTGATGTTCAGGCCGGTGGTGGGATTCTGCTGGTGGCCGGTCATGCCGGTGATGGAGTTGTCCAGAATAATGACGGTGGAATTGGAGCCGTTGTAGGCAATATTAATAAGGCCGGTCACGCCGGAGTGCATGAAGGTGGAATCGCCAATCACGGCTACGGTCTTGCCTTCGCTCTCCGCTTCCAGCGCCTTGTTAAAGCCGTGCAGACCGGAGATGGAAGCGCCCATGCACAGCACGGAGTCCACGGCTTTCAGGGGGGCGGCAGCGCCGAGGGTGTAGCAGCCAATATCGCCAATGACATTGAGCTTCTGCTTCATGAGCGTATAGAACAGACCTCTGTGGGGGCAGCCCGCACACATAACGGGGGGACGGCCGGGAATCGGCTCATTGAGGGAAACGCCCTTGGCAAAGTCTGCGCCGAGCTTTTCGGCAACCAGATTCTGGGAGAATTCATCCTCCAGCGGGAAAATATCCTTGCCGGAGACGGTGAGACCCAGCGCCTTGCAGTGTGCTTCGATTACGCCGTCCAGTTCTTCTATAACAATAAGCTTTTCAACTTTAGCGGCAAAGTCGCGGATGAGCTTCACAGGCAGGGGATTGACCATACCGAGCTTGAGAATGCTGACGCTGTCACCAAAGACCTCTCTGGCATACTGGTAGGCCGTGCCAGAGGTAATGATGCCAAGCTGGGTGCCGCCCATTTCTACGCGGTTGACTGGGGCGGTTTCCGCATATTCCACCAGCTTCCGGGTGCGCTCTTCCACGATGGGATGGCGAACCTTGGCAAAAGCGGGCATCATGATGTACTTGGGGCCATTTTTCTCATAGGGAATGGGGGTGGGAACAACACGCTCCCCGATTTCCACAATGCTCTGGGCGTGCGCAATGCGGGTGCAAAGGCGCAGGAGCACGGGCGTATCGAATTGCTCGGAAAGCTCGAAGGCCAGCTTGGCAAAGGCATAGCATTCGCCGGAATCCGCAGGCTCCAGCATGGGAACCTTGGAGGCGATGGCATGATGGCGGGAATCCTGCTCATTCTGGGACGAGTGCATTCCCGGATCATCGGCAACGCAGACAACGAGACCTGCGTTCACGCCGGTGTAGGACATGGTGTACAGGGGATCGGCGGCGACATTGAGACCCACGTGCTTCATGGCACAGACGCTTCGCTTCCCTGCCAAACTTGCACCAAAGGCCACCTCCATAGCGACCTTTTCATTGGGTGCCCATTCAGAATATACATCGTCATATTTGGCGATGGTTTCGGTAATTTCGGTACTGGGTGTGCCCGGATAGCTGGAGGCAATGCTGACACCTGCCTCATACAGGCCGCGGGCAACGGCCTCATTGCCGAGCATAAGCTTTTTCATAGGTTACCCTCCTTATTTTCATTACAGGTTTGCCAAGCTCCGCAGAGCTTGGGAAACCTGAAGACCGGTTTACATTTTTTACTGTTTTTCCGCCTCGCCAATGGAGGTTCGGGCAGAAACGACAACTTTATAATCATAGCACGAGAAGATGTCTTCTACAAGCTTTTTGTCGGGAGATTTGGTGAAAATACTTACCAGCGGCACGATGATGAGACCGGCAATCATGCAGAACGCGCCTGCATTGATGGGGGACTGGAGAATGGCGGGGAAGGAGGCACGCCAGAAAATATTGGCAATCATGACCACGCTGGAGAACAGGAAGCTTGCCCAGCAGCCTGCGGCGGTCGTGCGCTTCCAGTACAGGCCGAAGAGGAAGGGAGCAAGGAAGGCACCTGCCAGTGCGCCCCAGCTGACACCCATGAGCTGTGCGATGAAGGTGACATTGGAATTGTACTGGAGAATGGCGATCACAACGGAGATGGCGATGAACACCACGATGAGAGCACGCATAACGAAGAGCTGACGCTTTTCATCCATCTTGATTTTCAGGCTGTCCTTGAGGAAGTCCAGGGTCAGGGTGGAGCTGGAGGTCAGCACCAGGCTGGAGAGGGTGGACATGGAGGCGGAAAGCACCAGAATGACCACGATAGCGATCAGCACGGTGGGAAGGCCAGAAAGCATGGCGGGGATGATGGCATCGAAGCCGTCAGCCGCGATATCCACCTTGTCGGCAAACAGACGGCCAAAACCGCCGAGGAAGTAGCAGCCACCTGCCACGATGATAGCAAAGATGGTGGAAATCGTCGTGCCGGTGCTGATGGACTTCTCAGACTTAATGGCGTAGAACTTCTGCACCATCTGAGGCAGACCCCAAGTGCCAAGGGAGGTCAGCAGCACCACGCCGAGAAGGTTTACAGGATCGGGTCCGAAGAAGGAGGCAAAAACGCCCGGGGTTTCGGAAACACTGGGGTCGGAAACTCTGCCGAGACTATCCAGAGCTGCAAGGAAGCCGCCCTGAGACTTGAGCACCGCAATGACCACGGCGACAATGCCGAACAGCATGATGATGCCCTGAATGAAGTCGTTGATGGCGGTTGCCATGTAGCCACCGGCGATCACGTAGATGCCAGTGAGGACGGCCATGACGATCACGCACACGGCGTAGTCAATATTGAAGGCCATACCGAACAGACGGCTCAGGCCGTTGTACAGCGAAGCGGTGTAGGGAATGAGGAAGATGAAAATAATAACGGAGGAGGCCAGCTTCAGCGCAGGGCTTTTAAAGCGTGTGCCGAAGAACTGGGGCATGGTAGCAGAATCAAGGTGCTGGGTCATCACGCGGGTGCGGCGGCCAAGAACCTTCCATGCGAGCAGCGAGCCGAGAAGCGCGTTGCCGATGCCCGCCCATGTCGCGGCTATGCCGTATTTCCAGCCGAACTGACCGGCATAGCCAACGAAGACAACTGCGGAAAAGTACGAAGTGCCGTATGCAAAGGCCGTCAGCCAGGGGCCGACGCTTCTGCCGCCTAAAACAAAACCATTGACATCTGTTGCATTTTTCCGGCATACAATGCCGACGATGATCATGACCGCGAAGAAGGCGATCAACATGGCGAGCTTAATGAAAATATCCATTGTTATTTCTCCTTTACATTATTTTTGGTGATGGCCTGTGGGTTTACTTTTTTATTAAAAAGTCGTGCGGTGCGTATGCTTATTTACGAATCTGGGATTCTACGAGGCGACCCTGACCGTAACGCTCACGCAGGACGGGCTTTTCAATCTTACCGGTAGGATTTCTGGGAACATCTGCGAAGATGATCTTTCTCGGACGCTTGTAGCGTGGCATCTTGAGGCAGAAGGTGTTGATATCCTCTTCGGTGCAGGTATGACCGGGCTTGAGCTGGATGATGGCGGCGGCGATTTCGCCCAGACGCTGATCGGCAAGGCCAATGACGGCAACATCCTGAATGTGCGGGTTGGCAGAGAGGAAGTTTTCAATCTCGACCGGGTAGAGGTTTTCGCCGCCGGAGATGATCACGTCCTTCTTGCGGTCAACGAGGAAGATGAACCTATCCTCATCGTATACCGCCATATCGCCGGTATGGAGCCAGCCGTCCTTGAGGATTTCCTCGGTGGCTTCGGGGTTGTGGTAGTAGCAGGTCATAACGCCGGGACCCTTGACACACAGTTCGCCGACCACATTCGGCTCGTTGATGATGGTGTCGTCTTCCTTGACGATCTTGGTTTCCCAGCCGAAGCCGGCCTTGCCGATGGCACCGACCTTGTGGATGTTTTCTACACCTAAGTGGACACAGCCGGGACCGATGGATTCGGACAGGCCGTAGTTGGTATCGTACTGGTGGTTGGGGAAATATTCCTTCCAGTGGCGGATCAGGCTCTGCGGCACGGGCTGCGCACCGATGTGCATGAGTCTCCACTGGTCAAGTTTGTAGTCGGCTAAGTTTACATTGCCGCTTTCGATGGCGGTGAGGATATCCTGCGCCCAGGGAACGAGCAGCCAGACGATGGTGCACTGTTCCTTGGAGACGGCATCAAGAATGTACTCGGGCTTGGTACCCTTGAGAAGCACCGATTTTGCACCGACCAGGAAGCTGCCGAACCAGTGCATTTTAGCACCTGTATGGTACAGCGGCGGGATGCAAAGGAATACATCATCCTTGGTCTGACCGTGGTGTGCCTGCTCCACGCGGCAGGAGTGGGAGAGGGAACGGTGCTTGTGGAGGATGGCCTTGGGGAAGCCGGTGGTGCCGGAGGAGAAGTAGATGGCACCGTCATCATCATCGGTCAGGGGAATATTGGGGCTGTCGCTCGAATAATCGCTGACCAGTGCGCTGTAGGCATAGGCGAAGGTGGGGCAGGGCGGCTCACCGCAATAGATGAGGCCGGTCTTCTGGCTGATCTCGTCTGCGATTTCTTCGATACGGCCGATAAATTCCGGGCCGAATACCAGAAGATCAACATCTGCCAGATTGACGCAATACTGAATTTCTTCTGCTGCATAGCGGAAGTTCAGCGGAACTGCCACTGCGCCGGATTTGAGGATGCCGAAGTAAACCGGCAGCCATTCCAAACAGTTCATCATCAGGATGGCGACCTTTTTGCCTTTGCCGATGTTGTGGTCAAGCAGGGCATTGGCGAAGCGGTTGGCCTTCTCATTGAACAGCCCCCAGGTGATCTCCTTGCGGTAATAGGGGCAGTTGGAGGCTTCAATTAGGTCGTATTCCTTCCATGTGCCCTTTTTGATGCCCCGCTGCTCGGGGTTGACCTCCACCAGAGCGACATCGTTCTTGTACATGGCAGCATTTTTTTCAAGGATTTCAGTGATAGGCATATTCATTTCCTCCTGTTGGATAATAAAAAAACCACAGCCGGTTCGGCTGTGGTAGCTTACAGATTTTTGCAGCTTGCCTTATTCAGCCCAACCAGAATTGACCACGCCATAATAATAGGCGTAGTTAAAATAATAGGTATAGGCATTGTTATGGCAAGCAGTAAACATAGCGATCTCCATTCTTTAGTGATTTAAAAGCTCAAGTATTTAAATGGAAAAAGAATTTCTGGCATTATTGTATCACGCTCTTCACGAATTGTCAACAGGAAAAAATAGAGGATAGAGGACGGGGGAATGAGGCTTGCATCAGGGCGATAAATACAGTATACTAGGGAAAAAGGTCGAAGGAGAACCCTGACTATGGAAAATATTTTGATTTTAAGCCCCTTCAACGGCGCTTTTTTCCTTTCCTTTGGAATTTTCGCGGTGATTTTTCTGGCATTGTCTCTGGGAATGCGAAAGGCACGGGAATCTGTACGACGCTGGACGCTGGCGATCCTGATGCTTATGACACTGGCAGGATTTTTTGTCTATAAGTACTGCTTATCCATAGATGCGGACTACTCTGTCATCATGACCGAAGCCGGAAAGGGCGGCTTTAGCTGGTGGGAGGAGCTTCCCTTGCATCTTTGCAACATTAATATGATCCTCATCCCCATTGCCGTCCTCACCAAGCGCCGCTTTCTCACGAGCTTTTGCTTCTTCATCGCTCCCCTTGGAGCAATGATGGCACTTTTGATGCCGAGTGTCGGCTTTTCCGATTACAGCATTCTCCTACCCCGGATGCTTGGCTTCTATGGCACCCATTTTATGGTCTTCTTCGGCGGCATTGCGCTGTGCAGCTTCGGGATTTACACCCCATCTTTCCGGGATTTTGTAAAAACCATCTGCATGGCCTTCGGACTGACCTTCCTCATTTTCCTGATCAATATGGCCATGCGTCATTTTGGCCTCAATGCCCACGCTAACTATTTCTATTGCGTCGAACCAGAGACCAACCCCATCCTCAACCTCTTCTACCGCTTCATCCCGCTACCCTTCCTCTACCTTCTCCCGGCCATCCTCATCCTCCTGCCCTATATGTCGCTGGTCACACTGCCCTTCCACCTCCGCGAAAAAAAGAAAATCCACGTATAAAAAAGGGGACAGGAGAGAACCGTTTTCAATGGCATTAAGTTAGCAGCTGCGGAAACCTTCCTAACATAGCCCGCGCCAAGGCTTCCCCAACGGGGAAGGCAAGGGCTGTTAACCTACTGCCATTGAAAAACCGTTCCCTTGTCCCGTTTCATAACCTCTTGACAAATCGTAAAATTTGCGTATAATTGTATACAGCAATACAGACATACATGGATTTTTGTATTTGGAGGGAATGCTATGCTGGAAATTTCAAGCAAATCCAATTTATTAGAGCAAAAAAACTACAAATATTCCCTACAGGACATCCCCGATCCCAACCTGTACCGGGACATCTATGAATACGACTTCGTACCCAAGGTAGCATTCAACCACCGCCGGGTGCCTATGAATATGCCGGAGGAAATCTGGATCACCGATACCTCCCTACGTGACGGACAGCAATCTGTAGAGCCTTATACTGTTGATCAGACTGTAAACATCTACAAGCTTCTCAGCCGTTTGGGCGGCCCTTATGGCATCATCCGTCAGACCGAGTTTTTCATCTACAGTAAAAAAGACCGCGATGCGCTGGAAAAGTGCATGGCGCTTGATCTGCCCTTCCCGGAAATCACCACATGGATCCGCGCCAGCAAGGAGGACTTCAAGCTGGTCAAGGATTTGGGCATCCGGGAGACCGGCATTCTGGTCTCATGCAGTGACTACCATATCTTCAAGAAAATGCAGATGAGCCGCAAACAGGCTCTGGATTATTATCTGGCTACAGTCAAGGACGCATTCAACGCCGGTGTCATCCCCCGCTGCCATCTAGAGGATATTACCCGCGCTGATTTCTACGGCTTTGTCGTACCCTTTGTCAATGAGCTGGTCAATCTTTCCGAGCAGGCACATATCCCTGTCAAGATTCGCGCCTGTGATACCATGGGCTATGGCGTACCCTATACCGGTGTCGCACTGCCCAGAAGTGTACCGGGCATCATCTACGGCTTGCAGCACTATTCCGACCTCTCCAGCGAATGCCTGGAATGGCACGGCCACAATGATTTCTACAAGGCGGTCACCAATGCCTCCACGGCATGGCTCTACGGTGCGTGTGCGGTCAACTGCTCTCTGCTGGGCATTGGCGAGCGCACCGGCAATGTGCCGCTGGAAGCGATGGTCTTTGAGTATGCCTCCCTGCGCGGCTCCTTCGATGGCATGGATCCCACAGTGATTACTGAAATTGCAGAATTCTTCCGCAAAGACATCGGCTACGATATCCCACCCATGGCTCCCTTTGTCGGGCGCAACTTCAATGTGACCCGCGCCGGTATCCATGCCGACGGTCTTCTGAAGGATCAGGAAATTTACAACATCTTCAATACCGACCGCCTTCTCAACCGTCCGGCCTCCGTACAGATCAGTAAAACCTCCGGCCTTGCCGGTATCGCCTACTGGATGAACACCAATTATCACCTCAACCCTGAGGAAGCTCTGACAAAGCATGATCCTCTGGTGATTGCCCTGAAGGAATGGGTCGATAAAGAATATGAAGACGGACGGCAGACCGTGCTTTCCAATGCGGAGCTGGAGGAGAAAATCGAACAACTTTCCGAAGGCCGTCTGGCTCGACTGTAAGGAGGGATCGACATGAACGGAAAACAGATGAACATTTCTCTGGCAGATCGTGTTTTTGACCGTCTGGAGCGAGATATTATTTCCGGTGTCTACAAAAAAGGCGAAGTTCTCACGGAACTTCGTCTGGTAGAGGAGCTGGGAGTCAGCCGCACCCCCATCCGTGAGGCACTGCGCCGTCTGTCCATGGAGCGGCTCATTCAGGAAAGCCCCCGCGGCTCCATCGTGCTGGGCATTACCAAGCGCGATCTGGAGGATATTCTCAATATGCGTGTGCGCATTGAGGGTCTGGTTGCCTATTATGCCGCGCAGAACCGCACAGAAGAGCAGCTGGAGGAGATGCGCCACACGCTGGAGCTTCAGGAATTCTACGTCTCTCGCAGAGACACCCTCCGCGTGGTGGAAATGGATACCGCCTTCCACGATATGATCTATAGTATGTCCCAGCACCAGATGCTCACCGATGCCCTCCAGCCGATGCTCCGCAAAATTATGAAGTTCCGCCGGGAGTCGATGGACATTCTCTCAAGAGCCGAGCGCTCTGTCAGAGAGCACCGCGCCCTCTATGAAGCTATCGCCGCCGGCGAACGCGACCGCGCCGAAAGCCTTATGACCCACCACGTGGACAATGCCCGCCAGAGCATTCTGGATGCCTGCCACGAATAATAAGAAAAATGAATAGGACAGGGGGCGGTTCTGTGTCCTAAGGACACAGACCCGCCCCCAATGGTGTTAAGTTAACAGCCCTTGCCTTCCCCTCTGGAGAAGGTGCCGCCCGCAGGCAGCGGATGAGGTTGGCCTCCTAGGACGGAGCACTTTCTATGTTAGGAAAATTTTCTGTTTTAGCAGTGCATTCAATGACCTCTTCCGTCTCGCTTCGCTCGACAGCTTCCCCAAAGGGGAAGCCTTGGCGCGGGCTATGTTAGGAAGGTTTCCGCAGCTGCTAACTTACTGCCATTGGGAACGGATCTCTGTCCTGCCTAGTCTTTTAGCCTAATTGATAACGCCTTCCTTGGGGAAGGTTTCGTTCATGGTTTCCTGAGAGAAGTAGTGATCCATGATATCCACCGCGATGGAGCCGAGGTTGCCGCCCTGCGCACCTTTTTGGATGTAGATGGCGATGCAGATTTGGGGATCATCGGCGGGAGCAAAGACCAGCAGGGATGCGTTATCCGAGCCGCCGGAGCCATGCTGGGCAGTACCGGTCTTGGCACAGACAGTAACCGGGTAATTTTGCAAAAAATTCTTTGCACTACCCTCTTTGGCTGCCAGCTTCATGCCGTCAATGACGGCGTTAAAGGCAGTATCGGAAATGGGGTAGGAGCTAATCAGCTCCGGCTCGACCTTCTTCAGCAAATCCTGATAGTCTGCGGAAATAACCTTTTGCAGGAAGGTGGCACGGTAGCGGTTGCCCTGATTGGCAAGGGTGCAGCCGTAGACGCAAAGCTGCAAGGGGGTCACGCGGTTCTCGGACTGTCCGATGGCAGCAGCCAGCGTATCGGCCTTATACCAGCCGGACAGGGAGGGATCGTCAGCGTATAGCTCGGCTTTGGTGTCCGCGTTGGCGCGGTAGCCGATTTCTTCGGCAAGCTCCACGCCGGTCGGCTGCCCGAGACCCATGGCGGCGGCAACCGCATCAATCTTATCAATACCGGTGATACGGCCAACCTCATAGAAGTAATAGTTACACGAAACACTCAGCGCATGAGGCAAATCGACCACGCCGTGGGTTGCCGTACCGTGGGAGCTGGTCCAGATATGGCAGACGGGCTGATAGTCATCGTAGTAAGTGTAAACACCTTTATCCTCTACGCTGAAATAGGGGGTAATGATCTCATTGTCCACAGCAGCGATGGCGGGGATCATTTTGTAGACCGAGCCGGGAGGATAGGTACCAAGCAAAGCGCGATTCCACATGGGGGAGAGCTTGTCGGCAGCAAGCGTTTTATAGTCTTCGGAGAAGGTCTCCAGATTGAAGGTGGGATAGCTGGCAGAGGCCAGAACGTCAAAATTCTTTGCGTCCATGACCACGACCGCGCCGCCCTCCACGTCCTTACCCTCGCCGGTATTGGGCACGCCGTTTTCGGCAAGATTTTCAATGCATTCAGCCAGCGCCTTTTCCGTGACCATTTGCAGACCGATATCCAGCGTGGTTTCCACGTTAGCTCCGGCCTTCGGCTCCTTGGAGTAGTGCTCCTCCAGAACCAGACCATCGGAGGCCACGGTGGTGACTCTCACGCCGTCTTCGCCGTGGAGGTAGTCCTCAAACGCGGCCTCCAGCCCATCCTTGCCGACGATGGCATTCATGGCATAGCCCTTTTCCTTATATTCCTCAGATTCCTCAGCGTAAATGGGGCCGGTTCTGCCCAGAATATGGGCGGCGTAGGTGGTATTATATTCTCTGACTGTGGTGGTCTCAACCGTCATACCGGGGACATTTAGTTCCATCAGCTTGGCAAGATCATCAGAATCTACGTCAGAGACCAGCGCATAGGTCGGCAGATTGGCAACATTCACAAGCTCCAGCTCATAACGCAGACCAATGACGCGCCGGCATTCCTCTTCACTCCAGCTATTGGGGATGTGATAGGCGGATTTCATCAGCTTGATGACCTGCTGCGCAGAGATATCCGAGTCCCAGCTACGGGAATCCAGGAACGTCTTGAAGCGATCCTGCCACGTTTCAGAGAAATCATCCAAGCAGTATTCGTAGGGCTTCTCCATGGTGATGGGCAGATGCTCGGCATATTCCAGTCCCATGTCCATGCACATATTCAGCAGATTCCGGCAGCTCTCGTTGGGGTTGTCGGAGTTATAGAGCACGTAGCTGTTGATGATCAGGTTATAGCTGGCGCGGTTGGACACCAGAATATTGCCATTGCGGTCAAGAATCTGACCGCGGGCGGCGCTGACGGTGGTATAGTAGGTATAAGTACCGAGGGAGCTATCGGATTTGGTGGCATTGACCACCTGCACGGTATAGGCGCGGAAGCCGAAGAACCCCACCATCAAAGCGACCAGTGTGAGAAAAACGCCTACGCGAAGGCGCATCATTCGTTCCATATCCGCCCTCCTTCGGTGTGGTAGATTGCCCGAGAAAGGTAGAAAAACAGCGGGCAGACGGGGATACCCAGCAAGACACTGGGAATCAGAATATGAAAATACTGGGGCATGGTAACGGTATGCAGGTACAGCCGCAGCGCAAAAATGGCACTCTCATGGCACAGGCTCAGCAGCAGGCAGCAGCCCATGCACACAAAAACCTGCTGCCGAAACACCTTCTGTACCAGCAGACCGATGCCCATGCCGCCAAAGGTGAGCGCAAGAATGGAAACAAAGCCCAGATCGCCGCCGGAAAGTGCCCAAGTTAGGCTGGTGAGCAGCGCAAAGATGCTGCCAGTGTCTGGTCCCTCAATGAAGCACACACAGCCCACAAACCAAGGAATCAGATTTACCTTGGCACCAAGCACCGGCAGGCGGCTGAGAATCACGCTCTGGATCACCAAAATGCACACGAAAGACAGGCTATAGAGCGCCCATTTCAAGATAGCACGCCACTGATTTCTGGTGATCCGCAGCTTTTTTAGCTGAGATAATCGTTTTTCCTCCATAGGAAAGCTCCTTTATGTGATAAACGGTCAGCGGAGGAAGCCGTCAAGAATTTTCTGCTCTGCCTCCTCCGGGGACAGGCCGAGGGTCATAAGCTTGAGAATCTGTTCCCCGGCAATTTTTCCGATGGCGGCCTCATGAATAAGGGTGGCATCCACATGGTTGCAGGTGATCTCGGGAATTGAGCGAACCTTCGCTGAACCCATAATGATGGCATCGCACTGGACATGGCCGAAGCATTCGCAGCTGCCGGTCACGCGGGGATAGAAAATCTGGCTGGAGGCATCCTGCGCCACGGAGCGGGAGATCACCTGCGTGCGGCTGCCCTTGCCCTCCATAAAGACATCCATTTCGGATTCAGCCTTCTGGTCATCGTGGGTCAGCAGCTTTTCAGTGACCACAAATTCGGTATTTTCCCCGCGCAGGACGGCCTTGGTATAGCGTTTGGTGTCGTCCACACCGCGGATTTGGCTGGTTTCGAGGGTAACGGAGGCACCCTCTTCGAGATAGAGGATGGTCTGCGGATTCAGGATGCGCTTGCCCTGTCCGTCACCTTCGCCATAGTGCTTCTCAATATATTTGACCTTGGCATTTTTGCCGACATAGAAGGTGTGAATGCCGTCATGCTGGCTGTCACCGCAGCCGCCGCAGTTGTGAATGCCGCAGCCTGCCACGATGGTCACATCGGCACCTTCGCCGATGAAGAAATCGTTGTAAACCGTGTCACGGAACCCGGAGGCGGTGAGCACCACGGGAATGTGAACAGATTCGGCCTTGGTGAAGGGCTTCACGCGGATATCTATGCCGTCCTTGTCGGTTTTGGGAATAATTTCGATGGTTTCGGTGCTCTTGCGGTATGCTCCCTTGCCGTCGGTGCGGATATTGACCGCGCCCTCAGGGATGGAAGCCATATCGGCAACCTCTTGCAGGATGCGCTTTTGAATGTCGTTCAGCATTTTTTGTCCACCTCCAGCAGATTGCAGCCTGTGACTGTCTCGGCCATGATCTTGGGGTAGACCTGCTCCACGCTGCCCCGCTCCAGAAGACGGCCGCCGCCCACCAGAAGAATTTCATCCGCCAGACGGATGATGCGCTCCTGATGCGAAATGATGATGATGGTTGCCTGCTTCTGGTCGTGAATTTCGCGGAAGGTATCGGTCAGACGGGCAAAGGACCAGAGGTCAATGCCGGCTTCCGGCTCATCAAAAATCATCAGTCCGGCCTTACGGGCAAGCACGGTAGCGATTTCAATGCGCTTGACCTCACCGCCGGAGAGGCTGACATCCACATCCCGGTCAAGATAATCTCTGGCGCACAGTCCCACGCGGGTGAGATAGGCGCAGGCTTCGTCATGGCCAAGGTCTCTGCCTGCGGCAATGGTGAGCAGATCGCGCACCTTCATGCCCTTGAAGCGGGGCGGCTGCTGGAAGCCGTAGGAGATGCCGATTTTGGCGCGCTCGGAGATGGATTTTTCGGTGATGTCCTCACCGTTCCAGAAAATCTGACCTTCGGTGGGGGTGATGATGCCCATGATGGCCTTGGCAAGGGTGGTTTTGCCGCCGCCGTTGGGGCCGGTGATGACAATAAAGCGACGGTCGGGAATGGAAAGCGAGATGTTATTTAAGATGCTGGTTTCGCCGCTTTCATCGGTGACGCGGTAACTAAGATTTTTCAGTTCAAGCATATGGGAATTCCTTTATTTGATGAGAATAAAAATGCATATGGCGAAAATGATGGCAACGCCCAAAAAATTGACTGCCCAGAAGTACCAGTGGCGGGTCTTGTGCTGCCAGCCCATCATACCGAGCAGGGCACCGGGCGCACCGCCAAGGATGCCAATCCCCAGCAAGGTGGCTTCGGGGATACGCCAGCGGTTGTGCTTGGCCTTGCACTTATCTATTCCGTAGAGGATGAACGCGATAACACTCAGAATGGCCACTGCCAGAAGATAATATTTCATGCAGCGCTCCTATTTTTGCATCCATGGCCAAAAGCGCTTGAGGAGAAGCCATGTTAGGACAGGTTCCATCACGAAGAAGAGGCTCAGAAGACTGCCGCCCATAAGAAGAAGCAATAGGGCAAGGGCGCTGGCACCAATATCGAAATAGAAGGCCAGCTTTCGACCGCTGGCCAGCAGCCAGATATGGCAGAACAGCTTGAGTGCGCAGACAATGGCCATCACTGCAAACACCGGCAGCATCTGCGGGAGCATTTCAAGCATTTCCTCCATCAGGGGGGCAAACGCCTCCATCCCCGGCTGGGCAAACATCTGCCTAAGAGAATCTGCATTGAGTGCATAGAACGTCGCACAAATGCAGCTAAAGCAGAAATAACCGGCGAGGATCGACAGCAAAATAAGCCATACCTTGACACCGCCATACAGGCGAACGCGCTGGTTTTGGCTTGGCTCAGACACCGGTGGCGGTTGTATGACAGGCGCGGGCTGCTCCCTGACGGGGGGCGCAGTATAGCGCTTGACCAGCGCACCGCATTCCGGGCAAATCAAAGTCTCATCGGAGACCGTTTTGCCGCAGTTATAGCAGGTTTGCATATAAGCATCTCCAATCCAATCAAGACAGGGGCCGGTTTTCAATGGCGTTAAGTTAGCAACTGTGAAAACTTTCGTTTTGATAACATTGTTCCACAGAGGCCAAGGCTTCCCCTTTGGGGAAGCTGTCGAGCGAAGCGAGACGGAAGAGGTCATTGGATGCACTGCTAAAACAGAAAATCTTCCTAACATAGAAAGTGCTCCGTTTTAGGAGGCCGACCTCATCCGCCGCCTACGGGCGGCACCTTCCCCAGAGGGGAAGGCAAGGGCTGTTAACTTACTGCCATTGGGGACAGTTCTCCGTCCACTGCCTACGTTTTTATTTGCGTCCAGTTTCAAGACAGAGAACCGTCCCCTGTCTTGATTTAAAAAGTGAAAAGATACAGTTTCATTATAATACACTTTTGAAGATTTTACAAGTGGACTTGCATAAATTGCTATTTCCCCTTATAATGTAAATAAATTAAGAAGGGACAAAAAACAGTTCTCGATACCGATAAGTTGACAACCCCCCTCTGGGGAAGGTGCCGCCCGCAGGCGGCGGATGAGGTTTGCCTCCCGAGGCCAAGACAGGGGACGGTTCTCTGTCTTGCCGTCCACTGTCCGCGTTTTTATTTGCACCCAGTTTCAAGACATAGAACCGTCCCCAATGGCAGTAAGTTAACAGCCCTTGCCTTCCCCTCTGGGGAAGGTGCCGCCCGCAGGCGGCGGATGAGGTCTGTCCTCTAAGACGGAGTGCTTTCTATGTTAGGAAGGTTTTCTGTTTTGGCAGTGCGTCCAATGACCTCTTCAGTCTCGCTTCGCTCGACAGCTTCCCCAAAGGGGAAGCCTTGGCCTCTGTGGAACAATGTTATCAAAACGAAAGTTTTCACAGTTACTAACTTAACGCCATTGAGAACCGTCCCCTGTCTTGGCCTCTGCGGGGCAATGTTATCGAGGCGAATGCTTTTGCAGTTGTTAACTTAATGGCATAGAACCGTCCCCCACGGAGGAATTACCATGAAAAGAAGCAATTATATCACCTGGGACGAATATTTTATGGGCGTTGCCATGCTGGCAGCGCAAAGAAGCAAGGATCCCAATACGCAGGTCGGTGCTTGTATTGTATCGCCGGAGAATATCATCATCTCCACCGGCTATAACGGTCTGCCCAGAGGCTGCTCCGATGACGAATATCCCTGGGACAGAGAGGGCGTGGAGACCAAGTATCCCTTCGTTGTACACGCGGAGCTGAATGCCATCCTCAATTCCGGTGGCCGCAAGCTTGATGGCGCAAGGCTCTATGTTGCCTTGTTCCCCTGCAATGAGTGCGCAAAAGCCATCATCCAGAGCGGCATCCGCGAGGTTGTCTATCTCTCCGACAAATATGCTGATACCTCCAGCACCCGCCACTCCAAACGGATGCTCGACAGCGCTGGGGTCATGTATCGCCCCCTCAAGCCGAGACTTGACCATATTACCATCCAGTTTACATAAGGTCACCTCTAAAATAAAATTTTTCAATGTGAATTTGGAAATTATTCCCTGTTCCTGCATCCATCAAACATTACCAACATAACCTTCCGCATTGCGGTAAGAATAGTGGTGTGGAAATCAGATGTGACATTTGATGACACAAAATGCCAAAAGGAGATGAAAAGAATGACAAATCGTAACAATTCCATCAACATTCCCGAGGCTCGTGCCGCAATGGACAAATTCAAGATGGAAGCAGCCAGTGAAGTTGGCGTTAACCTGAAGGAAGGTTATAACGGTGACCTCACCTCCCGCGAAGCCGGCTCCGTCGGTGGCCAGATGGTCAAGAAGATGATCGAGGCATACGAACAGCAGATGAAGTAATCTATTGACCGGCATAGAGGCCGCCTCAGAGCTGAGGCGGCCTCTTCATTATGGCGCACATATTGCCGAATGCTACGGCTTCGCTTTCCTTTCTCGGCATTCACTGCAAAGGCCATAAAAGGTAATCCAAGCACTGTCAATTTCGGCGTTTAGGGTTTCAGCGGCATCGGTACAAAGTGTTGGAGAGATGGGCGGGGAGCAAACGTCGATTACAGCGTGGCAGCAGCGGCAGATGAAATGGGGGTGCGGCGTGGTGTTGGCATCGAAACGCTCGAAGCCATCGACATTCGCAACCGTAACAATTTGACCATCCGCACGGAAGCGTGCCAAATTTCGATAGACTGTGGCCCGTGAAATCTCCTGTTTCCTCTGACGCAAATACATAAAGACAGCATCGGCTGTAGGGTGGGAGTCGGTGGCACACAGAAACGACATAATTGCGTCACGCTTGCGGCTGTGCTTTTGATTTTGATCCATAACAACATCCTTGATAAGATTGATAATTATTATTTGATGGAAATAAAATAACATGATTTTGCTCTTTTGTAAATCTTTTTTTCATTTTTATAAGAAAGTACGGTTCTCAATGGCAGTAAGTTAACAGCCCTTGCCTTCCCCGTTGGGGAAGGTGCCGCCCGTAGGCGGCGGATGAGGTTGGCCTCCTAAGACGGAGCGCTTTCTATGTTAGGAAGATTTTCTGTTTTAGCAGTGCATCCAATGACCTCTTCCGTCTCGCTTCGCTCGCCAGCTTCCCCAGAGGGGAAGGCAAGGGCTGTTAACTTAACGCCATTTGGGAACGGTTCTACTGTTTGACATAGGTTTTAAATCATGGTATAATAATTGCTAACGCAATTATTATACAAAAATATGCGCCATTTTCTCGCCCCTTGCGGGGCAATCGAAAATGATGCGCAATTATACCATTCGCTTTCGCTTCATGGTATAATAATTGTTATCGTAATTATTATATTATGTGCCATTTTCGGTTGTCCCTTGCGGGGCAACCGAAAATGATGCGCATAATCAGCAGACTGTTGGCTTTTGACGGGAGGGAGCAGGATGAAGCGGCTTTATCGCTGGTTTTTTATTATTTTTTGTCTTGCCTTGCTGACAGGAAGTGTTATGGCGGCAGACGCGAAGGTAGATACCATGAAAATCGCCCTGACAGTGGACGAGAACGGTACGGCACGTGCCGACACCAATCTCCATCTCACCTTCCCTGAAACGCAGAACAGCTTTACTATTGTACTTGGCTCCCATATATCCGGCGTGCATTTGGACGGCTATCATGCCAAATTCTCCCGCAGTGCCTCCAAGACCAGCGCCACGATCTCTGCTGAATACGGTTTACCTAAGGAAATGGATCTCCATCTCACCTATATGATTCACAATACCGTTCAGCCCAGCAGCGATGCACAGCACTTCAGCGTTCGTCTTCTGGGCGGTATCCCGGAGGCAGATATTCAGAAGCTGACGGTAAGTGTCAAAATGCCGAAGCCGTTCTCCGCTATCCCCGAATTTTCCAGCGGCTACTACGCCGAGAGCATTGATAATTATCTGACCACCATGGTCTCCGAGGACGGCATCCTGACCGCCACCTCCACCGAGGCGATGCTGGCGGGGGAAACTCTGGATTTGCATCTGGATATGGAGCATGATTATTTTACTGTCCATAACGTTGCAGGGCGTACCCTTCTGGTGGATAAGATTGCAATGATTGTCCTTGCTCTGCTTGGTGCAATTTACTGGTGGCGCTCTGTGCGCTCCCCGCTTCCCCGGCAGGAACGTAAATCCCAACCACCCATGGGCGTGGAACCGGGTGTTGCCAATATGCTTATGGTAAACGATACACCTGATCTTGCCTTAATGGTACTCTATTGGGCAGCCAGCGGCTATCTGCGTGTCAGCCGTCTGCACGGCGGACAGGTGGAATTTACGCAGCGCATTCCCATGGGCAACGAGCGCAGCACCTATGAGCAGGCAATTTTCTCCCGCCTGTTTTCCCATGTTTCCAATGTGACTGCCAACTCCAGCACTTGGCATACCGCTGAAAAAAAAGCGGATAAGGCAGCGCGGGTCTATTGGAGAAACCGCATCTATGAGCGCAAATCCGGCAATCCGAACATCCTTCGTACAATTGCAGTTTTCATGTGCGGCTTTGCCGCCCTATCCTGCGCGGATCGGGCAATCCCCAGTATGTCTTTGCGCGCACTGCCCTTGGCGGGCATCACACTTTTGGGCGTGGTTTGGGGCATCCTGCTGCAATTCGCCGCCTATCGTCTCCCCATGCGCAAGAAAAAAATGCCGCTCATCCTGTTCGCCAGTTGTCTGGTTTTGCTCATTCTGGGCTGGCAGCTCACGGGAGATCAGGGAATCCTGCTGGCTGCGACGATTTATTCCCTGCTCACAGCGCTGGTTCTGGTGTTCGGCTCCAGACGCAAGGAGGAAGGAACACAGATCCTTTCCGATCTTTTGGGCTGGCGGCGCTATCTTCGCACCCTGACCCCTGCGGCAGCACAGCAGCTCCTGCAATCTGATCCCCAGTATTTCTACCGCAATCTCCTCTATGCCGAGGCGCTCGGTGTCGGCAGACAGTTTACCCATGCATTTAAGGATTGCCGTCTGGATGAATGCGCGTTCTTTGAGCAGAGCGAAGACCCTATGCCCCGTCATGCACTGAAATTTTATGCCTGTCTTCTCAATGTTCTTAGCGCCGCAAGAGGCGAAATAAGCCCAAAACCTGCTCCCAAGCGTCCCGCTCCCGCCAAACACGAATCTGCCGAAAACGAAGCCATCAACCATGAAACCATCCGCAACAATAACCCCCACCACAAAACGGTGGAGGTCTATGAGCCAGAGGAATATTAAGGGCACCTCAAGTATTCCCTGCGATTTTTATTGAATCTGGCAGAAAAACCTCACAGGGGCTGTCTCAAAACGAGGCAGCCCCTTTCTTACGAAAAAACAGCGGACGGTACTATGAAATTCCGCGATTTACGGCAGAATCTTTCTGTATGTCTTCTTTTCGTCATACTTCACAAAAATTCTTGGGAATACTGGAGGTATTCCCAAGAATTTTTGTTGCATCTGACAAAAATCCATCGCAGCTCGACTTGCGCTGAACTTTTAGAGCGGCCCTTTCATCAAGCGATTACGGGGCGGTGCGGTGCCGACCGGAAAGTCGGCACCGCAATAAGGGGTATTACTTTTTGATAAAGCGCATGATGATGGTTGCAATCTGTTCGCGGGCTGCAAAGGACTGGGGTTCCAGCATGATCGGCTTGTGCGGCTCAGCCACACCATTGATGATGCCTTCGTTGACGGCCCAAAGCATAGCGTTCTTTGCATAGCCGGAGACACGGAAAGCATCGCGGTAGGCAAGCTCGCCTTCCACAGCGGGAGAGCCGACGTAGCGATAGAGGATAGCGGCAACCTGCTCACGGGTGATGCTGGCATCGGGAGCGAAGGAGGTTTCGCTTACGCCGTTGACAATGCCGTTTGCAGCAGCCCATTCCACAGCAGCGGAATAGAATCTGCCATCGGCAACATCCTCGAAGGTGCCCTTGAACTCGACCTTGGGTTCACCGGCAATACGGTAGAGGATGGTGACAAGCTGTGCACGGGTGACAACACCGGCGGGAGCAAAGGTGGTCTCATCCATGCCGTTCATGTAGCCGTTTGCAAGGCAGTAGTCGATACCGGCGTGTGCCCAATGATCCTCGGCGGGCGCATCGGTGAAGACCTTGCTCGGGCAGACTTCGTCATGTGCTGCAACGGTGATCTTTACAGTGACGGATACGGGCAGAACGCCATCGGTTGCATATACGGTCACTTCGTACTCGCCGAGTTCAGCGGGCGTGAAGGTGAGGGTATGGGTGGCAGCGTCGAAGGATGCGCCTTCGGGCAGCTCGTCGGCGTAGTAGGTGAGGGTTGCATCGGCAGCAGCCTGATCACGCTTGCCGTTGGTTTCGGCAGCGGGGTTGCGTGCGGGAACATCGAGGACGAACGTTTCGCCGACCTCAAGCTCCTGATCCTCTACATGGACGAAGAAGGGACGGTAAACGGTAACGGGCAGACTGAAGTCCTTGCCGTTGTAGGTCCACTTGTTCTCGCCGTAGCTGTAGCCGTTGGCGGGGCTGGCAATGGTGGGATAGCTGTATAGCTCATCCGCGGGAGTGCTGGGTTCGGGTGCATTGACAGTGACCTGTGCAACGTCATTTCTGTCGAGACCAATGATGTTGGAGCAGGTGGTGGTGCGGTATGCCTCGTTGGGAACATACTCGCAGGCGGTGGCGCGCTTATAGTTGTTGGTGACCAGAGCAACCTTTTCAACGCCTTCCATGGTCTCGGCTTCGAAGCCCTTGAAGGAGGCATTCTGGCAGTCGTCCAGAACCACGGCATGGCGCTCGTCGTCGATCTCATAGCCGAAGGTCACGTTATTGAGCTTCAGACCGTCGATATGGCGGGCGTACAGGCCGTAGGCGGGCAGGATACCGAAGTTGGAGGGTTCGGGATACTGCTCGGGCATTTCGGGAACGTTGTAGGGATCAGCCACCCAGGTCTCGGTCTCGGCATCCCAATCCACGCGAGGCAGCAGAGCTGCGTTCTTTGCAAAGAAGGTGTTGACCAGCCAGGGCAGGTTCTGCGTGGTAGCTGCGGTCATGTACTGGGTGTAGTTCCACTTCGTACCCAGCTGCTGCTGTTCCACAGCATCCTGCATACGCATACCGCCGCGATAGGTGAGGTGGATGTTTTCGAGCGTCACATTCTCGATCTTGCTGTCGGTCAGACCGGCCAGCGTAATGGGATAACGGGGATCAACATTGGTGATGTCCACATTGCCCACATAGATGTTGTAGGCATCTGCAAGCTCTCCGAAGCCCACGGCATCGCCGTAGTAGACCAGATCAGATTCGGGGATCTCGTTCTCATAGTCCACCACATAGGTGTGCTTCTCATAATCCCACTTGTAGCCGTAGTACTTGCCGGTCTCTTCGTCCAGCACATAGTTCTGCGGGTTCAGCTTGACAGGAGAGGTCTGGTTGACCGTGGAAACCTTCACGCCGTTGGACATGGTAACGCTGCCGTTGGTGTTGTAGGCGGGATAGTAGCCCAGGATGGGATACTCGGTCCAGGTGTACTCAGCGTCTTCGCTGTTCTGCGGGATGATCCAGCCGTTGTTGGTCAGACGGACATTGTTGGACTGGCTCAGCTTGGAGTCGGTGCTCTTGCCGGTGACGGGATAGCGGCCACGGTTGCCCAGACGGATGAAGATGGGGGAGCTGCTGATGGTATCCATCTTGGTGTTCACCATGAGGATATCATGGATGTCGTTGCCGTCAACGGATTCCATGCAGAAGCCGCGGGAACGCTGGAAGGTAACGTCAGTAATGGTAACGGTGTTGTAGCCGCAGGTGGATTCGGTACCGAACTTGATACGGGCGGTGGGGCCGCAGGCATCGGTAGCGACCTGCTTGTCGGTGGTGTAAGCACCTGCCAGCACGGAACCTGCGTCATAGCCGGAAACAGTACAGTTGCGGACGAGGCAATTGTGTACGGGCTGCATAATGCCTGCGCCGTAGGATGCCTTGAAGACGATGGCATCGTCGGTCAGGGAATTGAAGGTGGAGTTCTGGATGGTGACATCCTGGCCGCAGTCAATGTTGAATGCGTCACGGTTGGTATCGACGACCATGCCGTCAACCAGCATATTCTTGGTGCCTTCCATAATGATGGCGAAGTGGCCGCCATTGAGGATGTTGAAGCCGTCAAGGACAACATTTTCGCAGCGGAGCAGTGCCACGCCCTTGTTGCCGTACCAGCTGGTGATTCTGCCGGTGCGATCCTTGGGGTTGCCGGGATCGTTGCCGTTCAGAACCTGATCGAGCTTGCCGGAGCTGTTCATCTGGCTGCCGTCCAGCAGACCTTCGCCGTAGATCATGATGTTGCGCTTGTCGGCACCATAGATCAGGCTGTTGGCGAAGTAGGTGTGGCCGCCATCCTGCAGACCCGCATAGATGTTGACCTCGGGCTGAAGGTAGTTGCCGTTAGAGCCGTCGTTGTACTTATCCTCACCGACCTTGGCGGCTTGCAGGACAGCACCCTTGGACAGATAGATGTTGACATCGTCCAGAAGCTCAACGGTGTAGACACGGAAGGTGCCTGCGGGAACCACAACGGTGCCGCCGCCCTTGGCGTTGGCTTCGACGATGGCTGCATTGATGGCCGCGGTGTTCTCGACCGCATGGGTATCCGTGTCGCCCTCGGCACGGTTCTCCAGTGCGACTGCACCGTAGTCGAGGATGTTGCACATAAGATTTTCCTTGAGGAGGGCTTCCTTGGTGACGGTTGCACCGGTGGCTAGCTTGATGCCCTTGTACTCGGTCAAACCGGTCAGATCAATATAACCCTCGGGAGTATCCTCGGGTTCTTCTTCCGCCGTCTGATCGGGCGTGAAGTTCAGGAACTTCATGCAGAAGTCGCGGGCGGTGCCGCTGGTGCCTATATTGGTGAGCAGCGCTCTGTAGGTACCTGCGGGGACATACTGGGCTTCGCCGTTGAAGTCCACGGCATTGGCAACAGAGGTATCGGCAGTGCCGAAGGGGATGGTAACGGAGCCATCAAGAGAGATGAGCTTCATATCCCAGATGCCTCGGGCCGTGCCGGCCTTGCCGCCGGAGGTGGAAGCGGTATAGGTACCTGCGTCCATGTTGAGTTCGAATACCAGATAGGTACCGTCCTTCATGCCGCTGGTGCCGCCGTTATCCATGAAGCGGAAGTAAGAGGAACCATTGTCAATGCCCTTGACACCATAGGGAGCTGTGGGATAGGTAGAGCCTTCAGCGGTACCGTAATCAACCAGCTTACCTGCACTGTAAAGCGTCATCAGGTTGACAGCGACGGGTTCACGCTTGATCTCGATAACATACTGCTGGATATGCTTACCATCCTGAGCGGTGACTTCAAGGATGTTGCCATCGGCAACAATGGCGGATGCATTCATCTCCGCATTGTCGTAATAGTCATCGACATTGGCAAACAGTGCATAGGTCTGGGTTCCGCCCAGTGCGGAGGTGATGCCGCTCACGAGCGTCGCAGCCGTCGTATTCTTGGCTGCAACGATCTTTGCTGCGCTGATACCAACGAGCTTGCTGCCGGAAGCCAGTTCAATCTCGGTACTGGATTCCACGCGGTCAGCCTCATAAATGGCAATAGTATACTTGCTCTCGGTGCCGTCCTTTGCGATGACGGTGAGGATGTCACCCGCTGCCAGAACGTCGGCACCCGCCTTACCTGCGACGGCATAGGTCTGGAAGCCGGGAACCGCTTCCTTGGGCTGGATCTGTGCAAGAAGCTGTGCGACCGTGCTGCCGTACTTGACGGCAACGGTGAGATTCTCGTCGGATACCGCACGAACCTCGCGTGCGCCTTCGGCGGCACGGATGCCGGAATCATTCATGGAGCCTGCGGTGAGGACGGAATAGGTCGTGGTCTCGGTGTTATTGGAGATCACGAGGCTGTCACCGACCGCAACCTTTTCGGTGTTGCCGCGGGTCGTGGCCTTGCCGGACTTGAGATAGGTCACAGACTTGAAGATGTAAGAGCCGTCCACAGACTGGGTATTATTGAGCAGCTCTGCAACGGTGAAGGAGGCTTCGGGATCAATCACAACATATTCGCCGGAAATCTCCGCGCTCTCGAACGCAGGATTGATCTTGACCTTGGTGGAATATGCGCCGTCCTTTGCACGGACGTTGTAATTCCAGGTGTTCTGGTCATAGACCTCGCCGGTGGCAACGATGGAAACGATATGGTTGCCGGGACGCATATTGTCCTCTTCGGTCTCCGGGCGGTAGGGATACTGATAGTTGGGCTTGTCGGTCAGAGGCACATCCACAGTGAAGGTGAACTTGCCATCCTCACCCTTGGTAACCTTGGCGGTGTAGGGGGTGATGATCGGCTTCTTGTTGCCGCTGTTCAGGATACCACGGTCAAGATAGACCTTGACAACGCCGCTGTCTGCGGCAAACTTGGCATCCTCGGTGGAAATGACACCGCTGACGGTACCCATCTTGTTCTTATCAACGGTATCGGGGAGGTTGACGACACTGCCCTCGTTGAGCGCATAGTCAACGCCTTCCACCGTGAGCTTTGCGCTTTCCAGAACGATGGGGGTGGTATTGTAGGTGACAAGATTTGCCACATTGGAGGTAGTGGAAATCTGTACGTTGTGCAGCTCGAAATTCTTGATGATGTTCAGGCTGAACTGATTCTTTACGCCGTAGAACTGGACATCCTTGACCTTGATGTTGGTCATGGGTGCGCGCTCATAAGCGGAATAGTAAATGGCGTTGGTGGAGTTGACGGGGTTCGTGGGAGAACCCGCCACGATGTTGGACATATAAACATTGTGCAGTGCGGGGGTATAGGGGCCCAGATCGCCTTCCTTATCCTGAGAGGAACCGGCAGTATACTGGGTTTCGCCGTACATCAGAGCCTTACCGGCCTTGATAACGGTGCTGTCCTTGAAGTAGACATTCTCGATCAGGCCGCCGCGATAGGAATTGGTCTTGAAGCGAAGCACCTGATCCAGAGCCGTGCTGTTGTACTCGTTATCGGTTGCAAAGACGTTGCGGATACCGCCGGTGCATTCGCTGCCGCAGGTAACGCCGCCGTGGCCGTCTGCAAAGTTGCTGTTACGCACGATGATGTTTTCGCTGGGCTCGCCGCCGACCTGACCACGGGCATAACCGTCACGGTTCTTGCCGGACTTGATGGCGATGCAGTCGTCGCCGGTGTTGAAGCTGCAATCCTCGATGACCACATAGCAGGTGGACTCGGGGTCAACGCCATCGTTGTTGGCGCCGTGGGAATTGATATCCAGGCCGCGAATGAGGACGTTCTTAGAGCGCAGGGGGTGCACCTCCCACATACGGGAGTTGACAATCTTGATGCCCTCGATGAGGACGTTCTTGCAGGCATAAGGCTCAATGGTGCACGGACGCATCAGCGACTTGGCCGGAGTGATGGGATTGCCGCTATCATCCTGGGTGGGCGTGTCGATCATCGTGACCTTTGTGATGTCGTTCCAGTCGATGTCCATGGTAGGAATCTGGGCCGGGAACGGGGTCACGCCGTCGTTGACGAGGCGATACTCCACAGGAACTGCCTGGTCGCTCCACTGCTGCACCAGCACATCCTTGCTGACCGTCTTGATGGCCGGATTGGCAATCGGGTTCATGTTCAGCCAGTTGTTGCTGTCGGCCTGGGGATCAATCGTGCCCTTGCCGGTCAGAGCGATGTTCTCCGCGTGGAAGGCACGGATGGGGGACGCCCAGTTGTAGACGTCGTTGCCCTCGAAGCTGGAGAGCACCATGGGATAGAACTCGCAGGAGAAGTTGCGCACGAACTTCAATGTGACGTTTTCCTCCAGATAGAGGTTGACGTTGCTCTTGAGCTCGATGGAGCCGGTATAGTAGACCGTGGGCTTTCCGTCCACAGCCGGAACCACCACGCGGCCGCCGCCT
>JAZRZL010000031.1:0-47666 GCA_045601345.1 Faecousia sp. | reverse complement strand
CAACGGTTCGTTCTCAACCTTCATCAGCAGATGCACATGATTTCCCATCAGGCAGTATGCATAGAGCTGATAGCCGCAAATCGCCCTGCATTCCTGAACGATCTGCATAAAGGCATGACAATCCTGCGCATCCTCAAAAATATGCTGCCGGTCAATCCCACGCAGCATCACATGGTATATCCCACTTTCCGCAAGCTTTCTTGCCTGTCTTGGCATAACAAATCACCCTGTTTCAGTATACTATATCATTTCTGCGGTGTCAAGACAGAGAACCGTCCCCGTGTCCCCCTTGCCTTCCCCTCTGGGGAAGGTGCCGCCCGCAGGCGGCGGATGAGGTTTCACTCCTGAAACTGAGTGCTTTCTATGTTAGGAAGGTTTTCGGTTTTGGTAGTGCATCCAATAACCTCTTCAGTCTCGCTTCGCTCGCCAGCTTCCCCAAAGGGGAAGCCTTGGTGCGAGCTATGTTAGGAAGGTTTCCGCAGCCGCTAACTTAACGCCATTGAGAACCGTCCCTCTGTCCTACTTTGAGACGCAACCAAACGCAACAAAAATTAGATTAATTTGTTATTTGCAGTTGGTTGCAATTTCTGCAACTATAGTTTACAATAATAGGGCAGCTCTGAAAACTCCGCGCATTTCGAGCTGCGAGGGATTTTTTCATCAGATGCAACAAAAACCGCAGGGAATACGGGATGTATTCCCGAGGATTTTTGTGAAGCATGACGGAAATAAGACCCGCAGATTCGACTGTGATGAATTTTTAGAGGTGACCAATCATAGAAATCAAATTACGGGGGGACTGCGTACATATGGTTGAAATCCGTCATCTCAACAAGACCTATCCTGCATTTCGACTTTCGGATGTTTCCTTCGACATTGCATCAGGGGAAATTACCGGCTTTATTGGCAGGAACGGTGCGGGAAAAACCACGACCATCAAATCCATGCTGAATCTGATTCACCCGGACGGCGGTGAAATTCTCTATTTCGGCAAGCCGCTTGCGGGCAATGAGACCGAGATTAAGAAACACATCGGCTATTCCACAGGCTCTGTAAACTGGTATCCGCGCAAAAAGCTCAAGGATATCCTTGCCATCGTTCGCCGGTTCTATGATACTTGGGATGAAGTGGCCTATCGTAAATATCTTGCGCTCTTCCATCTGGATGAAAACAAGACGGCCATGGAGCTTTCGGAGGGCATGAAGGTTAAGTGCAACCTACTGATTGCGCTCTCCCATCAGGCAAAGGTTCTGATTCTTGACGAGCCAACCAGCGGGCTGGATCCTTTTTCACGGGATGAGCTGCTTGATATCTTCATGGAATTGAAGCGAAACGGTGTGGGCGTTTTTTTCTCCACGCACATCATTTCCGACATTGAAAAATGCGCAGATAAGATTGTCTATATTTCTGGCGGCAATATTGTTGCGGCACTGCCGAAGGAGGATTTTATCCGCAGGTTTTCCGAGACCGGGGAAACGCTTGAGCAGACCATGCTGCGTATGGAAAGGGGTGCGGGAAATGCGTAATATTTTCATGAAGGAGGTCAGGCTCAGCGCCTCAATTCTGTCCTTTTTATTCATCGCCTTCGGCCTGATGTTCTTCCTCCCCGGCTATCCAGTGCTCTGCGGTGTCTTTTTCGTCACGCTCGGCATTTTCCAGAGCTTCCAGAACGCCAGAGAGACCAACGACATTTTATTCTCCGCCCTCCTGCCGATTGCCAAGCGGGATGTGGTCAAGGGGAAATTCCTTTTTGTCTGCTTCATTGAATTATGCGGTCTGCTTTTGATGGCATTTGCCGTAATCCTGCGCATGAGTGTGCTCCGGGAGGTCAAGGCCTATGTAGAGAACGCCCTGATGAATGCCAATGGCTTTGCGCTCGGTCTGGCCTTCTTCATTTTCGGCCTGTTCAATCTGGTATTTGTCGGTGGATTTTTTAAGACGGCCTATAAATTTGGCCGTCCCTTCGTTACCTATATTATTTTAGCCTTCCTCACCCTCGGCATCGGCGAAGCCCTTCACCATTTTCCGGGGCTGGAATGCCTGAACGCCGCCGGGACACAGCATCTGCGTATGCAATTGTCTCTGCTGCTGGCGGGAATGCTCGCCTATTGCCTTCTTACCTTTGCTTCCTATCGTCTGTCCTGCAAGCGGTTTGAAAGAATTGATCTATAAGGAGGGGACACGGTGCTGAAGGATAATCTGGTGATGCTTCGCAGCCTCCACGGCTATTCGCAGGAGGAGCTTGCGGGAAAAATTAACATCTCCCGTCAGGCCTACGCCAAATGGGAGTCGGGAGCAACCGTTCCCGATATTGAAAAATGCAGTCTGCTTGCATCCATATATGATATAACCATCGACAGCCTGATAAATGCCGAACCAAAGGAGGACACGAGCGGCTCCATCCTTGCTCCGAAGGGCAAAAACATCTGGGGCTCCGTCACAATGAATGACAGAGGCCAGATCGTCATCCCCAAGGATGCAAGAACCCAATTTTCCCTCACCGGCGGTAACCGCCTGATTGTCCTGAGCGACGAGGAGGGCATCGCCCTAGTTCCAGCAGAAAAATTTGAGGAAAAAATACGCACAATCATGGCTCTTGCCTCAAAAAATAACGAATAAACAGAACAGGGGACAGATCAAACAGTGGCATATACAGAACACATCGCCGTAGGGGAGGGCTATGTTAGGAAGGTTTCCGCAGCCGCTAACTGAACGCCATGGAGAACTGTCCCCAATGGCAGTAAGTTAACAGCCCTTGCCTTCTCCTCTGGGGAAGCCCTGGCCTCTGTCCTTGATGCACCATTTCCCCTTCCGCGCCATAGACTGGAGTATGTGCAGGCAAAGGAGGGAGCGCCTTGAATCCATATGATCGCCGTGCCGTGCAGACTGTCTGGTCGCGGGTCGCGCCGGGGCAAAGGGTATTTGAACGCGCCAACGGGGGAAAGCCGCCCGGAACGACCACGCCAACGCAAGCAAGGGAGCTTTTGGAGCGCCTAGCTCGGGGGTATGATGCCCTCGCCATACAAAAACGCCTTCCCATTTACCGCCAGATGGCTGCCCGATGCAGGCAGGATGCCAACCGTCTGACCCCCGTTGAGGCTGCATCCATTGCACAGCAGCAAAGCATGGAAGCCGAGCTTGCCGACCTGCTCCAGATGCAGCCCGAGCTTCTCCAGCGGTGTCAGGCAAGAAGCAATGCACTTTTGCGGATGCGCTAAGAATGTAAAAAGGGCTGCCTCACGTTGGTGGGGCAGCCCGGTTGTATAGAATTTTGGTGGCTTACTTGCCGGCATTCATCTGCGCAGCGACTTCGGCAGCGAAGTCTTCCTGCTTCTTCTCAATGCCTTCGCCCTTCTCGAAGCGGATGGCATCCACGAACTTGATGGTGCCGCCAAGCTCCTTGGCGCTGGCCTTGATATAGTTCTCAACGCTCACGCCGCCGTCCTTGACGAACGGCTGCTGGAGCAGGCAGTTCTCTTCGTAGAACTTGTTGATCTTACCAGCAGCAATCTTTTCCTTGACCTGCTGGGGCTTGGAGGCCATCTTGGGATCGTTATCCATCTGGGCAACGAGAATCTTCTTTTCCTCTTCCAGAACGTCCTCGGTGACCATACTCTTATCCCAGAATCTGGGGTTCAGAGCGGCGATCTGCATGGCAACGTCCTTGCCAACGACAGTGGCATCAATGCCTTCGGAGACTTCGAGGTTGACCAGAACACCGATCTTGCCGCCTGCGTGTACATAAGACACGGAGGTGTTTTCGCCAAAGCGGGCGAAGCGGCGGATCTGGAGGTTTTCGCCGATGGACATGACCTTCTCAGGCATGATTTCGGCAACGGTCAGGTCGGAGCCGGGGTACTTGCAGTTCTTGAGAGCTTCCACATCGGCAGGATCGTTGTCCAGAACGACCTTGGCGATATCCTTAACAAAGGGAACAAACAGCTCACTCTTGGCGCAGAAGTCGGTCTCGCAGTTGACTTCAACAACAACGCCGATGCCGTTCTCTACAGTGGCATAAGCCATGCCTTCGGCGGCAATGCGGCTGGACTTCTTGGCAGCCTTGGCCAGACCCTTTTCGCGGAGCCATTCAACAGCCTTATCCATATCGCCATCGTTGGCAGCCAGAGCCTTCTTGCAGTCCATCATGCCAACATTGGTCATTTCGCGCAGTTTCTTAACATCAGCAGCAGTAAATGCCATGGTATTTTCCTCCTAGTATATTCATTTGGAATGCACCCTGAACATATGGGCGCAGAACTATCTTAAATTATTCCGCAGCGGGAGCTTCGGCAGCAGGGGCTTCGGTAAGAACTTCACCCTGACGGCCTTCGGTGACAGCGTTTGCCATGGTGGCAGCGATCAGGCGAATGGCGCGGATGGCATCATCATTGCCGGGAATGACATAATCGACCTCATCGGGATCGCAGTTGGTATCAACGATAGCGACGATGGGGATGTGCAGCTTGCGGGCTTCGGCGATTGCGTTTCTTTCCTTGCGGGGGTCAACAACGAACAGGGCACCGGGAAGACGCTTCATTTCCTTAACGCCGCCGAGGTACTTTTCGAGTCTGGCGATTTCGCCCTGATGCTTAATCACTTCCTTCTTGGGGAGCATAGCGAAGGTGCCATCCTCTTCCATCTTGCGCAGCTGGGCAAGGCGATCAATACGGGTACGCATGGTCTTGAAGTTGGTCAGCATACCGCCGAGCCATCTGGCGTTGACATAGAACTGACCGACCTTTTCGGATTCTTCCTTGATTGCGTCCTGCGCCTGCTTCTTGGTACCGACAAAGAGTACGGACTCACCGTTGGCGGCCAGCTCACGAATGAAGGAATAAGCTTCTTCCAGCTTCTTCACGGTCTTCTGCAGGTCGATAATATAGATACCGTTACGCTCCGTGTAGATGTACTGGGCCATCTTGGGATTCCAGCGGCGGGTCTGATGACCGAAATGCACACCGGCTTCCAGCAACTGCTTCATAGATACAACTGCCATTTTAAAAATTCTCCTTTTTGTTGTACCTCCACCCGCGTCATTTCCTCCGCCAACCGCGAAGCGGCACTGCAGCGAAAAGATCTGCGGATGTGTGGTTTTTAATGTCTGCCCATAGGACAGCGCTCTATATTATATAAGAAGTTTTCCCATTTCGCAAGGGTTTTTTTCAATTTTTATCACATATTTTTTCGTATCTACGGTCGAAATCGCGCTCTGGGTGCCTTCACACTATCCAGAACCACATCTACCAGAATAATATCCTCCCCGATGCGCCGGATACAGCTCCATGGAATACGGTAGTCGCATTCCCTACCGAACAGACCCAGAAAGCGGCAGGGACCTGGCACTAAAATTGCTGTCAGCCGCCCCTGCGGCAGCTCTATCTCCACATCGCACACGAAACCGAGCCGCCCGCCATCGCAGATATTGACCACTTCCTTGCAGCGCAGTGACGATCCTTTGCAGTCCATACCATCACCTCTGCGCCATTGTATGCCAGCGGACAAAATAAAAGACCTGTTCTTGAGAGAAATAGCAAAGTTTTCCCCGCAAAGACAGGTTTTTTTGTAAAACATTCGCTGTTGCGGGAACAAGTGGCGCATGATAAGATAATGCTACCAAACAATAAAAGGAGACGGTATTATGGTAGAGGATTCCATTCAGTTGGTGAAGCAGTTCGACCCGCAGATTGCTGAGGTCATGGAGCTTGAGCTTGGCCGTCAGCGCAGAAATCTTGAGCTGATTGCATCAGAAAATCTCGTCAGCCCCTATGTTATGGCAGCAATGAACTCCGTGCTGACCAACAAGTATGCAGAAGGCTATCCCGGCCGCCGCTATTACGGTGGCTGCGAATATGTGGACATTGCAGAGCAGCTTTGCATTGACCGCGCAAAGGAGCTATTTGGTGCCAACTTCGCCAATGTGCAGCCGCACAGCGGCTCTCAGGCCAACAGCGCCGTATATCTTGCCCTGTGCAAGCCCGGTGACACCGTTCTGGGCATGGATTTGGCCAATGGCGGCCACCTGAGCCATGGCAGCCCGGTCTCCTTCTCCGGCAAGCTCTATAACGCAATTTCCTACCGCGTTGATGAAACGACCGGTCTCATTGATTATGAAGATATCCGCCGTCAGGCTCTGGAATATCACCCCAAAATGATCATCGCAGGTGCTTCCGCCTACCCCCGCATCATCGACTTCAAGATTTTCCGTGAGGTTGCCGATGAAGTCGGTGCCTATCTGATGGTCGATATGGCACACATTGCCGGCCTCGTGGCAGCAGGTCTCCATCCCAGTCCCCTGCCCTATGCCGATGTGGTCACCACCACCACCCACAAGACCCTCCGCGGCCCCAGAGGCGGCGTGATCCTCTCCAACGATGCCGATATCGCTAAGAAGATCAACAGTGCCGTATTCCCCGGTACGCAGGGCGGCCCCCTCATGCACATTGTCGCTGCCAAGGCTGTGGCCTTCGGTGAAGCCCTCAAGCCCGAATTCAAGGAATATCAAACACAGGTTGTTAAGAATGCCAGTGTCATGGCGCAGACCCTGCTTGATGGCGGCGTGAAGCTCGTCTCCGGCGGCACGGACAATCACCTGATGCTCCTTGACCTCTGCGATCAGGAAATCAGCGGCCGTGAACTGGAAGAGCGTCTCGATCAGGTTCGCATCACCGTCAACAAGAACAAGGTGCCCGGTGACCAGCGCAGCGCCAGAGAGACCTCCGGCATCCGCATCGGCTCCCCCGCCGTCACCACCCGCGGCTTCAAGGAAGAGGAAATGAAGACCATCGGCCAGCTCATCTGCCGCACCATCTTCGACTTCGACAACAGCCGCGAAGAAATCCTCGCCACCGTCGAAGACCTCTGCACCCGCTTCCCCCTCTATGTTTAATTCAAACAGGGCTGTCTCAATAAAGGGACAGCCCTATTTTTTCATATTCGACAAAAAAGACGCGCTCTGCCCCTTCATTTAGGGTATCATAGATTTGTCAAGACTTGACAAAAATTTTGAAATGTGCTTTAATGAAGGAGGTAAAAAAATGTCGTTATATGAAGATTCTGACCATATAGAGAAAGAAGGAAAGCATCTCATGTCTGTTTTAACTCCAATGAACAAAAATCCGTATGTGATCAAGCAAAGCGCGACAACGGCTCTGCGGGAAAGCAAAAATTCGCCCTCCGCCAACGCCACCATCCGCGCTCATGCAAATACCTTCAGGAAAAACAATTTAGAGAGAAAATAATCTATGGAAAAAGCACTGCCGGAGCGTTACGGTCAGGACATTCCCATCCGTATGGAGGTTCTGACAGCCAAAAATAAAAAGTACACTGAGTCTTTTTTGTGCAACAACCCAAGTATCGACCATTACTTCCATAAAATGGCACATTTGGATGAAGCTTCGGTTACCTATCTTTTTATCGACAAGGAAAAGGATTTGCTCATTTCCTGCCTGACCCTGTCCTGCTCTGCAATCTTCACTGCATCCGAGGAAGCCGTGCAATCCACGCTGTTCTCCGCAATTGAGATTCAGTTCTTTGCCGTAGATGAGCGTTACCAGCACCTGCCCTATCAGAAGGGTGCCAAGCTGTCGCTGAGCCATTATTTGTTTGAATTTGTTATCGACTATATCGGAGAGATTTCTCATAAATATGTCGGCGCTGCAAAAATTGTCCTTTATTCCGTCCCGGAAGCAATCAAATTCTATCAACGCTGCAAATTCAAGGAATTTGGTGAGCATATGTACGGAGATAAGGGCACCTTCCTTGACGGTTGTACGCCCATGTATTTTGACCTGAATCGCACCATATAAATCCGTGTGCTGCCTCAAATGCTTATGAGGCAGCACGTTTTTTATTTTGCTTGCTGTTCGGGAACAATCCAAAATTATTTGAGATATTATGCTCGAATCAACTACCAGTCAAGTAAATTTTTCAGTAAAACACAGCAATTACAAAGATTTATACAATAAAATCACGTCTGAATCAACTATGAGTCAAGTAAAAATTATGCCCAATACGGCAAATACTTTCTGTTCTTATCAGAAGTAGAATCGTCTGATATCTTAATCAAACCAGCAGCACATGTTTCGTTCAAGAGCCGTGTCATCATTGCGCTGTTTTTTTGTTCAATTTGAAAGCGCTCCCTGAGTGACGAGTTTGTCATATATCCGCGGTTAACACGTTTAAGACAAGCATGTAAATAACACGCTCTTTGACGATCATCTTTACTCATTTGTGCGTATGGTTTGTAAGAAAACAGGGAAACTTTCGTATGATTATTGTAAATCTCAATTTCAGGCGCAGGTAGCTGATAAAATTCCGTTTGGAATACTACTTTATCGTACCCGCTGCCACGTTCTTCACAAACGCCTATACGCCGCATAAAGGAAGCTATCTTCTCATTGCGTGATATCGGTGGATGATCAACGAAGCGTTCCTTTTCTATCAAGGGAATACCCGGATTCGTGATTTCCATTCTATCATCAAAAATTTCGATCATAGGGCTTGTTCCCTGCAAAAATATGTGGATCAAGTAACCTGTTGACTTATAATCAACGAATAAAAGCAAAATGAGACCGTCCCACCAAGCAGTGGGGCAGCCTCATCTTTTTACGGCTTAGAAGCAGATGGTAACGGGAGGATGGGTAAATGCGCTGATGGTTGCGGTGGCATTGGTGAAATAGAGCACCTGAGTGTTGCCGTCGTTTTCATCGTACATGGCGCGAAGATTGGGATAGCTGTCGAGCATGGCCTTTTTGGCTTCCAGACGGTCATCCTCTACCAGCGTGCCCGAAAGGCGCAGCCATTCGCCGTTTTTAAAGGCGCAAATTTCAGCCTTTGGATTGGCAGCAAGCTGGTGGGATACGGGTTTGACCTTGCCGGTCTGGATATAGAGGCGGCCTTCAAAAATGTTCACAGTTCCAAAGGGACGCACTCTCGGCTGGTCGCCTTCCACCGTGGCGAGATAATAGGTCTCTGCTTCCTTTAAGAATTCGTATACTTTTTGCATTTTACATTTCCTTTCCGAGGAGACAAGGGAATGTCTCTTCTTTCATTGTTTTTAAGCGTATGTATGGTGAGGCAAAAGAGCCGCCCTTCATTATTTTAGAACATAGAACAGTTTCGTCAATCCCTGATCTATAAGGCTTACTATTTTTTTACTCAAGGAAGGTATCCGTATCCACGCAGCAATTCTACTTCGTATATATTCCACTATCAGTCCTGAAACAAAAAGCAATGATGCAAAGCCAAAAACAGATATTCCTTCTACTATCACGTTTTTGTCTACAACAGATACAACCGCATCTTTTATGATGACACTCCAAATCACCTGGTTTAACTGGAATAAATATATACCAAAGGCTAATGGCGAGAGCTTTGAAATAATCGTTCCTTTTATACGAAGTCTTGAAAAGAGAATTACCATAATTATTGCGCTAAGCAAAATTGTTGGCGAAACATAATTTACTAGTTTATTATTTCCCTTAAAAATAAATACGCCCCATGTAAGGAAAATACAACATGCCCATAATATAATAAGCGTGATGTTCTTTTTCGTTTCAAATAATTTTATTTTTCTGGCTAAAGCGCCCATGCAATATAAAACCATTAGCCATATGGCAGAATATCCACCCTGTAATTTAAACGGATCTGCAATAACTCCCCCAAATGAAAACAATACAAAAATAATAATTAGCGCTTTTTTGGCAATATTTTCATCAATTTCAAAAATGAATTTGTTTAAAACCGGTATAGCAAAAAAGAGCGCAAAATAGGCTGTAAAATACCAGAACTTTCCATAAACCACCGGTAATGCACATTCTATGATCTCTGCTTTCCCAAAGCTTTTATTAATACCAATAATAGTTAATATTAACGTTACAATAAATGAATAGAAGAACGCCTGAAACCACATCTCTACAAGCTTTTCATATTTTCGTGGCTTATCTGTTGCCATATAGCCACTAATAATCGCAAAGCCGTCAACGGCACAATATGAAAAAATTTCTAAAAACCAATAGGCCTTATAACTCAGGGTACCTGCTTCACGTGTATACAAAATTCCGCCTTGTCCTAAGGTATGCAGCATACATACCATAAACATCAGAACTAAGCGAAGTAAATCTACACCATAATTACGTTCTTTAACCATAACAAATGTTCCTCCTTATCTTCTTATTTGACAGTCTTTGATAAAAAGCCGAACACAATACCACAGACACCGCCGATGATGTGGGTGAGCTGGGAAATCTGGTCGGACTTTCCCAGACCGTCAAGCAGTTCCCTGCCCAGATACAGCACAGCAACACACAGCAGCGTAATGGGAATCGCACCCTCTCCCGCGCCGGACAGAGACGAGAGCATGATGAGCATAAACACCACGCCGCTGGCTCCCAGAAGGGCGCTGCCGGGAAAGAACAAGAATTGCGAAAGGCCGGTAACAAACGCGGTAATGGCAATAAATAGGAGCATTCTTCTGCTCCCGTACTTTTCCTCCATCGGGGGGCCAACCACCAACAGCAGGAGCATATTGGACATATAGTGGCTCAAATCCGAATGTCCCAGCACATGGAGGAAAAACCGGGGATAGGTTAACGGGTCTCTCAACGGTGCGCGGTAGACGCAAAAAAACAAGGTATTGCTCTTGCCTCCGGTGAGCACCGTCAGACCCAAAACACCCAGCGAAAGCAGGGCAAAGCTGAGAATTACCGGTGCATTATACTGCAATCGAATTGATTTTTTCTTCAAACCACACACTCCTAAAGGGGGACAAGGGGACGGTTCTCCTGTCTCCTTCATCAATTCCATTTTTATTGTTTCTCGCGGCAGCAAGAAGACAGGAGAACCGTCCCCTTGTCCCCAAAATAATGTACAAAAAACAGGATCGCTTTTTGTGCGAATTTACAATTTGTTCATTTTTATGTCACAATATGGACATGAACATCTATTATCATTTAACCATAAAGATTGATACGCACCGGTTCGCCGGTTTCCATATATCCATTTTCTTCTTTTCTCTTTTCTTTCTCCTAAGACAAAAACCGCAGGCTTCCTGCGGTTTTTGTCTTTTTTCTATTCCGAACCGGCAACCGATATGATAGAATAACGAAAACACACAGGATATGATTTGGGAGGTGCCATCATGTATCGTTTGATTGCTTTTGATTTGGACGGAACTGCGCTCAACTCCAAAAAGGAGCTGACCCCGGAGACCAGAAATGCGCTGAAACGTGCGGCCTCGCGGGGAATCGAGCTGGTACCCGCCACAGGACGCTTTTACCGCGGAATGCCGGAGGCCATCCGCTCCATGCCCTTTATCCACTACGCCATCACCATGAACGGCGCGGTGGTATATGATATTCAAAATGACCGGACGCTCTACGGCGCGGAAATTCCCTGGCAGCGAGCGGTGGAAATCATGGAGGAAATTGAATCGCCGGATCTGATTTATGACAGCTATATCGGCAGTTGGGGCTGGATCACCAGAGCCTATCAGGAAAAGGCAGCAGACTATGTCCCTGACCAATATTTTCTCCGGATGCTCACCGTCCTGCGCACACCGGTAGACGAGCTGAAAGCCTATATCCGCAAAGAGCAAAGGGATGTGCAGAAAATCATCATGTTCACCCGCACCCTTGCACTTCAGCAGGAGCTTTTGAAGACCCTGCCGCAGAAATATCCCGATGTGGTGGTTACCTCGTCCGTACCGCACAATCTGGAGCTAAATGCCCCCGATGCCAACAAAGGTGCCGCGCTCCATGCGCTGGCAAAGGCACTGGGGATTTCCATTTATGAAACCATGGCCATTGGTGATGGCCTCAACGATGCCGCCCTATTGAAGGCCGCAGGGCTTTCCATTGCCATGGGCAACGCCCACCCGGACATTCTTGCACTGGCAGATGAAATTACCGCTGACTGTGACCATAACGGTGTCGCGCAGGCCATTGAAAAATTTACTTAAACTGGATACCTCTGGTAACAAGAAGGCGCAGCAGGAGATTCGGTGTCCCGATTGTGAATGAATCAAACGGGAGAAGAACCAGCTCTCTACCCTTGAGCATGATCATAATCATGTGCTTTGATCTGTGTGCCCAGGAAAAGCTTTCAAAGGCAACAAAACGGTCTTTCTGTCCCTCCCGGAGAATCTGCATACCGTCATCAAAAAAGCGGTAGGTCGCCTCACCGCTATCGCGCCTGTGTGCAATGGCTGCCATGCGGCGTGCGGACATGACCGTAGAAATGAGCAGCAGAATACAGCAAATGGGCACGACCAGCGAAATAAAATTACCTTCTGTAAAGAAGTAGCCCAGATTCAAAAGCGCCACACCGGCAAGCAGCACCATCAACGTCAGCTTGAGCGGGCGGAACAAATAGATGAAGCGATAGGCCTCCCGATAATTTTCCTCAGAGCTTTCGTATTCGATTTCAAACTGATCATCGTTCATTCGCCGATGACCTCAATCTGGCACATTTTCATGGCCTTCAGCGCATTTTCATGGCTCTCCGGCGTGACACCGGCACAGCAGGCGGCATCCACAGTGATGGGAGTCTCCGGCAGAAATGCCTTGATCAGCAGCGCATTGGAAATGACACAAATATCGGTGCACAGGCCGACAATGGTGATGTGCTCCGGCTTCAGGTCATAAAGATAGCGCCCCAGCTCCACAGAGCCGAAGGTAGGCTTGTCGATCACCAGCGCATTGTCCTGCGGTAGGGCATCGGAGATCATCCAGCCCTCCGAGCCGGAAATGCAGTGCGGAACGGGAAGGTTGGCTCCCTCCTGTGTGGAGAGATAGTTTTCTGCGTGGGTATCCCGGGTAAAGATGATTTCATCGCCGTTTTTCTGTGCCTTCTCAATTCTGGAACGAACAGCCGGAACAATGTGCTCGGCTTCCTTTGTACCCAGTGCACCGTTAATAAAATCGTTTTGCATATCCACAACAACCAGAGCGTTCATATCATTTCTCCTTTCCGCAATGCGGTATTCATAGTTTTATTTTAGCGCAGATACGGAAAAAATACAACTCTTTTGTTGCAGAACTGCAAAAGCCTCCTGCCCGTACAGCAATACAGGCAGGAGGCACTTTTCAGGAATCAAAAAATACCGGGCACAAGGTCGCGTCCCGTCACCTTCATCAGAACGATGGCAAGCGCCGCAAGCACCAGCGGAAGTAAAATGGCGATCCAGCGATTGTCCTTTTTCTTATGGATGCACAGGCTCATAATCACAATGGCTGCGAAGCATACCACAGCGCTCAACAAATGATGGGGGAACTTACGGATGGCCTGCATCAGGTAGGAAACACCAAGCACCATCAGCATCGTATTTCCCAGTCCCAGAATAATGGCACCAAACACATTTTGTTTCTTACAAAAATAAGCAATAAAGCCACCAGGCAGCGTCAGGAAAATCACAGGAAGCCAAATGCCGCGATAATAATACAGCGCCATCTCCAGAGGAAGCGAACCAAACAGCACCTCTACCGCATACACGAGCGGCTGGCTGATGAAGAAGAATGCGAAGCATTTCAGCATAGCTTCCCAGCTTCTATTGCAATTCACCACAACGATCACGGCAAAAATGATCCACCATTCGTAGGCAATACCGATATCCTGAAAGGAGGTGCCCTCCAAAGCCGGAATCAGCATAACAGCGCCGGTGTAAACACCCGCGATCACCGCAAAGATAATGACGGTAAGGCAGCTCATTTTCAGTTTCCCAAACAAACGTTCCATTCTTACTACTCCTTGATTGATGTTGCTATGATCTGCAAAACGATAAATAGATAAAGAAATTGCCTGATTCGAACTTGAATCAGGCAATTTGGCAGCGGGTGAAGGATTCGAACCCTCACATACGGAGTCAGAGTCCGCTGTGCTACCTTTACACAAACCCGCTATCTGTCTCTGACGCGATATATTATACACAACTCTGGGAATTTGTCAATAAAAATATTTTCAAATTTGAAAAACTTTTTTGCCCTCATCGCATTGTGACAAAGCGCCGAAAACATACGCCATATTTCGGCAAACTTCGGTAAAGAAACCAATTGTATTTTCTCCGTTTTTCACGCAAAATATACACAGGAATTGAGAAAAGAGGTATCTGTTTTGGAAAAACTGAAAGAACGCATCCGTGCGGAGGGACGAATTCTTCCCGGCAATATCATTAAGGTTGACGGCTTTCTGAATCATCGCGTAGATCCCGAGCTTCTGGCCGATCTTGCCGACGAATTTGCAAAACACTTTGATCTGAGCAAGGTTACGACCATTCTGACCGTAGAGGCCAGCGGCATCCCCCTTGCTACGGTCTGCGCCCTGCGCTACCATAAGCCGCTGATTTTCGCCAAGAAGGCCAAGAGTGACAACATTGAGGGCGGTCTTTACAAGAGCGATATTCTCTCCTATACCTACCGCAAAAAGGTCACTCTGCTGGTCTCTCAGGACTGGCTGACGGCAAATGACCATGTGCTGATTATTGATGATTTCATGGCACGCGGCGAAGCCATGCGCGGCCTTTGTGAAATTGTTGAGGCTGCGGGAGCTACCATGGAGGGCATCGGCATTGCCGTAGAAAAGGGCTTCCAGCACGGCGGTGATAAACTGCGTGAGGCTGGCTACAATCTCCACTCTCTTGCCATCATCGAAAGCGCCGAGAACGGCGTAATTACCTTCCGGGACGATACATAAGAAAAATAACCCTTCGGATGAAATTGGGAAATCAACTCCATCCGAAGGGTTTTCCTTTATGCGCTCTGCCAGCCGTAGACCCCCGGCTCCCAGACGTTATCATCTATTTCGGAGATCCAAAGCACCCCATGGTGCATCACGCGCTCTCCGGCGCGGTAAGGGTTGGTGCTGTCGGGCTGCTCCCACTCACCGATGGGGCTACCCTCCTGCCCGGGGAGCAGCTTGGCAAACAGGCTCGGTGCATTGGCCGGTGTCCAATCCGGTGAGAGGCAAATTAGCTCCCCCTCTGGTGCAATGCAGCGATAAAGTGCGCCCTCATAGCGCACCCGGTCTCCACCGAAAACCGTCATGCCCGCTTCAAAGCGCGGATACATCCAGATGCTCTGCACAGCCAGATCGTCATTTTGCAATTTGGCTGCGGCTTCTATTTTCTTGCGGTATTCCAGTGCCTCTGTTCTGGTCATATGCCATCACCTCCCATGATAATCTCCAGCGCCTGTGCATCGGTAAGCTCCTCATCGTCCTCCTTCGGCGGCAAGGGGCGGCTTTCCCATTGCAGTGCCGTGGTCAGAACCAGCTCACAGCCAACGGGTGCCGTGGGCTGTGACAAAATGATTTGATAGAGGCTTTCATATTCCTCCTGCAAAATTTCCACGCCTCCTGTGCCGCTTCCAATGCCGACAACGATGCCGTCCTCAATCATTTTATAGTATCGCATTCCATACCTCCTCAGGCGATGGCCAGCCACTGGTAGGTGGTGCCGGATAAAAGCGGATAGGTACTATTGGCGCTAAAGATAAGCGTGGAATTTGTCCATTGCAGTCTGCCAATTGCATTGGAGCTGCCGTTAAGGGTATTATATCCCCCATTCGCAGCAACTATTGCTGTGGATTTCACGTAATCATCTGCGTGAAATCTGACTTTTCCGATAATGCCTCTTGTTGTCAGCGGTATATTTACTGCCCAGAGAAATGCAGCGCAGGGCACCGCCTCCAGGCTGTGAGAAACAATCATATCCGTCGTTCGGCTGGCAGAAAGCGTAAAGCTGCCGCACTCAAAGCTGTGCTGATTGATTTTCGCACCGGCAGAGGCCAGAGCAGAAATCAGATGGCTCATTGCGTTATGTACGGTGGTATCCGTGAAGCCTGTCGCATTGTTCGCCAGAAGAATATCGCCTTGCAGCTGAGAAATAATGGTAGCGGGTGTACTCATCAGGCGTTCCCTCCCACCAGCTGGGCAATATCCGTGATATATGCGCCCAAAGCCTGATCGATTTGGCTTCGGGTATAATAGCCACTGGAGAGCATCTGGTTGATCGCTGTTTGGGTATAAAATGCCTCATTTATGATGATGATATGCTGACTCATGCCGTTTGCATCGAAAACATAGCTGATCAGGCAGAAGGTGTCATCCGACGCAAACCAGCTGACACCGGAAAACACCACAAAATTCTCTCCCACCTGCTCCGGCAGAAGCTGCCGACCCATCAGGTCAAGCAGCCGCAGCTGCTTTCCTTCTGCATGGGCGGCAAGGAGCTGTGCGACAGTCGCATCGGCCTGTAAATTCGAGTTGCTGTCATGGGATACAGTAACGACAAAAGGCTCCTCCGCTTCCGCGTCAGGCTCTTGCTCCTGTGCAGCGCTAATAGTGACAGTTTCAAGCTCCGCGCCGGTTGGGGAAATAGTGCAGAGGGTATAGCACGAGCTATCCTCCTGCTGGAAGACCGTCCCGGCAAATTCCGCATATTCACCGGGAACCAGACGGCGCAGCAGCAGATAGCCGCCGGACAGCTCCAGAAGGGTCAACCGTCCCGCTTCGGCGGCAATCTCCTCTAACGTGTGATCCACGGTCAAGGTGTCCTCATTCTCCATTTGGCCGTGGAGGATGAACGGAACGGCAGCGCTTGCGGCATCCATCTGCGCCTGCAAGCCTGCCCAAACCGAAGGCTCTGGAGGCAGCGCCTCCAGAAATGCGGGAGTTGTACCCGGCTCAATCCGTCCCAACACGCACCATACGGTAGGCAGCACCAGATGCGACCCATTGGAGCCATAGATACCAACCATGAGCGTCTTCCCCGGCTCGGACAGCACCTGCGCCGGAACCGTGCACACATTCTCCTGCCAATCCTCCTCCGGCACATCCACGCTATGGGTGCCATTGGAAAATACGGCAATTTTGTAAAGATCATCCCAGTCCGCAGAGAAGGTGAATGCCACCTGCACCACCTCGGACATACCAGAGCTGAGCAGCTCTCTGTCCCCGGACAGGGTCAGACGCGCCTTGGTGACGCTGAGCTGCAGGGGTGTGTTTGCTTCTGACAATATAATTCCTCCCTTAAAAGGTTTTTTCACCTTTAGGGAGAAATCCACCCGCTTTTGCCGAAAAAACAGCAACACAAGGGGGCATTTATTTTCTTATCCCGCCGCATCGGGGAACTGGCTGTATACCTCGCCCGCATTCAGCGGGCAATCGGCCTGTTCTGCCAGCTCAGACACCGTCAGAAAGGAAAATCCCTTTGCACGAAGGCTGTCAATAATCTCCGCAGCCGCCTCTATCGAGCTATGGTGCATATCGTGGAGCAAAATCACACTGCCGTTTTTCGCCTTGCCGTCAACCCTTCGGCACAGCTCTTTCGGATCGCGGCACCGCCAGTCCTCTGGATCGACAGACCAGAGAAGCACGGACAGTCCGGCCTCTGCTGCCTCTTGGCGCACCACATCGTTGTACACCCCGCAAGGCGGGCGCACCAGTGCGGGACAACTGCCAGTCAAATCCTCAATTTGGTCTTTGGTGGTTTGCAGCTCCGCATGGAGCGTTGCCGGATCCATCTTATTGAAGCAGGTGTGGCTATAGCCGTGTATACCCAGCTCATGCCCTGCTGCAACCAGCTTTTCAGGCAATTCGGGATAGGTATCTATGCGATAGCCGCAGAGAAAAAAGGTCGCCGGAACATTCTTTTCCTCCAGCATCTGCAAAAGCGCCTCGGTATTCTCCCCGCTGGGGCCGTCATCAAAGGTCAGCGCCACATAATCCGCTGCTGCCGTCTGCGTGCTGAGAAGGCACACAAGGCAAAGCATAATCAAAATTTTTTTCATTGGCTCATCTCCGTTTCTGTCTTTAGGATACCCCGAACGGCCTGTTGTAATTGCAGATTGCATTTGTTATAATAGGGCATCTCTAATTATTCTTCGCGGTCGAATCTGCGGGTCTTATTTCCGTCAGATTCAATAAAAATCTTGAAAATACGTCAAGTATTCCCTGCGATTTTTATTGAATCTGACAGAAAAATCCCTCGCAGCTCGCCTCACGTAGAATAAATAGAGATGCCCAATAATAAAAATCTGCCCTGTCCCGCCGGATTTTTCGGGACAGCGCAAAGAGGTAGTACTATGGAACTCGGACAGGTATGCCTTCGCCGTGGGGAAGAGCTGGATCTTCGGGGCGGCAGGCTTTGGATTTATGAAAATGAAATTGCATGGGTGGATGACCTGTGCCAAAACGGTGATATTATTGCGGTCATTGACAGCCGGGAACAGTTTGTCGCCTTTGGCTTTTTCAATGCCCTGTCAAAAATCACCGTGCGCATTCTGAGCTTTGACCAGGATACGGTTATTGACCGTGCCTTTTTCCGCAAAAAAATTGCCGCTGCCTGGGCTTTTCGGCAGCAGCTGGGCTTTGACAATGCCTGCCGCGTGATTTTCGGTGAATCCGATGGTCTTCCGGGCTTGACGGTAGACAAATACGGCGATTATCTCAGCTTCCAGATCGTGGCGTTGGGCATGGAGCAGTGGAAGGATGTGCTTGTGGATATTCTTGCCGAGCTTTTCCAGCCCAAGGGCATTTTCGAGCGCGATGATCTCAGTGTGCGGCAAAAGGAGGGGCTTCCTCTGCTCTCCGGCTGTGTTTATGGAGAGATTCCTCCCCAAACGCAAATCATGGAACACGAGTGCAAAATGCTGGTAGACATTGCCAGTGGGCAAAAAACCGGGCATTTCCTTGACCAGCAGGAAAACCGCGGCAGAATTAAGCCCTATTGTGCCAATGCCCGTGTCCTTGATCTATGCTGCTGCACCGGCGGCTTCAGCATCCATGCGGCGCACTACGGCGCAAAAAGTGTCGAAGCCGTGGATGTCTCCGCCGAAGCCCTGCGCCTGACCATGGACAACGCCCGCCTCAACGGCGTAGCAGACCGCATCACCCCGGTGGAGGCCAATGTATTTGACCTTGCCAGAGCCTATGCCGACCGGGGCGAGCAATATGATCTCGTCATCTGCGACCCGCCCGCCTTTGCAAAAAGCCGAAAAGCATTGGAGGGTGCATGGCGCGGCTACAAGGAATTAAACCTTCGCTGCATGAAGCTGACCCGCCCCGGCGGCTACCTTGTGAGCTGCTCATGCAGCCAGTTCATGACCCCGGCGTTATTTTTGCAAATGCTGACCGAAGCCTCCCACGATGCCAACCGCCCGGTGCGCCTTCTGGAATCGCTCCTCCAAAGCCGCGATCACCCCGCCTGCCTCGGTGCCGAACAAAGCCTCTACCTCAAGGGTTATATTTTACAGGTGCTATAGGACACCTCTAATTATTCTTCGCGGGCGAATCTGCGGGTCTTATTTCCGTCAGATTTAATAAAAATCTTGAAAATACGCCAAGTATTCCCTGCGATTTTTATTGAATCTGACAGAAAAATCCCTCGCAGCTCACCTCGCGCAGAATAAATAGAGATGCCCTATAAAAAATTGCGCAGAGTATCGGAAAGACGGTACTCTGCGCAATTGTTATGTGTACATGAAAACGGACGTGCGGAGCTTATTGCCTTATTGCTGCAAGAATTTCCTGCATATGGGTCTTGGCAAAATCACTCAGGCAATAGCTGCGAATCCGTTCCCTGACAATATTTGGCACAAGAAACCCTGTACTGGTCAGCTTGACACAGCGATTGATCACCGTTTTGTTCGTTACGCCAAGCTCCCGACTAACATCAATCGGCGTAAACTCCATCCTGCGATTTTGAAGCAAAAACAGGAGGAATTCCTTTTCCCTTGCATTCAGGTAGGACAGGCTTCCCAGCACCTCATCCTGCTGCGATAGCTGCGAAATTTCACATACCTTGCCTGAATATAATTCCACCATCCGCAAAAAGTAGCTTACCCAGATTTCAGGATGCGGGGGATTCTCTCGCCCGGAATCGTACAGCGTAGGCAGCCCCATCTGAAGCGCTTCATAGTATTCATTGGGGTCATATGCGAAATACTCTTCCAGTGAACCGATCCCGTTAAAGCCATATCCATAGGAATCCAAAATGTACCCTGAAAGCAGTCTCGCGGTTCGGCCATTGCCATCCTCAAACGGATGGATCGTAACAAGCTGGTAATGTACGACCGCTGCAATGATCAACGGGTGATCGTCGGTGGTGTTCACATAGGTTACCAGCTCATCCAACAGTGCGGGAATCTCCGAGTATTCCGGCGGGATATACTCCGGCTGACCGCTTTGAGAATCATATACTGCAAACAGCATCCCGGGAGGCATGGCACCCCGAAGCCCGATTTTTTCTCTGGATGCTCCTTTTTCTACAAGCGCCTGGACTTCCAGAATCAGCTTTTTAGAAAACGGCTCTTTCTTTTTCAGCTTTTCCTCCAGAGAATTGAGCGCAAGATAATAGTTTCTCACTTCCTGTTCCGGCTTCAAAAAGTGCTTGTGATCGTCTCGCTCTATGGCATCATTGGCCTGTGCCTCTGTCAGGGGGTTGCCTTCAATTTTATTGGAGGCATAGGAGCTTTTTTTCTTTGAATTCTTACGCAGTCGATTCACTGTGATTTGCGGCAGCTCCATGTATTTCAGGGAAAAACGTTTCTCATCAATGCTGGAGATTTTTTTCAGAATATCGTTCGTCAACGGAACTTTGATCATGCAAATATCCCTCCACCTCTACTGCAACTATTATACCCCAGTGCAAAGAAGAATTCCACTAATGTTTCACTATTTATTCACTATTTTTCACTATTACGCTACCCTCAATCTGCGAACCGCTGTCTCCAAAAAAGAAAAACCCGCACCGGCGGAATACTACAGCATCCTTGCCCGGTACGAGTCTGTGCACTATGGATCATCTTGTGACTTTATGGTCGGCGTATCGCTCCATGATCGTGGAAAGCAATGTGCCTGCGGCCTTTCGGAAGTCCTCTTCTGTGGGATAGTCGTTGCAGAGGGTATAGTCTGCACGCTCTATATACCATGCCTCCAGCTTTTGGGCGTGAATGCGGGCGCGGGCATAGTCCTCGGTGATGCCCTCCCGCGCCATAAGTCTGCGGATGCGCACAGCCTCCGGCGCTGTGATGCACACGGTCACGGTGCAGCGCTCGGAAAGCCCGCTTTCAAACAGGCCGATGGCATCAATGACCGCAAGCTCTCCTGCCTCCTGCAAACGCCGCTCCACCTCTTGCGTCACATGATAGTGCGTAATGGCATTCAAATCCAGAAGCGCTGCCGGATCATGGAAAACCTGTGCGCCGAGCTTTTTTCTTAACAATTCCCCATGTTCCACACTGCCGGGAAAACGCGCTTCAATATCCTCCAGCAGCTTTGGGGAGGTTTTCAGCAGATCATGATAAATTTCATCACAATCCAGCACCAGAGCACCCCGCGCCTCTGCTTCGCGCAGAAAGCTGGTTTTTCCGCTGCCGCTGCCGCCGGTCACACCAATCATTATCATTCCAATTACCGCCTCTCTCAGGACAGAAGACGGTTCCCAATGGCAGTAAGTTAGCAATTGCGGAAGCCTTCCTAACATAGCCCGCGCTAAGGCTTCCCCTTTGGGGAAGCTGTCGAGCGAAGCGAGACTGAAGAGGTCATTGGATGCACTACCAAAACCGAAAATCTTCCTAACATAGGAAGCACTCGGTTTCAGGAAGCAAACCTCATCCGCCGCCTGCGGGCGGCACCTTCCCCAGAGGGGAAGGCAAAGGCTGTTAACTTACTGCCATTGGGGACAATTCTGTCCTGACATTTACCAACTCATAGCATTATGCTTACATTATAAAAAAATGAAAATAACCCTGTCAAGTGCTTACTGCTTCCGATTTTCATAGAAGCGGATGGACAGCAGCCACGAAACGGCATAAAGTACAGCTCCGACAACGGGCAGAAGGTACACACTGCCGCCTGTATGAATACCCGGCTCCTGATAGGTAAAAATCGTAATGCCCGCACAGGCAGCGCCGATGAAGACATAGTAGAACAGTCTGCCCTTTTCAATGCCGAATTTGAAAATCAGCGGATAGAGGATCGCAGGCCCAACCAGACCGATGGTCAGCATAAGTACTGCAAGCACAGCCAGCTCTGCAACACTGTAAGCGCCAAACAAGGCCTGTACCAGTACGGTTAGCAGCATCACAAACACGATACCCGCCAAGCCGATGAGATACTTGCCCGACACGATCTGCGCCCGGGTACAGGGCAGTGTCAACGCATATTCTGTCCACTTGTCGTGCTCATCGTAGGAGAGCAGCGTGATCGGCATCATACTGGAAATGATGCACGGGAAGAACAAAAAGAACATATTATCCGTAGAAAATGCTGAAACCACAACAAAAAGTACAATAATTAAAATGTTCATCCGGCACACCGTCTTGATCAGATAAAAATCCTTTAAAAGCAACCCCTTCATTTCACTTTGCCTCCTTTGCCATAAAAATAAAGAGCTGTTCGATGTCCACGGGGTTCATAATGACATTGGCAGGAGCCGCCTCCCGCTTTACGATGGCCTCCACCCCATAGGCACTGTCCCGCTTGCCCACAATATCGGATGAAGGAATCGCAGCAAACTCCTTAGCAGTGCATTGGATGTGGACATAGCGCTCTCTCAACGCATCCTTCTCCTCACACAGCAGCAGTTCTCCCTTGTGGAGAAAGGCCACATAGTCGCAGAGCTTTTCCAAATCGCTCACAATATGGGAGGAAATCAGGATGGCATGGTTTTCATCCCGGGTAAATTCGCAGAAAATATCCAGAATTTCATCGCGCACAATGGGATCCAGTCCGCTGGTCGCCTCATCAAGGATCAGAAGCTTTGCCTGATGGCTCAGGGCAACGGCAATACCCAGCTTCATTTTCATGCCCCGGGACAATTCCCGGAACTGCTTATTCTCAGGAATGGAAAGCGTGCGAAGATAGCCGCAATAGACCGCCTCATCCCAATTCTGATAGGTCTTCTTCATGATTTTTCCCACCTGCACTGCGTTCAGGCAGGCAGGAAGTCCCACCTCATCAAGGACAACGCCAATATCCTCCTTCAAAAGGCGAAGATTCTCCCGGTTGTCCTGACCGAGAAGACGAATTTCGCCCTTGTCACGCTGGAGCATATCCAGCATCAGCTTGATGGTGGTGCTTTTTCCCGCACCGTTTTCGCCGATGAGACCGAGAATACAGCCGCTCGGCAGGGTAAGATTTAAATTTTTCAGTGCAAAGTCCGGATAGGTCTTGCATAAGCCGGTGATTTCGATTGCATTCATTCCATGTCCTCCATTGCAAGTTCAAGCATTTCCAGAATATCCTGCTTTGTCAGGCTACAGCCCGCAGCAAGCTGCACGATGGCCTCCATATGCTCCTCTATGCGCTTGAGATGATCCTCCCTGAGCAGCTCCAGATTTTTCGGCGCAACAAAGCAGCCCTTTGCCGCCACCGTGTAGATAAAGCCATCCTTTTCCAGCTCATCATAGGCGCGCTTCGTGGTAATCACGCTGATACGCAAATCCTTGGCAAGATTCCGAATGGATGGCAGCGGATCATCCTCAGAAAGCGCACCGCTGATGATCTGCGCCTTGATCTGGGTATAGATTTGCTCGTAAATGGGTTTGCCGCTTTTGTTGTCAATAAAGATATGCATATGGCTGACCTCTTCATATTCTGTGTATATACATTATATACAGTTATAACGGTTTGTCAAGCCCTTAAAGTAAAAAACGGAGTAGCCCTGGTATGCACCAAAACTACTCGATTTTTAAAATAACGTGACCATATTTTTTATATCATCCAGGTCGGAATAATAAGGTTCTGACGATCTATCGCAGACAGTTCATTCCTCAGGCAAATAATCGCGCCTGTTCCTCTTGGTACAGATGCTTTGTCAAGGACACGGAACGCACTGGTCAGTTCACTTCCGGGATTTGTGGATTTCTTTATCTCAATCGGATGGAGCATCCCATCGCTTTCCAGCACAATGTCTATCTCATTGCTTTCTTTATCACGATAATAATGAAGGTAGCATTCTTTCCCGGAATTGTGAAAGGTCTTGATAATTTCACTCACAATATAATTTTCAAGAACTGCGCCATTCATCGCCCCGTTCTGTAGAATTTCCGGCGAAGAATATCTGGTAAGATAACTGACAAGGCCGGTATCAAAGAAATACATTTTAGGTGTTTTGATGGTACGCTTGAGAAGATTATTGGAATATGGGCGCAGATAAAAGATTACTTCGGATTTTTCCATGACCAAGAGCCATCGTTTTGCAGTATCGTCGCTGACCCCAACATCCATTGCGATATCATGGACATTCAGTATCTGTCCGGCTCGACATGCTGCTGCCCGGATAAAATCCGCATATAGCAGCTTATTGATTCCGGGAATCATATCGGACACATCCCGGTCGATATAGGTCTGAATATAAGAACTGTAAAAAACATCACGATCTCTGAATTTCCCGCTTCTGTGTCCGGGCATTGCACCGTTCCAGATTCTTTCATAGATTTCCATAGGGGAAGCGGATTGATGCGTATCCTTACGTTTCACAATGGAATTTAAATCAACAGCAAATGGAGTCGAGCTGCCGTCTGCGTATAATTCCGACTGAGAGAGGGCAGACATATGAAGGATCGCTGTTCTTCCGGCAAGAGATTCCCTTGCCAACTCCATAAGCCGAAAAGCCTGCGAACCAGTCAGCCAGTACGAACCCGGTACAGCACCCTTATCAATGGCGATCTTTATATACGAGAACAGCTCCGGCGCATATTGAATCTCATCAATAAGTACCGGCGCAGGATGCAGCTCTAAAAACAACGCGGGATCCTTCTGTGCAAGCTCTCTCTCGGACATATCATCCAAGGTTACTTCGCGGCGGTTTGTTCCTTCCATCAAATGCTGAAGCATTGTACTTTTCCCAACCTGTCTTGGGCCAATAAGTAAAATGCAGCTGTAATCCTCATTGACCTCTAAGAACTTGGATTCCAATGAACGTTTCAAATATGCCATACCAAAAACCCTTTCCGGCTAAAATACGATGCAATCTTATTATAGCCAGAATCGCCGTTTTGTCAACAGGCCTTTTGAATTCTTCATTTTTTAATCAGCGATTTCTTAAATCTGTTATTTCTATCATGACCAGCCATTAGACAGCGCCCCTTCAAATGCAAAAGGGGCTGCCTCGTTTTGAGACAGCCCCTTTTTTGTGAAGTATGACGGAAACAAGAGCCGCAGATTCGACTGTGATGAATTTTTAGAGGTGACCTTATGTCATTGAGCTGCATACTTTGGCAAGTGCTGCTTCTACATTGGTTCCGATGATATCGAGTGCCTCTGCCTGATAGCATTTGACATCATCAATGTGCCAAAATGCCTTGCAAAGCGCCTGAATATAGCCGAAAGCGCAGTTTATCTCCGGGATATAGCCGCCCGCGGTGGTAAAAAAGACCAGCTTTTTTGCACGGCACTGGGAGAAATAGTTTCCCTTCTCGTCGATAGCAAAGCTGACACCCTGCGAGCAGACCAGCTCCAGATAGGCATGGAGGGCAGCGGGGATGCTGTAATTCCAGAACGGTGCAGCAATCAGGATCACATCTGCCGCAGCAAACTGCTTCGCGCAGTCAAAAAGCTTCTCCTGATAATCCGCGCTTGCGACTGCCTGATTATAGACGCGCAGACTCTCCCGATCCAAAGGGGTGGGGCAGTGATCGCCCAAATCCACCCGCTCCACACAATCGGCAGAATGGAATTTTTCAATGTAGTATTCTGCCAGATACCGCGATCTGGAGCCGTCACGAAATGCACTGTCAATAAATAAAACCTTCATAACGTTTTCCCTTCTTCGCACTGTAGCTTACTTTTCTCTTTGCAGCCGGAAGGCCACAGCATTTTCAAGGTATTGCAGATATTCGCCATCCTGGCTCATTGCCTTGCCCGGGGCATCGGAGAGCTTTGCAACCGGGCGGCCATTGACATACTGGAGCTTAATTACGATATTCAGCGCAGTTTCCTCCGTATCGTTGCTACAGAAGGTGCCAATGCCGAAGGAAACCTTTGTCTTATTCTTGAAATAGTCATAAAGCGCCTGTGCGCGGTCAAAGTCCAGACTGTCACTGAACAAAAGAAGCTTGGTCTTGGGATCAACACCGTACTTCTGGTAATGCCGGATCATTTTTTCGCCCCATTCGTAGGGGTCGCCGCTGTCATGGCGGACACCGGTATAGTTATTGACCATAGAGCGGTCGAAATCCAGCAGGAACAGTTCGGTGGTGATAGTATCCGTAAGGGCGGTACCGTTGTCACCCTTGTATTCATCGTACCAATCCTGCATGGCATAGTGATTGGTATAAGCCAGCGGAATCCAGTCAATGCCCTGATACATCTGCCCAAATTCATGCGCATAGGTACCGATGGGGGAGAGATCATACTTCATAGCCAGATACACATTAGAGGTACCCACACAGTTGGTAGTTTCCGCAGCAAGGCGGCGGACAACGGTATCCTCCCATTCGCGGGAAAGTCTTCTGCGGCAGCCGAATTCGGCAAACTGGAAGGTATATTTTCCGGAATTGAAATCAAGAATCTTCTGATTCAGACGCTCTTCGGCAGATTCGACCAGCTCGGAATAGTCGAAGCGCATACGGAAATAGACCTCATTGACAATTTCCAGCAGGTAGATTTCAAACTGCATAGCGGAAAACAGTGGGCCGGAAACAACGATATGCAGCTCGCCATTCTCATCCAGGCTGGTCTTCACATATTCCCGAATAGGATGCCACAGGCGCAAAAATTCCACATAATCGTCCTTTATAAAGCGGATGGAGCGCAAATAGTCCAGTTCCTTTTTCCGAAACCGCAGGGCGCACAGATGGTCAATCTGGCCATTAATTTCCTCCAGCATCTCGGGCGTAAAAATCACGCCCTCGTTTCTGCATTTAAAATAGTAGTCACCGGTCAGGTCGGTGTGCTTATGGAAAATGACCTGATTCATATTGAATTTATAAAGATCCGTATCCAAAAGCGATGTCACAATGGGTTCAAGCTTCATAACATGATTTCCCCTTTCACAGGATTTCTTGGAGTCATAGTACGCTCTTTACGCGAAAAATGCAAGAGAAAAATAAAAAATCCCTTGCATTTCCCATCTCACGAAAGGAAGAATTGACAATTGGACAATCCTATAGTATGTTAGATTCAGATTGTCGAATAACCATAAAGTGAAGGGGGAAAAAGCCCAATGGCAGTAAGTTAACAGCCCCTGCCTTCCCCTCTGGGGAAGGTGCCGCCCGCAGGCGGCGGATGAGGTCTGTCTTCTAAGACTTTGCGCTTTCTATGTTAGGAAGATTTTCTGGCATTCCATTACCTCATCCGTCTCGCTTCGCTCGACAGCTTCCCCAAAGGGGAAGCCTTAGCTCCCTGCGGGAGCTTAACTTAATGGCATTGGGCAAAAAGCCCCCTTCGCGTTCAATCAAACCAGTTTTCAGAACTTTTTAATGTTCTGAAAACTGGCCTCAGTGTGTCAAAAAGACTTTTTTGACACGCTGAGCTTACGGATAATATTTTAATTGAGGACAGCATATGGCAGCACTTTTAATTTGCATCATTTATATCACGTTTATTAGCCTCGGACTTCCGGACTCCCTTCTTGGCTCGGCATGGCCGGTGATGCGGCTGGAGCTGGGTGCGGCAATAGATTTTGCCGGTGTGATTTCCATGATTATCGCGGGCAGCACAATTGTCTCCAGTCTCCTGTCTGACCGCTTGAACTGGCGCTTTGGAACAGGAAAGGTCTGCGCGGTGAGCGTGGGGCTGACAGCGGCAGCGCTGATGGGCTTTTCTGTATCCTGCCGTCTGTGGCAGCTTTGTCTGTGGGCGATTCCCTACGGTCTGGGTGCGGGCGCGATAGACGCAGCACTGAATGACTATGTGGCGCTGCACTATTCCGCACGGCATATGAGCTGGCTTCACTGCTTCTGGGGGGTAGGTGCGTCCATCAGTCCCTATGTGATGGGCTGGTTTCTCACCTCCGGCGGCAATTGGCGGGGCGGCTATCGTGCCATTTCGATTGTGCAGTTTTTTCTGACATTGGGGCTGTTCCTGAGCCTGTCTGTTTGGCGGATCAATCAGGGACAGGACGTAAAACGCACCGCGCCTGTGCCGCTGCGAAAGGCAATTTGCATTCCCGGCGTATGGTATATTCTTTTCGCCTTTTTTGGTTACTGCGCCTGCGAAACCACCGCAGGACTGTGGGCAAGCAGCTATCTGGTCGAAACACGGGGCGTTAACCCGGAGACCGCCGCCGATTTTGCCTCCCTGTTCTATCTGGGCATTACCTTAGGACGGTTTCTCAATGGCTTTATTGCCGAACGTATGGGGGATCGCCGGATGATCCGCGTGGGGGCAGGTTTGATTCTCACTGGCTGCACCATGATTGCCCTGCCGGTGCGGCTGTGCGCTCTGGCAGGTCTTGTGGTGGTGGGTTTCGGTTGTGCGCCTGTTTACCCCTCCATTATTCATCTCACCCCCGCAAATTTTGGTGCAGAGAATTCTCAGGCCATCATCGGTATTCAAATGGCCAGCGCTTACGCCGGAAGCACCCTCATGCCGCCAGTGTTCGGGCTGCTGGCAAGACACGTCAGTATGGGGCTGTTTCCCCTGTATTTGGGCGCATTTACGCTGGTGCTGGTGGTTATGACCGAGAAAATGAACCATTTGAAGGATTCACTGCAAAAATGAATTATGGTCTCTCAATTTATGACTGTTATCTTGCATTTTTAACGGTTAGCTCTTGAATACTCTGTATGCAAATCCATTTTTTTCAAATGACTGCTTTGGTCTTTAAAACAAAAAATTCTCCATGATCTCCTGCGTTATTCCATGAAAAACGCAGGAGATCATGGGGTTTTTTTGACAATTTTCTTCCCATAAACAAAAAACAGAAAAAATCCGCAAACAAAATATGAATAACAACCAAAAAATATCTTGCATTTTGGGAAACCGAATGGTAGAATAAAAATAATATTTTTGCTTTTTGCTCTGCATTTTTACTGCTGCGCCGTAGAGCGAAAAATGCAAATCATAAAAAAGGAGGAACCCCAATGAAAAAAACCTTTTGGCAGCGCCTGAAGGAAGTTGGACCCGGCGCAGTTGTCGCGGCAGCCTTTATCGGCCCCGGCACCGTTACGTCCTGCTTCACCTCCGGCGCCAGCTATGGCACCACGCTTCTGTGGGCCATCCTGTTCTCCACGCTTTCTGTTATCATCATGCAGTCCATGGCATCCCGCCTGGGCATCGTCACCCAGAAGGGTCTGGGCGAAGCACTGCGCGTAAAGTACACCAATAAGGTCGGGCGTTTCTTCCTGGCTCTGCTGGTGATCTGCGCCGTATTCGTCGGCAACGTCGCTTATGAAACCGGCAACGTCTCCGGCTCCGTTCTTGGCGTTCAGGCACTGAGCACCGCACTGGACACCCAGACGTGGAAGATCATCCTTGCCTGCATCGTTGGTCTTGTCGCTTTCGTTCTCCTGTTCAGCGGCAGCTACAAGTACATCGAAAAGTTCCTCACTGCGCTTGTCGTTCTCATGGGTCTGATCTTCCTGATCTGTGCCTTTGCCTCCAAGCCCAACTGGGGTGAAGTTTTCAAGAACCTGTTCGTTCCCTCCGTTCCCGAAGGTGAAAAGAGCTGGATGACCGTGGCCGCTCTGATGGGTACCACCGTCGTTCCCTACAATATTTACCTCCATGCTTCCTCCTCTGCTAAGAAGTGGAACAATCCTGAGGAAGATATTGCTACCTCCAACCTCGACTCCATCCTGGCCATCGGCCTGGGCGGCATCATCTCCCTGGCCATCATCGTCTGCGCCTCTGCTGTGCAGGGTGTAGAGGGTGTCACCGCCAACGGCGAAGTCATGGCTCGTTCCCTGACCCCGCTGCTCGGCTCCTGGTCCACCGTGATCTTCGGCATCGGCCTGTTTGCAGCCGGCTTCTCCTCTGCCATCACTGCACCTCTCGCCGCTGCTTTCGCTTCCTCCGGCATTCTGGGCTGGGGCGAAGACATGAAGAAGTTCCGCTTCAAGGTCATTTGGTTCATCGTTCTGGTATTCGGCATTGTCGCTACCTGCACCATCGGCTCCTCCCCTCAGGAGATCATCCTCTTTGCTCAGGCCGCCAATGCCTTCCTGCTGCCCATCACCGGCGTTCTGCTGCTGATTGCCTGCAACGACAAGAAGCTCATGGGCAAATATAAGAATGGTGTTGTCATCAACATTCTTGCCATCATCGTCATTGGCGTGTTCCTGTTCATCGCCACCCGCAATATGACTGCTTTCGTCAACAGCGCGAAGGCTCTGTTCGCTGGCGCATAAGCGATTCCCAAACCCATAACTACGCAAGTCAGAGTATTGCACTCTGACTTGCGTTTGTGAATTCAGAAAGAAGGATAATTTATGTATAAGGTTGACCTCAATGCCGATTTGGGCGAAAGCTTCGGCGCGTATACCATTGGCATGGACGCGGACGTGCTTACCTACATCACGTCTGCCAATGTTGCCTGCGGCTTCCATGCCGGTGATCCCCTTGTGATGGAGAAAACCGTCAAGCTGGCTGCCGAGCGCGGCACAGCCGTGGGCGCTCACCCCGGCTATCCCGATCTTATGGGCTTTGGCCGCCGAAACCTGAAGGTGAAGCCCGAGGAAGCAAAGGCCTACATTAAATATCAGGTCGGTGCACTCATGGCCTTCACGAAAGCGCAAGGCATCCAGATGCAGCACGTCAAGCCCCACGGTGCCTTCTATAATATGGCCGCTGTGGATGAAAAGCTGGCAACCGCCATCTGCGAGGGCATTTATGAGGTTGACCCCAGCCTGATTCTCCTGGGTCTTGCCGGAAGTGCCCACATCCGGGCAGCTAAGGCTGTCGGACTGCGTGCTGCCAGCGAGGTCTTTGCTGACCGCGCCTACATGGAGGATGGCACACTGGTTCCCCGCACCATGCCCGGTGCGATGGTGCATGACCGTGAGCTTGCCATTGCCCGCACCGTGCGCATGGTCAAGGAAGGCTGTGTCGAAGCCATTACCGGCAAAATCATCCCCATTCAGGCCGATTCCATCTGTGTCCACGGGGACAACCCCGATGCCCTCGGCTTCGTCAACAAAATCCGCGACACCCTGATTTCAGAGGGTGTCACCATCGCCTGTATTGCCGATGTGCTCGGCTAATCTTCAGCAAAGGTTGATACTTCTATGAGCTATCCCCAAATCAAAATCACCGGCGACACCTCAGTTGCTGTGGTGTTCGGCGACGAGATCAGCGCCGATATCAACACAAAAATCCGTGCCTTCGATGAGGCGCTGAATGAGGAGCAGATTGACGGCGTTTACGAAACGGTACCCACCTACTGCACCCTGACCATCCACTATGCTCCCGAGCAGATTCGCTATGAGGCGCTGCAAAAAAAGCTGGAGGCCATGCTTCGACAGACGCACAAGGCGCAGAAGATGAATACCATCGTGATGGAAATTCCCGTTCTCTATGGCGGCGAATATGGCCCCGACCTCCAGTATGTGGCGGATTTCCACCACATGACCCCGCAGGAGGTCATCAACATTCACGCCAACGAGGAATATCTCATCTATATGCTGGGCTTCACTCCCGGCTTCTCCTACATGGGCGGCATGGATGCGCGCATTGCCACCCCCCGCCTGAAAACGCCTCGCGTTCTGATTCCCGCAGGCTCCGTCGGCATTGCGGGCAAGCAGACCGGCATTTACCCCATCGACTCTCCCGGCGGCTGGCAACTCATCGGGCGTACCCCGGTGAAGCTGTACGATGCCCACCGCGACACCCCCATCCTACTGGATGCCGGTCTCCATGTGAAATTCGTCCCCATTGACGAAAAGGAATATAACCGCATTCTCTCCCGCATTGAGCTGGGGCGGTATCACTGCCACACCTATGTAAAGGAGGATGCATAATGGGTATTATGTTCCTCAACGGCGGCCTGCTCACCACCGTGCAGGATGCCGGACGGCGCGGCTATCAGCGCTTCGGTCTGGGTGTATCCGGTGCCGTGGATGTCCACGCCTACATCTATGCCAACATCCTCGTGGGCAACACGCATAACGAAGCGGTTCTGGAGGTTACGCTCCTTGGCCCCACGATCGAATTTACATCTCCCGCTGTCATTGCTATCACCGGCGGTGATCTAAGCCCCACGCTGAACTGCGCTCCCTTCCCCATGTACCGCGCCATGCGGGTGGAGAAGGGCGACATTCTCAGCTTCGGTGCCACCCGCTCCGGCTGCCGCGCCTATATCGCCTTTGCCGGCGGCCTCGCCATCACGCCCATCATGGGCAGCCGTTCCACCTATATCAAGGCAGAGCTGGGCGGCTATGAGGGCAGAAAGCTGATGAAGGGTGATGAGATCGCCTTCCGCAAGCCCGGCATGACCCCACCCAATCTTGCATGGCGTGTCATGGAGCCGGATGAATTTAAGGGCGATTATACCGTCCGTGTCCTCATGGGACCGCAGGAGGATCGCTTTACAAAGGAGGGCATTCACACCTTCCTGAACAGCCCCTACGCCGTGACCAATGACTTTGACCGCATGGGCTACCGCCTCACAGGCGCAAAAATTTCCCATGTCACCGATGGCAACATCATCACCGATGGCATTACCTTCGGCGCGATTCAGGTTCCCGATGGCGGCGAACCCATCATCATGCTGGCCGACCGGCAAACCACCGGCGGCTACGCAAAAATTGCCAGCGTCATTAATGTAGATATGCCCATGGTTGCCCAGAGCAAGGCCGGTGACACCATCCGCTTTACCAAGACCGATATCCGCACCGCGCAGGATGCGTTCCTTGCGCAGAAGGCCAAGTACAAGGCGCTGTGCGATCAGTTCGATCTGGGCATCATGCCGCCGCCTCCCAAGCCGGAGCCGTTCTCCCCGGAGGAAACGTATTATCGCGTGCTTGAGGATGGAAAATACTATGATTTGTGCATTCTTCGCGTAGAATAGAAAGGAGTTTCTATGGCAAATTTTGACATTACCCCCTATATTTCCATGCATCCCCAGCAGGTGCGTGCGCTGATCCGCAACCAGACCATCACCTTCCCCACTGCCGGTATGGCTGCCGGTTATGCGCAGGCCAATCTGGTGATTCTGCCCGGTCAATGGGCGGCAGATTTTGAAGAATTTTGCCGTCTGAATCCGTTCCCCTGCCCGGTTCTGGAAATCATTCGCGGTGAACTGCCCCTGACCCACGCCATGGGCGAGGGCGGCAACATCTGCACCGATGTCCCGGAATATTTCATCTACCGCGACGGTATGCTTTGTGAAAAAGTCCGTGATGCCTCCGCCTACTGGCAGCCAGATTTTGTCGGCTTCCTGCTTGGATGCAGCTTCTCCTTCGAGGAAGCCCTCATCCGTGCGGGCATTGAGGTACGCCATATCGCCACCGGCCGCAATGTGCCCATGTACAAGACCAACATCCAGACCAAGCAGGCTGGTCCCTTCTTTGGCCCCATGGTCTGCTCCATGCGTCCCATGACCCCGGAAAATGCCAAGCTGGCCTATGACATCACTGTAAAGATGCCCAATGTCCACGGCGCTCCCATCCACATGGGCAACCCCGCTGAGATCGGCATTGCAGATATCATGCAGCCCAACTACGGTGAAGCTGTCGATATCTATCCCGGCGAAATCCCCGTCTTCTGGCCCTGCGGTGTCACGCCTCAAGCTGCCATTGAGAACGCCAAACCCCCGCTGGTCATCACGCACTCTCCAGGGCATATGTTCATCACAGACATTGAAAACGCGACCCTCAACGACTATCTTGAGGCGCAGAAAAACAAGTAATAAAAATGTGGTAGGTTGCGGCAATTTGCAATCTACCACTTATTTTATAGCAGGCTACCCTGCACAAGATCATTTTCGTTAAAGGTTTTTTGCAGGTCACTGAGCACCTGCTTTTTGTTTGCGCTCCATAACGGGGCAATCAAATCTTTTTTCGCACCATCCCCGGTGAGGCGATGGATCACCATTTCCGGCGGCAGACGGCGAAGGCAGCCCATGAGAAGCGCCAGATATTCATCCTCTTCCAGAGCGCGGAATTTGCCTTTAAGATATTCTTCTTCCAGATCGGTGCCGCGCAGAATGTGCAGAAGCTGGAGCTTGATACCATCCGCGCCGCTCTTTCCAATGTAGGATGCCGTGCGGTACATATCCTCCGCGCTCTCCCCCGGAAGGCCGAGAATCATATGGACAATGACCTCCAATCCGGCGGCCTTCAGGCGGCGTATGGCATCATCAAAAACGGGCAGCGCATAGCCTCTTCGAATATAGCGTGCGGTCTCTTCCTTAACTGTTTGCAGACCAAGCTCGACCCAAACCGGCTTTTTTCGGTTCAAATCACGCAAAAGCTGGATTTTTTCATTCTCCAAGCAGTCCGGCCTTGTTGCAATGGACATGGCAACGATTTCAGGACGCTCTAATACAGGCGTAAAAAGAGCCTCCAATCTCTCAACCGGCGCATAGGTGTTGGTAAAGCTTTGGAAATAGGCGATATATTTCCCGCCGTGGTATTTCCCTGCGACTCTGGCCTTTGCCGCTTCCAGCTGCAAGGCAATATCCTCCCGACATCGGGCAGCAAAATCGCCGGAACCGCTGCCGCTGCAAAAAATGCACCCGCCGATACCTAGCGTTCCATCCCGATTGGGGCAGGTAAAGCCGCCATCCAGTGAAAGCTTATACACCTTTTCCCCAAACCGCCGCACCATGGTGGCAGAAAAGCTGTTGTAGTACATGGATTTGTTATTTGATTTTTATATTGAGCATTTTTACATATTCAGAATAGCTTATGCCAGTGTACTTTTTGAAACAGCGGCCAAAATAGTTGGGATCGGGAATGCCCACAGCAGCAGCAGTGCAAAACATTTTTGCGTTGCTCCCGGCCATCTCTTTGGCGCGCTGCATACGGCATTCGGTGAGATATTCCACAAAGCTCTTTCCCGTATCCTGCTTAAATTTTCGGCTGAGATAGCTGGCGCTGAAACCAAAAAGCTGTGCAACAGAGGTCAGATTGATTTGGCTGTCCGTGTAATTTTCTTGAAGATACTTCTCAATCTGGTCGATGGTACTCGGTTCTAAATTTTGTGTTTTATCTATATTCTTAGGAATTGTTGCATCCAGCTGTGCCTTCAAACGGCGAAGAGCCTCTGTAACCTCAGTACGGACAATCGGTTTAAGCAAATACTCAAACACGTGCAGATGGACACACTTCTGGGCATATGCAAACTCATCCAGTGCCGTTATAATAATAATCGCAAGATTCGGATATCGCTCTGCGGCAATGGCGGCAAAATCTATGCCATTCATGAAGGGCATCGCAATATCCACAAAGGCAATATCCGGCCTTATTTCGTCAATGACGTTGATCGCCTCAATGCCATTGCCGGCCTCTCCGACCACCTCCATATCTAATTCATTCCACTTTATTGTGGACAGCAGCAATTTTCGGGCAAAAGGCTCATCATCAATCAGCATCACTCGATACATCCTGAATTTTCTCCTCTCGTATGGTAGGAATTCGCATTGCAATTTCTGTATATTCGCCCAGTTCACTGCGGATGGTCACAACATCATCCTCTCCGCAGAAGTGCCGCAGACGATCCAAAGAGGCACACAGGCCAAAGCCATGGCGGTGCGTTGCCTCCGACCCTAGGCAGTGTCTAATCTCTTCCCCGCTCATGCCCACACCGTTGTCACGAACCGTAACCATGATCTTATTGCCTTTTAGACAGGTGGAAATAGAAATGATTCCATTGTCTCCCTTTGGCTTAATGCCATGCTGGATGCAATTTTCCACCAGCGGCTGGAGCACCAGCTTGGGCAGCATATAGGGGAGGGTTGCCTCATCAACATCGTACTCGACACGGAACAGATTGCCATAGCGCAGCCTTTGCAGGGTAAGATAGTCCTGAATGATGTGCAGCTCCCGCTTCAGAGAAATTACACAGTCACCCCCGGACAGAACGCCGCGATAAAAGCTGCCCAACGTTTCAAGTGCGGTATATACATCCTCCGCACCCTGAGATAAAGCCATATAGCTGATGACTTCCAGAGCATTATAGAGGAAGTGCGGTTTTATCTGTTCATACCGTACCTGCATTTCCGCACGATGCGCAGCCTTTTCATTTTCTGCAATCTGATGATGCAGGGCGTTTATGTGTGCAATCGTGGCATTATATTGCTCGGAAAGCATTCCAATCTCACGATTGGGGAAATCTCCATCCAACTTTTTCTGCCAGCCGGATTCCCTGATGTGCTCCATATCAGCAATCAGGCGGCGGATCGGTCGCATCAAATTCCAACGAATAATAATATCCGTAACGAGGACTGTAGCAAGAAACAGCAGAAAAAACACAAATATTCTAACTATTCCATTTTCAATGCTGGCAATCATACATATGGCAAAGAAGATAAGAACAAGCAGCAAAACGGCGCAAACAACCAGCCACGGCATATTTGTCAGTCTTTGCTTCACAGAACACTTTTCAGACATTCAAGCTTCCCCCGAGAAGGATATCTTTGTCTTATTGTAGCACAAATTTTTCCATATTTCAAGTTTGTATATTAAAAGAAAAAGAAAATCATTTTTTATTTGTAGTCAAAGCAACAAAATGCTATTTTTTTCCATCTATTCTGTCTATATAATTCCATATAGACATCGCCGCCACAAAAAACATCCCCCTTCGAAGACAAGCTCCAAAGGGGGAACATTTCAGGGCATCTCTATTTATTCTGCGTGAGGCGAGCTGCGAGGGATTTTTCTGTCAGATTCAATAAAAATCGTAGGGAATACTTGACGTATTTTCAAGATTTTTTATTAAATCTGACGGAAATAAGACCCGCAGATTCGCCCGCGAAGAATAATTAGAGGTGCCCTTCATTAAAGATTAATTTTCGCTTCTTCTTCAGCAGGTCTCGCCCATGCGCGACATTTTTTTGCCATGGTACGTGCCTGCTGGGGTGCGCGGCCAGTGTAGTCCTCAGGAATCAGTAGGGCGCGAATCTCGTCTTCCCTTAGGCCGAAGGCAGGTTCTCTTGCCAGTGCAGCAACCAAATCCCAGCTTTCGCCGTTCTTCATTTTCTGCGTTTCTGCCATAGAGGCCTGACGGATGATCTCATGAATCTCCTGTCGATCACCGCCGTGGCGGACGGCCTCCATCATCAGATTTTCGGTGGCGATGAAGGGCAGATAATCCTTCACATGGCGGGAGACAATGTGCTCATTCACATGAAGGCCGGCGGTCACATTCTGCATCAGGCGTAGAATGGCATCACAGGCAAGGAAGCCCTCCGGAAGGCTGATGCGGCGGTTGGCGGAATCGTCCAGCGTCCGCTCCAACCACTGCACGCTGGCTGTCAGGGGTGCATTGAGTGCATCGGCCATCACATAGCGGGCAAGGGAGCAAATGCGCTCGGAGCGCATGGGGTTACGCTTATAGGCCATAGCGGACGAGCCGATCTGCGTACGCTCGAACGGTTCCTCAATTTCGCGCTCATGCTGCAAAAGACGGATATCGTTTGCAAAGCGGCTGCCGCTCTGGGCGATAGAGGAAAGAACATTGAGAATGCGGCTGTCGAGCTTGCGGGGGTAGGTCTGGCCGGACACATCATAAATGCGATCAAAGCCAAAGTCTGCCGCAATCATCCGATTCATTTCATCAATTTTCTCGGTATCGCCATCGAACAGCTCCATAAAGCTTGCCTCGGTACCCGTAGTACCCCGGCAGCCGAGGAAACGAATGGCCTTGACGGTATCATCCAGCTCCTCCAGATCGAGCAGTAAATCCTGTAGCCAGAGGCTGGCGCGTTTGCCAACCGTGGTAAGCTGGGCAGGCTGGAAATGGGTGTAGCCCAGAATGGGCATATCGGCATAGCGGTCGATAAATTCGCACAGATTCCATGCCGTGGCGCAGAGCTGCTTACGGATATAAAGAAGCGCATCGCGGAACAGCACAATATCGGCATTATCGGTCACATAGCAGCTCGTTGCGCCCAGATGAATGATGCCCTTTGCCTCCGGCGCAAGCACACCATAGGCATAGATATGCGCCATGACATCGTGGCGCACCTCCGCCTCCCGTTTGGCAACAAGCGCATAGTCAATGGGAGAAAGGTTCTCCTCCAACTGCTTCACCTGCTCCTCCGTGACCGGCAGACCGAGGCGATGCTCTGCCCTGGCAAGGCTGACCCAGAGCTTGCGCCACGTGGTATAGCGCGTGTCGGGAGAGAACAGCTTCAGCATATAGGGGGAGGCATAGCGGGAGGACAGCGGGGATTCATATGTATCTTTCATAGCAATACCTCAATAAAAGGCGTGATAGAGCGCCTGAATCGCGCAAAGATAATCGGCATCGCCTACGCCAACGATAATATTCAGCTCATCCGAGCCTTGGTCAATCATGCGGATGTTGATTCCGGCCTGTGCCAGAGCCGCGAATATTTTGGCAGCAACGCCCTTGCGGCGCACCATACCGCGACCCACCACAGCGATCATGGCAAGATCATTCTCCACCAGAATCATATCGGGATCGACCTCGTCCCGGATATCGGCCAGAAGCTCTGCGCGGCAGTCCCGAAGCTGGGCAGTGGGGAGCACCACAGAGACCGTGTCAATGCCGGTGGGCATATGCTCAATGCTCAAGCCACGGCGATAGAAGGGTATCAGTACCCGCTGGATAAAGCCGGAGGTCTCATTCATCTGCGCCTTTTCAATGCGGATAATGGAGAATTCCTTCTTTCCGGCAATGCCGGTGACAGGCGGTGTCTCTACATCGGCCGCATCCTTCAGGATCATCGTGCCGGGTGCGTCGGGATGATTGGTATTGCGGATGCGAATGGGAATTCCGGCCTTGCGGACGGGGAAAATCGCATCCTCATGGAGCACAGAAGCACCCATATAGGCCAGCTCCCGAAGCTCGCGGTAGGTAATTTTTTCAATAGGCTTTGCATCCGGCACAATACGGGGGTCAACCACAAGAATGCCGGAAACATCGGTCCAGTTTTCATAGCACTTTGACTCTGCCGCTCTTGCCACGATCGCGCCGGTAATATCCGAGCCGCCACGGGAGAAGGTGCGGATAGAGCCATCGGGATTTGCACCATAGAAGCCGGGAATCACCGCGCCATCCAAGCCTTCCAGTGCCTCATGCAGGATTTCGTTGGTGCGGCGGGCATCAAACGAGCCATCCTCGCGGAAGAAAACATAATCGGCAGCGTCCAGGAAGGGGCGTTCGAGATAGGCTGCCATCAGGCGTGCATTTAAGTATTCGCCACGGCTGGCGCAGTAGTCCGCGCTGGCACCGTTGTGGATGGCTTCGGCAATCTGCGGGATATCCAGCTCCACGGAAAGTCCCAGCTCCTGTGCGATATTCTCATAGCGCTCCTGAATCTCGGCAATGATGCCAGGGAACGCGGGGGTGCCAACGGCCTCATGCGCCTGATAGAGCAGATCTGTGACCTTGACATCCTCTTTAAAGCGGCGACCCGGTGCGGAAACCACCACAAAGCGGCGCAGAGGGTCGGCAAGAATGATCTTCGCAACCTTGCGGAACTGTCCGGCGTCGGCCAGAGAGCTGCCGCCAAATTTTACGGTAATATTTTCCATTCGTACTCCTATTGAATCATGGACTTCATATGATAAAGCCCCGGTGCCTGTGTGTACAGGAAGGCAGCTGCATCCAGTGCGCCCTCGGCAAACAGGGCACGGGTGTGGGCTTCATGGCGAAGGGTAATGGTCTGTGTACCGGTGGAGACAATAACCTCGTGGATTCCCACGATCTCCCCTCGGCGCACCGCATGGATGCCGATTTCTCCTGGCTTGCGCGGGCAATGTCCAGCGCGGCCAAGCTGCAATTCAGCACCATCGCGCACCTCGCGAATGGCATCGGCCAGCATGAGAGCCGTTCCGCTGGGGGCATCCAGCTTGTGCTTGTGATGGGTTTCAACGATTTCAATGTCTGCCTGCGGGAAGACCTCAGCCGTTTTCTTTGCTAGTGTACACAGCAGCGCAACACCTACGGACATATTGCCGCTGTAGAAAATGGCAACCTCACCGGCAGCCTCCTGAATCATGGCCAACTCCTCGGGGGTATGCCCCGTGGTGGCCATAACCACCGGGAGCTTGCGCTTGCGTGCAAATTGCAAAAGGGCAGTCGTACCGAGATGGTTGGAAAAATCAATTATTACATCGGCTTCCGGGCATTCATCCAAGGATTGCAGAACACCGGGCTGTGTGCCGAAGGGATCGACCGCAGCGGCCAGCGTCCAGCCCTCAGTCTCATGGATCATCTGCCGGAGAACCGTGCCCATGCGCCCGCAGGCACCTGTAACAATGGCTCTCATACCTTGATACCCAGCCTCCTCATTTCCTCCAGAAGCACCTGACGGTGTGCCTCTTCCATGGGAGTCAGCGGCAGGCGAAGACTGTTTTCACACCAGCCAAGTGCTGCCATAGCGGCTTTCACAGGGATGGGATTGACCTCGGAGAACAGGGCATTGATCAGCTTGAGGTACTTGCATTGCAGCGCAGCGGCACCGGCCACATCGCCCGCGAAGAAGCGGTCACAGATTTCGACTGTCTCTCTGGGCATCACATTAGACAGCACAGAAATGCAGCCCATGCCGCCCATGGACAGGATGGGAACAATCTGGTCATCGTTGCCGGAATAGATATCCATACGGTCACCAACCAGTGCGCGGGTTGCCACGACGGCGGAAATATCGCCGCAGGCTTCCTTGATGGCCGAAATATTTTCGTGTTCAGACATCCGCAGGTAGGTCTCCGGGCGAACGGAGCAGCCGGTACGGGAGGGAACATTGTAAACAATAATAGGCTTGGTAGAAGCGTCGGCAATGGCATTGAAAGAGGCTACCAGTCCATTCTGGGTGGCCTTGTTGTAGTAGGGTGTTACGACGAGCATGGCATCCGCGCCAACCTCGCAAGCATAGCGGGTCAGGCTGATGGCATAGGCGGTGTCATTGCTGCCAGTACCGGCAATGATAGGGACACGGCCAGCAGAACGCTCCACCGCAAAGCGGATGCATTCTCTATGCTCCTCATCGGTCAGGGTAGGACCTTCGCCGGAGGTGCCGCAAATCACAAGGCCATTAATGCCACTTTCGATCTGCCAGTCGATCAGACGACCCATAGCCTCGTAATCAACTTCTCCATTGGCAAAGGGGGTAATGAGGGCGGTCGCAATGCCCTTGAAAATAGGTTGTCTCATAGTGATTTCCTCCATACAATTTTTTGCAGGTAGGCGCAAAAAAGAGCGCCCTTTGGGAAGGTCGCTCTGATATACATCATCCTCCGCCGCGATTGCAGCAGAGACAGATGCCAGATTGAGCGATAGCCCTCCGCACATTGGTGCGACAGTCCGGCAGCTATTAGGTTGCCGACCCAGTACAGGAGCGACGCAGCTGCCCCTGCCTTCGGCACCATACGCCTTTCGTCCATCCAAAGTCCGCGTACCTTAACGGATGGAATACTGATCGTACAGTGCGCCTCTATCTGGCATAAAAATATCATGTTTTTGAAGAAATTTCAAGGTTTTTTGTGAAAAAACTCCGACAATATTTTATGCAGAAACAAAATTTCCTTTGTGAAAAATAGTCAAAGTTTTCCTCCCGCCGGTTATACTGCGCCCTCCTCTTCCATAAACTGGAAGGGGAACAATTGTTTGCACAGGAGGAATGGCATGGGCTGGGGGATTCGCAGACCATTTGCCCTTTGTCGGGCGCGTTATGAGACAATACTGCCACAGGACAGGGCGGCACTTCACCTTTTACAGCAGGAGCTGCCGGAGGCGGCAGCGATTGCGCACAAGCTGCGCAGTCCAGTATGGTACGGCGGACAGGTGCAGTGGCTTCCTACGGGACAGGCCGTTTTTACCGCCATGCTGGAGGATATTCGGCGTGCAACGACCTCCGTGTGGCTGGAATATGACCGTCTTTCCTCCGGCGTGATGTGGGATACCATTTTGATGGCCTTGCGGCAATGTGCAGCCAGAGGGGTTGAGGTGCGGCTGATTTATAACCGTCTCTCAGGAAGCACCCCAAAACAATTGGCATGGATGCACATTCAGGCGCTCCCGCTACCCTTTCCCCTGCGGACACATCGGCAAACAGCTATTATTGATGCAGCCATTGCCTATATCGGCGGTGTTGGAATGTCCGATGGACAAATTGGGGTCAATCGCCGCATAAAACCGGGCAAGGATGGGGCATTTCGCATTGAAGCCCCCGCCGTGCGCGGATACTCCGCTGCCTTCGCCGCCCTCTGGGAAACCGTAACGGAGCAGGCAATCACGCTTCCCCCGGAGTGGGATTGGGGAGAGAGTGCCTATGTGTATATGCAGCCATTTTGGGACACCGCTCCACTTTCCAAAGCTATGCTTAGGATGATTATCAAAGCACAGTCCGAGCTATGGCTCATTCTGCCGTCTCTATGGGATGCCGTCCTCTATCATGCGCTCTTGCAGGCCGCGCAAAGCGGCGTACGGGTGCATCTGCTGATTTCCGGCAAAGGTTTCGGTCTCTCCCGCCTCTCGCGTGAAGGCGTAAAGGTTTATCCCTTTCCATCCGGCGCATTTCATGCAAAAGTTCTCTGTACGGACAGCCAGCTCACCCTTCTTGACACTGGGAAACGCAGCCTTCTCCCCTATTTGGGAAGCGGCCTTTGGCTCTATGGGCAGGATGCTGCTGCCTCCATTTCGGCAGCCATCCGCCGGATGATTGTAATGGACAAACACTCTTCTCCCACACCGCAGGTTTAGCGCAAAGCCAAAATGGGGATGCTCTTACCGGAAATGGAGGGATTTCTTTGGTAAAGGGTATTTCCCGGCAGGTCATTGTGGTCGGTCAGCCGGATACAAAGCTATTTGAACAGGCAATTTTTATTTTGCGTGAGGATGCACTGGGACAAAACGGGGTCACGGATCGGCAACTGCTTCAGGAAGCTTGTCAGGCGGCAGATCGTTATGTCCGCAGCCGCACCGACAAGCCAAAAAAACACCGCCCTAAATGGAGCGGCCTTCTCCCCATGCTCCTCGGTGCCGCACTCACCGGCCTTGCATGGCTCCTCACCTGCTTGATTGCGTAGGGGACAAGGGGAGGGTTCTCCTGTCCCCTTGTTCATTTCCATTTTTGTTCTTCTTACGCAGGCAAGGGGACAGGAGACCCGTCCCCTTGTCCCCGTATTTATCACTATTGTTAGCCACGTTCTTTCTTTGTAAAAAGATAATCATTTTTGTTATCCTCTGCGTGCATTTCCGTCGCTACTACATAATCACTGCCAACAAAGTCTATATAATCAATCCAATCTTTTAACTCCACACGATAAAGGATTTTATTCCTGTCTTTATCCGACGAAACATAAAAACTATCAATCTCTCCGACTTCGTTATAGCATAGAAAAAATACAAACGAATGGATCAGCCAATTACATATCTCCTTACCGTTTTTTGTGTACGATAATTCGTGTTCCCAATCATGCGTATTTTCATCCGGCCAACGATGCATATAATCAATACGCTTTTTGGGAAAGATTCCTTTCAGGCTAAACTGATACGCATCCACTTCATCGCTTACTTTTCCTTTGCAGTCAATAAGCTTCCGGATAATAAATGCAGAATAGAAAATTGCCTTTTCAATCACGGTATACGCTTTATCATTATCCTCAGAAAGAAGATCGGCATGATTATACTTTAGAATTAGCCGTTTTCTTTTCAATAAATCCTGTTTCCACGGATAGCTTTCGTAAATCATATTTATCTCATTTCAATCTTTTAGGGGACAAGGGGACGGTTCTCCTGTCCCCTTATTCATTTCCATTTTTGTTCTTCTTGTACAGTCGAGGGGACAGGAGAACCGTCCCCTTGTCCCTCTTTTCCATAGTCTACTTTAGAGGGATCATATCAGTCAGCCCCAAACAGTTTTTATTTTTAAGTGCATGAAAACAAGCAACTTTTCAAGATTTTCACCTATTAGTGAAAGAACATTTTACTAATAGGAGAAATTTAATGTATTTCAAAAAATATGTTGGTATCTTCAATACGAGCCACCTAGTGATACGGAGCAACATAAAGGCTTGCAGGATTCGTTTGTTCCCCAAACAACACTAAGCACAAAATGGAGCTACTGGCATGCAATCCTTGATCTGAGATTGTGCTTGCTCTGCAAGGTTTTTCATGGTAAGATTTATGCGAAAAATGAACAACCAGTGATTGAGCCACCGTTGCATGACAATTGTCGCTGCGAAATTTTACCTATGAGAGCCATTGCGCCCGGTAATGCCACAAAGGATAGCATGAACGGTGCAGATTTTTGGTTGTCGCACTATGGTAAGCTTCCTGAATATTATATTTCTGATTCTGAGCTGCAAGCACTGGGGTGGAAAAACGGGAAACCCCCAAAACGTTATGCGCCGGGGAGGATGTATTCCAGAGGAATCTATGGCAATAATGAAGATCATTTGCCCTCTGCACCTGGACGAATCTGGTATGAAGCGGATATCAATTACTATGAAGGACACCGCAATGGACACCGAATATTGTTTTCAAACGATGGTTTGATTTTTGTTACCTATGATCACTATCGTACTTTTTATGAAATCAAAAATGGAGATTCCGTATGAACGAAAGAATATCTGTAACGCTTGATTTTACTAAATGCAGATTCATTTCTGAATTGTTTGAGGAAATGCGTACGCAAATGAGATGGCCTGATTTCTTCGGAGATAATTTAGATGCTTTATGGGATATCCTAACCGGAATGCCCTATATAGGGGATGATTTTACAATTCTCCGCCCAATCAGATATGCTAATATTCCGCACGGTCAAAATGACCGTTTTACTGAATATGTTGATAGAATTTGTAAAATATTTCAGCGTGCTCAGCAGCAGTATGGCGATATTACTGTTTCAATTCGTTATTCCGATATAGATAATGAGGAATTATTACCCTATTTGATATGACCTTTAGGGGACAAGGGGACGATTCTCCCGTCCCCTTGTCCCCTCAGCATTAAATTCTGGCAACGCCGCTGTCTTTGGCGGCCTGGGCAACGGCTTTGGCAACCGCCTGACCGACTCTGGGGTCAAAGGGGGCTGGGATGATGTAATCCTCGCTCAGCTCCTCGGGGGAGATCAGCTCGGCAAGTGCTCTGGCGGCGGCCATTTTCATTTCTTCGTTGATATCGGAGGCGCGGACATCGAAGGTGCCGCGGAAAATGCCGGGGAAGGCCAGAACATTATTGATCTGGTTGGGGTAGTCACTGCGACCGGTGGCAATGACCCGTGCGCCGCCCTTTTTGGCATCCTCAGGGAAAATTTCCGGGGTGGGGTTGGCGCAGGCAAATACGATGGGGTCAGGATGCATGGAGGCAACCATTTCTGTTGTCACCGTGCCGGGAGCGGAAACGCCAATGAAGACATCTGCGCCCTTGAGCATATCGGCAAGGCTTCCGGCGCGCTTTTCGCGGTTGGTACACAGCGCCATTTCCTCCTTGATCCAGTTCAGGCCGTCACGACCCTCATAAATCGCGCCCTTGCGGTCGCACATGGTAATATGCTGATAGCCCGCAGACAGGAGCAGCTTCACGATGGACACCGCTGCCGCACCCGCACCAGAGGTCACAACGCGAACCTCTTCCTTCTTCTTGCCAACGACCTTCAGGGCATTGGTGAGGCCTGCCAGCGTAATCACAGCCGTGCCGTGCTGGTCATCGTGGAAAATGGGGATATCGCACAGCTTTTTCAGCTTCCGCTCGATCTCGAAGCAGCGCGGTGCAGAGATATCCTCCAGATTGATGCCGCCAAAGGAGCCGGAGAGCAGATAGACCGCATGAACAAATTCATCCACATCCTTGGTCTTGATGCAAAGGGGGAAGGCATCCACATCACCGAAGGACTTGAACAGCACACACTTGCCCTCCATCACCGGCATACCGGCTTCAGGACCGATATCGCCCAGACCGAGGACGGCGCTGCCATCGGTAATAACCGCGCAGAGGTTGTGGCGGCGGGTCAGCTCATAGCTGAGGCTTAAATCCTTCTGGATTTCCAGACACGGCTGTGCCACGCCGGGGGTATAGGCAAGGCTCAGGGCATCCTTCGTGTCGGCGGGGACGGTTGCGGTCACTTCAATCTTTCCCTTCCACTGGCGGTGCAGCTCCAGGGAGCGTTCAGCATAATTCATATTGTCTCTCCTTTACAGCATATGGGCAATCATTTCCTCACGGGAAACAGGAAGAATATCGACAGGGGCAATATCAAACACGGTCTTGCAGCCGCTCTCGCCCCGCTGTGCCATGCGGTAAACGCCGCGGGCAAAGGCTGCCAAAATGCTGCCGGTAAATTCGGGATTGGATTCAAGATGCAGGGAATATTCAATCATCTGCTTGCTTCCCTCCCCGGTCACGCCGGTGCGGATGACACTGCCGCCATGGGGAAGTCCGCTATGGTCACGGCGAAGCTCTTCCAGAGAGATAAATTCGACCGTGGTATCATAATCGGCAAAATATCCGGGCATGGTCACAATCGCCTGACGGATGGCTTCCTTGTCAGCGCCCTCCTCGGCTACGACCCAGCATTCACGAAGATGCTTTTCTCTTACGGACAGGTTGGGGTTCTCTCCGGCGCGCACACGCTCAAGTGCGCTGGGCAGGGGAACCGTATACTGTCTGGCATCCACCACGCCGGGAATACGGCGAATGGCATCGGAATGTCCCTGCGATACGCCGCGACCCCAGAAGGTATAGCTTTCCCCATCGGGCAGAGCTGCCAGTGCATAGGCACGGTTCAGGGAGAACATACCCGGATCCCAACCGCAGGAAATCAGCGCCACATGGCCGGTTTCTTTGGCCACCTGATCCACAGCGGCAAAATGCTTGGGGATACAGGAATGATTATCATAAGAATCCACAACATGGAATTTTGCGCAGAGCGCGGGGGTCATTTCAGGCAGATCCGTTGCGCTGCCGCCGCAGAGAATGAGCACATCCAGACGGTCAGCCCAGTCTTCCAGCGCAGAAGCAGAAACCACCGGCACATTGGGCGTTTTCAGCGTGAGCGATTCCGGCTTGCGCCGCGTAAAGACGGCGGCCAGCTCCATATCCTCATTTTTGGTAATCGCGCATTCCACACCTTTTCCAAGATTTCCGTAACCATAAATACCAATCTTCATAATAACCTCCTTGCGTTTAAAACAAACAGCGTTCCAACACACGGAAATTATAGCCCTGCAATAGACACATTGTCAAGGGCAGCTCTAAAAATTCCTTGCAACTCGACTTGCGCTGGATTTTTAGAGGTGACCTCAAGTAAATCCACAAAAACTAACTTAATTTTAGCCGGGTATGCGCCTTGTTACGGGCGCATACCCGGCTATTTTCTCAGAAATCAGAATTTATTTTGGTATATTGCAGAGGATTATTTTTCAACAGCGCGCTTAATAAAGGTGACAGCCTGACCACGGGTGCATTCATTTTCCGGCTTAAATAGCTCGGAAGTAATGCCGTTGGTGATGCCAGCCTCTACTGCCCATGCGACTGCTTCAACATAGGATGCGCCTTCCGCCAGATCAGAGAAGATTGCGGGCTTGGTAGCCTTAGGCTCGCCCATGTATCTCCACAGGAAGGTCACGATCTGGCCACGTGTGCAGACGGAATCAGGA